>JAEUTG010000043.1 GCA_016788045.1 Bacteroidales bacterium
CGAAATATTACAAGTTCTTGGGATTTCTCTACTGGACAAAACGCCTGTAAAAGAGCTACTTGCAAATTTGGATTACAATAATGTCAAAGAACGAGATCATAATCAATTGATTTTCAATCTAATTTAAGTGGACAGTAGTGATAGCTTTTATAAAAACTTTATACAGAATCATTATAAATTAACCTTTCTTGAAATATTTCTTACCCCCCCCAGAAAATGTAAATTATTTTGCTATACCTTTACTGCGACATTCAGGTATTGAGGATAAGATATAATTATAATGCAACAGATTTAAGCCGGGATAACAAAAGCATTGAATAAAAGAAAAGAACAAACACAAACACAAAAGATAAGAAAAAAGTCAAAACAAACATTTCCTGTAATACACCAGATTAAAAAATCAGGCTCAAATTCAGAAAGGAGGTTTTACTAAGCCGGTATATCTGTATGCCCTCAAATCAGGGTATGGAAATGATCTTAATAAATAATAAATGCAACTAAACCTATAAAATAAACCGGCTTATTACCGGCCACGGGGAGTTGGCTGCCTTTGCCCTAGGAAGCTGATAAGCAACCACTCCCCTACCAACCGGTAACGAGCGCAAAACTACAAAAACAATGAACACATTAAGAAATATTATTTTTGTACTATTTGTGCTAACAGTAACACTTGCGGGCTGTAAGAAAGACAGAGAAGCGAACCAAAACGAATCAACAAACTCCGGAATTCAGTTAAAAAACGGCTATCTGGTATTTAAAGATTCAGTAACTTTTAATGAACATCTTAACTGGATAATTCAAAACGAAACCAATCCCGAAGTGATTAACGAGTTCAACAGGAAGTTGGGCTTCATTTCATTCTCAGAAGTTTACGACAAAGGAATGAGAATAGCAGACCCTGTTGAATTTGAAGACTACAGATCGAAAAACCCGGATTGTTTTAGAAAGATTATTCTTGAAGACAATTCAGAATTTTGGGAAATGCCAATGGCCTCAATACTGAGCTATTTGACAAATATTAATGGCGTTTATCAAATTGATGAGACAATCTACCGGGCTACCGAAGAATATTTGTTCTCAACTGAAAATGAAGATAAATTGCCAATAATTATTAAAACCTCTCTGGCTATAAATGATAATTTAATCGAGAAGGTAGCAGGACAAATAGTTAAAAATCTGAAGGGCCAGGTAAGCTACAAAACAGCATATTTTGTGTGGAATGACCGAAGAATAGTTGCCAGAATTTATCATAATGATGTTGGCTCAATGACTTATTACGAAGCTAGAACAACATCTCAACAAAAAAATTGGTCAGGGGTTTGGGTTTATGCAAAAATCCCACTTCTTCTTCAAAGTAGTAATGAGGGATATTATCGCTATGTTATAGGTGGGGATGGTAGCTTATCAGACCCGATAAGTATTCCCGCTTCCTATGATCCTAAAACAGATCATGACAATTTCATTAGAACATTACTTACTACTAATCATGAAGTTAGTCTTTGGAATAGTTCATGTTTGGTTTATCATAGGGGTGAAAGGTATGGAAGTAACCCAACAATAGAAAACAACCAATTGTTTGTCTGGTAGTACCATAAAACTGATTATTTTCTGGTTTTTTGCTCACTTTTAACAATTCATAAATATAACAAATGAAACACATCAGTTTTTTTATTGCAGTTTCTTTAGCTATTTTGTCGGAGAATCCAGCATTTGCTCAAAACCGCATTTCCACCATCTTCAAAGAAAACAAACAATATGTAGGGGTGCAGTTTAACCCCTACTTCAGTTACTTTCACAAGCTGTTTGAAACCAGCTATTATTCCAGCAGCTCAAAAAGCAAGGTTTATACTTTAAGGTATGGAAATGAATTTACAAAGAACCTCTACGCAGGAGTTGATGTGTCTGGCATGAATTATAAAGAAGAGTCAGGTAACCGCTATTTCGAATTTAAGCCTGGTGTTTTTGGCAGGTATGTTTTTTTTGTAGAAAAAAATGTACAAATTTTACTCGAACCAGGAATTTATTGCCTATTTGGGAATTATCACTTTCAAATGATGCCTGACCCTGACTGGACAATAAATAAGTTTGGCTGGTACGCCTCCACCGGTATGGGCATTAACCTTTACAAAAAGAAAGTAACGCTGGATTTGATGGTTAAATATTCTCCAGATTTGTGGTTTGAAGGTTATCACTTTGTACCGACCTACAAACTCAATTACCATTTTAAATAATTTATTAATCTGCACCCCGCCATGTAAAAGCGGGGTGCATTTCTTTTTATATGCAAAAAGCAATACTGGTTTTAGTAACAATTATTATCCTTCTTTTTACTGCCTGTGAAACGCCGGTTGATATGGACATTCCCCAGTCGGAAATAACAACCGTTGCCTATGCCAGCCAATCGTATAATGATAGCCTTCAGGTATATATTGCCTGTACACGGCACATTTACGATACTAGCCGATACACTGGCTGCGATTCAACAGCCGAAGCTTTTGTGATTCATAACGGAAACCAAACCCCACTCAGGTATAACGGAAAAAGATTTATTGCAGAAGGCTTATCAGCCCAACCCGGTGACACAATTTCGCTTCGGATTACAGGCACAGATAACAAACACACCTTTGCCCAAACAGTAATTCCCCATAGTACCATTGCCCACATCATTGAAATTACACCATCGGCTCTTCTTATTGATGATGTTTATTTTTCGAGGGTTCAATTGAGTTTCGACGACCCTGCCGAAGAAACCAATTATTACGAATTTAGTCTTAATGTCACTCAAATTAAGGATGATTCGTCCAGCAGCTTTGGTTACCATGATTTCAGGTCGTTTGACCCCATCATGGTAAATGAGGACATTATGCAATACGAACCCATAACCATGCTTTTCAGCGATGCCATGTTCAATGGCTCGCAGGTAAGCATACCGATGTACTATTTCCTTTACTTCTTCACTGAATCCCTGCAAAAAGTGATTGTGGTTTCGGAGCTGAGAAATGTTACACGCGAGCATTACCACTACTACAAAACGCTTTATAAATTCATTTACAACCAAAGCGGAATATGGTCAGGAATGACCTTGCCGGTTTCTATTAATGGCAACGTTAAAAACGGAGCCGGATTGTTCTCGCTTTTTACTTCTACCCGCGATACTGTGGTTTATGATTTCAGATAAAATGAACTGGTATTTATTTTCCCGCAAATTGGTTTTGCTGGGTTTCCTAATGATATTGCAGATGCAAAAAGGAGTCATGGGGCAAACCATCAGCGGATTTGTCTCGGATTCAAAAAGTGGCGAGAGGTTATTGTATGCCGGTATTTACGATGCCAAAACAGCAAAAGGCACAAGCAGCAATGGTTATGGCTTTTTCAGCATAACCCCGGGGCTGCCACAAGATGAACCCGTGGTGCTTGTAATTACTTATGTTGGTTACCTAAGCGACACTTTACTGTTGATTAATCTGATAAAAGATACTTTGGTTAACATCCGATTAAAGGCCGGAATTGAGCTTAAGCCGGTTGAAATAATATCGGGAAATAATGCAGGCAGTGCATCGTCGCCGGGTATGCACCGGCTAACTGCCCAGGTAATTAAATCCCTTCCCGCGCTTGGTGGTGAAACCGACCTGATAAAGGTTTATCAGCTTACACCCGGTGTGCAGCAAGGCCACGAAGGCACTTCGGGGCTTCTTGTGCGGGGCGGTTCACCCGACCAGAACCTGGTTATGCTTGATGATGTTCCGCTTTATAACATAAACCATCTTGGTGGATTTCTTTCAGCCTTTAACACCGATGCCATTAAAAGCTCAACGCTTATAAAAGGTGGATTTCCTTCAAAACATGGGGGCAGGCTTTCGTCGGTTCTTGATGTGAATATGGCCGACGGAAATCTTTCGAAAACCGGAGGTAATGTAAGTCTGGGATTGGTTTCTGCCAGATTTACCGTAAATGGTCCGATACAAAAAAACAAAGCTTCTTACCTGATAAGCTTCAGGCGGTTTTATTTCGATCTGTTCGCAAGACCATTGGCCCAAAAAGTTAACCCCGGCTCATCAGTGGGGTATAATTTTTACGACCTAAACATTAAACTGAATAAAATTATAGATGCCAAAAACAAAATCCATCTTAGCTTTTACACTGGAGACGATAAAACACTTGCGGGCTTCAAAGAAAAAAAAGACGACGGCACAGATTATTACATGCAAACAAACCAATGGGGCAATACAATGGCTGCCCTTCGCTGGAACCATCTCTTCAACAGCCGCGTATTCAGCAATACCACTCTGCATTTTTCACGATATAGGGTTAAGAACAATTTAATTTCGGAAAGCACGAGTGGCAACGATAAATACATTGCAAAAAACACCCTGCTTTCGACAATCGGTGAATACAGTCTGAAATCGGAAATGGAATACTACTTAACACCTGAAACCAGCATATTTGGCGGAACGCAGCTCACCTACAGGTATTTTAAGCCAAATGATTATACCTATGAGGCATCGGGCGGCAACAACTCTTTACAACCTGGTCACAACCACACTATGCTGATGCAGGCTTTTGAAGGCATAATTTATGCAGGCGGAAAAATTACCCGACCGGCAGGTCACACGCTGGAATTGGGCGGGCGAATCAACACTTTTGCCATAAACAACCGGTTTTATATTATACCGGAACCCAGGTTAAAAGCAAGTTTTCATCACAACAAAAACCTGAACAGTTTTCTATCATTTGATGTAATGAGCCAGAATATGCACATCACCGGCAACAACACCATAGGAATGCCGGTTGAATACCTGTTGCCTGCTACCGGCAAGCTGCCTCCGTCAATAATGAAACAGATTTCAACCGGAATAGAATATGTTTCACAGGGTAAGATTGTGTATAGCAGCGAATTGTATTATAAGCACTTCACTCGTCTGGCAATGCTTCAGGACGGGGCTTCGCTGTGGGAAGGCCGCGAAAACTGGGAGAATCTTTTCGCCAGCAACGGAACCGGAAGTGCTTATGGTGCAGAATTTATGGCAGCAAAAAATCAGGGCAAGTTCACAGGATGGATAAGCTATACTCTGGCGCGTAGCGAGAGAAAATTTGAGGATATAAATCAAGGAAAATTATTCCCTGATAAATTCGATATAAGGCACAGTATCAACCTGGCACTTATGGTTAAAATTGACGAAAATGCAGATTTCTCTTGTGCGTGGGTTTTTAATTCCGGATATCGGCTTACCCTGCCGGTTTCTAAATATTATGTGCCTGTATCTGCCGGAGATTATACCCATATGAACGAAATGTACATATACTCTGAGCGTAATGCTTTCAAAACCAAACCTTACCATAGATTGGACATAAGTTTTAACTTTCATAAGCAAAAGAAAAGATACCACAGAACATTTTCGTTAGGCGTTATAAACCTCTACAATCAGCGCAACCCCAATGCCTATTATTTCTCTACGATAGATGTATTTGGGCCAGATAATACCCGCTATGAGCGTATTGTGTTGATGCAGAGATCATTCTTCCCGTTTATGCCGAATGTGGGGTGGAGTTGGAAGTTTTGAGGGTCTTACACTCAAACTGCCGATATTTAAAGAATTAAAATGGTAAGACTGGATTTACAGGATCAAAATCAAAACCGTAATAATCAAAAAGCAGTTTGAACTCCTCAATGGTACCATGGTTGAGAACCTGCTTAATCATATGGGATAGATGCTTTTGCTCATCCAGCTGATCAACATCAACATCCCAGAACAATCCCCGCCGGATAGGCAATTTCATGTGTTTTTGCTTTTGTGTAAGCCAAAGATACGAAATACCAGGTTATGTACTTCGGATAACAATTATATTGACCATATTCAAAAATTACGCCTGATTTTTCGTTTGTGATCGGAATATTCGGCCTGAATTATGGAATTTCAAGATGTGCACCAGGGTAATTTTGAGTCGTTTCCTGGGAAGGAGTCCGAAATTAAAGGCAAAGTATAAACCGAAAATGCTTTATTTTGCACCTTTGATTCCCGTTTGCCCATGCTCTTCAATTCCTTTGAATACCTTATTTTCCTTCCGTCGGTTGTTGTCCTCTATTTTACCATTCCTGTAAAGTGGAGATGGTTGTTGCTCCTTATTGCCAGCTACTTTTTCTATATGTGCTGGAAAGCAGAATATGCCATCCTGATCCTTTTCACAACAGTAGTCGACTATTTTTTGGCATTGAAAATGGGCAGGGAATCCTCCGGGAAAAAGAAAAAACGCTGGCTGGTAATAAGTATCCTTGTTAATCTGGGGATGCTGGCCGGGTTTAAATATTTGAATTTTTTCTCCGAAAGTGTGAATGCCCTGATGCAGATCACCAACAGCGGATATTCATTCCCCTTGTATCATATCCTGCTGCCGGTCGGTATTTCGTTCTATATTTTCCAGTCGCTCAGCTATACCATCGATGTTTACCGGGGCATTCAGCCGCCTGAAAAACACTTCGGGAAATTCGCCCTGTATGTTTCTTTCTTCCCTCAACTGGTCGCCGGCCCCATCGAGCGCTCTACCAGCCTGTTACCACAGATCAATGCTCCGTGTCCGTTTAATCAGCAAAACCTGATCAGCGGACTAAAGCTGATTTTGTGGGGATTTTTCAAGAAGCTGGTCATCGCCGACCGTCTGGGCATGTTTGTCAGCCTTGTGTATGAAAACCCTACCGAATATCACGGCCTTCCTGTGATACTGGCGACGGTGCTGTTTGCTTTTCAACTCTATACCGACTTTTCAGGATATACCGATATTGCCCGCGGTTCGGCCCGCCTGCTGGGCTACGAACTGATGATCAACTTCAACCGGCCGCTGATCGCCACCTCGCTGCGCGATTTCTGGAACCGCTGGCACATCTCGCTCACCACCTGGTTCCGCGATTACCTGCTTTACGCGCTGCCCTACATCAGGAACAAAAAAATTGTTCAGTCAAACGTTTACCGTAACCTCATCCTCACCTTTCTGCTGATGGGCCTCTGGCACGGGGCAGCCTGGACCTTTGTGCTGTTCGGACTGTTCCACGGACTCATGCTGGTGGTGGAATCAATGGCAGAAAAACCCCTCAGAAGGGCCGGTATTTCAGGTTTTCTTTCCAGGTACCCCGGTTTTGCTGCTACCCTTGGAAACCTGTATATGTTTACCATGCTGTTTTTCTCGCTCTTTCTTTTCAGGGCAAACAGCCTGAACGACAGTGTTTTATTGCTTTCGAATGCGTTTAATTTCAAAAACAGTGCTGCATATGCCGGAGAGATTCTTAAAAACCTCGAAGTGATGTTCGGCCTGCTGATGATCGTGGTATTGCTCGTGGCCGAACATATTCACGCAAAACACAACCTCATTGAGCTGATCAGCAAAAGGCCCCTGCCCGTCAGGTGGAGTCTGTATATCGGCTTTGTATTTTTTGTGGTATTGTTCGGGGTATTGCATCAGGAAAAATTCATTTATTTCCAGTTCTGATTTGACAATTGTCCGTTATGATTTGTTCTCACGCAATGACGCAATGACGCAATGGTATAGTGACTATGCGAAAACCTGGAAACATCCGTCGCTTTGGCAAAGTACAGGTGGCAATCAGAAAACCTATCGGTTGATTTTGAGTAATTTACAAATTCTAAACGAATTCACATACTAATGAGCGCCAATGGGAATCAAGACTAATAACAAATTATTGTATTGATGTTCAGTTGTTTAGTATAGCCGATTGTATTGCAATCAATCTGCAGAACCTGACTCATCATTATTGAATCAAAATAACGTTGCGTCTTCGCGCCTTTGCGTGAGACCTGGACTGAAGACATAAACAGATTTATGAAGGGCAAATCAATAAAACGTTTACTCCTTTTCGCCGCTCTTCTGGTTGTGGTGAATATAGCCCTGGATCAGGCATTCAAGGCGTTCTCGGTTCACAACATCCTCAACCGCAGGATGGACGAACAGTTTGCTGCTTACAACGACACCCTGAAATACCTCTCCCTGGGCAACTCGCACAACTGCATCAATACTTATATCCTGAACAACAGCTTTAACTATGGTTCACCCAGCGAAAACTACATACAGTCGTATTACAAGCTGAAGCACATTCTTGAAAAAAGCGGAAAAAAACCTGAATACGTGATCCTGCAGGCCGATATATCGACTTACGGTCCTAAAATTGCCGACCGGTTTGAATACAACAGCTACTGGATTGATTACATCGATTATCCGGAGCTGGCCCGGATCAGCGGCGACCGCAGCCTGCTCACCAAATGGATTGAAGGCCGGTTTTTCTCGTATGCCGGCAATTACAAGGATGTTCAGCTATCCATTCTTTACCGGATAAAAATCCGCAAACTGGAGATGCACAACGGCTACCGCCCGCACCGCGATTACCGCAACTTCTCTCAGGAAAAAGACAAACGCCGCCTGGCCTGGGCAAAAGCCAACCTCTTTCTTACCAGAGGAAGCTATTTTGATCCGACGATAAAAGCCTATTACAAAAAAATTCTCCAACTATGCCAGAGCCATGGAGTGAAGGTACTGATGATCCGCTATCCGATGACGCGGGAATTTCACGAAGAAGAGATCAGGATTGTGCCGGAGCGGCAACTGTTCAGTGAGGTTCAGTCAATTGCTGAACAGTATCCTGTATTCGTAAAATTGTTTGATTACCACAACCTGTTCTTCGACCATCCCGAATACTTCTTCGACCCGGATCACCTCAATATCAAGGGCTCCGACCTGTTTACCCGGCGGTTTGCAGAAGACATGAAACAGTTGGAATCAGGAAACGCGCTTTCGCCTGAATAATACCGAGAACAGTTTTGCCAGCATAAGCGGACCTTTGCTCAGGATTCTCTCGCGCCAGCGGTAAGGAAACCGGTCAAAAATTACTGTGAAAAAGTAGATGGTACGTGCATAAAATACCCCCGGCAAAGCCAGCAGGGCAATCCACAGACTGAACTTTTCATACCGGCGTTGGTAACCAGCCAGTACGGCATACTTACCGGCCACCTGATCGGCAATACGCACCTGGGTTTCACTCATCGACTTTTTCCAGAGGCCCAGGCGGCTGGTGTTGATGGGATTAAAAAGGCTTTGGTGATGCTTTTCAATCACATCAGTCGGATAGGCCTCCACTGCCTTGCCCTTCATTCTGTAAAACTCAAATACCTCCGGATGGTAGCTGATTCCGGTAAAGTCGCTGATTTCCCTGAAATATTTTTCCGGTTCAGTGGCAAGGTCTTCGTAACGCAGAAAATAAAACGCCCCGGGATGCCGTTCTGCAGCCTGAAGCGCCTTGCGGTAGAAATACTTCCATTTGTAAACGACCAGCGAAACAATCGGAACCTCAAAATCAACCCGTTTCACTGAATCGAAATTATCGCGGTAATCGCGCAGAACGTAAATGAATTTTGCTTCCGGGTAAATTTTCAGGAGCCTTTCGGTATAGATGGTGTAACCATGGTTTTTGTCGCCGATCAGTCTGATTTCCCCTTTTGGAAACAGTGATCTGTAATTCAGATAAACCACCTGACAGATGTCGCGGTAGGTATGTTCACCGGTGCATTGCAACAGGGCCTCACGGAGCTCGCTGTGATTGATGTTCCATGTGCTGAACTGCCACTGTCTGAGAAGATCCTCATAGAAATGCTGAAGATCAGTGATTTTCCAATTGGTTATTTTTCCGTAGGCCGGAAAAAGGTTGAGCACAAACTGGCATTCCCAGGGAATTATCACCTGAGGATGAGCATCGAACAACGACTGAAGCAGGGTTGTGCCCGTCCGTGGACGGCCAATGATAAAGAACAACGGTATTTTTCGGAATGGCTCCATTACAACAACTAACAGGCGGCAAAGATAATTCTTTGAACCCGACACAGGCAGAAAACGGACAAACCCTTAAAGAAAAAAGGCTACGAACCATCGTCCGCAGCCTTTCTCAGGGTTAAATACAGGGCTTCTACTTTGAGGGAACTCCGGTGGTTCGGGTCCAGGTGAGGGTTTTGCTCATCATCGACAGCCCGGCCATGGCAGTAACCTGCAATGCATTGTTGTTGCCGGTCAGTTTTGCTTTGCAGCCGAAAGTTTTTCCGGTTTGCGGAAGGTAAGCCTTTCCTCCTTCATAAGTTTTGGTTTTGGCATTGTATTTCAGGTTTGTAACCATTACCGTTCCCACAATGGGATTATTGCGCTTCGACTTGTCAGGATTGTTAACATCGGTGAGTGGCCTGCCTTTCTTGTCTTTGTTATTTCTCACCCAAACAATTTTTCCGTTGTAACTGTCACCGTTCCTGTAGAACTGCACAATGTTGGACCTGTTGGCTGTAAGCCAGTAACCGGTGATGTCAGCGGTAGCAGCAACCGGTTTGTTTGCAGGGGGTACCACTGCGGGTTTATTCGGGTTAACCGGTGTAACAGGCTTTTTCTGGTTTGAGGGGGTAACCGCGTTGGTGGGTTGTTTCTGCGGAGGGGTTGACTGTTTGGCCTGGGTTGGTTTCTTTACTATGGTTGAGGTTTTGGTATCTGCCTTATCGGTGGCAGCCTGCTTGCTTGTCTGCGCGAAAGCGCCTGAAACAGCGAAAACAGCGGCAAGAAGAATGATTTTCAGTTTCATGTGAAATGTTGTTTATGGTTTAGTTCCGGGTTGATTGTAGACCAACCGGCTGCAAATATAAAGCCATATTCATCAGCAGGCAAAACTAAATTCCGGCAGAAGGATGAATTCCACCGGGCAGTTTACCGGATCCACTTCACACTCAAAGCCAAACACCCCGGTATCAAGGGACAGTGAACCGTGATTCAGTCAGAATTGAAGGAAATGGTTAATTTAGCAGTTTATAAGCATCAGGTATGAAGATTCCGTTTAACAAGCCACATTTTACAGGTCGTGAGGCACATCATCTGTCACAAGCCGCTGTGCTGGGAAAACTCTCAGGCAACGGTTTCTACACCCGCGAATGCCAGGCTTTCTTCGAGAAACGCTATCATTTGCAAAAAACCCTGCTGACCACCAGTTGCTCCGATGCCCTGGAAATGGCTGCCCTTGTTCTGGGAATTGGCCCGGGTGATGAAGTAATCATGCCCTCTTATACCTTCGTTTCCACAGCCAATGCCTTTGTGCTCAGGGGGGCAACCATCATTTTTGCCGACAGCAACCCTGAGAATCCCAATATTGATGCGGATCAGCTGGAAAATCTGATCACGTCCAGAACCAGGGCCATTGTGGTTGTGCACTATGGCGGCATCGCCTGCGATATGGAGAAAGTGATGCAGATTGCCGGCAAGTACCAGCTTCCGGTAGTTGAAGATGCAGCCCAGGGTATAGAAGCAACCTTCAATGGCAGACCCCTGGGAAGCATCGGTACCCTGGGAACTTACTCGTTTCATGAAACCAAGAACGTGACTTCGGGTGAAGGCGGCCTGCTGCTGATCAACGATCCGGCTCTGGTCAACAGGGCAGAAATCATCTGGGAGAAGGGCACCAACCGGGCCGCTTTTGCCAGGGGTGAAGTGGAAAAGTATGAATGGGTGGAACCTGGCAGCTCCTTTCTTCCGAATGAACTGACCGCCGCCTTTCTGTTTGGTCAGCTCGAGCTGCTTGAAGATATTCAGCGAAAAAGAATGAATATCTGGCAGGATTACTTCAACAGGTTCTCTGATCTGGCAACAGCCGGCTTCATCGGTCTGCCGCAGGTGCCGGCGTATGCCGCCCACAACGGCCACCTCTTCTACCTCACCACCCGCAGCGCTGAGGAAAGGGACCGGCTGCTTACCCATCTGCTTAAGAATGAGATACATGCAGTATTTCATTATCTTACGCTCCACAATTCCCCCTATTTCAGAAACCAGCACGATAAGCGGGTGCTTGGCAACGCAGAACGCTATGCTTCCACCCTGATCAGGCTTCCGTTCTTCTACAGCCTGCAGACCTCAGAAATCGGATATATTTACGAAGTAATCCAACGGTTCTACAAAAACTGATTATGGGAATCTCTCTCATTTACCGGTCAAAACGCTCAGCCTGGTACAGCATTTCGGTATTGCTACCCCTTGCTTTTGCCGTTGTTATGCTCTTTATGAAACCGTGGTTCATTGCGTTTACCATGCTACCGGTACTGCTGATGGCCGTTCCGATCTATTTCAGAACCTATTACAAAATACACGACATCAACCACTTAACCGTTGTGTGCGGATTGTTTTACAGGAAAACTTTCCCGATTGAGGAAATTCTCAGTATACGGCCTACCAGTAATGTGATGTCGTCGCCAGCCCTGTCGCTCAACCGGCTTGAACTCCGGTTCAGAAACAAGCAAACGTTGCTGATCTCACCGGTAAAACCGGAGGAGTTTACAAAGCTGCTGCTTTCGATAAATCCTGAAATTGAGGTAAGGAAAAGATAGAAATTCCGATTCTCAGACTGATGATCGCCTCTGGATTCAAGGCATCTGGACTGAATAGTCCTATCTAGAGAAATCCAAGGTCCAGCATGGCTTCTTCCGACATCATATCCTTGCTCCAGGGAGGATCAAACGTAAGTTCTACTTCACAACCACTGATTCCATCAATGCCGGAAACAACCTCCTTTACTTCAACAGGCAGAGATTCTGCAACCGGACAATTGGGAGCAGTAAGGGTCATTGAGATATGAGCAACGGACTGATCATCAATATTGATCGTATAAATCAGACCCAGATCGTAGATATTCACAGGAATTTCAGGATCAAAAACTGTCTTCAGCTTTTCGATTACCTGATTGCCAAGGTTTATGGTTTTTTCGTGGTTCATCATGGTTAAAAGAATGAAATTCAGGAATCAGCAATCAGCCGGGTCTGCTCTATGCTCATGTCAGTTCTGATCTGGTTTGAATGCTTACCACACTCACCCCGGGCGAACTCAGCACCGCACTTTCAATATACCAACAGCGGATTACATCGCCTGCTTGGCCTTATACACCAGGGCATACATCTTGATTTGTTTGATCATGGAAAGCAGTCCGTTCGACCGTGTGGGTGAAAGATGCTGGGTAAGCCCTATTTCGTTGAGGAATTCCGTGGATGAGTCAAGTATTTCCTGAGGTGTATGTCCGCTGTAGGCCCTGATCAGCAGGTTGGCAATGCCCTTGGTAATCACAGCATCACTATCGGCAGTAAAATGAATGAGGGTACCGTCGAATTCTGCGTGCAGCCATACCCTCGACTGACAGCCCTCTATGAGATTGGCTTCGGTCTTGTGCTTTTCATCAATCAGCGGTAGCGATTTCCCGAGTTCAATCAGGTAATTGTATTTGTCCATCCAATCATCAAAATTGTCAAACTCGCTGACAATAGTGCTGGTAGCCTCTTCTATCCTGATCATATCAAAACGTTTATCAATACAATATTAAAGAAAAATCTCTTCAACCTTACCAATGGCTTCGATCAATCTGTCGATTTCAGCTTTGGTATTGTAGAATGCAAAAGACGCCCTGATGGTACCCGGAATCCCGAGTTTATCCATCAGAGGCTGGGTACAGTGGGTTCCGGTTCTGACGGCGATGCCCAACTGGTCGATGATGGTACCGGCGTCAAAGGGGTGAATCCTGTCGATCATGAATGAGATCAGGCTGGCCTTTTCCGGCGATGTACCTATGATTCTCACCAGCGGATTTTCGAGAAGCCGTCCCGTGGCATAAGTCAGCAGTTCATGCTCCATCCGGGCTATCGTCTGCAGACCGATACTGTTTACATAATCGATTGCCGCCCCGAAAGCAATGGTTCCACCTACATTCGGCGTACCGGCTTCAAATTTATAGGGCAGTTCGTTATAGGTAGTACGTTCAAACGATACACTTTTGATCATCTCGCCCCCTCCCTGATAGGGGGGCATTGCGCTGAGCACCTCTTCGCGGCCGTATAACCCGCCGATACCCATCGGTCCGTAGATCTTGTGGGCCGAAAAGGTATAGAAATCGCATCCGATATCCTGCACATCAACTTCCATGTGCGAGAGTGCCTGGGCTCCGTCGATCAGCACGGTAATGCCCTTCTCGTGCGCTTTTCCGGTAATCAGTTTTACCGGGTTAATGGTTCCCAGGGTATTGGAAATATGGGTGAGAGCCAGCAGCCGGGTCCTGCTGTTCATCATTGAGAAAAGCATTTCCAGATTGAGGCTTCCATCGTCCAGCAGCGGACAGACCACCAGACGGGCACCTTTTTCTTCACAGAGCATCTGCCAGGGAACGATGTTGGAATGATGCTCCATGGCAGAAATCAGTATTTCATCGCCTGCTGAAATGTTCTTTCTGCCCCAGGTTGCCGCGACAAGGTTAATGGCTTCGGTGCATCCACGGGTAAAGATCACCTCATGCCGGTAACGGGCATGAATAAATGCCTGAACCTTATCCCTCACCGCTTCGAAAGCTGTGGTGGCCTGCTGGCTCAGTGAGTGAACGCCCCGGTGTACATTGGAATTGTAATTGCTGTAATAATCTGTCAGCGCATCAATTACCACCTGCGGCTTCTGCGTGGTAGCGGCATTGTCGAAATATACCAGCGGCCTGTTGTGAACACTGCGGGCAAGAACCGGGAAATCTGCTCTTATTTTGTCAATATCTAAAGCGTAGAACTGCATGCTTGGGTGCCTTCAGAAATTTAAATGCTTAGCAAAAAGTAATTGGTCAGGCATTCAGGAACCGATATCATTGCCTGTGAAGGTTTTGGCCTTTTCATTCAGAAATGCGTTCCCAACCTCAAAAATAATACATAATGCCGGAATATGCACTATATCTTGCTCATGTCAATCTCAAAGGCCACCTTCTGTTCTCTGGCATTGCAATGAAGTACACACTGATCGCACACGGAAAGTTCTCCCCGAAGGCGTTTCTTTACCAGATCATCAATCCGCAGCCTGAGCTGGGGAATGGAAATCCTGTTCACGATTTCCGCGGCAAAAGCATACATCAGCAGCATACGGGCATTGTCCTGACTGATGCCTCTTGACCTCAGGTAGAACATGGCTTCAGGATCCAGTTGTCCGACAGTAGCACCATGGCTGCATTTCACATCATCGGCGTAAATCTCGAGAAAGGGCTTGGTATCGATCACTGCCTTATCAGAAATCAGGATGTTTTTGTTGTTCTGATAGGCATTGGTGCGCTGTGCATCTTTTCTAACGAGAATATGACCGTTGAAAACACCGCTGGCATGATCATCCAGAATGCCCTTGAACAGCTCGTTGCTGGTGCAGTCGGGCATGGCATGATCTATAAATACCTGGTTGTCAACATGTTGATTTCTATCCATCAGATAAACACCAAGCACATCGGCATGGCTTCCACGGCCGTTCAGTTTCACGTTGGTTTCGTTGCGGATCAGCCCCCCATTCAGGCTAATGGCGTTGGTAGAAAGGCTGGAACCAGCCTCCAATTGAAAATACATGCTGTTGACCAGCGCTGAACGGTCATTCTTATTCTGGAGCTTGTAATGATCAATCACTGAATTTTCTCCGGCATAAACTTCCGTAACGGCATTGATAAACCCTGGATGATCATCAATCGAATCATCGCACTGAACCAGTTTCAGGCTGCTGTTGCGGCCGGCGATCACCAGGTTGCGCGGTTGCAGAAACACGGTTTCGTCTGAATTGATGATGTTGACTACCTGAATAATCTCTGTAACTTCAACATTATCGGGTACATAGATAAAAACACCTTCTTTTGCAAAAGCGGTATTCAGGGCTGTAAGGCTGTTGTTCTCCACATCGGCATAACGACCGAAATGTTTCTCAATCAGGTCAGCATGCTTACTGAATGCTTCGGAAAGGCTGCATACAATTACTCCCCGTGAAGCATCTGCCAGCCGGTTCCCCCTTTCAATGTATCTGCCGTTGTACTGGGCAACCATGAAGGTGTTGAACCCCGGCACATCGCATTTGAAGACCTCATCAAGATCTACATTTTCGATTTGGGCTTCAAATGGAAAAGTGAATGCATTGCCCAGCATGCGGCTGAGGTCTGTATTTCTCCATTTTTCAAGTTTCGTATGCGGGAAACCCAGATTTCTGAACCCTTGCATGGCGTTTTGCCGGAGCTGAGCCACCCTTTCCGGATCGCTGATGCCCAGCATATCACGCTTTTCGTCCCACAACCGGAGCAAAGCCTCCTGTGTGGTTGTTCCTCCTGTTATTGTTCCATCCATAATTGAAATTTTTTTCCAGGATCAGACAAGCTCAGCTTTAATCCATTCATACCCTTTCTCCTCCAGCTCAATGGCCAGCTCCTTACCACCTGACCGCACAATACGGCCATCAAAAAGCACATGCACAATATCCGGAACAATATATTCCAGCAGGCGCTGATAATGTGTGATCACCACAAAAGCGTTGTCTGGACGACGAAGCTTATTTACTCCGCTGGCAACAATTTTCAGTGCGTCGATATCGAGGCCTGAGTCGGTTTCATCGAGAATTGCAAGACTGGGTTCCAGCATGGCCATCTGGAAAATCTCATTCTTCTTTTTCTCACCACCCGAGAACCCTTCGTTAACAGAACGGTTCGCCAGTTTGGCATGAATTTCAAGCATTTTCTTCTTCTCTTCCATTTTGGCCAGAAACTCATTGGCCGGCATGGGGTCCAGCCCATGATATTTGCGCTGTTCGTTCACCGCGGTACGCATAAAATTGGTTATGCTCACCCCGGGAATCTCAACCGGATACTGAAATCCGAGAAAAATACCTTCACTGGCGCGGTCTTCCACCGGCATGTCAAGCAGGTTCTTCCCCTTGTAAAGTATTTCACCTTCATCCACCGTAAAGATCTCACGACCCGAAATTACAGAAGCAAGGGTGCTTTTACCGGTGCCATTGGGTCCCATAATGGCATGAACTTCGCCCGGTCTGACTTCCAGGTTAACCCCTTTCAGTATTTCCTTGTTGTTGATCGAAACCCTTAAATTCTTAATGCTGAGCATGGTGTTTTTTTGGTTATTTTAGTATTTTTGAGAAGCGTGAGGTGGAATGAGAAATTTCTAATTTCCAATTTCTAATTTCTAATTTCCAATTTCCAAATCCCTGATGCTTCTTATTTTTTACCTGTCCGCCTGAGGCATACAGGAAGGCTTTTTACTTTAGACTTGAAGCTTTGAACTTTGAGCTTTGAGCCTGCCTGCTCTGACGGCAGTCAGGCAGGCTTTACCCTACGCTTCCTTCCAGACTGATCGAAAGCAGTTTCTGTGCCTCTACGGCAAATTCCATGGGAAGTTGCTTCAGCACTTCACGCGCGTAGCCATTCACAATCAGACCAATGGCACTTTCGGTGCTGATTCCGCGCTGATTGCAGTAAAACAGCTGATCATCGGAAATCTTGGAGGTGGTTGCTTCATGTTCAACAATGGAAGTCCTGTTCTCCGTTTTTATATAGGGAAACGTATGGGCCCCGCACTTATCGCCGAGCAGCAGCGAATCGCACTGCGAGAAATTCCTTGAATTCTCGGCTCGTTTGGTCATCTTCACCAGACCTCGGTAGCTGTTGCTGCTGTATCCGGCTGAGATCCCTTTCGAAACAATGGTGCTCCGGGTATTTTTTCCCAGATGTATCATCTTGCTGCCGGTATCGGCCTGCTGGTAGTTGTTGGTTACAGCTACAGAATAAAACTCTCCCACTGAGTTATCACCCATCAATACCACACTCGGATACTTCCAGGTGATGGCCGAGCCGGTTTCAACCTGTGTCCAGGATATCTTGGAGTTGTTGCCCTTACAGATCCCCCGTTTTGTGACGAAATTGTAGATTCCTCCTTCACCTTTCTTGTTTCCCGGATACCAGTTCTGGACCGTGGAATACTTTACTTCAGCTTCCTTAAGGGCGATGATCTCCACAATGGCTGCATGCAGCTGGTTTTCATCACGCATGGGTGCCGTGCAGCCTTCCATATAGCTTACATAGCTGTTCTCGTCGCCGATGATGAGCGTCCGTTCAAACTGCCCGGTGTTGGCGGCATTGATCCTGAAATAGGTCGAAAGTTCTATCGGACAGCGTACTCCTTTCGGAATGTAACAGAACGATCCGTCGCTGAAAACCGCAGAATTCAGGGCGGCAAAATAATTATCGTCAGAAGGAACGACCGATCCCAGATACTGTTTTACCAGATCGGGAACCTTCTGTACCGCCTCACTGAAGGAACAAAATATAATTCCCTGTTTTTCAAGTGTTTCCGAAAACGTCGTTTTAACAGATACCGAATCAATCACGGCATCCACAGCAACGCCCGACAGGCGTTTCTGTTCTTCGAGCGAGATTCCGAGTTTGTTGAATGTAGCAATCAACTCAGGGTCTACCTCATCGAGGCTTTCAAGCTCCTTTTTTTTCTTCGGGGCAGCATAGTAAATGATGTCCTGATAGTCGATGGGCGGGTGGTGCAGGTGTGCCCATGACGGTTCTGTCATACCAAGCCACTTGCGGTAGGCGTCAAGCCTGAACTGCAACAGCCATTCTGGTTCGTTCTTTTTGGCCGAAATGAAACGAATGGTATCCTCCGAAAGCCCCCTGGGAGCCTGATCCATTTCAATGTCGGTGTAAAAACCGTATTTGTATTCCCCCTGCGTTACCTCTTCCAGTATGTTGTTAGGGTCCTTGTCCATTTCCCTTGTGGTTATTTAAGTACTTAATTAGATTAAATTAAGATAGCCGGCAAATATACTCATTTTGCATTTTTCAGGCGAAAAAGCCTGTTATAAAATGAAACCCTGTTTAGAAGGATCTCCGCTATCTTTAATCAAGGGTATAACAAACTGCGGGGTATTAAGTTGCAAGGGATAAAAGCCTGGTAAGTTTCTGAGTCGGGTCTGGTGCGAAGAACTGCAAAGCGCAGATGCCTTTCAGGCCTGATCCGGCTTGATTTCAATGAATTGAATCACATCAGAGAGAAAAGGCCAGGCCCGACCTTTCCTTGCCGGCAAAGAAAGGCATACCGTAAATGTATACGGAAAACCAAACCGCTGAATATGCTTACCTTTGCAACCCCATGAAAAGAAAGATCCAATGACCGACCCAACCAATCCGAAACGTACCGAATTATCCGCTTTAGGCGAATTTGGCCTGATCGACCACCTCACTTCAGGTATTGAAATCAAAAACAAAGAAACCCTGAAAGGCACCGGGGATGATGCAGCCGTAATCGATAACGGAAAACTGCTGACTCTGGTATCGAAAGACCTGCTGGTGGAAGGCGTCCATTTCGACCTAACCTATACCCCGCTCAAACACCTGGGATACAAGGCCGCGGTGGTCAATATTTCTGACATCGCTGCTATGAATGGTACTGCGAAACAACTGCTGGTTGGAATTTCCGTTTCCAACAGGTTTTCGGTTGAAGCCCTGGAAGAACTTTATGCCGGCATCAGGCTTGCCTGCGAAAAGTACCATGTTGACCTGGTGGGCGGCGACACGACTTCCTCGGTTTCGGGATTGTTTATCTCGGTTACAGTGATCGGAACTGCGAAGAAGGAGGAGGTCGTTTACCGGAGTACAGCCCGTGAAAACGACCTGATCTGCGTAAGCGGCGACCTGGGAGGAGCCTACATCGGGCTGTTGCTGCTCGAAAGGGAGAAACAGGTCTTTAAAGCCAACCCTCAGATGCAACCCGACCTCGAAGGCAACGACTATGTGCTTGAACGCCAGCTGAAACCCGAAGCCAGGGTCGACATAATCCACAAACTGAAAGAAGCCGGCATCAAACCCACCGCCATGATTGATATCTCAGATGGCCTGGCCAGTGAAATCCTTCACATAGCCAAAGATTCAGGCCTGGGTTGCAGAATTTACGAGAACAAACTGCCGGTTGATGTGGTAACCGCCGATATCGCCGGCGAATTCCAGATCGATCCGACCACCGCAGCGATGAATGGTGGCGAAGACTATGAGTTGCTCTTCACAGCCGATGTGAATGATTTTGAAAAACTGCAAACCATTAAGGGTATTCACATCATTGGCCACATGACCGAAAAAGCCGAAGGCGAATACCTCATCAGCAACGGAGGAAGCCTCTATCCTATTGAGGCGCAAGGCTTTAACCATTTAAAGTAAAAAGCCTGCCTGATTGCCTGGGCAACCAGGCAGACAGGTAAAAAGTAAAAAGTAAAAGCTGCCCTGTCTGCTTGACTCAGTCAGTCTACCTGCATATTACAGGCAGACAGGGCAGGTTGTTTACTCCAGGCAAGCAAACAAACAATTGGTAAATCGTATAGTGAAAAAAAAGAAACCTTTTTCATCATAATAATTTCATGACCGCAGATAATTTCCAGACCTGACAAGCTGAAATCATTTTGCAAAAACCCCTTTGCATATATTAGTTTCACATCATTAAAGCATTGGATTATGAAAAACGATATCCCTGACAGACTAAGGCGATTTGCTGTTGCGGTTATAAAGATGAGCAGAAAACTTGACAATTCAGCAGAATACAAAATAATTAAAAATCAGCTGATCAAGGCAGCAACATCTGCCGGAGCAAACTATGAAGAAAGCCAGGGAGCAGCTTCGACGCCTGACTTTATAAATAAAGTAAAGATATCGTTGAAAGAAATGCGTGAAAGCAATTACTGGCTGGAATTACTCAGCCAGACCATACCCCATGCTGAAAGACCAGCTGAATTGGATGAATTGATAGATGAATCTGAACAGCTTAAAAGGATTCTGGGTTCAATCTGCAGTAAATTCTCAGACAATAAAAACAAAAAAAGCTGAATCAAAAACCGCCCCCTTTCTTTTTACTTTCTTACTTTTACTTCAGACATTTTTAACTTTTTGCTTTACTCATAGCTTTACTTTTTCCTTCTTTACTTGAATAGAATTTTTTACTTTTTACTTTTTACATTTTACTTCTCAATGTCTCCTCCAGCCCTCACTTCCATCCTCAAAACCCTACCCGCCAACCCCGGGGTATATCAGTATTACGATAAGGAAGGTAAAATCATTTACGTTGGGAAAGCCAAAAACCTGAAAAAGCGGGTGTTGTCTTATTTCAACAAAGACACTTCGCTGTCGGGGAAAGTGCGGGTGCTGGTTTCGCGGATTCACGATATAAAATGGATTGTTACCGACAGCGAGTCGGATGCCCTGCTTCTGGAGAACAACCTTATCAAGGAGTATCAGCCGAAGTACAACATCATGCTGAAGGATGACAAAACCTACCCGTGGATCTGCATTAAAAATGAGCCCTTCCCCCGGGTATTCCCGACCAGAAACCTGGTGAAGGACGGCAGTGAATACTTCGGCCCCTATGCTTCGGTGAAGCTGATGAATACCCTGCTCGACCTGATCAGGCAACTATATCCGCTGCGCAACTGCGGGCTGAACCTCAACCGTCAGAATATTGAAGCCGGCAAGTTCAAAATCTGCCTTGAATACCACATCGGTAATTGCCTCGGGCCCTGCGAAGGCCGCCAGACTGAAGAGGATTATCTTCAGACCATTAAGGGAGTCAGAAGCATCATCAAGGGGAACCTTGGCATGGTGAAAAACCAGTTGAACGAGCTGATGAAGCAGTATGCGGCAGACTTCGCCTTCGAGAAAGCGCAGGTTGTAAAAGAAAAAACCGACCTGCTCGAACGCTTTCAGAGCAAGACACTGGTAGTAAATCCATCCATCAACAACGTGGATGTCTTCTCTATTATTGAAGATGAGCAGCATGCTTATGTTAACTTCGTGAAAGTCGCTTCCGGGGCCATCATTCAGTCGCACACCATTGAACTGAAAAAGAAGCTGGATGAGACCACCGAGGAGTTACTGACCATGGCCATCGCCGATCTGCACCCGCGTTTCAGCAGCGGGGCTGCAGAGATCATTGTTCCGGTAATGCCTGAATTCCGGCTCCCCGACATCACCTACACCATTCCACAGCGCGGCGATAAAAAGCAACTGCTCGAGCTTTCTGAACGAAATGCAAAGTATTACCAGCTTGACAAGCAGCGACAGAAAGACCTTGTTGATCCCGAAAGAAGAACGAAAAGAATACTCGAAACCATCCGCAAAGACCTTGGCCTGAAGGTGTTGCCAGAGCACATGGAGTGCTTCGACAATTCCAACATTCAGGGCAATTTTCCGGTTGCCGCGCTGGTTGTTTTCCGGAATGCCAGGCCTGAGAAAAAGGATTACCGGCACTTCAACATCAAAACCGTGGAAGGCCCCAATGATTTTGCATCGATGGAGGAGGTGGTTTACCGGCGCTACAGCCGCATGATTGCCGAAGAGCAAAGCCTTCCCCAGGTGGTGATCATTGATGGAGGGAAAGGCCAGCTCGGGTCGGCCATGCAGAGCATCGAGAAGCTTGGTCTTCAGAACAGTATTCAGCTGATCGGAATAGCGAAGCGGCTCGAAGAGCTCTATTTCCCCGGCGACCCAACCCCGCTTCACCTCGATAAGAAGTCAGAAACCCTGAAGGTGATCCAGCAAATGCGCGATGAAGCCCACCGCTTTGGCATCACCCATCACCGTAAACGCCGCGAAAAAGGAACGATCAAAACCAGCCTCAGCGAGATTGAAGGCATAGGGCCGGCAACTGCCCAGGCACTGCTGAAGAAGTTCAAATCGGTGAAGAACATCCGGCAGGCCAGCATCGGGGAATTGGAGAACTGTGTTGGCAAAGCAAAAGCACAACTGATCCTCAGGCATTTCAGTCCCGAAGCCGAGGCATAAGCCCATAGCAACATTCTTCATAAATCACTGTATATCAGCACACGCAATGTTAATTTGGTGTTGATAAATTATTGAGCAGTGCAAATCCCTCAGCTGTAAAATGCACTACTTTCGCAATAATACCGGCAACATCGGCTTTTTCCGGTTGACTAAACCAGGCAATTTATAACCTATCCCTATGATGACAATATTTAAAAATTATTCGTGCTGCCTGCTGACCACCATGATGATAGCTATCTCCTTCAGCAGCTATGCACAGGCTCCCGATAAAGTACTGAAAGGTGCGGACCCCCAGGTCAGTAATGCCTTCTTTAAAAAATATCCCACTGCCTCTGAAGTAAAGTGGAGCAGAATTGACAAAACCATCCTCATCACGTTCAGTTCGGGTAATGAATTCAGCGATGCGTTTTTCGATGACAAGGGCAACTGGCTGCGTACCGAAACGGCCATTACGGCTGATCAGCTGCCGCAGGCTGTACGCGACGGGCTTAAAAACGGAGAGTTCAGCTCATGGGAGAAAGGAAGCACCTATAGGGTTGACCTGCCCGGGGGATTGAGCAACTACAAAGTGTTTGTCTACAGCAAGGAATGGAATGAACTGGAGTTGACTTTTGATCAGAACGGGAAACGGATCCTATAATTCCGTCATTTTGATAATCCGGAGTTTCTGAACAGCATGAACCCCTTGAAAAACCAGAAGGAGCATTACAAAGCGGAGATGAGGTCTTTGCAGATAGAGCTGATCAAGCTGCAGAAATGGATTCAGGATCAGCAGCTCCGTCTCGCGATCATCTTTGAAGGCCGCGATACTGCCGGCAAAGGAGGTGCCATTTACCGGTTTACCCGATACCTGAACCCAAGGGCCATGCGGGTCGTAGCTTTACCCAAACCTACCGAAGTAGAAAAGGGGCAATGGTATTTTCAACGTTACATTAAAGAGCTGCCGAATCCCGGTGAAATCGTATTTTTCGACCGCAGCTGGTACAACCGCGCCGTTGTTGAGCCGGTGATGGGATTCTGCACCCCTGAACAATATGAGCTTTTTCTGAAACAGGCACCCCTTTTTGAGCAGATGCTGCTTGATGATGGGATTGTACTGATTAAGTTCTGGTTCTCCATCAATATCACCGAACAGAAAGTCAGAATTGAAGACCGCATAAACAACCCGCTCAAAACCTGGAAACTGAGCACCGTGGACCTGAAAGCCCAGCAAATGTGGGATGAGTTTACACATTACAAAAACCAGATGTTTCTTCACACACACAACGAATCAAATCCCTGGGTGATTGTGAAGGGAAACCACAAGCCCACCGCACGGATAGAAACGATGCGGTATGTGCTGGCGCGCATGGATTACCCTGAAAAAAGTGAAGCAACAATATCCTTCAACCCGGATCCGGAGATTATTAACCTGTTTGATCCGTCGATGATCTGAAGGAGGGGCGAGGGAAGAAGATCACTTGAGAATGACGAGGAGGTAGTGGCAATTCTAATTTCTAATTTCTAATTTCTAATTTCTAATTTCCAAATCCCAATTTCCAATTTCCAGTTCCATCTTTTGGCGTGCGTCTATTGATGCGTGTCCCCTACGCATGCCCCCTGCCTCGCTTCAAACCCCTCTCCTTGTCTCCAAATCGCCTTGTCCCCTTGTCTCACAATAAGTAACGAAATCCCTGAAAGAAGCAGGATGTACCCTTTTGCCATTACCGGAAAACATACACCTGTGGCTTCTCCCCTTTTTTCACATACCCTCTGAACATCCCTGAAGTATTGAATGGCATGGCAATATTACCATCTTTATCAAGGGCGATAAGTCCTCCGGTTGCCCCCTGCGATCTGAGTTTTTCATTGATGATGAATCCCGAAGCCTGCTCAACGGTTTCACCCAGGTAAAGCATTCTTGCTGAGACATCGAAAGCGACTGAATTCCTGATAAAAAACTCTCCATGCCCGGTACAGGAAACGGCGCAGCTTTCATTGTTGGCATAGGTGCCTGCACCAATGACGGGTGAATCGCCGATTCGGCCATATTTTTTGTAACTCATGCCACCGGTGGAAGTGGCAGCGGCCAGATTACCCTGTTCATCAAGCGCCACCGCACCTACCGTCCCTTTTCTTCCCTGATTCTCAATCTTTGCTTTCACTTTCAGGTATTCCTTCCAGCTTTCTTCGGTGTAAAAATAAGCCGGATCAACAATTTCAAGTCCCTGAACCCTGGCAAACTCCTCGGCTCCACGACCAGCCATCATCACATGGGCTGATGAATCCATTACCCTTCTTGCTGCAGCAACAGGACTTTTAATGGTCATTACCCCGGCTACGGCGCCGGCTTTCAGGGTTTTGCCATCCATAACCGAAGCGTCGAGCTCATTCTTCCCATCGGCATTGAATACCGCTCCCTTGCCGGCATTGAAAAGCGGACACTCTTCCAGAAGCTGAACCGCTGCAATCACTGCATCCATGGCAGTACCCCCGGAAGCCAGAATTTTTTCACCTGCTGCCAAAGCTTCTTTAAGCTTCTGCTCATAAAGACCCTGCTTTTCAGGGGTGATTCTTTCGGGTGTGATGTTACCGGCACCTCCATGGATGACCAGCACATATCCGGGGTCCTGGGCATGGGTGGTTTGGATCAGAAAAGTGATTGCTATGGCGAAAAAGAACACTATCTGCTTCATAATAAACATATTAAAAAATGATCAGGAATTTTTCAGAGTCCGGGATTCCGGTCGGTCAAATGCATCCTAAGGTTTTCCTGCCGAAATCTGTGTTAAGTTACACTTTTACGCCCGTAAAAATGCAACGATTGAATTTATTCAATGATAACCATTCTCTGCTATTTCCCGGACAATCCAAATTCATCAGTCTTAATTCGTCATTCGTAATTCGTCATTCGTTATTCGTAATTCGTAATTCATCATTCATCATTCGTCATTCGTCATTTTTACCCTGAGCCTGTCTGCCTGTAGCTAAAACAATCAATGGGAAATAATTATGCATACAGGCAGGCTGAGCCGAAGGGCGTAATTCGTAATTCGTAATTCGTCATTCGTCATTCGTAATTCGTAATTCGTAATTCGTCATTTTTACCCAAATCAAGTCGAAGGGCGTCATTCAAACATCCCCCTGATGTCAATCACCCCGAACAGGTCGGCCGAAGTAATCAGAATAATCACGATGATAAACCACCGGATAAAACCCGCCCCCCAGGTAACAGCCCACCGCGATGCAACATAGGCCCCGATGATGTTTCCGATGGAATGGATCAGCCCGAACTGCCAGTTGACTTTGTCGTTGAAGATAAAGACCAGCAAGGCGAAAATGGTGTACATCAGTACAATAAAAACCTTGATTGCGTTGGCTTTCACCAGGTCGTAACCCGCCCCCAGCACGATGCCGGCCAGCAGAAAATAGCCTACGCCCACCTGAACAAAACCCCCGTAAATGCCGATGCCGAAGAAAATCAGCATCTGCCAGATACTTACTTTCTTTTCCTGAAGTTTCAGCTGGCCTTTCAGCCACTTATCGGGATCGGTCAGGATAAAGACAATCATCATCAGCATCACCACCGCAATGGCCTTACGGAAGGTGGATTCATCAATCTGTACCGACAACTGCGCCCCGATCAGCGACCCGATCACCGTTGGAATGGAAAGCCATAGCGCCTTTCGGGTGTCGAGCAGTTTCTTTTGCCGGAAGGTTGAAACAGAGGTGAGATTCTGAAGAATGACCGCGATGCGGTTGGTTCCGTTGGCAATGTCGGCCGGAAGACCCATAAACATAAACAACGACAGGGAGATGATGGTGCCACCGCCGGCCAGGGTGTTGATGAACCCGACAAATACCCCTGAAACAATCAGGGCGGTAACTTCAAGGCTTGACATAGCTATAAACTGAATGGGCAAAGGTAGGGAAGGTTCAAGTAAAAAGTAAAAAGTAATGCTTCGATTGAGCCTGCTCTGAAAAGTCAAAAAAGAAGATTTAACACCAAGCCACCAGGACACCAACCTGCCCTGTCTGCCTGGAGCATAAAGGGCAGACAGGTTTACACAAAGTATTGTATTTCATCACATTAAACTTGGTAAATTCCTGCCTGACTACGTCAAGCATACAGGCCTGCCTGTATGCTCAGGCAGACAGGTTTGTGTTTTTGTGGTTTGGTGTCAAAAAAACAGTTCTCGGAGTGGACTCAATATTTCATAGTTTTCGTTCTGATTCGAATTCAAAATCTCAGCTTTTCAGTTATGAAACCAATTCTCAGGACATCCAACCGGTGGCCAAAATAAATATTGTAATAGTCCGACCCGTGATAGAATTGTAGAAAAAGGCCTAAATCTTCGAGAAAAGCAGGGTGATAGGAAAAAGTCAAACTCAGGTTCAACCTTTCAGCAGAATAAGGATTCAATTGGCTGTACTCCCCTAACATCCAGGTTAATTCTCCTTTAACCGAGATAGCCGGTTTCTTTTGGGAGCCATTCCCGTACTTTTGCGAAAGTTTAAATATTGACAATGCAGTATGCCACCTGTATTGGCTATAGATACCATTGAGCTCTTCCAGCATTGAAGCGTCAGGATGCCATTCAAGAGAGGTTTTAAAAAACTGATAAGCTTTAAAGACAGGATTTACCCTTGTTGAAATCAGTCCCAGTTCAATAAAATTGGTTGAAAAATTTCCGGATTTGTAGTTCAAATCACCATTCAACGTGTAAAAATCCCCGTCTTGTCCATTGGAATGATGGGCAATACGGCTATAAATACTTAAATCCGGAGAACTTCGTTTATCCCTGAATTTGTAATAAACGGTAATTTGTGGCAAATAGCTGGGGGTCTGAACCGGAAATGACGCTTCCTGATACATGCGGATTATAATTTGCGGTGTCAGAACACCCATAAGTCGCGAGTTTCTGCTCTTGCGTATGTAAAAATTCGGTATTATATTTCCTTCAAACCAAAGTGGCTCAATATTTCCAATATCGGTAGGAAAGGTAATATAACTGTTTCCCTGATTAACCTGAGCAATTAATGTAAACTCCATATGAGGTAATAAGGAATCACTATTTTGTCCCGGCACCATTAAAGCGGAAAACAATAAAAATGATGTCACTACCATCGCTATTTTCATGGCTTACAGGTAAATGATTCTGACCTCTAATCTTTTATCACAATTCAACAAGAGCGAGGCTTTTTTGAAATCAGGTCTGTTGGCAAATCCAATATTCTCAAAGTTCGAAAACCCTATCCCCTCTTTCGGTAAAAACAAACCCTTGTCAATTTTACTATTGCTGTTTTCGTCATGCAAAACATTGACGGCATAATTCCCTTCCGGTAGATTTTCAAAGGTTACCGATGAAGTTCCATTTACTATTTTTGCTGAAAGTCTTCGGTAGAACTTATTATAATGTTCGTCAGGAATTGAATTTTCTTTATTGTACAAAACGAACTGAACCTGACCCTTAGAATTTCGCAAATCCTTGACTGCAACAGACAGGGAGTATCCATCCGGTTTACCATGACTAAAAGAACCCATGGCGAGAAAAGCCAGCAATACCCCTGTTGAGAATAAAATACTTTTCATCATTTCTTTTTTCTTTTAGCCAGTCTTTCTTTCAATGAATCTACGGTATAGTAAACCAAAGGCACCAGAAAAACCGTCAGAACTAACGAGGAAAGCAGCCCTCCTATAATTACCCAGGCCAGTCCATTTTTCCATTCGCTGGCAGTTCCCTGCGCCAATGCAATGGGCATCATGCCAATTGCCATCGCGAGTGTTGTCATCAGAATGGGGCGCATTCGTTCTTTGCCGGCAATTACCAGGGCTTCTTTAAAGTGCTTGCCCTGAGCTTTCAGCTGATTGGTAAAATCGACTATCAGGATGGCATTTTTGGTAACCAATCCCATAAGCATAATCAAACCGAGTAACGCAAAAAGTGTAATATCATTTGACGAAAGAGTGAGCGCCAGAAAAGCCCCGATTCCGGCCACCGGTATTCCGAACAAGGCCACAAACGGATAAATATAGCTATCGTAAAGCGCCACCATGATTAAATAAATCAGAATAAAAGAGATAAGCAAAACAGAACCCAATGCGCCAAAACTCTCATTCTGTGTCTTAATATCAGCACCCCATGTTAATTTTATTCCATCAGGCAAGGGTTTTGAATCAAGATACCGGAGAACATCGTCGGCCAGTGTCCCTGAAGGCCGGCCAAATGATTCAGCAGTAAGAGTAACGGAGGTCTGCCGGTCGAGCCTTTCGAGCAACGAGGGTGAATTATCTGATATTACTTCTGCAAACTGAGAAACCTCCAGTGGTACATTCATTGGACTGACAATACAGAGTTTTTGCACATCCCCGGAATTTTTACGGTTAAAATCATCAAGCCATATCCGCACCGGATATTCAGTGCCATTTTCGGTTAAGGTGGCATCTTCATTTCCGGTAAAAGCAATTCTCAAATTGACACCAACATAAGCAGTGGTCAAACCCAGGCGTTGCATTTTATCTTTATCAGGAACCACTTTGTATTCAGGGTTTCCTTCTACCACCGAAAGCTGTACATTGTCGGCTCCCGGAATTTTCTCAATTACCTTTTGCAATTCTGAAGATGTCTTCATAACCAATGCCATATCTGCTCCGCTTAACGTAATTTTTATGGGAGCAGACTTGGGAAGCAGGCCAAGAACAGCCATCGAAAAGTTAATGCCCGGGAACTCGTTTTCCAATTCACTCCTGAGCGTTTTCATAAAATTCTCAGTCGAAATTTCCCTTTCACTCCCCGGTTTTAGCTGAACAGTAATTTCAGACTTATTGGCAGCGCCTACGCCAAGGCTTCCGATTCCGGTGCCCGGACCGGCAATATTGCTGAATATTGAGGCAACTTCAGTTTGTTGCAATATAAAATTTTCTACCTGTTGTGAAACAATGTTGTTTTGCTGAACGGTGACGGTTTTATCGAACTCGAGGTTTAAGCGGAATTTCCCCTGGTCACCGGTCGACATCATCTCTTTGCCGATAATCCCCTGATTCATGATACCAACGGTAAGAACCAGCAGCAGTATTACAAACCCGACAAAGAGAAGTTTATGAGCCAGCACCCATTGTAATTGCTTCCCATACCATTGTATAAAATTTTGAAGCTGATTTTCAAACCTGAGCAGAATACGGTTCACAAAGTTGGTGGGTTGTAAATCCTCTTTTTTGCCGATTCGGGATGCAAGCCAGGGTGTGAGTGTAAATCCTACCAATAAACTGGTAAGAGTGGAGGTGATGACTACCACCGAAAATTGTTTGAGCATATCGGCCACAAACACCTGTAAAAACAGGATAGGAAGGAATACAACCACATCCACCAGGGTAATGGATATTGCAGAGAAACCTATCTCCATTCGCCCATCCATTGCCGCAGTGCGTTTTTCTTTGCCCATATCCAGGTGACGCTGAATATTTTCCAACACTACAATGGCATCATCAACCAAAATTCCAATGATCAGCGACATAGCCAGCAGTGTCATCAGATTGAGCGTATAGCCGAATAGCCACATTACCGCAAAGGCTGTAACAAGCGAGGTAGGAATTGAAATCAATACGATTAATGAATTCCGGTAACTTCTTAAAAATAAAAGCATAACCAGCGAAACCAATATTACGGCCAGAAACAAATCGAAGACAACCGAGTCGACGGCGGCAATGGTATTGTCGGTTGAGTCGTCGGCTATGATAAATTTTACTCCCGATTCTTTGTTGTCTTCTTCAATGGATTTAAGTTTTTCACGCACCAAAACAGAAACATCCACGGCATTGGCATCGCCTTGTTTTTTCAGCAATAAACCGATTCCGGATATTCCGTTATAGCGACTTACTGAGGCCATTTCTTTAACACCATCTATTACATTGGCTACATCTTTAACATATACAGGACTTCCGGGCAAAAGCATTGCCACCTGCACGTTCATAATATCTTCAACCCTTACAAATTTTCCGGTTAACCTGACCGAATTATTCTCTTTGTCAGATTGCACTTTACCCGCGGGCAAGTCAAGCCCTGAGCGGTTAATCGCTTCCACTACCTGTGATAATGATATTTTATAGAGTCGCAACTTGTCCTGGTCAACTTTCACCTGTATTTCACGTTCTTCGGCGCCAAGCGTTGTAATTTCCGCCACACCCCTTAATTGTTGAATTTGTGGCAAAAAATCATCCTTCATCATCCGATTAAATTCAGTTCCCGGCAAATTACTGGTAGCGCTGATTGAAATTACAGGTAAATCGTTGGGTGAAACTTTACTCATAACCGGCTCTTGAATATCGGCAGGCAGCTCTTTACGGATATTGTCAATATACCGCTGGGCATCGCGCATGGCATTGTCCACATTCGTCCCGTATTTCAGGTTAGCAATTATTACCGATGCATTGGGCATCGATTTGGTTTCGAGGTAATCAACCCCTTCAAGGTTCGATAAGGCATCTTCAATTTTCCTTGAAACAGATGTTTCTACCTCTTGCGGATCGGCACCCGGATACATGGTTTTAATCACTACAACCGGTTGATTAAAGTCGGGCAATAATTCGTAGCTCAGATTGCTGTATCCAATGATCCCCAACAGCGCAAAAACACTGAATATTACGATGATGAGTGATGGCCGCTTTATGGAAATTTCTGTAATGTTCATATCCGTTTTATTTAATATTAACATTAGCGCCATCAAACAAATTGATGAAACCGTTACTGATTATCAAATCACCTTCACTTAATCCGTCGGAAACCATGATCATATTTTCCAGTCTTTCGCTTATGGTAATATTTCGTAAAACAGCTTTCCCGTTTTTTACAATATAGACCTGGGGTTGCAGGTTTGTACCCACGATAGCCGATGCCGGAATAGAAATTTGCTTATTAACCCCCATGGTTTTTAAGCTCGCTTTCCCAAACATACCCGATTTGATTTTAAAATCCGCTGTATTTTCCAAAGTCATTTGAACCGGATAACTATTTCCCGGATTGGCTTTACTACCAATCAGACTAATTTTTCCGTTAAGGGAAGTTTCAGGATAAACATCAGCGCTGATGTTGCATAACTGGCCAATATTGAAACGCTTTAATTCATTCTCAGGTAGATTAACTGTAAATCTGAGCCTTGAAATATCAGTAATTTGCAACAATGGAATTCCCGGTGCTGCAAAAGCGCCTTCTTCTGTAAGCTTGGCAGTTACAATTCCACTGAACGGGGATTTTATTTCCGTTTTGCTGATTTGCGCTATGATGGTGGCTTTCTGGACTTTGGCCGATTTTAATCCAAGTTCGGCCTTTTCAAGTTGCACCCCCTGAATAGCCTCAGCCTTAGCAAGTACTGCGTATCGTTTTACATCAGCCTCCAGGCCTTCAATTTGCACTTCGATGGTTTCCAGTTGAAGTCTCAGCAATGAATTGTCGAGCCGGATTAAGGTTTGCCCCTCCCGCACCATATTGCCAATATCAACCAAAACTTCATTAACCTTCCCTTGGATGTCGGTGCTTATTTTAGTTTCCCTGTTGGGCTCAAAAGTGCCCGGGTAGGTATAGCTGGGTTCGGAATTCTCTGACTTTACGGTAATTACCTGAACACTGACCGGCTTCTCCTTATCGAATTGATACACCCTCTGCTGTGTGTGTTCCTTGTTGGTTTTCAGTTGTATTACAGCAAACACGAATAAGGCGATGGCTGCAAGGAAATAACTTATCTTTTTTATCATGGTCGTTTGTTTTTAATTTTGCAATGAAATATTACCGGTTAATTTTTTTAATTCCAGGTCAGCTTTCAGGTATTCAATCACCGCCGACAGATAGTCTTGTTGCGCCTCCTGAACAGCATTGTGAGCCAGTAAAACTTCGGTTAAGCTTGCCGTTCCTTCCTTCTGTTGAAGCAGCTGCTGCCCGTATACAGTGGTGGCTATATTAATCTGCCGGGACGTGTTTATAATGGTTTGTTCCGTTACTGTTTTGCGCCTGCCTGCATTGCTGATCAACATTGAGTTTTGCTCCTCAATAAGGGCAATCTGCAAATTACTGTTCTGAACTTCGATGTTCTTTTGGACAATTTTCCGGCGTGTAACGGTACCGTTAAAAAGAGGATATGAAAGCTGTAAACCGGTAAAACTGACCGGAAAAAATTTAAGAAAATCATTGGGCTTTTTATCATAGCCAAATCCTGCCTGACTATAACTACCCATTAATGATACCGAAGGCAACCTTGAGTTTTTGAGTGTTCTCAATTCGCTTGCAATAAACCGGCTTTGCGCGTTAGCCAACTGCAATTCAACAGTCTGATGAGTGAGATAATTCTGTCCGCTTTCGTACAAAATCTCATGATCTACTTCAATATTAACTGTTAACGAAACCCCCATGGCCAGTTTCAAGGCATTTAAGACCTGATCAAGATTATTGGCTACCCAATCGCGCCTTGTTAGCAGCTGCGCTTTCTGCAGTTCAACCTTGGTAACATCGCTTTGCTTAAGCATTTCAGCCTCATATAAGAGTTGCAGATTTTTAAGCAGCCTGCTTGTGTTTACCAGATTACTATCGATAAAAGCCTGTTGGTGCCATAAAATATTGGCGTTATAATACAGGTTTGCAATCTCGAAAAACACCTGCTCTTCCGTTTTTTTGTATTGAAGTTCATAAATTTCCGAGGCAATTTTTGTCGATTGAATAGCGCCATAAACCTGCGGGTTGTATAAAGGCATGCCCAGTTGCAGGCTTGCATTTATATTGTGAGGCACACCAAACTGAATTTCCTTAAATTCTCCTTCCGGAGCTGTCGGGCTAAAGGTGGACATGGGCATAAGCTGGTAAGGCAGATCGATAAAATATTTGTAATCGGCAGAAATCATTATTTTGGGAATCAAACCGGCTTTGGCCTCCAGTTCCCGCTGCTCGCCCATCGCAATACTATTTCTTCCCAGCTGAAGGTTTTTATTATAAACCAGGGCGGTGTCGATGCATTGCTGAAGTGACCATGTCTGCGCATTCGCGGAGAAACCACCAAACAGCAGTATTAGCCATAACAATTTCATTTTAAGCGAATCACCTTGCATTTGGTTGGTTTTAGCATTTATTTTAGTCTTCATTTGTTTAATCTTTTTGCGTTCTTAATGTGTTTAATTCCCGAATCATCCCGTCTGCGATTTCTTCATCCCGCATGAGCAATTGAAAACCGGATAATAGGCGGGCAACCAATGCTTCAGAAGATTCATTTGTTTTAAAGGTATTTTCCTTCTTACCCGCGTTGATAAGCATTGACAAATAGTCTACAGCCATTTTTTTCATCCTCAGTTTATACTGATGAATGCCTCCCTCCCCTTTGTGTGACCTTTTATCAAAGATGAGCGGCAGATAATAGGGTTTCTGAAGAAACAGAAAATAAAGCCTTTTAAAAAGGAGGGTAAGTTCTGTTTCAGGAGACTCTCTGTTTTGCGTAAAAGTTTGTATCAGGTCTCTGGTTTCACTTTCAAGATTTCGTAGCAGGATTTTAAGAATATCCGGGTCTTTCGTGATTTCAGGGCAGAGATCATGCTCATTCAGTTTTAATCCCATGCTCAGATTCTGAACAGTAAGCGCCTCCAGACCATTCTCCATGATGATCTTTCCTGCTTTTTCAATAATGACAAATTCTTGCGTTTTCATCTGAAAATTGTTTATGTTAATGAATATTCACTAACTTTTTAGTACAAATTTTTTTAGCTTTTCAGCTTATTAGAAATCAGAAAATATGCTGCTATTACAAACTCGGGCGTAAGCAACATTTTTAAAACCATTGCTCCTGTTTTTTCAGATTTGTAAAAGCCACCACAACCAGACTTATAGTAAAAATCTCTGATCTCAACATTGGTTCACACATCATTCATAATTTATAATATTCTTGCATTCGAGAGTGGTTTTGGCGCTTTTACAACAAGAATCCGGGCTACTGCTTCCGAATTATTGTACAGGCAATGAACAACACCATTGGGGCTTTCTATCAGGCTGTCCCTTTCTGCCTGAATTTTCTCCAAACCTACCATCACCTCAGGTGTACCTTCAAGAATATAGAAGAAAACATCCACCGGGGTTATATGTGGTTTCAGCGCTTCGCCGGGCTGAAGCGTAATATGCATTGCCTGTGCCGATTCATGATCGTACATTTTACGAACATCAACTTGGTGAGGCGTTTCAATTACCGGAGTTTTGCTCACAATGTTAATTTTCATAGGATGTTATTTTTTAATATTGATTTTATCGAGTTGGTAAGTTCTTGTCCCTTTTCAGTAATGTCAAACGAATAGTCAGACATATGCCATTGTTTAACAAATAGCCGCAACGACCCCATGAGAATGATGGCTAAATGTGAAGCTGAAATATCTTTTCTGATTTCTCCGTTTTCCTGTCCAGTGGTGATTATACCGGTAATGTATTCGGAATTCATCTTCATTATTTCAGCGACCTTCGCGGACAATCCCTGCTCGTTGCGAAACATTTCTTCAGAAAAAATTACAGTAACCAGCGATGGGGAGGCTGAAAATTTTTTAAAATAATTTTGAAAAAGCAATTCAATCCTTTCGGTTGAACTTATCTCAGTTAGCAAGTTCGCTTCAGCCAAAGAGGTCATGTTTTCTTTGAAAAAGTTAAGGATTGCCAGCAAAATCTGAATCTTGTTTTCATAATGGCGATAGATTGCCGATTCAGCAAAACCAATTCTTTTTGCGATATTTTTAATGGTTAACGATTGTATTCCCCCTTCGGCTATGAGGCTCAAAGAAACATTTATAATTTCCTGTTGCCGGTTTGATAACTCTGTGTTCATCTTGAAATATGTTAGTGAATATTCGCTCACAAAGATAAAGCTATTTAAACAGGGAAAGCAATATATTTCAAAAATATTTTTAAAATAAATTCATCACTCTGATTTTTAGCATCTTAAAACCAGGAATAGAACTTTTCCCCAGCGACGTTTGGTATTTTTATGACCATTATTGCAAAGCCATGACAGAACGTGTATCAATATTCACCTATAATTCTCATGACTTCAGGAGATTTACGCTATTTTTTTTCATCATCACTACCGGATTTTTACCTTTGCCCCAATAAAAACACGCCGGTTGAATTCTTCAAATTTTCCTCAGAGATTAAAGCACTGCATTAGAGCCGCCCTTCCCAAAGGCCTGAAAACCGCCTGGTGGCTGATAAAGATCACGGTTCCGGTTTCGTTCGGAGTGATGCTGCTCGATTTTTTCGGGCTGCTAAACCTTATTGCAGGGTATACAAGCCCGGTTTTTAATCAACTTGGATTACCTGGTGTATCGGCTGTTGTATTTATCACCAGCATCTTTACCAATATCTATTCAGTAGTGGCAATCCTGGCCATGCTCGACCTTCCTCTCCGTGAAGGAACCATCCTGGCTACCATGTGCCTGGTTTCGCATGGCTTTCTGATCGAATCGGCAGTGATGAAACGTACCGGTTCATCGGTAGTAAGAATGGTAATCCTGCGACTAATCGGTAGTTTTGTGGTTGCCTGGCTGCTGAATCTTGTGATGCCGGGTACGATGTCCGACAAAACCATTGCCATTGCAGCGACACAGCTTGATTTTATGGCAGCGCTGCTTCATTGGGTTACCTCCATTACTTCCACCGTGATCAAAATCCTGATTCTGGTGAATTTACTGCTGATTTTTCAGCAGATCATGGAAGAGTTCGGCTGGATCAGTGCCATCAACAAGCCCTTGTCTCCGTTTATGAAAGCATTTGGCCTGCCCGGGAGCACGACCCTCTCATGGGTGGTTGCCAACCTGATCGGCCTGGCTTATGGTTCGGCCATTATGATCGACCAGCGTGAAAAAGGAAACATGAGCCGGGAGGATGCCGACCTTCTGAACCACCATGTAGCGGTTTCCCATTCGCAGCTTGAAGACCCCCTGCTGTTTATCACCCTGGGCTTTACCCTGCACTGGCTCATCTGGCCGAGGATGCTGGTAGCCCTTATGGCTGTCTGGCTCAGAAAACTTGAGCTGAAATTCAGAAATAAATAGAGTATTACTTCGTTGAGTGGTTGAGAATTTAACCAATTGAATGTCAGGCTGATCGGAGTCAGAGCTATGTTTAGAATCCTCTCAAAATGACTCTGCGTGGGTATTAATGCAATGGTACCATACAACAGGTCAGAGTATTACAAAATGCATCCGGAGTTTGTCAACTCAGACGAACGGCTGCAAACTCAAAAAACCTGTCTGCGAAAATTCCATCTCCAAGCCCGCTACCGCGTTTTATTCGCTTAACTTTTTCGTTAGCAGGTCAATCAGTGGCTGGTTTTTGTGGTTTGGATCAGGAAGGGTGCCATAACCGTAATACAACCCGAAACTGTCTTCGTGGTATGCATGGTAACAGAATGACATATTGTACTGAAAGGACAGATCAATCACATCACCCACCCAGCTGAGGCCGCCCTTGTTGTTGATAAAGCAGTACATACCAGCCCCGAATTCACCGAGAAACAGCGGAACTTGTTTTGATTCAGCCCAATCGCGATACTTTCCCAGTCGGGCAGCCAGCAGTGTTTTATCGCGCGGAAGCACCGGGTCGGGGGTAGTAAGAAAGTCTATCCGCATCTTACAGGACGAAGTAGCAGCAAGCTGTTCACCCTTCATCCAGCCACAGACCTGGTAACTGTAGCCCTGCTTTGGCACAAAAGCTGCTGAATAATTGCTCAGGTTGCAGTCGGAGCCGGTGTTGCTGATGAACAGACTCTGACCATTGCTGTGCCCTTCAAAAGCCAAACCGCCCTCTCCGGAGCCATCGCTGCTCCAGTAGTACCATCCTCCCGCTTCGTCGAGCGATGAACTGATCACATCGCGGGTATAAAACCCTGCCTCATTGAATTCCCTGATTACCAGGTCATCGAACCAGACCCTGCCGCCTGCCTTCGCACCCACCAGTGCCGGTATCCCGATGTTCATCTTCGGGTCGCTGATGCTGAACTTAACGCCCTCATACCAGGTCCAGGGCGTATTCCCTGCCGGGAAAGAGGGATTGCTGAAGGTTGCCGAATACCAGGTATGATTGGTATACGAAATGATGTCTGTGTCAGGATAGGCCCCGCCATCGCCCAGGCCAGCCCAGTCGAAAAGCTGATGCGTGTAGCTGTGCGGCTCATAAAAATGGAATTCGGCCACCTGATTGTCGTCAACAGTCAATGGGAAGTTCAGGTTTTCATCTTCAGCGTAATTGCCTTTGATGTAGATGGCCTTTTCGATGAAAAGAATGTGATTCCTGTCAACAGCCCTGATTGAGTCGGTGATGCGTTGGGCCAGTTGCTTCCACTGCTGAAGAGAGAGGGCCGGCACCGGTTCGTTCAGAATTCCGAAGCCCGCAATCTGCGGCTCATCGGCATAACGGTCGGCGATGGCCTTCCAGAGCGCCACCAGGCGGTTCTGATTCTCTGCTTCGTTCCAGAGGGCGTCGCCATTGCCCTGCGACTGATAACCTCCCTGTGGGGCGTGCATGTTGAGGATGAGCCGGATGCCATACTTGCGGGCCCAGGCAATGTTCCGGTCAACCCACTCCCAGCCCGACTGTTTATAGGAATAGGGCGCTGCATCGCTTTCAAACGTATGGTAATTCAGGTAAAACCGGATCACATTCATGTTCATGGCTTTTACCCTGGCAAAATCGGTTTCATCATGATGTGTGAGTGGTACCTCGCTGTTGCTCCACACCTCGTTGCCGAAAGCCACCCCTTTAAGCAGCACACCTTGCCCGTTTCCATCAACGATGTTTGTACCCGAAGCTCTCAGAAAGCCCGCTCCAGGGGTGTTTTCGTCAGGATTATCCTTACGGCAGCCTGCAATAACAAGCATCATCAGAATGGCCAACAAAAGTCTGTATCGTTTCATGATAGATAACACGTTAAAATAACAGCCACATCAGCAGGTGAACGGCCGGAATTTCTGAATCGGATGAAGAACTGGTGTCAAGTCAAAAGTAAAAAGTAAAAAGTAAAAGGCAGCGAACCTATTTAAGCGTTGAAACTTCCAATTAATTCCATGCGACACTTTACTCTTGACATAACACTATTGCACCGGGCTTTTCAACCGGCTGTGCCTGCTTCCGTAAACGAAATAGAGTGCCAGTCCGATCACCAGCCATATCAGGAACCTGAGCCAGTTGGTAATGCCCAGTTGCGACATCAGGTAAAAATTGGTGATCAGTCCCAGGGCCGGAATCAGCGACAATTGGTTCCTGATGGCTACGAAGGTGACCATCACTGCCACAATCAGGAATGAATAGTGGGGAATTTTGTGCTGAAACACCCCCCAGAAAGACTCACCGGGCAAGCGGTTGAAGTCAACCAAAGAAAACAGGTCTTCCGGATCAAGATTCCTGAGCAGTATAAAAACGCCAATCCAGAGCAACGGCAGCCAGTAACGACTGTTTACATACGGAACCCTGAATTTCCCGCTGCCTCTCCTCCCCAGGTTGCCCACCGGCGTTTTTTTTCCATCCAGGATGAGGATACCACCTGAGACAAGCACAAAAGCAAACAAGGTACCGATGCTGGTGAGGTCGGTGACTTCGGTGAGGTTCATAAACAAGGTGGGCACTGCCACGAGAATGCCGGTTATGAGGGTTGAAAACCCGGGTGTCTGGTATTTCGGATGCAACTTTGAAAATACCGGTGGCAGCAGCCCGTCGCGGCTCATGCTCATCCAGATGCGTGGCTGACCGACCTGAAATACCAGCAGTACACTGGCCATGGCAATCACAGCACTGAGGGCAATGATGCCCGAGAGTTTCGTAAGGTGCAGTTTATCAAATACGAAAGCCAGGGGGTCGCTCACACCCAGCAGGTGGTAGCTCACCATTCCAGTGAGCACCAGGCTAATGGCGACATACAGCACTGTGGTGATAATCAGTGAATAAATCATTGACCTTGGCAGGTCGCGCTGCGGGTTCTTACACTCTTCGGCTGTGGTAGAAATGGCATCGAAGCCGATGTAGGCAAAGAAAACACCGGATACGCCTTTTAACACGCCTCCGATGCCGTTCGGGGCAAACGGGCTCCAGTTACCGGGACTTACATAAAAGGCCCCGACAGCAATGACCATCAGCAGAATGGCCACTTTGAGAATCACCATGATGTTGCCGGCCCGCTTTGATTCACGGATGCCACGGAAAACCAGCCAGGTGATGAAAACCACGATCGCGAAAGCCGGAAGGTCGGCAATGATCCGCACCCCTGCGACAGCAGGGGCCTGGGTCCAGGCTCTCCAGGCTTCGGCCAGGCTTTCGGGGAGTGCTGAAAATGAGGCACCTCCGGCCAGCAGAGCCTCTGCTTCTGAGAAACCCCGCGAAGCACTCAGGTAGTCGATGGCAAAAAAGTCAGGGATATGAATACCGAAACCTGAAAGCAACCCGCAGAAATAGCCGCTCCACGAAATAGCCACAGCGATGTTTCCGACGGCGTATTCCATGATGAGGTCCCAGCCGATGATCCAGGCGACCAGTTCGCCAAAACTGGCGTAGGCGTAAGTGTAGGCGCTTCCGCTGATGGGAATGGATGAAGCAAACTGGGCATAGCATAAGGCCGAGAACCCGCAGGCTATGGCAGAAAAAACGAAAAGCAGCGAAACTGCAGGTCCTCCGGCAGCCGCGGCATTGCCGATGGTACTGAAAATACCGGCCCCGATGATGGCAGCTATGCCAAAGGATGTCAGGTCCCTGACCCCCAGATCCTTGCGCATGGATTGGCTGGCGGCGGTTTCATGGCCTGCATGGTCAAGAATCATCTGTACCGATTTGCGGCGGAAAAGTTGTTTAAACTGCACCTGTGGCTGCTTTATTGTTGAACCAAACGTACAAGAAAAAAATGATCTGCACAAGCAAACGGGAAAGATGAAACCATGCGAATCTGAAAAAGAACTCTTTATGAAAGTGGAATCCTGAGTTTCAGTTAACAATAATTCCAATGAACGGGTTCACCCTGGGCTGGCTGAGTCTGATTGCAGTAATCCTGGACCAGCACTATCGGTAAGTAGCCCGTTCATGCATTCTTTGAAGCGCTTTTCAGCAGAAATACCACCCTTGTTCCGGCCGGTTCCCCGGCTTCATTGCTTATATCTTCAATAGTAAAGGCATAGGCAGCATGATGGATTCTGTTAAAATAATCGAGCCGCTCCTGGGCAAACTGTATGCCCAGCGAATCCCTTTTGAAGGTTTTCTTCTCACTCTGCAAACGGGCATTCTGCCTGCCGATGCCGTTGTCGGCAATGGCTAGTCTGATTTCCCCGGGGTTTCCACTGACATCTATGGAGATACACCGCTTACCCTCTTTCTGCATCAGCCCATGCCAGAGTGCATTCTCAATAAAAGGCTGAAGAATCAGGGAGGGTATCCGAACTGCACTCAGGTCAATGGACGGCTCGGTCGTAAGGTTGAACTCAACTGATTCTTCGAACCTGATGTTTTCGATACTCATGTAGAGCACAATGGTTTCCAGTTCATCGTTCAGGGCTACGCTGTCGGTTCTTGATCCTTCGAGAATCTTACGGATGAGTTTGGCAAATTTATTCAGGTAATAGATCGCCTTCTCTTTGTTGTTGTCGATCAGGTATGCCTTGATGGAATTGAGGGCATTGAAGATAAAATGCGGATTCATCTGGCTGCGCAGCGCATCCAGCCGCAGCTGTGAAATTTCGTTATCGTAAGCCAATGACAGGGACTTCAGCTTCTCCGCTTCATTCTGCTCAATGGCCTGACGCAACTGATTGACTTTAATTTCCAGCTGATGCTCAAGTTCAGCCTGCTGGTTATTTCGCAACAACTGAAGGTTCTTCTGCTCTTCAATAATAAGCTGTTGCGCCCTCAGCTTTTCTGCATAAAGCAGTTTTATTTTGTAGCCGAGCGCCAGCATGAAAATGGTCGATTCGATAACGACGCCAAGATAAAAGTAGAAAATAGGAAATGAACTGTAAATGATTTTGTAACTCATCAGAAGCGACAAGTAAGCCAGCACCTGATAAATGACGACCCCGGCAATGATAAAATACTTCAGGTTGTTCGGGATTCTGGCGGTAATCCAGAGGGCAGCAACCACCATCACAGTCATCAGCGGGATGAACCCGAAATTGAAAAATATGCTGAACCACCGGGGATTGCTGGTCACAAATGCAACAATGCCCCATAGAGTGGCAACGACCATCAGCACCCTGAGGAATTTCGACAGGTATTTACTGAACCTCGGGAAATGGGTTTTCATCTCCAGAAACTCAATGTAAAAAAAGAAAAGCAGGGAGTTGTAGATAACCTGTATGAGCCAGTTAAAAATAAAATAATCAGATTCAAGATAACTGCGGACCCATTCCTGCGAAATCAACGGGCTGTTCTTAAGAATAAACAAGACAACCAGCAGATTATAGAGTCCGTAATACAGAAACACCTTCTGCTTTGTCTGTGTGTAAATCAGACTGCAGATCATGCTGTAGATGGTCAGCCCGGAAGTAACAAACCCCCACAGCATGATACCGCCCAAAGTGACGTCGAGGTTCATATTTTATCGAGGAAGGTTGATTTACGGTTACGAGAAACCGGAATCTTAACTGCATTCGCCAGCACCACGTATTCATCGGTCTTGTGAAACTCCTTCACTTTGCTCAGGTTGATCAGGTAAGAATTGTGGATTCTGAAAAAGTGAAACCCGGAGAGCTTTTCTTCCATGAACTTCAGCTTTTGCGTAATGACTATCCGTTCACGGTTCTCCAGAAATATGGTACAGTAGTTGCCATCGCTCTCACAGTAAACGATATCATCGGGGCTCAGGAAGATGATTTTACCATCGTTGCTGATGCTGATTTTCTGCCCCGTTTGCCGGTTGCTGGCGCTGATCAGTTTCCCGAGGGATTTTTCCAGCCTCTCCTCCACCGACTGTTGCTTTTTTCTTTTTTCCACCAGTTCGAGGCAGGCTTTGAGGTCATCGGCATCAATGGGTTTAAGCAGGTAGTCAAGCGCCCGTTCCTTGATGGCCTTTATGGCATACTGGTCGTAAGCCGTTGTTATTACCACATCAAAGCTACGATCCGGAAACATTGCAAGAAACTGAAAACCATCCATTTCAGGCATTTCAATATCCAGAAAAATACAATCAACCTGGTTCTTTCTCAGGTAATCTGCTGCCTGGCCCGGGTTCACAAACGAATCCACAATTCTCACATTCTCACAGTAGCTCTCTATCTCCCATTTCAGGCTCTTGATGGCACTGGGTTCGTCATCTATCAGTATTAAATCAATCATAAAACGGAATATAAAATTCTAAATGTACTCCAATTTTCAGGAAGTTAACGAATTAATGTGCAAACAGGCTTTTCTGACTTATAAACTGCAACACAACCTGTATGGTTTGTATTCTGCTCTCTGCGGTTGATTCACCGGAGTTCAAGGCTATCGCTGATGAGTATTCCACTGCAGGCACACGAATCCATTCCATCCATACAATTCAAGGCTTCCTCCTGATTTCACGCCTGTATATTTGCTCAAATCAAACATCGCTCCAGGGTTTTAAACTGTGCTGTTCTCTAACCACAAAACCTTTCATGCCTTGAGATGATATCAGCGATTTCATTAAAAACAATAAATTATGAAAAATAGCACTGCCTTTAAAAAAGCAATCTTAGTTACAATTAACTTCCTGGTTTTAAGTTTCGGCCTTGTAAGCTATGCCCAACCCGGCACGCTGGAGTCTGAATTCGGAAACGGAGGGGTTGTGATTTCCCCTGAAATGCAGGCCGGGTTAGGTGACACTCCCAGAGCTATAGCTATTCTGCCTGATAATAAAATAGTTACAGCCGGCCACTCCTCTACTTTTGACATTTACCATGCCTATATATCAAAATACAATCCGGATGGAACACCGGATGCCGGTTTTGGTTCAGGTGGAAAAGTTATCAATACAGAGAGCTTTTTCACCCAGTATAGCGATATCATTGCCCAATCAGATGGCAAAACCGTAGTTTGCGGTGTAAAATCCCAGATCTTTTCTTCACAAGGACACGATTGTTTTGTCGCAAGATATAATCCAGACGGCACACCTGACAACACTTTCGGGAACGGTGGTTATTTTTCAACTGCCCTGAGCACCTCAGCTGACGGGTTATTAAGAATTGTGAGGCTCGCCGATGGCCGGTATGTTTGTCTTGCCCGCTATGGTTCAGGGGCAGCCGGTATTGCAGCACTTATAATGCTGACATCCGATGGAAACCTTGACCCTTCATTTGCAGATAATGGAATCAAAACACATCTGTTCAGTAATACGAATCCCCAGGGTATTTCTGACCTGGCATTAAGTGGCGAAGGGAATATCCTTGCACTTGGCGGTGGCGATGGGGTTGTAAAAATGGTCAAATTTAACCTGAACGGAAATGTGGTTTCTGCTTTCGGCTCAGATGGAACTGTTGTGGTGCCAACAGGAAGACACGTAAGGGTAAACAGTGATGGTTCCATTCTAGTTTTTGGCGAGCTAAGCGTGGGAACCGTACAGATGGTTACTTACAAATATACTGCTGACGGCAGTGTTGACAGCAATTTTGGTTCGGGTGGCACCGCTACCTATAATTCTCCGGGAATGGATCAGTTCTTTAATTTTCTGGCCCGCCCCCTGTTATATCCGGATGGCAGATACATCCGGGTGTGGAAGCAGGTAACCATTGAAAACGGAGAAACCAAAAATAAAACAGCTCTCACCTGGTTCAATGCCGATGGTTCGCTGTCTGATATCGGTGAAAAAATCCATGATATCAGCCCGGATCCGGATGAGTTTTCCAACCAATCGCCGGAACAGGCAGTGATGGATGCAACCGGAGATGTGTTTTCGTTCGGGTACTACCAAAACGCTACTGAAAACAGGCAGTTCATCATGAAATTTAAAGGCGACCTGAATGCAGCTTCAGTTGGTGAGCTGCATAAAATGAATGACTTGTTCATTTACCCAAATCCAACGTCAGGCTCTCTCTTTCTTAACAATCGATCAAATACTGGTCTTGTTTCAGGGCTAGAAATAAAAAACAGTCTCGGACAGCTTGTTTACTCGACTACGGATTTTAAAACAAACGGGGAAATTGACCTCAGCAATATGGCTCCGGGAATGTATTATTTACAAGCAATGTACGATTCCAGGCCTGTGTTATTTAAAGTAATTAAAAAATAACAAACCCTTAAAAATGAAAAATATGAAAAAAGTGATTGCCCTTTCACTGCTCGTGTTGTCAGGCACTGCCCACGCTCAGCGTTTCGACTGGGCAACCAGCGGTGGTTATACCGGTATTAACAATTCATTTTATGGTGCCATTGATTTAGCCACCGATGTGCAGGGCAATTTTTACACCATGGATGTAGCCAATGGTCAGCAGCATTGCCAGGGCATAACTGCAGAGCCTTTCTCTGGCTATACAACCTTTATTTATAAGTTTGATTCATTTGGCGTACTGGAATTCATTAACCGGGTGGGAGCTCCTGATGGCGGTACTTTCCTTGCGTTTAACATCGAAACCGATGAGGATGGCAACCTCTACCTTCTGGGCCAGCCCAACGGGGTGAACGCTTTGATTGTAAACAACGATACTGTTCCTGCTGCCCCTAACACAAACCTGCTGATCAGAATGGATGAGTCAGGCAATTACCTTTGGTCTGTCAACACTGGTTTTGCTGGCAACGGGGATGGATGTATGCTTCAATATCACGATGGGTATCTTTACTATCAGTCGGGCAATCTTTCCCTCAGCAAGGTTGACACAAGCGGCAACGTTTCTGATTTCTCAATCACTGCCAGTTACTATTCCTCCCCCACAGCATCACAGGGCATCCATTTTAAAGGTTCAACGCTTCTCAGCAACGGTGATCTGGTTTTTGCTGCCTATTCAAGAGGTACAGTGGCCTTTGGAACAGACACGCTGTACCATATCGGCAACCCGTTTCTAACGGCTCCGGTGCTGCTGATGCGGTGCGATACGGCACTCAGCCTGGTCTGGGCCAGATACCTGAGCAATGCACGCGACCCTGATCAGAACTTTATCCCGCTTGCCACCGATGCTGATGATAACATATATACCGCGGTACAGGTAAATGATCAGATGATCATCGGGCCGGATACCATCAGCAATCCGGAAAACCTGTTTATTGGCATCGGAGCTGTTGTTAAGACTGATGCAGACGGAAATGGCATCTGGGCAAAAAGGATCGACAACAATGGCAAGGCATTGGCCTGGAGCATGGTACGCGCCGAAAACAACAGCAGTGTACTGATCGGAGGTGGATTTACAGGAAATGCACAGATCGGGCCTTTTACCCTCAGCAATGGCACAAACTCCAAACCATTTATTGCCACATTCAATGAAGAGGGTACCTTTAATAACGCCTTTAATTTTCTGGAGGAGCCAACCGGCACAGATGTTAATTGCCTCGCTGCTGCAGGCAACGGTAACTACCTCACCGGAGGTAAGCTTCAGAACTTCGGGTCACCTGAACTCAGTTGCATTCCTGTTGAAAGCGAAGCAGGCTTTTACCTGGGCAGATTCAGCGAAAATCCGGCTACAGTGCCTGTGCCAACCATATCCATTACAAACATGGTACTATCGGCAAATCCGCCTTTCGCCGGTGAAAAACAATGGTACCTCAACAATACAGCCATTGAAGGAGCCACGGAACAGTCGTTTACTGCCACAGAACCCGGAAGCTACCATGTGGTTTACTCCTACTCCACCGGCTGTGTCGGTTCAGCAGCTTCAGATCCGGTTAGTTTCGATCCCAATGCTGTTGAGAATCCCCTTTACAGCATGTTTCGGGTTTACCCCAATCCTTCGACTGGAGTGTTTTTCCTGAAGGGTCTTCCCGAAGAAGGTTGTACCCTTGAGTTAAGAAACCCCGAAGGAGGCCTGCTTTACAGGCAAAAAGCGCAGGCCGGGCAAACAACCATAAACCTGAGCAGTTATGCATCGGGCATCTATTTCCTTACCCTGATTTCAGTCGCTGATTCGCGAACCCTCAGATTGATCAGGCAATAACGGTCAGTTCTGCTTATTGAATCACTGACCGAACACAGTGAATCAAGCCGGATAGGTTACAGACCGGGAAATACCATACTTACCCCCTCTTACATACGGCAATGCCACTTACATGGTATTGCCGTATTTCTGTTCAGCAGTCAATTATTACGGTTCAACCTGCAAATTTGCAGTTCCACAATATTCTGTTTGCACCGGTGTAACTTTTCAGGCAATTTTGGGTCAAATAAAAGCGTTAATTCAGGACGTTTATTTCGTACACTCCTTGTTCGTAAACGAACATAACACTGGTGCTTCAACTCACAATAATTGTTTTAACGCTTTTATTTTCAGTTGATTAATCGTTTGGCACAATAACTGATTAACCCACTGAACCTAGGAAGTTTTCGTTAACCATCAACTAATTCCAATGATCCGGCTAACCAACATCAACAAATCATACATTACCGGAAGCAACAGCCTGCACGTACTCAAGGGTATTGACCTGAGTATCGAAGCCGGTGAGTTTGTTTCCATTATGGGTTCATCGGGATCAGGTAAATCAACTTTGCTGAACATACTCGGGATACTCGATGAATATGACACCGGAGAGTATCACCTCGACAATACCCTGATCCGCAACCAGAGTGAAACCAAGGCTGCCGGACTGCGCAACCAGTACATCGGGTTTGTATTTCAGTCGTTTAACCTGATTTCGTTTAAAAATGCCATGGAAAATGTGGCCTTACCGCTCTATTATCAGAACGTAAGCCGTAAAAAGCGTAACCGCATTGCCATGGAATACCTCGAACGCATGGGGCTTGCCGAATGGGCAGAGCACATGCCCAATGAGCTTTCAGGTGGACAGAAACAGCGCATCGCCATCGCGAGGGCACTCATTTCAAAACCAAAAGTGATCCTGGCCGACGAACCCACCGGAGCGCTGGATACAACCACATCCTATGAAGTAATGCAGATTCTGAAGGAGATCAACCAGGAAGGGATCACCATCATTCTGGTAACCCATGAAAACGACATTGCCCACATGACCCGACGCATCATCCGGCTCAAAGACGGCCTCATCGAAAGCGAAACAATGAACGGGAAATCCCCGGATTTCTCCTGATAAAAACTGTTGATTTTACTTTTTACTTTAGACTTTTTACTTTTTACTTTTTACTTTTTTTTCTCGAACCATGTTTGACACAGATAAATGGCAGGAAATCTTCAGCACCATTAAGAAGAACAAGCTCAGGACATTTCTGACCGGGTTCAGTGTGGCCTGGGGCATATTCATGCTCATGATTTTGCTGGGATCGGGCAACGGGCTTCAGAACGGGGTGAAGAGGGAATTTGAATCATCGGCCACCAATACCATCTGGGTATGGAGCGGGCAGACCAGCCTCCCCTACAAAGGCATGAAACCCGGACGCAACGTTCAGCTCGTAAATGAAGATTACGACGCGGTTAAGTCCTCCGTCAGGGGTATCGACCTCAGTTCATCGCGCTACAACATCTGGGGAACCAATACCTTGTCATACAAAAAGGAATCAGGCAGTTTCAATGTACGCAACGTATATCCTGACTATGCCGAAATCGAAAAACTGAAAATCATCAAAGGCAGGTTTATCAACGATATTGACATCAGCGACTTCAGGAAAGTAACCTCTGTCAGCACTTTGGTTGAGGAAGCGCTGTTCAAAGGTGAAGATCCGATGGGCAAATACATCAATGTCAACGGGGTCCCCTTTAAAGTAGTCGGTACATTCAGCGATGATGACAACAACGGAGACGACAACATGCGGCTCATTTATCTGCCCATCAGCACAGCTCAGCGTGTTTTTTCAGGAGATAACCGCATCAATACCATTGCTCTGACGGTAGGTGATGCATCCGTTGAGGAGAGCAAGGAAATTGAAAAGGAAGTCAGAAACAAACTGGCGGTGCTCCACAAGTTCGACCCGGCTGATCCAAGGGCAATCTTTACCTGGAACAGCCTCGAAGAATTACAGAAGTTTATCCGCCTGTTTGCCAGCATTAAGCTGTTTATCTGGATCATCGGATTCGGAACCATCATTGCCGGGATCGTTGGTGTAAGCAACATCATGATGATCGTGGTTAAGGACCGTACCAAGGAAATCGGGGTGAGAAAGGCTATGGGAGCGACTCCCTGGAGCATTGTCAGCCTCATTCTGCAGGAAGCGGTACTGATCACTTCCTTCGCCGGATACATCGGACTTGTGCTGGGTGTAGTGGTCCTCGAAACGGTCGGAAGCAAAATCGAATCGCAGTTCTTTACAAAACCCTCAGTTGATCTGAGCATTGCTCTTTACGCATTGCTGCTGCTGGTCTTCAGCGGTGCACTGGCCGGATTCATCCCTGCCAGAAGAGCTGCTGCCATCAAACCGATTGAGGCATTGCGGGATGAATAAGGCCGGACCAGGGGACCAGGGGACAAGGGGACAAGGAGAGAAGCAGAAATTCTGTTTTACGATTTACGATTTTTGACACTTTGAGCTTTGAGCTTTACTTATTACCTGTCTGCCTGTGGCAAACAGGCTGGCTTTAGACTTTTTACTTTTTACTTGAACTATGTTTGATCTGGATCGTTGGCAGGAAATTATGAGTGCGCTGAAGAAGAACAAATTACGTACCTTCTTTACGGCATTCGGCGTTTTCTGGGGAGTGTTCATGCTGGTTGTGATGCTGGGGTCCGGTACAGGACTGCGCAATGGCGTAACCAGCGATTTCGGCGATTTTGCCACCAACAGTGTGTTTATGTGGACACGACCTACAACCTTGCCTTACAAAGGATTGCCGAGGGCCAGAAATTATAATTTTAAAACGGATGACATTGAAGCGTTGAAGCGTGAAGTCCCCGAAATCGACATCCTGGCCCCGAGGACACAGGGTGGTGGATTTCAGGGAGGCAACAACGTAATCCGGGGGTCTAAATCGGGAGCCTTTTCGGTAATGGGCGACTACCCCGAATGGAATGAAATTGATCCGGTAATCATGGATAAGGGCCGGTTTATCAATAATGCCGACCTGAAAGAAAAACGTAAAGTCGCTGTAATCGGTAGCAAAGTTTACGAAGTATTGTTTAAACCCGGAGAAGAGGCCATCGGGCAATACATTCAGATTCAGGGAGTTTATTTTCAGGTTGTGGGTGTATTCAGCCCCAGGAACTCAGGGGTCAATTTCGGAGGGGAAAAAGCCCAGAGCATCTTTATTCCCCTTACCACTTTCCAGCGGGTTTACAACTGGGGTAACATTATCGGCTGGTTTGCCTTTACTTCAAAGCCGGGTGTTCCTGCTTCTGAGGTTGAAGAAAAAGCAGCTGCGGTTCTGAAACGCCGTCATTCAGTTGCCCCTGACGACCCACAGGCCATCGGCTCTTTCAACCTCGAAAAACAATACAATCAGATGACCGGACTCTTTGCCGGTATCAACGGACTGATCTGGATCGTCGGAATCGGCACCCTGCTGGCAGGGGTTATCGGCATCAGCAACATTATGCTCGTGATTGTGAAAGAACGCACCAAAGAAATCGGCATTCAACGCGCTATCGGTGCCAGGCCCTGGAACATCATTTCGCAGATCATCACCGAATCGGTTTTTCTGACCACCTTTGCCGGCTATGCAGGACTGGTTATCGGGGTAGGCATCCTCGAAGGGGTGAACTATGCATTGCGCAGCAGTGGTGCGGAATCCAACATGTTTAAAAATCCAAACATCGACTTCAATATGGCTGTCACAGCACTGATTATCCTGGTAATCAGCGGCGCCATAGCCGGCTTGATTCCGGCAAGGAAAGCCGTGAGCATCAAACCCATCGATGCCTTAAGGTACGAATAAGCAGTTAAACCCAACAATACATCAATACAATGAAAAAAGTTCTGAAAATAGTTATCGGTCTTATAATCCTGGTTGTTTTTGCAGGAACCATCGTTTATCTGTACCGGAAATCCCAGGCTAAACCTGTGGTATTTGACACCACAACAGCCCAGGTAACCAACATCGTAAAAAAAACCGTGGCCACCGGTAAGGTGGTTCCCCGTAAGGAAATCGAAATAAAGCCCCAGGTTTCTGGAATCATTTCTGAACTTTATGTTGAAGCAGGACAGAAAGTGAGAAAGGGTGATATGATTGCCAAAGTGAGGATTATCCCCAACATGATCAGCCTGAACGAAGCCGAATCGAGGGTTAACCGGGCCAAAATCAGCCTCGACAATGCCCGCCAGAACTACGACCGTCAGAAATCACTATACGACAGCAGGGTAATCGCCATTGCAGAGCTTCAAACCTACGAAGTTGCCCTCAAAACCGCCCGTGAAGACCTTGATGCTGCTGAAAACAACCTTCAGCTGATCCGCGAAGGAATTACCAAAACCGCCGGTGCTGCCAGCAACACCATCATCCGTTCAACCATCGAAGGTATGGTACTCACAGTTCCTGTGGAAGTGGGCAATTCTGTGATTGAAAGCAACACCTTCAACGACGGTACTACCATTGCAACAGTGGCCGATATGGGCGAAATGATCTTCAAAGGAAAGGTTGATGAATCGGAAGTGGGGAAACTCCACGAAGGCATGGAACTGATTATGACGGTCGGAGCCATTGATACGGAAAAATTTACCGCCAGACTTGAGCACATTTCGCCCAAAGGCGTTGAAGAAAACGGTGCCATACAGTTTGAAATCAGGGCCGCTGTTGAATTGAAAGACAACCTCTTTATCAGGGCCGGTTACAGCGCCAATGCCGATATCGTGCTCGAACACCGCGACAGCGTGCTGGCAGTATCCGAAAGCCTGATTAAATATGAGGGCGATACCGCGTGGGTTGAGGTTGAAAAGGCACCCCAGGTGTTCGAAAAGAAAATGATTAAAACCGGACTGAGCGACGGTGTAAATGTTGAAGTACTCTCGGGAATTACGAAAAAAGACAAACTGAAAATTTTAAATGCACCAACCGCTGAGGGAAACAAATAGTCTCATATCGCAGGCAAGATACAAGCAAGGGAATACAGGAGTTTCAGGATAATGTAAAAGTCGCATAATCAAAATGCAGCAACGGATTTTATCCTGAAATAACCTTCATGAAACATATAATTTTCTGATGGTTGGATCACACCGGGTTAGCCTGTAAGCAAACGGTTATCCCACTGGTTGCAGACCTTCAAAATCCTTGTATAACAAACGACCAGGCAACCCGTAACCGATCAGCGGGCATTAACCTCGTGGCTCAGCAGGTGTACAATGGGTGCAATAAAAAGTACATTTCACCCGATCTGAACAAAACAGGCGAATTTGCTGTTACATACACTCCAATAACATATTGGGCCATCCTGACTACAAACCTGTTTTTGCTATACAATGCCTGGAATCAGAAAAGAACCCGTTGACCGTTGGATCATCGATCCTATGAAGAGATTTCTCAGCAATTCTTCGATGAGCGGAATTGTGCTTTTCTCTTCAGCCCTTCTTGCCATTATCCTATCCAATTCACCCTGGTCAGAAGCGTTTCATAATTTATGGGAAACAAAAATATCGGTTGGACTTCATGACTGGCAGTTGTCAAAAAGTCTTCATCACTGGATCAACGATGGATTGATGGCTGTGTTTTTCTTTGTTGTGGGGCTTGAACTGAAACGTGAAATCATCAGCGGAGAACTCAGCAACCCGAAAGCAGCCATGCTGCCCATTGCGGCGGCTCTAGGGGGAATGCTTGTTCCGGCTCTGATATATTTTGCTTTGAATCCGTCGGGAGAAACATCCGGAGGCTGGGGAATTCCAATGGCTACAGATATTGCTTTTGCCCTGGGAATTCTTTACCTGCTTGGAGATAAAGTGCCTGTTTCACTGAAGATCTTCCTGACCGCTCTGGCTATTACTGACGATCTGGGTGCAGTGCTGGTAATTGCATTTTTTTACACTTCTGACATCAATCTTACCAGCCTTGCATTGGGGGGTGGTTTTATGGCCGTTTTGGTTATAGCCAATCGTATTGGGGTGAGAAATACCCTTTTCTACGGCATGGTCGGTATTGGCGGTCTTTGGCTTGCTTTTCTGATGTCTGGTGTTCATGCAACCATCGCTGCTGTGCTGGCAGCCTTTACCATCCCGGCCAATGCGAAAATATCCGAAGACCTTTATAACCGTAAACTTGCCAGTCTGCTGGATCGGTTTAAAAAAGCCAAACCCAACAACAGCCCGACAGTGACGACCGAACAGCTGCACATTCTTGAAGAAATCAGGTATGTTTCAGAAAAAGCACTCACACCGCTGCAAAGGCTTGAACACGCCATGCACCCATTTGTCTCTTTCGTGGTAATGCCCCTGTTTGCACTCGCCAATGCAGGTATCAGTCTTTCTGCTGAGAGTCTGTCCCATTTGGGTAGCAATATTACCCTTGGGGTATTGCTGGGACTACTGCTTGGTAAAGTAATTGGTGTTTTTGGTTTCACGGCATTGGCAACCCGTTTGCGCCTGGCTTCACTACCTGACGATATGAGCAACAGACACCTGGTTGGTGCAGGTTTTCTTGCCGGAATCGGTTTTACCATGTCACTTTTTATTGCACAACTCGCTTTCGACAGCCCGGTTTTTATCGAAGAGGCCAAAATGGGAATTCTGCTGGCTTCACTGATTGCGGGTACCACCGGCTATCTGATTATCAAGTCAGCCAATAAGGTGAAATGACTTTTCAGAACTCATCGTTCAAGATATCTGAAAGGTCGCAGGCCGTCTGCCTTACATCGTTTTATCAGTAGATAGCTGCTTTAACAGCTTATCTCCGAGTCCGATATTGTACCCCTCTGACTGCCAGATGATTTCACCCTTATTGTTTAAAATTACCAGCAGAGGCCATTGAGGTTCTCCCGAAATACTGCATACCGTGCTCACTGCAGAGGCAACGGCACCTCCTGAATCGTGGCCGAAGACCGACTTTTCAGGTAGTTTTCCATAACCTGAAGGATTGAATCCATTGTTCAGCTTCTTATCAGCCACCAGAAACAACACATTTCCACCCCAGGAATCAAGTGCTCCTTTGACGGCTTTAAGGTCTTCCATCAGGTGTTTTGTAGGCTCCTTCGCGGGATCTAACAGTGCAATGATCAATCCATGAGGGCTCATGCTTTCGTTTAGTGTTCGGGTAGTTTTAACCGGAATACCCGTGTAAACTGCATTCAGATCCGCCTTGCCCAGTATGCCTGATTGCTGCTTTGTACTGGCAAGGTCAATACTTACAATGGACTGCTCTCCCGCTTTTACCCTGAAATGGGTCATCGTACAGAGTACCGATCCATCGTCCTGCCGGTTGCCGGTGACCAGCCGGTAATACCCTGTGTCGACACTCAGCACACAGGGGAACTTCAGCAGTGATTCATCAAACTCATAGTCAAGGGTAATAAACTTCCCCCTTTCGAAGCGACCGATGGTGTAATGGGTGTAATATCGTGGTATAAACTGCGGGTCAACAGAGGCATTAAGCAGTCTGACTTCTCCCCTGGGAACACTCTTTTCATGGTTAGCTCCGAAAAAGACATCAGTCCAGGCTCCGGAATCCACAAACTGAGGTCTTCGGGTAGCCGGCTCAAGGCGGGCGGGAATGCCAAAACTACGGGCAATGGCCACAAACAGCAGGTCGCGGGAGTAACGGTCTGTTCTGCCCAGCTGAAGTGAACCTTCAGGCGCAAGCGGTACACCATAATAGTTGCTCACCGTATCCGGAATGATGTGCTTGCTGATCCAGTTTCTGATTTCCATCGGATGGTTGCGAAACGCCTCCGCTTCCTGAGCACTGAAATAATGCTGAATGAAACTCCTCCAGGGGGTAACCAGTTCACGGCCGATGCGTGGAGACCTAACAAAATCAATGAAGCGCAGATCCACCGGATCATTGAAATTCCCGGATGACTTCAGGTGATCGGAAAGGGTTAGCGCCTGAATATCATGAAGGTCCTTCTCCGAAATCAGCGAGAGCAGTTTCATCCCTTCAGCGGCCTCATCCGAAGCCAGTCCCTTCATAAAAGTTACAATTTCTTTCCAGTTGCCCCGGCTGAGCGAAATAAAATGCCACAGACTGCCGGCACTGATCCCTTTTTCAGCTTCCAGACCAGCCACAGTAACAGAGTCGATAAAAGTTGAAATATAGATACTCCGGATGGAATCTTCCTGTTTCAGCCGGAGGTTATTTAGATCAACCAGCGACTGATCGGTGGGTGCAATGGCTTGTTTTGCCGGTGGCGTAATGGTAAACTGTTCATCCGGAAGGGTGTAGGACAATCCTGCAAGTTTAACAATCACAGTATCTGACGCACCACCGGGTGCCAGTGTTTCCCCGAACTGCCCGTTTTTTACAGCCCTGACCAACAGATCACCATATCCTGTGGTTGCACTGCAGGTACCCTGGCTACCGGTATGCAGGGTTGCAATCGGATAAAACTCCGCATAGTTGTAGAGTGAAAATTCTACCCGGGCATTTTCAACCGGTTTACCACCCGCATTGATTACTTTTACAGGCAGGGATTTGGTCCGGGTGTAGTTACTGAGCAGGTTCAACCGGGTAAACAAAGCCGTTTTTTCGAGTACTTCTTCACTCCCTTCGTACTGACCGAAGACAAAGGTATGGGTCATCATGGCGCGTTTTACCGGCTCGGCAAACCAGGCCATATCAAGGGCGGGTTCGGGTTCGCAGGCGCCCATGAAATGCCATTTGCCATCAATCCACACTTCTACCCAGGCGTGGTTGTCGTCGGTGTGTGCCCATCGGGGTGTGTAGACCTGACGGGCCGGAATACAAACTGAGCGAAGGGCAGCCACGGCAAAGGTTGATTCCTCCCCGCAACGCCCGAAGGCGGTTCTCACCGTAGTCAGGGGGCCGGATGTCCGTTCATCGGTCGATTTATAAACCACTTTTTCATGACACCAATGGTTGACCTCAAGCGCAGCTTCCGCCATACCAAGGCCTTTGATCCGATCCTTCAACTCTGCGAAAAAAACCTGCCGGGCTGTATCTGTATACTCGTTGTTTACCCTGTAAGGAAGAACAAAATGCAGTAATTCGGCTTCCGGAACTGATTTGCCCCATGAGAAGAAATCACGGGCCTCAATCGTTGAACGAACCTGTTTCAGGTAATAATCTCCATCATTGGTCGCCAGATCACTCAACGGCATAAAAGCGTACAGAAATTCCAGTCCTTCTGTTTCTGCAACAGAAAGCCCTTTGCTGAATACTCCAAACAACGCAGAGTCGCGCCCGGCAGCCAGTTCTTTCCGCTCTAAAAACTGTTCATGAACCAGTTTGCGATAGGATTTGTCAGCAATCAGATGCTTATTAACTACTGATTTACAAGATATTGACAACATTAACACTGGAATGGCCAGCCTCAGAAAATGTTTCATAACAGGGCGTTTTTTAAGATTCCGAAGTTATAAAAGTTATCAGAAAATGAACGTCGTTTTTTCCCAATTCGCCGGAGTCAATTATGCTGTAGAAGTCCCTTCCCGGTTGCAACCTGAAGCCCGTAACTTAAAAACCAGGTTGAGTAAGAAACTTCTGCATTGTTCAATCTGTTGATTACTTTTTTTCACTTCGGGCTATCTTTCTGTAAATAAACCTTTCATATAAATTTATGGTATTGTTAATTACTTTTACAGTTCAGATACATAACTTAAGGTACTTTTAACATATATTTGTGAAGAGCTGATTACATTTGTTCTCAATATGTTTTATAAGAGCGTTGATTTCTTTTGCGATATTTTTATTCCGATAAACCCCAGATTACATAGTATCAACCCATCATTAACTGTAAAATTATTTTACACATGAACTACTTTAAGGCATTACTGGCAGCTTTCGTTTTATTGACAATGAATGTTTTACCAACCAGAGGGGAAGTATTCACGATTGGTCCATCAGACGGACTTTATTTTTATCCTACAACATTCAGCCAGGTTCCTGAGGGGGGGGACACCATTCAGATTCTGGCCGGCCGTACCCGGGCAATAAAATTCTTCTTTCTTGAAGGATCTGCGTCTGAACCCATTGTTGTGATCAATCAGGGCGGACAGGTTTCCATTGATGATACTACCGCCTGGGGGGCGTTGGTTTTTGAAAGCTGCCGCTTTATGAAAGTCAGCGGACAGGGCGACAATTCAGTTCATTACGGTTTCAGGCTCAGGGCTGCGACGGCCGGGCTGTCGTTTGGCGGACTAAGCAGTGACTGCGAAGTCGGTTTTGTTGAAATTCACCATAGCGGATTCTTTGGCATCGTGGCAAAAAAGGATTTTGGCGGAACACCTCCTGTCCCCTATCCTCAGTTTAACAACCTGATCATCCACGACACCTATATCCATCACGTCGACGAAGCCATGTACATCGGTGAAACCAAATCACCCGGTATGGAACTGAGGCATGTGAGGATTTTCAACAACATTGCTGCCTACTGCCAGCGCGAGGCCATTCAGCTGGCCAATTGCCCTGAAGATGTGGAGGTTTACAACAATTATTGTTTCAACACGGGGCGTGAGAACCTCCTGAATCAGCGGGGTTCTTTCCAGATAGGCGACAATACCGTCGGAAGATATTACAACAACCTCTTTATGCAATGCCCTGCAACCGGCATTATAATTATGGGAAGCGGAGATATTGAGGTGTTCAGCAATTTCATTGCCAATACAATCGGCGTTTTCATCGATAACCGTCAGTTTTCTAACATTCCATCTTCAATCTCCCTTTACGGAAATTATTTCTACAACAACAACCCCGGTGGCACCGAACTGCTTTCCAGCCTCAACGAAATCAATGAAATTCACTTGTTAAACAACCGGTACAACTCACCCCGGGTCTTTGCAAAAAACAAGGAAGGCAGGGTCCCTCTGTGGGATACCGCCGGAAATTATTTTACCCGGGTCGATACCGTGCTGTACCAGATCAGCAATGGTATTTTTACTCTTCTGCCAGGCAATCCGGTTGAATACAATGATATGGGACCAAAACCCGGACTTTCTTATGTGATGAATTCAACGCCTGAAATTGGCTTGCCATCCGATCAATACATTAATTTCGGCGACTCCCTGAATCTGCTGATTGCCGCAACTACCAACGACAACGACGTACTGACTTTTGAAGTCCGGGATCTCCCGTCGTTTATAACCGCCGAATCAGCCGGCAATGGGTTTATCCGCCTTAAAGGATTTTCCACAGCAGAAACCAAAGGTGTATTTCATCCTGTTATTCTGGTTCACGACAGCAGCCACAATGCCTATGACCGGATAACATTCAAAATTGCATTCAGGGATACCCTCAACAGCAATCCTGTGCTGTCGCTTCAGAACAGCTATGCAATGGAATCTGCTTCAAAACTGCAGATAAACATTACAGCTGCTGATGCCAACAACGATCCGGTCGTCTATCATGTTTCCGGAATTCCGGAGTTCGCTTCCGTAAAAGAAGTCTCAGGAATGGCGTACCTCAATTTCAATCCACTGCTGGCTGATACCGGTGAATCTGAAATGCAGGTGATTGCAGACGATGGCTACGGCAATCCCGATACCGCTTCAATCGTCCTCACGGTCAGCAAACCAGTGCTAACCCAGGGCCGGTTGCTGTACCGGGTGAACAGCGGAGGACCAGAGCTGGTCGATTCAGATCTTAACTGGCAAAGAGACAAAGAGAAAACCGCAGAATATGGCACCGACTATTCTTACGCAACCGGCAGCCATTTCTGGAAAGGCACCAACACCACCGAAGCCCCTGATTCCCTTTTCGGCCCCTACCGGTGTTGTTTTACCAATGAAGATTCATACAGCTATGATATTCCCCTGCCCACCAATGGTCTGTATGAGCTCAACCTTTATTTCGCCGAACGATCCCTCGAAGTCAACAACAATACAACCTTTGTCTTCAGCGTCGCCATCGAAGACAGTACCGTGCTGGATTCGTTCAACATTTACAGCGAATACGGATTTCATGCAGCCAAAAAACAATTCCTTGTTCCGGTCTTTGATCAGAGGCTGAACATGACAGTGACTAAACAAAAGTTTGACGCAAAACTCAACGGGATTGAAATCCGGTTTCTCGAAGCATACAACAATGCCCCTTCGCTAAGCGGTATCAGCGATATCACCATTAACGAAGCTACCTCACAAACAATCAACCTCAGCATTTCGGATGATAACTTCCCCGGTTGTGATACGGTTTCTGCCACACTGCCTAACGCTCCCTCTTTCATCAGCTTTGTGAAAACAAACGATCACTATAATTTAACCCTTTCTCCATCATACAGCGATGCAGGTGTATACGAAAACCTGGGTATAGTAACCTCCGATGGCTGCGATACACGTGTTTATTATTTTAATGTAAATGTGATCGATCAGTTTGAAAACCACCCTCCGGTATTGAGTGCGCTGCCCCCGGTTTCCCTGGATGAAGGAACAAGCACCGATTACCTCTTTTCCGCTTCAGATTACGACAATCAGACACTAACATTTGGCCTTTCAGGACTGCCTGATTTTGTCCAGTTCATTCAGACAGCAAACGGACAGGGAAAGCTGGTGCTGAATCCCGGGTACTCTGATTCAGGGGAATATACGATCATCATCTCAGTAACCGACACCTACCAAGCCGAAGATTCCGATACACTGATCATTTCAGTGGTCAATTCACCTGTGGTTGAGCGAATCATCCTCAATGCCGGCATGATCACCGATCTTGTTCGACCTCCTTACGGAAGCTGGCAGTCACCGGCTTATCTGGTTGACGAACAGGATAAAGATCCTTTGCTCAACCAGCATCCGAACAGTTTGTCGTGGAAACCCTATTACAATATCAACTATTCACCCTATCACATCTACTTTGACCTGGGTGAGGAATACGTCATTAAGAAAGTTTACGTGCATGACATGAACAACGTGGCCCCGCTGGTTTTCTCCTATGGAGCTCCGGAAAGCTGGAACGACTGGTTTACTGAGCCCTGCAATGGATATGTTCATTGGAAACTTCACACGACCGATGTTACCACACGTTACATCAGAATCTCAGAATACAATACCATCTCTGCCTACGCCAATGAAATCGCTGTTTACGGCTACCCGGTCACGGAAAAATCAGCGGAAATTACAGATGAACCGGAATCACTGGTTGTTTACCCCAACCCAGCCTCAACAAGCATCAACATCAGGGGATTTGAAGATGGCTGGTTAGTCAGGATTTTCGACATCACCGGCCGCCTGGTAATTACGTCTCACAAGGATGACATGGATGTGTCCATGCTTCAGCACGGTATCTACAACCTCGTGATTGTTGGACAAAACAACGAGTTGGTCAGAACAATCAGGGTGATAATTGAATAAACACATGACAATCAAGCGCATACAAGCACCTTCAAAATGATGTGAATTTAAAATTCCATGGTGTAAAAACCCTGCCTGGATTCAAAATCAGGCAGGGTTTTTAAGTTTTAATCAAAAATCATGAACAGTCAATTTGCCGGAATTCAGACCGGATAAAAAATAAATCAAGTTTTTTTTCAAAATATCCAATTACATCAAGGCTTTTAGCGGATAAAGAATATAATTTCGCCTCCCAAAGCTTTTATGGGCTCCATCATTGTATTAATCTTTCAACCAAATACTTAAACAAATTATCTGTATCGTAATGAAACAAAAACTAACTGTAATCTTGCTTTTTATGCTGGCAATTCTGAACTGCCAGGCACAGATTGACCTGAATAAAGTGGTAAAACGAAGCACAAAGAAAGCCGAGCGGAATATTGAAAACCGGGTGGAGAAACGAATCGACAATGGTGTTGACAAATCGCTGGATGCCGTTGAAGACGGGATTGATGATACGGTAAAAGGTGATGGAAAAGATAAAAAACAATCCGGCGACAAAAAAACAGAAAAGGCAGCTGAAAATCAGTCAGGTAACGAAAACCACAATAGCAAACCTGCAGATGAAAAGAATCAGGCAGAGCAGCCGGCACAGCCCGAAAAGCAGAAGCCGGTGCTTGAGTGGGCAAAATATGACTTTGTTCCCGGCAATGAAATTATTTTTGAAGACAACCAGGCTGGCGAACAAAACGGGGAATTCCCGTCAAAATGGGACCTGAGTGCCGGCACTTTTGAAAATGCATTTTTTGACGGTTCTTCTGTGATAATGTTCCGGAAAGGGAACAACAACGGATTGGATGGCATTGTACCCATGCTTAAAAACTACAACGAGGACTACCTTCCTGAGGAATTTACGCTTGAATATGATGCCTATTTTGAAAAACCAGGCCTCGCTTACCGCATCTATCTTTTTGACACCAAACATCAGCGGAATCTTGATCCGGGCAACAATGTCAGTAAACGGTTTTACCTCCGCTTTTTTCAGAATGCCGCCGATGGGAAAGATATAACCAAGGGATACTATCCTGGTTTTACCGGGGCCAATGAAAGCAAATGCCAGCCCGGATGGAGGCACATCGCCATATCATTCAATAAGCGCGCATTAAAGGTATACCTGGACGATGCAAGAGTTCTGAATATCCCGAACCTGGAAATCAACCCGGTGGGAATTACCTTGTGCTTTCACAACCCGAGCGGAACATACAACGGTTATGTAAAAAACATCCGCATCGCCAAAGGTGCCGTTCCTCTATACGACAAATTCCTTACCGACGGTAAATTTATTACTACAGGAATCCGTTTCGATGTGAACAAATCGGTCATCAGGCCCGAATCAATGGGCACGATAAATTACGTGGTTAAAATGATGCAGGATCATCCTGAGCTGAAATTCTCGGTTGAGGGTCATACCGACAGCGACGGCGACGATACATCAAACATGAAACTCTCTGAATCACGTGCCAGGGCAGTAGTTGAAAAAATGACTGAACTGGGCATAAGCAGCGATCGCCTTACCTCGAAAGGGCTTGGCGAAACCAAACCTCTTACCGGCAACGACACCCCCGAAGGTAAAGCACAGAACCGCAGAGTCGAATTCGTAAAATTTTAACCCGATGAAACACTTATTTGCATTGATTCTTGCCCTGATCGCTGTCAGTGTCATGGCACAAAACACCAGGAGGTATGAATTCCGCGCTATGGTGGTAACTTATAAACTGGAATCTTCCGGCATGGGAACCACTTCATCAGGAACAAAAACCCTGAAGATTGACGACTATGGTGCCAAAGAAGCCCGGGAAGAAAAGTCCTCGTCCACGACTTCGCTGTTCGGGAAAACAACCAAAGAAGACAAACATACCCTCGATCTTCTGGCGGGTGACTACGGATATTCGATAGACCTAATCAACCGGGAAGGTACCCGGATGAATGTGACCGAAATGGCGAATGCCTTCAGACCCGCCGGAATGGCCATGGCTAAAGACCTTGAAAAGTACCAGGGAAAGGATGGCATGAAACTGTTTGTTGAAGACAATGGAGGTACCTGGCACGGGGATGAAACCTTCCTCGGTAAATCCTGTCAGGTATTCAGCCTGATGGGCGTTAAAATGTGGATGTATAAAGGGCTGATGCTCAAATCTGAGAGCACCGCCTATGGAATGGAAATCAGGGAAACGGCTCAATCTGTTCAGGAAAATGTCAGTATTCCTGCCTCTGCCTTTGCATTGCCTGATGGAATCACCATCACTGACCTCGACAAAATGGAAGGACTGGAAGGCATTCCGGGAGGTCTGTCAGAAAACGAAGATGAGCAGCCCGCTGAAGGCTCACCCCCGGGCCTGACTTACGACCGGTTTGTGAAAGCCACCACAGGTCTGAAAATACCGGGTTACAAATACTTCATGTCAGACAACAGCACGACACTCTACCTGACTTCGTATGTCAAGACTGAGAGCGACCAGGTTGTTATATTTATGGAAAATGAAAGCCGTTTCTATGAAATGGCCGGAGGTGGTGACGGCATGATCGTTGAGGAAAATTATACCTTCGACAGCCATGATGCTGTTTATATCCGTATAACCCATGAAGATGACGGTACCCCTGTTGATTCGCGATCACTGCTGATACGAATGCCTGAACACGAGGCTGTACTTTACCTGATTACAGGAGCACCGTTTCCGAAAAGCGAGCTTGAGAACATAATCAGGCAAATCAGGCTGTAAAGGTTCCTCATGAAAAACCACTATCTCACCTGCCTGGCCGGATTTCTGGCTATGACTACTGTTGCCTGCGGGAACCAGAACGGCAAAGAGACCTCTCTGACCACTGATTCAGCTTACAAAAACCACGTAAGTTACATTTATGACGGAGTATTCCTGAGCGACACCGGTTGTTGCGACACCCTCAGCCGGCCCGACGACCCTCTGTTTGCCAGCGGTTATTGCATCCGGATTCCGGTTATCAGTGGTAAACACAGTAACCTGAAACACCTGCAGAACTTGATTCAATCTGATTTACAAAAGCAGGCTGAATATTGCAGCAAAAAACCTGAAGGTAATGACCTCTTTGTTAAAACCGGATTTCACTATACCGTTGACGACAGTCTGCTGAGCATTGTAGTGGAAACCCTCACTTCGCATTACCTGTCAGAGGCTGTTTCAGAATTCTGCGTTTACCATTACGACTTGAAAAACAACCGAATCCTTACCACCAGCGACCTTCTCACTGCCTGGGGGATGTCGCAGATACCCCTGCTGAACGCCATTGCAGAACAGGTTACCCTGCCTCCCGATCATTCAGTGCCTCTTTACCGGTCCGACTGGTTTGAGACGATCAGGTGGAACGATCTTAACAAACTGAAACTCTACCGGGATTCACTGCAACAGATTACAGTAATTTATCCTGTGGCTGAGAATGGCATAGAATCAACATTCATCATACAATAAACAATCACTTAATCAATTCAACATGAAAAAGACGCAATCTGTAACTCTGCTCCTTTCAGGAGTGATTTTCCTTGCCTTTACTGCTTGCAACAGCGGTGGTCAGAAAACCAACGCCGATTCGGCTATGTCAGAAATTGCCGGTGAGATGGCCGGTTTAAAAACAATGATGATTGAATACAAAACCACCGTCAATGCCGAAGGAATGAAAAGTTCCTCCGTTATGACCCAATGGATTGACAACACGAACGACCGTCACGCAGTTTATACGCAAGGTACAACAGAAGTTATGGGAATGAAAACCGAAGAGAAATCGGCGATGATTTCCAGGGATGGCTGGAGCTACATGATCAACCTGACCGACCAAACGGGATTTAAGAGCAAGGATACTGAATCTGACGAGGACCCCACAGATAAAATCCTGCCTGAAGACAATGTAACATTCAGACAAATGATTGAAAAAGAAGGCGGTAAAATCCTCGGAAACGAAAACTTTCTCGGAAAGGATTGTATTGTTGTGGAAATCACAGAAAACGAAGAAGGCCGGTCGTTGCCAACGAAAATGTGGTACTATAAAGGCATTCCGCTGAAGATGGCCAACAGTTTCTACACCATGGAAGCAACAAAGTTTGAAGAAAATATCACCATTCCCGACAGCAGGTTCGAAATCCCTGCAGGTATTAAAATCACAGAAATGCCTGAGATGCCTGAGATTCAATAAAGAATCCCGCTTTTACTATACACAACTCAATCTATTACCTTACAACACCAGAAACAACAATGAATCTGTTCAAGACACTTTTAATTCCGGCTATGCTTGGGACTCTCCTGACATCCTGCAACAATGAAGAAGAAAACAACCCTGAGGCTACTTCTGACATCAAAGTGGTGTGGAAAGCCAACCTAGGGGAGATGACCAATCCACTGGAAAATCTTTACCTTTTTCCGGCCATTGACGACAACGATAACATTTATTGTGTGCTTAATAATTTCACCCTCAGCTCGTCAACGCCAGAGATGGTTTCGGTTAGCTCAACAGGTCAGATACGCTGGACAACCCCATTGGACGAAGGCTTCGGTGATGTTGACGGATATCCCGTTTACAGCAGCGGCAAGGTATTTCAGTCGTACAACAACCATCTTTATTGTCTGGATGCAGGCAGTGGAACAATACTCTGGCAGAAAAACCTGCCGGGTGAATTTGATTCATACAGTTCTGTTGCGGTAAAGGACAACCGGTTATACATCAGCTCAACCATTGACTACAGTACAACCATTCTGTATTGTTACACGCTGGATGGCACTCAGGTATTTGCTGAAACCTATCCTGATATGGCCAGTTCTGGTTCAGTTATGATCAGCGGGAATCAACTGATCGTCTGGTTCATCCAGGATCCGAAAATTCTGATAGCCAACCTCAATGGGGAGCTGCAAAGAATCATCGATCTCCAGGCTGAGGGTTACAATCTGCTGAATATCCCTTCGGTCAATCCAGTTACTGACCGGAACGGGAACCTGATTTTCGCAGCCAACCGGTTCGAGGATGGCGAAGTTTATTTTGCATCTTATTCACCCGAAGGTACTGAAAACTGGAGGTTCAATTCAGGAAGTTCGCTCAGCCAGATCACAGTTGACGGAGATTACCTGTTGTTAGCCTTATCCGATTTGGTCTGTCTGAATGCAACAACCGGAAGCGTGGAATGGTCAGTAGCCCAAACGTGGCTGGCCAGTTTCAACGACAACATCCTGGCCACCAATGCAGGCTATTTCAGCGCAAGCTGGATCGGCCTCACCTGTGCCAGCAACTCAGCCATCACTCTTGACGACAACATCTACCTTGGCCATGGTCCTACCGCGATCAATCACTCCGGCAATCTGCTGATGTTTACAGCGGTCAGCTCTTCCGATGGCGGCGACGATATAAGGTATCTGTATTGTCTCGACGTCGGGACAAATGGACTTTTGAGCAACCTCACCTGGCCGCTGCCATGCTACGACTATGCCAATACCAATTACAAACCCTGAGGTGTGCGAACACTCAATCACCCCGGTGTGCAGAATCCATAATGCAGCCACCTGCAAACAGACAAATAATCTGTGAGTGGATAAGAAAATCTGCAATTTTCAACCATACCAGACAGGCTTTCCGGCAACAGGGAAGCCTGTTTGGTCTGATTTATTTCGGATACTCCCTGTCCGGTTAAGATGAGCACCTGGCAATCATTCAAAACTCGCTGACCTTAATATCCGCCTGTTTCTGGTACACATCGCTGTATTGCCGGGAAGTCTTTACCTTTGCATAACAACAGAACTCTATGGAAATTCTTATCATTTTCCTGCTCCTTCTTTTAAACGGCATTTTTGCCATGTATGAAATTGCCCTGGTTTCTTCGGGAAAAGCCAGGCTTGAAACCCTGGCACAAAAAGGCGACAAGCGGGCAAAAACGGTGCTCAACCTGCTCAACGAGCCCGAAAAGGTACTTTCCACCATTCAGGTTGGAATTACGCTGATTGGAATTGTTTCCGGAGCATTTGGCGGAATTGCACTCAGCGATGATCTCAGGGAATACCTGATTCGATTTGAAACCTTCCGGCCATTCGCCGGAACACTGGCGGTGGTGATTGTTGTTGGACTCATCACCTATTTCTCACTCATCATCGGAGAACTGGTGCCAAAATCGCTGGCCCTGTCAAACCCCGAACGGATTGCCTTGTTTCTTACGCCGTTTATAGTTTTCCTCACACGTGTCACCTACCCGTTTGTCTGGTTTCTGAGCGTTTCTACCATTCTGGTGAAACGGCTGCTGGGAATCGATCCGGCCGGAGAACGCACCATTACCGAAGATGAGCTGAAGTTTCTGCTCAAACAAGGCTCAGATCAGGGTGTGATTGATGAACAGGAAACCCGGATGATCAAAGATGTGTTCAGGTTTACCGATAAAAAGGCCATTGAACTGATGACCCATCGCAAGGATGTGGCCATGATGCTTACCGGTTCAACAAGGGAACAGGCACTTGATCTTATTGCTGAATCAAGGTTCAGCCGGTATCTGCTGTGCAGGGGCAGCATCGAACATGTAGCAGGCGTTGTGGCCGTTAAAGACCTCATTGCTCTGGTAGCTTCCGGACAAAATTTTGATCTTGAGTCCATAGCATTACAACCGCTTTTTATCCCTGAAAGTATGTCGGCCAGCCGGCTGCTTGAGATTTTCAGGCAGAAAAAAACCAATTTCGGGGTGGTTGTCAGTGAATATGGTGCCGTTGAAGGTATCATCACCCTGCACGATCTCACCGAAGCTATCCTGGGAGAACTTCCGGAAGAAAACGAAGAAATGGAATATAACCTTGTTACACGTCAGGATGGCAGCATTCTGGTAGATGGCTCGATGAACATTGATGACTTCATGGAGAAAATGGGAATACAGGATTATGATGACATTGACAGACAAGGATTTACAACCCTTGGCGGACTGGCAATGCACATGCTCGATAAAATTCCGGTTGAAGGAGATGCTTTTGAATATAAACAATACAGTTTTGAAGTAATTGATATGGATGCAAGCCGGGTTGACAAACTCCTGGTGAGCAAATCCGATTTTAAAAAGTGATGAAAGCCTGTTCACCGGAATTTTCTGCAAACAAAAATCTTCCGGTAATGAGATTTTTTGTAATTTAGCCTGATATTCTGTAATGTACAGTGATGAAAAATCAGTATATAAATCAGTTTGCCCGGATGATATTCTCAAACCCAAAAAACATTCCAACCCTGATAAATCAGTATTTGCAATAATTAAGCAGTTTTGAGAGTTTAAGGAAGGAAGGCATGTACAGTGCCTTTAGTCATTCCATTACTCCCGAAAAATCAGATGGGCCGGTCAGGTATATTATTGATTGTTCCATGTGCATTGATTGGCGTCAGGTTCACATGTAACTTTCCAACATATCTTGTTACATCAGAACAATTATTTTATTAAAGGTTAATACACCCCTCAAAGCGGATCCGAAGAGCAAGCAACCATGGAACCATCCGAAATGAAGAAACCAGTAAACCCCGGGACAGAACACACCGGAGGGCACCCGTTGCCTGAACCGGGTGGTTTTTATTCGGGGAATACCGGGTTGCCGGATTTCAGTAAAACCGAAGATGCTGATTTCAGCATCCCTCCCCATGTCCTCGAATCACTTCCTTTTCCGGTTTTCGTTAAAAATCTTAACGGAACCTATCTTGCCTGCAACAGGCATTTTTGTGATATGCTGGGCTACGACGCATCCGACATCCTGGGCAATAACGTTACTTCGCTTTTCGATGCCGAATCGGCTGAAATTCACCTTGCTGCTGACAAAAAACTGATCAGTACAAAAAACCGGATCGTTTATGAAGCCTCCCTCAGCGGCCCTGAAATAAGGTATGGCCTCGTTAAAGTCATCAAATCCCCGTTGGTGGATGAATCAGGAAGATTTTATGCAATCATCGGATTAATCAGTGAAATCAGTTCTGACGATGATCTGAATGCACGCACCAATGAGTCTATTGCAGACATTGAAGCATTTTTCAGAAATGCTCCTTCAATGAACTATTTTTCTGACAGTCATACCGGTCAGGAAACTGCCTCTGGCGAGCCTGCAGGGGATAAAACCAGGGACCCGGAAAACCACATCAGCATCATACTGAAGGCCCTCAATGCAGGACTCTGGGAATACAACATTGACAAAAGCCAGCTTTCCTGGAGCGAAAAGTGCTACGACATCTTTGGGCTGGAAAAGGAGGTTGACACCCCGGATCAATGGATTACAAAGGTATTTCCTGAAGATGTTGAACGTGTGCAGGAGATGTGGTCGCGCATTACCCTGAAGGCTGGATGGTTTGAACTGGAATTCAGAATCGTGGACGGTAAAAGCTACCGATGGATCAAAAAAACTGGCTATTATCTCAAAGGCAGGGAGACTGCTTCGGGAATCGTTACCGGGGTGATGTCTGACATTACCGATGAGAAAAATTTCAGCGAAAAACTATTCAACAATCAGCGCTTTTTCAAAACCATCATCGAAGATCAATCGGAACTGATCTGCAGAATTAAACCGGATGGCTCTGTATCGTTTATCAATACTGCCTTTGCTAAGTATTTCGGTGTTTCACCCGACAACTGCCAGAAGCATCTGCTGGCCGGGATTTTCCCCGAAAAGGATTTTTCAAGAATCCTGAAGCTGTTGCACTGCATCAGGCCTCCAAAACACTTCGTCAATTATGAGCAGCGGATTCAGCTGGAGAAATCCAGAGTAAAAATCCTTCATTGGACAATCAGGGCCATTTACGATAAAGATGACACCGCTGAGGAGTATCAGCTGGTCGGTCGGGATGTAACAGAAATTGAAGAATCGAGGGAAGCACTCCGTAAGAGCGAAGAAATGTTCCGGCTCATTGCAGAGAACTCCAACGACATTATATCGATTCACCGGCATGGAGGGATTGTTGAATATGTCTCCCCCAGTGTAAAGCATATTCTCGGCTATCATCACGAAGATATCATCGGTTCAAGAGGAAATGACCTTGTTTACGAAGATGACCATAAGATTCTGCGTCAGTGCTTCCTTGATCTTCAGAAAAGCATTGAACCTATGCTGATTACATTCAGGCTGCGAGACAGTTCGGACAGGCTGATCTGGTTCGAAAGCATGATTCAGCGGCAATATAACAACAAGGGACAGGCCACCGGTAAAATGATTGCAGTTTCAAGAAATATTCACAGCCGCCGGCTGGTTGAAGAGCAACAGAAACTCACCGAAATGCAGCTGAAAGAGGCCAACCTGACCAAAGACAGGTTTTTCTCCATCATCGCTCATGACCTCAGAAGCCCATTTACTTCCATTCTGGGATTCACCCGCCTGTTGAACGAAGAGTACGATGACTTTACCGATGATGAACGCAAGGGTATGGTTACCCAGATTCTGAATTCCACAGAATCCACTTTCCAGTTGCTCGACAACCTGCTTGCCTGGGGAAAAACCCAACTGGGACGTACCCTGTATTCACCCGAATACTTTTCGCTGGAAACCCTGATTGTGGAATCTGCCAAACAGACTCTTCCCCAGGCCCAGATAAAAAAAATCAGCATTTCTCTCAGCCCGGTTCCGGCGGTTTCTTTGTTTGCCGATCTCAATATGCTTCGTACAGTACTGCGAAACCTGCTTTCGAATGCGGTGAAATTTTCATTCCCGGGCGGGATTGTTGAACTGATGGCTTTCGTCGAAAACAGCCAGGTCAGAATCTCCGTTACCGACCATGGAACCGGGATCCCTGAGGAAACACTCTCCACCCTTTTCAGCCTTACCGAGCAACCCAATACCACCAAGGGTACCGCCAATGAGAAAGGCACGGGACTCGGACTGATTCTCTGCAAGGAATTTGCCGAACGCAACGGCGGATCCATCAGCGTTGAAACCTCAGAAGGGATAGGCAGTATTTTTACATTGCTGCTGCCCATTCCTGGAAATCCTTCCTGATTTTCTCCGCTCTCCACTGACTTCCGGATGTCTGATTCTCTTGTCGGGCCGTTCCATTTATTCCCTGTACAATGGTCAGGAAAGGATTTAATAATTAATTTAGCCCCATCAAAGATTTAACCCACCAAAACCGAAACCATGAACTTTCGCAGACTGATCACCGTTTTATCGGTTGCCGGTATGATGACAATCGTAGCCGGATGCACCAACATGCCAAAAACTGAAGAAGAAATGGAAAACAATTATGCCGGGGTTCTTCCTGCCAGCGAGGCCCTGAAGCCCGTTGATGCAGAAGATGTTGCCCAGCGCCTTTCAGGTTATGCTACTGTGAAGCTAACCGCCGGAATCAGCCATCTGTCAGAAAAAGAAAAACAGATATTACCCCTGCTCTTTGAAGCCGCTCAGTTGATGGATGACATCTACTGGCAGCAGTCGCTGGGAAACAAAGAAGCCTTTCTTTCGCGCATCAGTGATGAGTCAACCCGCAGGTTTGCCGAAATCAATTACGGCCCATGGGACCGGCTTAACGGAAATCAGTCTTTCATCGAAGGGATCGGAGAGAAACCCCTCGGGGCTAACTTCTACCCCACCGATATGACCAAAGAAGAGTTTGACACCCTTCAGAATCCCGACAAACTAAGCCTGTACACCCTGATCCGCCGCAACGATGACCGTTCTTTACGGGTGGTTTGGTATCACGATGCTTATGCTTCAAAAATAAAAAAGGCAGCTGATCTTCTTAAACAGGCTGCTGCACTGGCTGAGGATGCAGGACTTAAAAAATACCTGGAACTGCGCGCCGAGGCCCTGCTCACCGACAAGTATCAGGAAAGCGACTTCGCCTGGATGGATATGAAAACATCCAACATAGATTTTGTTGTCGGTCCGATAGAAAACTATGAAGATGCCCTTTTTGGTACAAAAGCTGCCCAGGAGGCATTTATCCTTATCAAAGATGTTGAATGGAGCAACCGCCTGGCCCATTTTGCAGCCTTATTGCCCGATTTACAGAAAGGCCTTCCGGTAGATCAGAAATACAAAAACGAAGTGCCCGGTTCAGATGCCGACCTCAATGCCTACGATGTGGTCTTTTATGCCGGAGATTGCAATTCAGGCAGCAAAACCATTGCCATCAACCTGCCCAACGACGAAGAGGTTCAGCTGAAAAAGGGAAGCCGCAAACTTCAGCTTAAAAATGCCATGAAGGCAAAATTTGATAAGATTCTGGTTCCGATTTCAGATATGCTCATCGATGAATCGCAACGCAGATACATTAAGTTTGATGCTTTCTTCGGAAATACAATGTTCCATGAAGTGGCTCATGGACTGGGAATAAAAAATACCCTTGATGGCAAAGGCACAGTGCGGGAGGCCCTCAAAGAACAATATTCAGCCATTGAAGAGGCCAAAGCCGATATCCTCGGACTTTACCTTGTTACGAAATTATATGAAATGGGAGAACTCAAAGAAGGTGAAGTCATGGACAACTACGTAACCTTTATGGCCGGTATTTTCCGCTCGGTGCGTTTCGGAGCTGCCAGTGCACACGGGAAAGCCAACATGCTTACCTTCGCCCACTTCTCCGAAAACGGAGCCTTTACCCACCAGGACAACGGAACCTACATGGTGAATTTCGACAAAATGAAACTGGCTGTTGAAAGTCTGGGGGGTATGATTCTTACCCTTCAGGGAGATGGCAACTACGAAAAGGTAAAAGAGCTGATTGCCACCAAATCGGTTGTACCGGCTCAGCTTCAGTCTGATCTGGATAAACTCAGAAGCGCCAGTATACCTGTTGACATCGTATTTGAACAAGGCAAAAGCGAACTGGGACTCTGACAGTTTACCCTGCTGTTCCGGCTTTGTACAAAAACGGACACTATTGCTGTAAAAACGGACAGTACCCGCGGGCAAAATGTCTGATTAATCGCGCATATCATTGATTTTATGAATGTTATATCAGTGGCACGATTTTAGACCAGCAGCAGCTTTCATTGGAAGTAAAATCAAAAGGCAGATTCAACCAAACACAAATTAACAATTAAAAACAAATGAAGAAAACTTTCTTTACGCTGATTCTGATTGCAATGATTTCAGCAGGCCTCAGGGCCGGGAATCCACCGGATGAGGGCATGTGGTTACCCATGTTTGTTGAGCGACTCAACTATGTTGACATGCAGAAAATGGGACTGAAACTCAGCCCGCAGGAAATTTACGACATCAACCATTCAAGCCTGAAAGATGCCATTGTTAATCTGGGTGGTTTCTGCACAGCCGAAGTGGTATCGGATAAAGGACTGCTGTTTACCAACCATCATTGCGGCTACGATGCAATACAGAAGCATAGTTCACTCGAACACGATTACCTCACCGACGGTTTCTGGGCCAGGAGCCTGAGCGAAGAACTTCCCAATGAAGGCTTATCGGTATCTTTTCTGGTAAAAATGGACGATGTAACCTCGCGCGTACTGGAGAAAGTGAAACCCGAAATGAGCGAAAGCGAAAGGTCGGCCGCCATTGGCAAAGCAGTTGAAATGCTGAAACAGGAAGAAGCTGCCGATGGCAAATACGAGGTTTCTGTTAAGGGTTTTTACAACGGCAATGAGTATTACCGTTTCGTTTATGAAGTTTATGAAGACATCCGTCTGGTTGGCGCCCCGCCTTCAGCCATTGGTAAGTTTGGCGGTGATACCGACAACTGGATGTGGCCCCGTCATACCGGTGACTTCAGCATTTTCAGGGTTTATTCGGGGCCCGATGGTAAACCGGCACCCTATTCAAAAGAAAATATTCCCCTCAAACCCAAGCATTTTCTTAAAATATCCGTTGATGGCGTTGAACGTGGCGACTACGCCATGATCTGGGGTTACCCCGGACAAACCGACCGCTACCGCACCTCTCATGGAATTCAGGCTACCCTTGGCGAAATCAACCCGGCCATCATTAAAGTGGGTGGTAAAATTCTGGAGATCATGAAGTCAGATATGGACAAAAGTGATGACGTCCGCATTAAATATGCTTCAAACTATGCTGGTCTGGCAAATTTCTGGAAGAATAAAATCGGTGAAAGCCGCGGCCTGAAACGTCTGGATGTTTATGACAAGAAAAAAGCCATTGAAGATAAATTCTCGGCCTGGGTGATGGCAGATGAGTCACGCAAAGCCATGTACGGAAGCGCTCTTCAGGATATTTCCGACGTATATTCAGCCTACAGCGCTTCAAAATACAACACAAAACTCTGGTACCTTCAGATCTCTTTCTTCGGTTCGCAGATGATGCAATTCCCCATGCAGACACAAGGCATCATCAACATCCTGAAAAGCGGACAAAAGGGAGAGGAGCTACAGGCTTCACTGGCTCCTTTCTACGAAATGGGTAAAGGCCAGTTTAAGAACTACAATCCGGCGACCGAAGAAAAAATCGTTGCTGCCATCCTCGAAATGTACCGCCAGGATATTCCTGCAGATGCTCTTCCCGACATCTTTAACCTGATCGACAGAAAATTTAAAGGCGACGTGCATCTTTTTGCAAAGAAAATGTTCGAAACCTCGGTACTCACCACTCCCGAAAAATATGAGGCCTTTCTGGCAAAACCCTCGATCAAGGTATTCGAAAATGATCTGGCCTACAAACTGACCAACTCGTTCTACAATTCGTTCATGACACAGAATATGAGCATGACCCAGAACGGAGAAAAACTGAAAAAGGCACAGCGTCTGTTTGTCGACGGACTCAGGAAGTCAAATCCGGAAAAGGTGTACTATCCCGACGCCAATTCAACCATGCGCGTAACTTTCGGCAAGGTGCTCGATTATTATCCGGCAGATGCCGTTCATTACGATTATGTAACTTATGCAGAGGGAATTCTTGAAAAAGAAGACCCCACTAACGATGAATTTATCGTACCGGCACGCCTGAAAGAGATCATTGAAACCAAGGATTTTGGAAAGTGGGCCGATAAAAACGGCCGGATGGTGGTATGTTTCCTCAGCCACAATGATATTACCGGAGGTAATTCAGGAAGTCCGGTACTCAATGGCAATGGTGATCTTATCGGGATTGCGTTCGACGGCAACTGGGAAGCCATGAGCGGCGACATCGCTTTTGAAACCGAATTGCAGCGTACCATCAGTGTCGACATCAGGTATGTGATGCTCATCATTGATAAATATGCCAATGCACAGAATATTCTCGAAGAGCTGCGTTTTGTGAAAAAATAAGCAGATTACAGCAAACACTGGACAAAAAGTCCCGGATTGGTCAATCCGGGACTTTTTTGTTTTCCGGTGTTTATTCAGCACCTGAATTGAACAAAACCAACCATTACAGAATTATTATTTTTAATACCTTGAAACCCGTACTTTTGTATGATAGCCGGCAGGCATTCAGTAATTATTTTCTGCAACGGTCTTTTCAATACCTCAGAAAATAGCCCCGTGTACTGATAATAATCAAATAAAGAAACATGAAAAACACGCTGGCCGTTATCCTGCTTCTGTTGGCAAACCTTTCGGGATACCCGCAGAACCGCCTTGCCGACAGCCTTGAAAACGCAATCAAAACCGGCGCAGCCAAAGACACCAACCTTGTCAATGCACTTAACCGCCTCTCGATAAACTTCTGGTACAAAGATACCGACAAGGCCTATGACTATACGAAGCGGGCCCTTGATGAAGCCAACCGCCTGAACTTCAAACGGGGAATGGCAGTATCAAACAACCTGATGGGGGTGGTTTTTGATATTAAATCTGAATTCGACAGCGCACTTTTTTATTACAACAAATCAGTGATTTACAGCCGGGAGACCGGATATCTGAAAATACTGGCCAGTGCCTACAACAACATCGGCATGGTGCACAAAAACAGGGGGAATTACAGCCTCGCAATACGGGCTTACCTCGATGCACTCCGGATATTCGAAAAACAAAACATTGAGAAAGAAATCGGAAACACCTACAACAATCTCGGACTGGTGTATTACGATATGAAACAGTATAAAACGGCCCTCGATTTCCATCAGAAGTCACTTGCCATCAGAGAGAAAATCAAGGATAAATACGGGATAGGAGCCTCCCTCACCAACCTGGGATTAACCTACTCAGAACTTAACGACAAGGAAAAATCGCTGGATTACTATTTACGCTCTTTGCGTATTAAGGAAGAGATCGGCGACAAATACGGACTCGGTATTCTGCTGAACAACCTGTCGCTGATATACATGGAGAAAAAGGATTTCCGCAAAGCCATGGACATGTACAAGAGATCGGCTATTTTTCACCGCGAAGTTGAGGATTATAACGGTTTGATTTACACTTATATAAATACGGCATCTGTGTATTCACAGCTGAAAGATTATGCCCGGTCAGAGGCAATGCTCGATTCTGCCCTGGCGATTGCCGAAGAAATCAGATCGATGTCAAGACTGGCAAAGGTTTATACTTCCTATGCCTACTTATTTGGCAAAACCGGCAATTACCAGAAAGCCTACCATGCCTACAGGATACTCGATTCGCTCAAAGATTCGATTTATTCGGAGAACATGAGCCGCAGCACAGCTGAGATGCGCACTTTGTATGAAACGGACAAGAAAGAATCCGAGATTGCATTGCTTCAGAAGGAAAACCTGATCAATATGCTTGAAATTGACCGTCAGAAAAGCCGTAACCGCACCCAGATGATGATAGCAGTGCTGGTTTTCCTGCTTTCTGCCTCAGCTTTTGCCCTTTGGTATGTAAGATCGAAATACAGAATGCGGGTTGCTGCTGAACATGAAAAACGCATGATGCAGAAAGAAGCCTATACTGCCGTGGTGAACGCCGAGGAAAGCGAACGCAAACGCATCGCGATGGAACTCCACGACGGACTGGGACAGTTGCTTTCAGCCGCCCGGCTGAACGTTTCGGTGCTTGAAGACGTTGCAGGTTCGGAAGATATGGAGGTTGTTACCAATGCCGAATCGTTGATTGATCAGGCAATCACCGATTTAAGAAATATCTCGCACAACCTGATGCCCTCAGCCCTGATCAGGCTTGGACTCGTTGCGGCCATTCAGGATATGGCGGCTAAAATCAATTCGGGAAAACAGGTGAAAGTTGATGTTAAAGCCAACGGAATAGAACAACGCCTGCCAGAGGATTTTGAAATTGCCTTATACCGGGTGGTGCAGGAAGCTGTGAACAACATTCTGAAACATGCCGGAGCAACCATCATCAGTATCAGCCTCAACAAGGAGGGTGAATCGCTTAAACTCGATATTTCTGACAATGGAAAAGGCATGCCTGAAAATGCAGTAAAAAACAGCAAAGGCATAGGCTGGGATGATATACGCAGCAGGGTTTCCCTCTTCAATGGCAACATGGATCTTTATTCCAGTCCCGGGACAGGAACACACATCAACATTAACTTCAGCAAACTGGCATTATGAGTGACGAGCAGAATAAGACCATCAAAGTATTGATTGCCGATGATCATCAGATGTTTATCGATGGATTGAAAGCCTTGCTGAAACGCGAAAAGAGCATTCAGATTACCGGAGAAGTCAGCAACGGTGCCGATGCTTATGAGTTCATCCGTCAGCAGCAGCCCGACCTGCTTATTACCGACATCAGCATGCCCGGTATGTCGGGTGTTGAACTCACCCGCCTGGTTAAGCTCAATTTCCCGGAAGTTAAAGTGTTGGTACTTTCGATGTATAACGACCGGGAAATCGTGAGCGAAATACTCATGTCGGAAGCCGAGGGTTATATCCTTAAGAATACCGGCCGGCAGGAACTGCTCAATGCCATTCACCGTATTGCCGACAACAGTACATACTACAGCAACGAAGTGCTCAACATCATGATGACCCGCATGAAGAAGCAGAAAGCCATTGAGAAAAATACGGCCATGCTTACTTCGCGTGAAATTGAAATTGTGAAACTGATTATGGAAGAATACTCAAGCGAAGAGATAGCAGAGAAGCTCTTTATCAGTAAACGGACTGTTGATACGCACCGAAAAAACATCATCCAGAAAACAAACACCCGGACACTGGTCGGACTTATCAAATTTGCCATTGAAAACAGTCTGGTCGATTTTAGTCAGTAGTATTACGTAGTCAAAATACCTAAACTTCCGTATTCCTTTTTGTATTCCCTGGTGGTAGTTTTGTGAAAAACAGAAGCTACCATGAAAAGTACCGGAGATAACTTCAAAATAACAGCGCGTGAAAAGCAGGTATTGAGTCTGGTTGCCCGTGAATTCAACACTACCGAAATCTCAGCCATGCTCAGTATCAGCGCCCGTACCGTTGAAACCCACCGCAAAAACATCCTGAGAAAAACCAACTCCAGGTCGCTTGTTGGCCTGACCAAGCAAGCCATCAGGCTTGGCCTGCTTGAGGATTTCGTGTTTAAGCCTCAGAACTGACAGAGCTCCCATTTCACCTGAAATAAATAAAGGCAACGAAATATCCGAAACCCTCCTTTCGCGAAACCGGAAACATACCTAACAATACGTATAAGAATTACCGAGTAATAAGGAGTCCGGAACAAAACAACAGTCACTAATTTTGTACAATACCGGTAAACGGTTTAATCATCAAAGGTTCCATCAATAAACTAATCAGCACACCATGAAAACAAGATTTCTCTCTCTGCTTTTTGCTTTTACTCTTTCCGCATTTATGTTCACCTCCTGTGATAAAAAAGAAGATGAAACGCCGGAAGACAACAACACGACCACCACTTTCAATTACACTGATGCGTTCGGGGTTCTGGTGGCTGTTAAAAGTGTATCATACACATCCATCGGTGGATTTGAAGTACCGGTTGAGGTAAATTCAGGATCTGCCTTTTTCCCGACTGATGCCGGCGCAACTACCTTTGCCGATGCCGGAACCGTGACTCTCGAAGGAAAAAGCCTCAGCAAAGTTCAAAACAATATGTACTCTTACAGCAACTTTACCGATCCGTTGGTACTTTCCGACATTGAATGGAACGTAAGCGGAAGTTCCAGTGTACCGGCGTTTAGTAAGACTGTAAGCCGTCCCCTGCCGACCTTCAGCGGATATTCAAGCCTCCCTGTTACCATCAGCAAGGCATCAGGGGTCAGCATCTCCCTGGGATCAGCCGTTTATGCCGCTGACTCTGTGATCGTTATGGTAACCAGTTCAAACGAAGCTGTAATAAAATCGGTGGCTGGCAATGTAAGCAGCGTAAGCTTCTCAAGTGCTGATCTTTCAAAACTCGACAAAAGCAATGTTGGCTCCATCTCGGTAAGCCCTTACAATCTTACCACAGAAACCATCAGCGGTAAAAAATTCTATTTCGTGAATGAATCCAGCTATCTCAGAATGTCGGTCAATATCACCGATTAATTGGTAAAGTGTTCCTCTCTCATCAGAACGCCCTCCCACAAGGGCGTTTTTTTTTGCGGATTTCATGGTTTCTTTCTCTTCCGGCAGGATTTGCAATCTCTTTTAATACCTTTACATCATAGAAAATCATTCAACGATTCAAGGCATATCAAACCGCCGGTTCTGTGATTAAATCAGGCTTAATCATCTTTGCTTTCCTAATATTTTCCCTGGTCAGTAAAAAACCTGCCGCTCAGGAAACAGGCGGTCATGAGCATCTCTTCGTTAAAGTTTACGGGCCTGAAGATGGGCTAAGGCAGAGTATGGTCAGCCAGATTCATCAGGATTCCCGTGGTTTGCTGTGGCTGGTTTCCGGTGACGGTCTGCACTGCTTCGATGGGAGCCGGTTTACCGCGTTCAGAATTCCTTTCAAAGGCGTATATAACAACAGTGATAACATGATGAGGCGGATGGTGGAAACAAGTCCCGGGAATTTTACCATTGCAGCATCCTCATCGCTGTTCCGCTTCAATTCCTATTCAGGCCAGTTTGATTTCATTCAACGTAAAGCTTCGGTTTACTTTGCTTTATTAAATATCATTGCCGATGGCAAACCCCTGCTCTGGACCCTCAGCACCAACTTCTGCCTTACTGATAAAAATGGCATCTCACCGGTGACCCTCCACTTTGCTGATGGTCTGAAACCGCCCGACAATTTTGTTCCCATCCAGGGAATGAATACCGGGATCAACGATTTCATAATATTGGGTCAGGATGGCATTATCACTACCCACCTCACGCGGAAAGGCAGTAAAACGGTTTACCTGAGCCGGTGGTTCAGTATTCCTGAATGCCGCGCCATTACCCGCGATCACGAAGGCAGGATTTATCTGCTGACCAGTGATGGCCTTTACTTTTTTCTGAAAAACGGCCGGAAAAAGAAACTGTTGACTTTAAACCAGGGCCACACCGGCGGATTTCTGGCCGACAGCAAACAGAACCTTTGGTTCTCCGATGTGGAAAAGAAAAAACTTTACCTTTATAAAGACCACCAGCTCCGCGCTGTTTCACTGATGGTTCAGACAGGGAAATATACCGACACCCTGGATTGCAGTATCAAAAACATATACGAAGACAAGGAACACAACCTCTGGTTTGGGACCGATGGATCCGGATTGCTGAAATACGATCCTGCGAGAATCATTTTCAGCAGAGCAGAAACAGGATTCACCAGATGCCTGACCGCTTTCGGCGGCGACATCATCGCCGGCACCTATCACAACGGACTCTACCGGCTGTCGGCCAATCTGTCGGATGTTTCAAGAATAAAGCCTGAATTGTTCGGTAACGATGATTACATTCTTGATCTGGCAACTGACCCTTACCATCATTTGTGGATTGTCAGCAGGAAAGGTGTGGTTGTTCTTGACAAGAGGCTGGATATTGTTTTCCGTCAGGCTTTTGGTAATCTGAATTCCGGATTTGTCTACCAGACAGATTCCACCCTGTACCTGCAGAGCGATACAAGTCTTTTAACCTATTCTGTCGGGAGGAAGCCTGCTCTTATTTCCCGCAACAAATTATTTGCAGTCAATACCATGTTGTGGCATCATGGTATCCGCTGGACAGGAACACCCATCGGGTTGAACTACAGGAAGTGCCGGTCTGACGAATTGTTCCCTGAAAAGAATTTCGGAGGCAAATGGATTTCCTCAAGTGAAGTCTATAGCCTTAAGGTGGTCGGAAACGAAATATGGGCAGCCACAGGCAATGGAATCAAAGTTTTTACCAACCAGGGGGTACCCCGGAATTTATATCCGGCATTGTCAGAACTTGTAAATGAAACCATTTATGAAATTCTGACTGATAAATACGGAAGAATCTGGTATTCAGGAATACAGGGTATTGGGTACCTTTCATCAGATCGGGTAAAACTGGTAAAATTTACCATCAACAACAATTTGCAGGCTTTCGAATTCAATCAGAAGGCTGCTTGTTCAGGTCCTGACGGATTGTTGTTCTTTGGCGGGATCAACGGAGTGAACGGCATCAACCCTGAGTTATCTGCTGACAACCTTCCGTCAGCAGATGTTAAACTCTATTCGCTCATGGTTTCAGACACTGCTTTTTCAAAAGGGATTCCTGATGAAAACCCGGAGCTGGTCATCAGCCGGAAAGAGCCCCATATTGGAGGAAGTGTGTTTACAACCGATTATCCTGACCCGGGAAACCGTGCCTTTTCTTTTTTGCTTGAAGGGTATCAGCAAAACTGGAGTAAACCTGTGACCGACCCATCATTCAACTACCGTAACCTGCCTCCGGGGCGCTACCGTTTGCTGGTCGTATATACCAATCCCTCAAGAATTTCGGGAAGCCCGGTTGAGTTGCTCAGATTTGAGATAAAACCTGCCTTCTGGCAAACAATCTGGTTTCTGGTTCTTGTGCTGATCATGGTGGTAAGCATTACCATCTATGTAGTTAAAAAGATTCAGGCAATCAGGTTCAGCAACAGGATTAAAATACTGGAACAGGAACATGCCCTGGAGAAAGAAAGACTACGGATTTCGCAGGACATGCATGATGAAATCGGAGCAAGCCTTACCAGAATTTCTATATTGAGTGAGCTGGCGATGAAAGAATCAAACCTCACACCGGGTTCAACAGGAACCGTGGGTAAAATTGCAGAAATCTCCGGTCAGGCGGTTGATGAACTCAGCGAAATCATCTGGGCCATGAATCCGAAAAACGACAGTCTCGATTCGTTTGCTGCTTATGTGCGGCGATACACCTACACCTACCTCGAAGAAACGGGGATACAGATTCATTTCGGTTTCCCAGAGGAGATCCCGGCTATCCCGATGTCTTCTGAAATAAGACGCAACCTTTTTCTTACCATCAAAGAAGGGCTTCACAATATTGTAAAACATTCCGGGGCTGATAAAGTAACCTTAGCACTGACAATCAACAATAAAAATACAGAACTGACACTGAAAGACAACGGGCATGGATTTGACCCCGGCTCTGCAATGATTACAGGCAATGGACTGTCAAACATGAAAAAGCGGATTCAATCATGCGGTGGAACCTATAACCTTAGCAGTTCTCCGGGAACAGGTACCACAATATTTTTCAGTGTAACTCTTTAACATGCCTGATTCACACGAAAAGGTGACACCATTCTGCTTTTCAGTAGCTTAACTTTGCAAGCACCAATAAAATCCTTCCCATGTCTGAAGAAATCAAAGTAATCATTGTCGAAGACGACCAGCAGGTGAGAGAAGGCCTGCGTCAGCTGATCAGCGGATCGGATGGATACAACTGTGTGGCAGCCTGCACATCTGCAGAAGAAGCACTGGTTCAGGTTGCCCTTCACCAACCGGCTGTTGTGCTCATGGATATCAACCTGCCGGGTATGAACGGCATCGAGTGTGTGGTTTGTATCAAAAACGCATGGCCAGGTATTCAGGTAATGATGCTTACTGTTTTCGACAATACCGATGAAATCTTCAAATCTCTGACTGCAGGGGCTACCGGGTATCTGCTGAAGAAAACACCTCCTTCAAAATTACTGGAAGCCATAACAGAACTGGTGAACGGCGGTTCTCCCATGAGCGGTGAAATCGCCCGTAAGGTCGTACAGACTTTTGCCAGCCCGGTGCGGCATTCGCTGCCCGATTCAAACCTCACAACCCGGGAAGAAGAAATCCTGAGTTACCTGTCGAAAGGATTTCTGTACAAGGAGATTGCTGCTGAGCTCTTCATCAGTATCGAAACTGTAAGAACCCACATCCGTAAGATTTATCAGAAACTCCAGGTCAGAACACGGACAGAGGCTTTGCTGAAGTGTATGAAAGCATAACCCACTGTACTCTCCTTAAACCTGATTCATCATCAGCAATACAACATGATTGATCCTGCCTTTTAATTTTCACATCAAAGGGTGATTGACAGCCCTGTTTTTCAACACGACCTTTGGTAAGAAAGAAAAACAGGATCATGAAAAAAAAATTACACTACTTTCTTACATGCATGCTGATACTTCCGTTAGTAGTATCAGCCCAGATCACCATCACAAACAGCGATCTGCCAACCATCGGACTGCAGGTTATTACTGCTGTGGATGATGTTACACAGATTTCACCCGGTAATCCGGGGTTGAATCAGGTATGGGATTTTTCGAACCTCTCACCCACGAAGTACGACACCCTGCTCTACCTTCCTGTGGTTGGCCGGCCGAATATTCAGAATTACCCTGACGCAGAAATGGCCATTCAGCACCTCAACGGTGACCCGCAGATTGACTACGATTATGAGTATGTCAGATTCTCTGCTGACGGGCTGAGGTATGTGGGCGATGAAGACCTGGTGACCATTTTCGGAGATTTCAAAATGGCCATCCACATTGCAACTTCTCCCAATCCCATGCAGTTAAAACTTCCATTCACGTACGGTGACAGCTATACCCAGACTTCTGTTTACGATTGGACGCTGGCAATGAGAAATGCGGGTGTCACCACCGATTCAACCCGGCAGATCAGTCACATGACCATTACCACCCTGGGTGATGCCAGCGGGATCATGATGACACCCTACGAATCGTTCCAGGCATTGAGGGTAAAAGTTGATGTCGTTTCTCAGGATTCAGTGTTTACCTGGTCAAACGGAGCATGGGTTTTCAGCAGTGCCGAAGTTTCTGAGTTCTCCAACTATTGGTGGTACACCAACGATTATTACGAAGTCGGATACTACAACCTTGATGATGAGAAGGGCAGCACTTTCAGATTCTTCAAATCTGAAACAGTGGTCGGCAACTCGTATATTACAACTGACGATGGATTAAAGTTATTCCCGAATCCGGCATCTTCCGAACTTAACATCGTAACAGATGCCCGTTATACCAGCTTTGAGATCCTTGATTGTACTGGCCGGATCAACCTGACCGGTGACTATCAAGCTCATATAAATGTCGGGGTATTAAACCCAGGGCTATATATTCTCCGCTTGCATGAGGGCAACAAGGTTGTCAGCACCAGGTTCGTGAAACAATAGACAGCTTTCATTTTTCAGATTTATTAACAGAGTATCAACCTTAAAACAGAAATTATGAAAAACCTGCTTCTCCTGACTTTCAGCCTTCTGATGCTGATGGTTTTCGCCTGCAATCCGGTAAATGAAGAACAATCAACACTTCAGACCACCGACTCGCTTTATCAGCAATGGGTTGATGCCTGGAATGCTCAGGATATTGAGGCCATTGCCGGCCAGTTTTCGCCGGATGGGATCGTTATCACCGACACGGCCCTGATCGGACTGGATGCTTTGAAGACCGGGTTCATCGAACCAGCGGCTCCCATGCTCAGCAACCTCTCCTGCATAAAAATTACTGAAGCCATCAGCAGCACCCTTGCGTTTCAGTCAGGTTCCTACAAACATGACTGGATAAAGGATGATTCACTGGTTGGGCAGGCAAGCGGGTATTATTCAGTTTTCTGGAAGAAAAACGATGAAGGTTTGTGGAAAATTTCGGCTTTTCAGACCAATTGATAAATTGCAGAGAACTTTCAGGCAGCATCACTATTCAATGATTGCCATTTCTGTTTGAAATTTCTGTGCTGCAGGTTACCGGAGAGCCTTTGCTCCCACTTTCTGAACATCTATCCAGGGCTGAGTTTTCATACCAATACCGCACTCAACCGCACCACAAGATGCCCGGTCGCAAAAGGTGACTTCAATACATCAGACACGGATTTACAAAAATAATAACCCGCATAGTTGTTCATTCCGACTTCATACACTTATCAGATCCGGTAAAGTCAGATTATAAACTTTAGCAGTTACCCTGAGCAGAAGAATCAGATCAGAACAGATTCTTCTGCTCATTTATTGAAGCCTTCGCAATTCAGAGTGTGATCCCCATTTTTTTCATCAGAAAGGTGGCATTCATGTTCCTTGCAATGCCTGGTTTCAGCTTATAATTGAAGTGCAGTTCATCGCCGGAGATATCCGCTTCAAAGCTGTAATTGACAACATTTTCAGGGAATGCCTTTGCAAGTGTACCCAGCTCAAGATCGTGTGTAGCAATACAACCCGAGGCATTCAGTCCAATCAGTTGTGTCAGCAGGGCTTTTGAGCCCGCCTGTTTGTCAGCTGAATTGGTTCCTTTCAGAATTTCATCGAGAAAAACATACAGCGCCTCTCCCCTGTTAAGCCTGTCGATGATTTCTTTAAGCCTGAGCAGCTCGGCATAGAAATAAGATTGGTTGGCGCTCAGCGAATCCGTTGTTCTCAGGCTGGTAAAAATGTCTGCCGGATAACACGAAAAGGTTTTTGCGCAAACCGGAGCGCCTGCCAGGGCAAGAACCATGTTGACGCCGATGGTACGCAGGTAGGTGCTTTTTCCGGCCATGTTTGCCCCGGTAATGATGTTAAACCTGCCTTCCCCGTTAACAGAAATGTTATTGGCTACCCTTGCCGATGCCGGAATCAGCGGGTGCCCGGCTTCGGTCGCCCGTATGGCAAGCCTCTCACCATGAATATCGGGAAAAATGAAATCAGGGTTTACAAAGGCGAACGAAGCCAGTCCGGATAAGGCCTCTGCATCTGCCAGCACACCAAACCAAACCGGGAAATCAGTACTGTGTACCTGCTGCCATTTTTCGAGTCGTATCATTTGTCTGATGTCCCACAACAGAAGAAAGTTGAGTGCCAGCCCTGCCAGAATGTTCAGCCGGGTATCGAGGGATGCGGTGATGCGCCCAAGCCTGCTGATCTGGTCACTGGCTTTGTTGCCTGGGGTTTTCAGTTTTGAAGCGATTCCTGCAAAGAAAGAACTCTTTAAATCTGCCTCTTCCACCATGCTGAACCGGGCCGCAACCTTCTCAAGCAATTCAACTTTTCGTGATAGCATGGCATGCCTGGCATTGATCAGCCTGGTGTAAAATCCAGTAATAATCAGCGGCAACAGCAGGAAAATCATGAACACCTGAATACTGATGAGGCCCGCACTGAGGGCTATCACGGCAGCAATTGAAAGAATTGGGGTCAGGGTTATAGCCAGCCTGAAAACCGGTTTGTTAAACTCTGGCTTTGTATGCAGCCACGACAACAGGTTTTCAATATCCTGTTTCTGTTCATCAGCTACCAGCCCCAATGCCCTGAATCGAAGCCGCCATTCAGGGTGTCGTGACAATTCATCAACCGCCTCCTGTCGTCTGAGAATTTCATCTTTCTCATGTAAGGGTTTTAGTAACCACCTGGCGAGGATCCTCATCCCGGCATGGGTAGTACACCGGTTTACCAGCTGAAATACGGAATTCTCACCGAAAAGGTCAAGATCGGTTGCAAAAGGATGCGAAGGTTCAGAAAAATCAATGCCCCCATCGAAACACTGGTAGTTCCCACCCGATGCCGACAATTCACCATCAACAGATTGAATATAGGCAAGATTAAGCTTCTGCCTTGACTTCAGTTTTTCATTAAACGCTACCAATACGATGAAAAGCACGGTGAAGAGAACAGACGGAATCCACCAGACAGACGCACCGGATAAAGCTGCTATTGCGAAACCTGCCGAAAAAAGAAAAGAGGCAATGCGACCGTAAATAAAATACCGCAACTGCCGGTTATACCGGTCGCGGAGGTGATTTGCACCGATCAACAATTTCTCAAGCTGTTCCCGGTTATAGTCTTTGCTCACTTTCCCAGGTTTTGAAAGGATGCTTCGAAAGATTGGAGTTCAGATACCTGGGCTGTCCCGTTACTTCAAGGCCCACCCACGCAGGTTTTGGAAACGTCTCAGCTTCTGAGGTAACTTCAATTTCTGCGATGACAAGTCCGGCATTGTCTCCGAGAAATTCATCCACCTCCCATGTATATCCTTCAAAATCTACCTTATACCTCATTTTCTCGATCAAAGGGCCTATGCAAAGTTCATCGAGCATTTGTGCAGCATCTGCTGAAGGTATTTCAAACTCAAACTCCTTCCGGGTGAGGGTAGATATTCTTGACTTGATAGTGATGTAGCCTTTTTCAGCCACCGTTCTTACCCTGATGATCTTGTCGGGCATTGCAGCCAGGTAACCCTGACGGTAAAAGACCGGCACGGCCAGTGATCTGTAATCAAATGAGTTAACAAGAAATTTATGCTCTATTTCAAGATTCATATTTCGCTGAATGCTGCCTCAGAATACAGAAGCAAGGAAAAAAACCGGGCCCGGGAAAACCCGGGCCCGGAAAATAGCATATCAATTAAGGGTATTTACTTCCGCAGGCATACTGGTCTGCTCTGCTCCTGTTTTCACCCTCGGTTTCGGGGCAATGGTCAGTTCTTTGATAATATTGCCGGCACCGGCATATTTATCCACGATAAAAAGTACATAACGGATGTCAACACTGATGGTACGCTGAAGCTCCGGCTCGAAAGCGATATCGCCGCTCATGGCTTCCCAGTTGCCGTCGAATGCCAGACCAATCAGTTCCCCATTTCCGTTGAGTACCGGACTTCCTGAGTTGCCTCCGGTGATGTCGGTTGTCGAAAGGAAGGCTACCGGCATCACACCGTCGGCCATGGCATAGGGTCCGAAATCCTTCTTTTCATATAGTTCCTTTAATTTTGCCGGAACCACAAATTCCCAGTTGTCGGGATCTTCTTTCTCCATCACCCCTTTCAGCGTGGTGTAGTAATTATAATGAACTGCATCCGCGGGAATGTAGTCGAGAATGGATCCATAGGTAAGCCTCATGGTTGAATTGGCATTGGGATAGAACTTACGTTCGGGCTGCATTTCGCGCAAACCTGCAACAAAAAGTCTGTTTCCGCGCTCCAGCATTTCATTGGATGATTCCATCAGCTTCTGGTTTTCACGGTATTTTTCAACCATAACTTTCATCAGGTTATAAGCCGGGTCCTTTTCCAGTACCTTAAGCGAAGGTTTGGCAAGGAAGGCATCCACTTTCATCTGGTCAGCGAATACTGATTTCCTGAAAATATGATCGGCTATTTTGCCGAAATCGCCTTTGAACTTAGACACCATGTCACGGAAAGCACCCGGCTGCTGCTCAGCAGGAACATTCTGGTAATACATCTCAAGCATGGCTTTCAGCAGCTTATAATCTGTCGGCTGGTTGTAATTTTTAAAATGCTTTTCAGCACTCTTGCCCAGGCTTTCTTTCATTTTGGCAATCTTTTCTGCAGAGGGTTGTTCAGCCTTCAGCTCGTTACCCAATGAACTGAACGATTGAGCCAGTGACATGATTTCTGCGCCACGCATCACCGATTCGATAAAATACCAGCGCTGCAGTGTATACTGTTCCATTACTTTGTAGGCAGCTTCAATGTCTGACAGGGCTGTGCCATACTTGTCCTTTCTGTCCGGAGCCGCGTTCACCCAGGCAGCAAATTCAGCCTCTATCTTCTGCTTGTCGTCAAGCACCTTCAGCCTTTTCAGGCCGCGGGTCTGACCGATAAAGTATTTCCAGTAGTTGGAAATCTGCGCGTATTTCGATGAATACTTGATTCCGACCTCACGGTTGGCATCCATGTCTTCGCGCATGATTCCGAGTTTCCGCTCCCTGATCTTCACAATGGTGGGGTTGCTGGTTTCAATCGCCAGTTTAACACCCCAGGAGGTAAGGTAGCGGTCGGTACTGCCCGGATAACCCATAATCATGGCGAAATCACCTTTCTCGTAGCCATTGAGGGATACCGGCAGGTGGTGTTTCGGTTTGAGCGGAACATTGGCTTTGGAATAATCGGCGGGTTTACCGTCTGCACTGGCGTACACCCTGAACATGGAAAAATCGCCGGTATGGCGCGGCCACATCCAGTTGTCGGTATCAGCCCCGAACTTTCCGATAGATGAGGGAGGTGCTCCTACAAGTCGTACGTCACGAAATACCTCATAAACAAAAAGATAAAACTCATTTCCGTTGAAGAAAGAGGCTACCCTGGCTTCATAGCCGGTTCCTTTGGTAGCATCGTTCTGAATGGTTTTCGAGAGTTCGGCAATCTTCGCACTGCGTTCTGCTTCGGTCATGCCGGCCGTTAGCTGGCTCAGGATATTCTGCGTAACATCTTCAATCCTGACAAGGAACCTTGCAGTTAAACCTTCGTTGGGCAGCTCCTCGTTGAGGTTCATTGCCCAGAATCCATCGGCCAGGTAATCATGCTCAACGGTACTGTGCGACTGGATTGAACCGTAACCGCAATGATGGTTGGTGAGTACCAGGCCCTGGCTGCTGATCATTTCACCGGTACAGCCATTGCCGAACTGAATGATGGCATCCTTCAGACTAGAATGGTTGATGCTGTAGATCTCTTCCGGTGTGAGCTTCAGCCCTTCTTTCTGCATGTCAACATAGTTGAGGCGTTCTACCAGAAGTGGCAGCCACATTCCTTCATCAGCCCGGGAAAAACCGGTGATGAGGACAAAAAATAAAATCAGTATTCGTTTCATATCAGTGGTTTATTGGTTTTTAAACAAATTTTTCTCCCTTTTCAATCATCACATCGTTCACAAACTGCCTGATCTGCTGTTCGTCACTTTTACGGCATACCAGCAGTATTCCGTCATCTTCAACCACAATGTAATCGTCGAGTCCCTGAAGCACGACCAGTTTATCTTTCGGCATGTTCACAATGCAGTTATTGCTGCTGTACATCAGCACATTCTGTCCTACCACGGCATTCTGATACTGGTCTTTCCTGCGGGTTTCATACAATGACCCCCAGGTTCCGAGATCACTCCAGCCAAAATCCGAAGAAAGTACATACACATTGTCTGCCTTTTCCATGACACCGTAATCAATAGAAATGCTTTTGCACACAGAATAAGTCTGCTGTATGAAAGCCGCTTCTCCCGGGGTGTTGTAAAGGCCTGATCCGGCTTTGAAAAGCTGGCTTACCTCGGGCAGGTGCCTGTCGAAAGCTGTCATGATTGTCCTGAGCTTCCAGATGAAAATCCCTGAATTCCACAGGAAATCTCCACTGCTCAGAAACTGCTTCGCCATTTCAAGCTGCGGTTTTTCAGTGAAGGTTTTCACTTTTTTTATCCGGCTGTCAGCAGCATATCCGGTTGATTCATCAAACTGAATGTAACCATAACCGGTATCGGGACGGCTGGGTTGTATTCCAAGGGTCAGCAGCCAGGGGTTCTTTTCCGATGCTTCCAGCGCAGCTGTAATTACTTCTGTGAAAACCTCCTCCTTCAGGATGATGTGATCCGATGGGGCTACCACCACATTCGCTTCGGGGTTAAGCTCAAAAATGCGGGCGTTGGCATACGCGATACAGGGCGCGGTATTGCGCCTCGACGGTTCACACAACACCTGTGAATCCTGCAGTTCAGGCAGCTGTTCAAGCACCTGGCGTTTATATATCTCATTGGTGACAATGAAAACATTTTCTGCCGGACAAACTTTGCGGAAGCGGTTGAAAGTGGATTGTATGAGAGTTTCGCCGGTACCCAGAATATCGATAAACTGCTTCGGGTGGTTTTGCCTGCTCATGGGCCAGAAACGGGCTCCAATACCACCGGCCATGATAATACAATAGTTGTTTTTGTTCATAATTCCGGGTTCTTTTATGTTAATGGCAGATTTTCTGGTGGTGAATCCCTGCCTTGATTAAGAAAGTGACTGGTCTGATTCCTTTTTGACCGGGATTACCGGAGCCAGCGGGCTGAAAAGATATACCCTCCTGTTGCTGAGGCATTCACACCGGTATCGTTTCCTGAGTTTTACCCCACGTTTAAACAGACGACCATCGGGCAATGCAAATACAGCATCTTCAGGAAGTTCGCTGATCAGTGTGGCGGTAGTATCCTGATCAAATACCCTCAGTGCCTCGGCCAAACCAATATCCGAAGTACTTGAAGCCGAAGGATTTGTGAGATATCTTCGAAAAGCCCCGTTCACATTCTCCGGCAATACTCCGGATTCCAGAAAGGGCTTTGCCAGCTCACGGTAGGCCTGTTTCCAGGCTTCGCCATGAGGCTGCTGACGGCGTTTATACCTGAAATAAACCTCAGCATGGGCCATTTCGTGAAGCAGGGTGATCAGAAAACTGTAGCTGTTGAGGTTATGATTTACAGAAATTGCCGGAAGGGAGTGTGTAGTTCCGGTTCTGAAATCTCCCAGTTTCGACCTGCGGCTGCGGGTGATCCTGAGCAGTACACGGTGGTTAGAAAACCATTCAAGCACTCTGCCCGAGGTTCCTTCGGGCAAATAATCATTCAGGGCGTTTTCAAGGCTTCTACCTTTGGTCATTATACGTGTACATTACTGTCTCATCGGGATTCGTGAAATTACATCCGCAGTCGCGGGCCCGTTTCGCTTTTTTGTACTTATTCTGTTTGTAAGCCGGAGTTGAACAGGAAGTAGACACCATTACCACCCCTATAGCCAGCAAGGAGAAAACAAGCTTATAATTTATCTTCATCTCTGATCTCTGAATTGAGGATTTGCAACCCCAAAAATAGTAAAAATGAGAGGCTCCGTTACAAAATGTTGTTAATTCACTCCGGATTGCTGATGATCAACTTTATCATTTTTTAAACAGCATCTCCTGAAAGAGAAAAATCGGGTATAATTACGTATTGACTTCACCTTCTGATTATCCGAATTTTGTATATTGATTTAAAATCAAAAACCTGGAAATGTTGTTATACACTTTCCTTATCATTATTTCCCACTTAAAATCTTTCAAACATGAAAAAGCTTACAAGCATCAAAACACTATTTCTTTTAGCCGGAGTTGTTTTCCTGCTCAGTTGTGCCAAAAACGAGCCGGTTGAAAAACAAGCTGCGACTCCTGCGGGAATTGAGGGCAATCTGAAAACAGACCTGGTTTACTGCGGATCACCGGTTACTGCGTCCTTCGTGGAATTCGGACAGACCACGTCTTACGGTAATTTCACCATCGGCAATGATGCTTCTACACTGCAGGTGAAATACGAACTCACAAACCCTTCCTGGTTTATTAACAGGCCTGAGCTGTTTGTCGGTACGGAAGAGCAGTTTCTTGCCATCCCTGGTGCGAGCATCAATCCCGACGGAACCATCCACATGACAGCCAGCCCACCCAATCTCCCCATTGATCCGGGGTACATTAACGGCGGATCAGTCTGGGAATACACGCTCGATCTTGCAACTCTGCCCGAATGCTTTATGGTAGTAGCTTTTGCAAGAATCAGGGATGTCAATGGCTCAGGCGCCTTTAAAGATGTGTTTGCCAAAACAGCTTTCAAAACATCCGGTTATTCAATCGATTATTGTGTGCAGCAATGTCCTGAATTACCTCCGCTGGGCGGGTGCGAAACCGGTTATGCCTTTGGCAACAGCTATGCCAATTGCTTCTTACAGATACCCGGGGTACAGTCAAATAACTGGGGATGGTCAAATGGCCCCATCGGTGCAGGCTCCTATTCGTGGCCGATCTATGCTGGAGCAGGGCAGTGCAATGTTTCCAACGGAACCTATGTCGGAACGCTGACCGTCAACTATACCCCTCCTACTGCGGTGATTACCTACACTACCTTTAGTGCTTATGTACTCAATGCAACCCACCTTTACGTGGGTAATCAGATTCTCCCTAAAAAGAACAACAAATACACCACTGCTCCCGGACAATTCCCTTACAAACACGAGAACCTGAACGGTGTTTCAAGCGATACATTCACCATAAACGGACTTTCAGGTAACATCTATGTTGCAGCTCATTCAGAAGTTTGTGATGCCCAGTAGTTAGTTCACCAGCCCTTGCTAAAAAGACAGACTTACAAGAAAGTCTGTCTTTTTTGTTTCGGAATTCCTCATTTCCCCGATGATGCTATCAATCAATTGCCGAACTCAGGGTTTCAGGTCTGAAAAATTACTAATTTAGCAGAAACGATACTACGGTGATCAGAGGATTCCTTTTTCACATCGGACGCTATACCCTGCTGATGAAACAGGTTTTTAAAAGACCTGAGAAACAGTCGATTTACATCAAGAAAATCCTGGTTGAAATCGACAATCTGGGTTTAGACTCCGTTGGCATTGTTGCTTTCATTTCTACCTTTATGGGAGCAGTATTGTGCATTCAGATGGCTTTCAATATCGATACCCCGCTTATCCCCCTCTACACGATTGGATTTGTTACACGACAATCGGTTGTGCTGGAGTTTTCTCCTACCATCATCAGCCTGATCCTCGCGGGCAAGGTCGGTTCAAGGGTGGCTTCCGAAATCGGCACCATGCGGGTTACAGAGCAGATCGATGCCATTGAAATAATCGGGATCAATCCGGCAACCTACCTCATCTTTCCAAAGGTTGTGGCCTGTGTGCTGATCAATCCCATTCTGATTATTATGAGTATGATTATGGCCGTATTGGGGGGATGGCTGGCAGGTATTTTCACGGGGCTGGTTTCCTCAAGCGTCTATATCTATGGCATCAAATCATTCTTCGAGTCATACGATATTTTCTATGCCCTGGTAAAAACAGTGGTCAATGCTTTCCTGATCGTATCCATCGCAGGCTACCATGGTTTCTACACACGCGGCGGAGCCCTGGAAGTCGGCGCCTCAAGCACCAAAGGGGTGGTTCACAGCAGCATCGCCATCATTGTTTTTAACCTGATACTCACACAACTCCTGCTGGCATGATCGAAGCACTCAACATATCAAAATCGTTTGGTGACCACAAGGTGTTGAATGATGTCTCTTTCAGATTCGAAACAGGCAAGTGTAACCTGATCATCGGACAGAGCGGATCAGGAAAAACAGTGCTGATGAAATGCCTGGTCGGCCTGTTTGAAATCGATAGTGGCAATGTAATGTACGACGACCGCATGTTCTCGAGAATGTCGTTCGACGAAATGAAAGTCATCCGTCAGGAAATCGGCATGCTGTTTCAGGGAGGTGCCTTATTCGACTCCATGACGGTTGAAGAAAACATCATTTTCCCTTTGTCGATGTTCACCAACCAGACTACGGAAGAGAAGCGCGACAGGGCAAATTTCTGCCTTTCCAGGGTCAATCTTGTGAATGTGAATAAACTATTCCCTTCCGAAATCAGTGGTGGAATGAAAAAACGGGTGGCCATTGCGCGTGCCATTGCCATGAACCCGAAATACCTGTTCTGCGATGAACCCAATTCAGGCCTCGACCCACTGACTGCCATCGTCATCGACAACCTCATCAACGAAATTACCCAGGAATACAACATCACCACCGTGATCAACACCCATGATATGAACTCCGTGATTGAAATAGGCGACAACATTGCCTACATCCACAAGGGCAGGCTTTGGTGGAGCGGTGATAAGGATTCAATCCTCCGGAGCGATAACCCTGAACTGAATGAATTTGTTTTTGCCACTGAACTCACCCGCAAACTGAAGTAAGCAGCACCGCAATGAACCACCTGGATTTTATCGTACTGATCCTTCTTGTACTTGCCGCAGTTAAAGGGTTTTCCAGAGGCTTTATCATCAGTCTGGCTTCTCTGGCCGGCATTGTTTTCGGAGTACTTTTCTCACTCAAATATGCCGGTGCTGTAAATACTTATCTGATTCAGGCAACCGGAAGTAATTCAGGACTACTTTTCCTGGCCGGGTATGGCATCTGCTTCACCGCCATTGTTTTGTTTATGTATATAGTCGGGAAATCGCTTGAAAAAGTTATTGAAATTGCTGCACTTGGTATGGTAAACCGGCTTGCCGGCATAGCGCTGGGTGTACTGAAAACCCTCTTCATACTTTCTGCCATCCTTTTTCTGCTCAATATTGCCGATCCCGGAAAAACCATCATCAAAAAAGAAACCCGGGAAAACTCGTTGTTTTATGAACCGCTGGAATGGCTGTTACCTGCAGCTCTACCCTTCCTTAAATCACAGCTTGATAACATAGAAGATCCTTTTGAAAAGCATTCAGAATCAGGAAAAACGCCTGTGTGATCGAATGATTTACATCTTTTCGACTCCTGTTTCATTCTATAACTTTGGTTGACAAACTCAATTTGTCAGATAATCGGATTCGCTGACATTTATCAGAAAATTTGGTATATTTAATGATTGCGAGCACGTAATTTTGCCGCATCAACAGAATGGCATTCATTAACTCCTCCGTTATCATGGAAATCGCAAAACGTCCACGGCTCCTTTATTATCTGGCCATCTCCCTTCTGGTTATGGTGGCAGCCGCCTTTGTTTTATCACTGATAATCAGACAGAAACAAAAGAATGAAATCAATGCTGCCCTCGAAATCCTCGAAAGGAACAACCTGCCCATTGAAAAAGCAGAACAAACCCTTACTTCCTTGTTCAATGCTGAAACCGAATTCCGCGAATACACCATCAATTACGATAAACAACACCTCAGCAACTACCGAAATCACATCCGTGAACTCACCCTCAACATTGACACCCTTCAAAGAATTGCCTCAACTTTCACCAACACTACCGGCGGAAAAGCCATCGATGCACTGAGGCAGCGTGAAAAACAGGCAGGCAGTTACCTGCGCCTGAAGCGTCTTGCTGATTCATTGCTGGTTGTCTCCTTCTCTTTCGACTCAGTGTCCTTTCAACAGATGAACGACAACTTTTATATCAGGAAATTCAAACCATCGCAGGGAATGCTGTCCATCGATACCCTGGACTATTCAACCTCGTCAGGAAAGAGAAAAAAGGGGCTGTTTGGAAAAATCAAAACCCTGCTTGTGGGGGAAGAAGAGCAGGTAACCAGCAATACCAAGGTGGTGGTTAAATCAGGAACTGCCCCGGCTGCCAATGAACCCGAATCCAACGATTCTACCTTAAGCCTTAAAAGTTTCGCAACCGAAATCATCAGCAAAACCAACCGATATTACGAGCAGCAGCTTGCAAGCCAGCTCGAAAAACGCAATGAACTCCGCATCCAGGAACAAAAGCTTATCCGCCTCAACAACAATGTTTTAAGCGAAATCCGATCCATACTCAACTCGATAAAATCCATTACCGGCGAAAGCAAAGCCGCCCAGGAAAAGCGCTCTTCAGAAACCATTGCACGTTCATCAGACATACTTCAGAAAACCCTGCTGATCATTATTCTGCTTTCATTACCATTGGCTGTCTTAACCATCATCACCCTCAGAAAGAACCAGCGTTATCAGCAGAACATCCTTGAAGCCAGACAACAGGCGCTTCTGCAGGCAGAGGAAAAGAGCCGGTTTTTATCGTACATGAGCCATGAATTCCGTACACCGCTCTCTTCGGTTATCGGATTTGCTGAGCAACTTGAACAAACCAGGCTGAACCACGACCAGAAAAACTACCTCTCGGGCTTAATGTCATCTTCAGAAATGTTACTGGCAACAGTAAACGATATTCTTGACCTCTCGAAACTTGACGCCGGGCGCATGTCGTTCCTCAGCAACCCCTTCAGGCCCGGTGATGCCATCCAGCAGGTGATTAAGTCATTTTCAAAAATGGCCCTTGATAAGTCGATCGACCTTACATACAAGCATACCGGAACCTCGTTTGTGCTGATTGGTGATGAAATCCGGCTCAAACAGGTGCTCAACAACCTGGTAAGCAATGCCATAAAATATACCCATCAGGGCAAAGTCAGCATCCATTCACAGTTAACCGAAAACCAGGGTTACGCGAAATTAAACATAGAAGTTAAGGATACCGGAATCGGGATAGCCCCGGAACAAATAAGCGGCATCTTCGACGAATATACACGCGTACACTCCGAAACCCCTGAAAAATGGATCATCGGTACCGGTCTGGGCCTGGCAGTTACCAAAAAACTGATCGAACAGATGGGAGGGGAAATCACCGTACAGAGCAAGCCCGGACATGGCAGTGTGTTTGCCATCACCATTCCTTATCCCATCAGTAAAATTCAGCAGATTGTTGGCCGGAGTGCTGAAAATGAGCCTGTTCTGCCGGATAAAAACATCAGGATTCTTGTGGCAGACGACAATTACTTCAATGTGATGCTGCTTAAATCCATCTTTAAGCACGACAATGTTTCGGTGGATGTGGCCGACAACGGGCTGGATGCACTCAGCAAACTGCGTACAGAAAGCTACAACATCCTGCTGAGCGATATGTATATGCCGCAGATGGACGGACTTGAACTCACCCGCCAGATCCGAAACAACCCATCGGGAAAACTGAACGAATTGCCGGTGATTATGCTCACCGGAAACATTTCACCGGAAGCCGGCAGTGAAATGCAGAACGCCGGCGTGAGCGACTACCTCATCAAACCCTTTCAGCGCCGCGATCTGATTGAACTGGTAAGCAAACATGTATCCTGAGTTCCGGAGCCTGTTCAGCGCTGAAAACTGACTATCTTTTACTATACTCAGTGGAAAGGCCCGTCTTTAAAGGCCTGTCTGTTGTATAAAGCATCTGAAATTCAGGCAGGTACCGGGTATTTAAAACCCTGTTGCCGGTCAGTAAGATGTTGGCCTGTCAACATTCTGTTAAACACAATAACCCATAAATTTCAGCTTAACAGGAATAAAAGAACCCGGACATACTGGATGACCGGGTTCTTGAAATTATTCAGATATGGTTACCTGATCACGGATATATTGCGGGTAATCACCCTGTTGCCGATCTGTAACTTAATAAGGTACATCCCGTTGGCAATTCCCTCGTTGCTGATGCGGATCAGGTTCTGTCCTTCAGCATATTCATGCCCTGTTACCGCAGCCACCTTCTTTCCGAAAAGATCGAAAATTTCTACTCCGGCTACTTCAGGCTGGTTAAGCATAAACGAAATGTTCATAAAATCGTTGGCCGGATTCGGATAAACCGATACCCCCTGCTCAAAAACCGGGCTGTTGATTCCGACATAGGTACTGATTTCGTTGTTGGCATTCATTACCTCTCCGGTTGTCATATCAAGCAGGAATCCGACGATGTGAAGCTTGTCGTAATTCCATCCTTCGGGAATGGTATAGGAATAATGGTAAGTGATCACCGATCCCAGGGCAATTTCAGCGGGGAGGCTGCCTTCGGTGCCGAAGGGTGAATCGAGGATTTCACGGGCAACATGATCGTAATGCATCTGCGCAGCAGGAATGGTTGAAGGCATGCTTTCGAAACCACACATGGCACCGTTGCTTCCGCCGGCATAATAGTTTGCCTGATTCCACTGAGAAGTGGTGCCTGTTAAACTGTCCTCAACAAAGATGACCCCGAAACGAAGCTCTGAATTGATGTCGGCCACAAATTCCGATTGCAGGTCAAATTCAAGCAGGCGGGTATCCGGATTCCAGGCGTAGTTGACGATATCCAGCGTTGCAGGACTGATGGCTGAAAGCCTGCGCTGATAACCGGCTTCAAGTTCTGAAGGATCAGAATCACCGGCAGTACGGTCAGTGGTAACACTCGGATAACCAGCAAATCCCGGGATGATTCCGGCAATGGCGTCATCGTATACAGCATTTACCATCGGATCACCATTGTGAACTGCAACTCCGATCCAGGTCTCAGGATAGGTCTCTGCCATGTAGTCCATGAAACAGATTCCCCTGACACACCATCCGCACCAGGTACCGGTTGCTTCTTCAGCTAGCACCTTTTTGGTGGGGACAAATGTCACTGCACCCACTGTTTTGGTAAGCGTATTGTTGGAAGGATCGAGATCGGTTCCACCGTTTACATTGTCTACAGTGGTGACGATTTCATGACTTCCGATATCCTGCAGAACAATTGCTGTAGGGTGCGTGAATGAATAGGTGTTGCCGAGGGTAATGTTCTGACCAACTACCGAGTAGCTCTGTTCAACGCCGCCATCAACCGTATAGGTAACCCTGAATGAATTAATCGGGGTTGAACCTTCGTTTGAAACAACACCCTTGAGATCAAACTCCTGACCGGCCTGAACATAGCGGGGAATATCCACAGATGCCAGTCCTGCATCCAGGGCCAGGGGTGTGAACAGCTTTATGTTGTCGATAAACCAGTAATCCACATTGTAGAGATTCCCTGTGATAAAAATACAGAACTGAAAATCGCTCTGGCTTACATTGGAGAGCTCAACAATCTGCGTTTTGGGCCCCTGATTCCCTGATGGGGTTACCTGCCAGGCAACCGTCCAGGCACCAGTGCCAAATCGGGTAGCAACACCGATCGAAGGTCCGTTGGCATACCAGTCGTACATATACTTAAAGGAGAGATTCACGTTAGTTGCCCCCGTAAGGTCCACAACCGGTGAAACCAGCCTGGAAGTCGTATTCTGATTGATGTAGGTAAATTTAGCCTCTGGCGCACTCCCTCCGGCATTGTTGCTGGGACTTGAAGACCACTGGTTGGGCAGGCCATCAAAACTCCAGCCTGCAGGTGGCATGGCACCTGATCCGAAATCCTCTGTCAGGTAGGTCTGCCCGTAAGAAACTGCAGTAAAAACCATCACTGCAAATAAAATGTAAATCTTTTTCATGTCTGTTGGGTTAATAAGATTAAAACGTAAACCTTTTATTCCGGCAAGGCAGTAAAAGTAAACACGAAAAAGTGTTTTGCAAATTTTTTAATAAGAATATTTCATGTAAAGCGATATATTTATGAACATAAGTTCAGAAAGCCAGGCAGGCTTAAACAACAGGGGCGTATCCCCCGTTTGGATACGCCCCTGAAAATGCTATGGATTTATTTACAATCAGTGCTTTGCCAGATAATCAGCTACACCGTCATGGGTATCTTTCATCCCTTCCTTACCGGGCTCCCAGTTTGCCGGGCACACTTCGCCGTTCTCTTCAAAATACTGCAGTGCATCCAGCATGCGCAGGGTTTCGTCAACATTGCGGCCCAGCGGAAAGTTGTTGACCGTTTCGTGGTGAACCACCCCATTTTTATCAATAAGGAACAATCCACGGTAAGCGATCATCGGGCCACTGGAAACCATTTCTCCGTTTTCATTCCAATCGTATTCACCGGCCAGCACCCCGTAATTGGCACTGATGGTTTTTGCCGTATCTGCTACGATTGGATAGGTTACGCCCTGAATACCTCCCATTTTCTTCGTCATCTGCAGCCAACCCCAGTGCGATTCCTCGGTATCGGTTGAACAGGCTACCACGGCACAGTTGCGTTTCTCAAATTCAGCCAACTTTGCCTGAAAAGCATGTAACTCGGTAGGACAAACGAAGGTAAAATCCTTGGGATAAAAGAAAAACACCACGTATTTCTTCCCCAGGTACTGATCAAGTGAAAAATTCTCAACTACTTCTCCGCCGTTAACAACGGCACTTGCCTTGAATGAAGGCGCATTTTTTCCAACTAATGACATCTCAAACGGTTTTTTTATATTGATTTAGAATTAAAAAGCATTTCCGGAATCAATCCTATAAACAAGCTTGATCCATAGTTGTTTTACACAATGCTGAATATTCTTCGTGCCACAGGTTTGCCGGTGGTTCAGACTTTTATGCCGGCCACTGGCTTCAAAACAACAGCAAAATACGTTACGTTGAAAAAAATTCTTTGTCTGGTAGCATTTCTTTTCCTTTCAGCAGCTGAGAATCTATCAGCCCAGCAGCCGTTGTGGCACAGCATCGGATCAGATCAGGGCTTGCCCGACCCAAATGTAACTGCAATTGTGAGAATTCCCGGCGGAAAATTATTCGTTGGAACAGCCATTGGGCTTTACAGCTACGATGGATTCGCTTTCAGGAAAGTCAAGCTTTCGGCTACAGGAAAAATTAACCCATACATCAATTGTCTTGCAACTGATGGTAAACTTCTCATTGTTGGAGCAAGGGATGCACTGATACTGTACAATACAGAAGATCAACACGCTGAGCTACTGAAAAATCCGATGAATTGCATCGGAGGCATTGTTGACCTTTATCTTAACCCTGAAAAAACCAGAATCTATGCCCGTACTCACTGCGGTATATTAACCATTGATATCAGCAAAGGTACGTTAAGGGTGATTGATGTGTTCAAAAACCCTGATCCGCGGAGGCTAAGAATTGTATCAGACGGTGAGTTTCATGGGTTTGTAACACGTAAAAAATTCGTTTCTGTTAAAAATCACCGGCAAACCGATCTCTATACAGATTCAGGTATACTTGATGCATGGTGGTGGGAAAAAGAAAACGCCTGGCTTATCGTAAAAGAAGATGGATTGTATCTTCTTGATAGTCAGTATCGCAATCTCACTAAACTTCCTTACAGGATTGATATCAGAACCAACGAAAATTACTGGATTTACCCTGATCAGCAAGGAGGGTGCTGGATTCAGTGCGCCGGAAAATTTGCATTTTTCGGATCAGCCAGCGACAAATCACCGGAATTTCATTCGAATGAAGCAGGAAATCTCTTCTCGTTTACTTCAAACACAGCTCAGGCGTTTTTTACTGATCCGGATGGCACACGATGGGTAGGTGGCGATGGCACCGGACTGGCATACCTTTCACCTGCTGGCAGTAGGATCCGGTTCCTTACCAATGAACAGGCCGGAGTCCAGCACTTCTGGTGCTTCCGTTATGAGAAAGAAACCGGAAAACTTTTGTGCGGTACCACATCGGGAATCCTCGAAGGCACGCTCGTAAACGGGGAATTTCTGAATCGAAGGCTGTATCATCCCCCTGGATTCGACAGGTTTTCTGTTAACTCCATTGTTGAACTGAATGAGGAAGAGTACCTGATCTCGGTTTACCGGGAAGGGTTCTGGACCTACAACAAGAAAACCCGGAAATTCAGGCCCCTGACCGCTGTTAACAATGCGACAGGAACCCGCTTTGTTTTCGGAATCGGTGAATCTTCGCCCGGGAAAGCAATACTATGTACACAATTCAGCGCTTTCATGCTGGATAAGAAAACAATGAACATCACTCCATTTACTCAACCCGGATTTCACAATTACTCCATCTACTCGGCGATCGAAGACAACCATGGCCGTTTCCTTATAGCCGGAGGATTTGGTCTGCAGGTGTTTAACAGCGAATTAAAACAAACAGACTACTATACAGCCGGCAACAAAGCTCAGGGTGCCCTGCCCAGCAACGTGATCTTCTGCCTTTCAGAACTTAGTCCGGAAAATTACCTGGTTGCAACCATGGGTGGCGGACTGAGCCGGTTCATTTCATCCGACTCAACCTTCACCCCGGTAAAACTCGCCACTGATCCTGACAATGTATTCGGTATCATGCCTGCAGGATCCGATTCATTTATTCTGACAACTTCCGGGGGATTATGCCGGGTCAACATCAGCAGCGGTAAGTCGGTGATGCTGAATAAAAGCAATCTGCTCCCTTTTAACGATTTTAACCAGCAGGCTTTTGCGCATTATCCGGAATACATCTTTGCAGGTGGGGAAAAGGGAATGCTGATCCTGAATACAACTGACCTGGACAGGGTTTTTTCTTTATCACCTGAAATAATCATCCGAAAAAAGGAAATCAGGGTTCAGTCGCTGAAATTGGAACCAGATGAGCATGCACTGCATCTTGATTTATCTTTTGACAAAATCCTTCCCGGCTCCATGTGCAGGTTCAGATACCGTATCGAAGGCATTGACCAACCATGGCAGATGCTACCTGCTCATCAGAACACCCTGATTTATAACTACCTGCCTCCGGGTAACTATACACTTGAAATTGAACTCTACGATGAGACCGGATGGTACAACGCACACAGACGATCTGTTCCTCTTACTGTGTTACCTCATTTTTACCAGACCTGGTGGTTCAGGTTCATGCTTTTTCTGGCACTTGCCGGTGTTATGTTTCTGGTGGTAAGGTACTTTTCATTACTCCGGCTACGCTGGAAGCTACACCGCATGGACGCTGAACGGAAAATCATGCTGGAACGGTCAAGGATTTCCAGAGAACTCCATGATAACCTGGGTAGTCAGCTTACTTACCTGATTTCGGGGCTTGAAACTACCGGCCTGCTTCTGAAACGAAACAATCTCGAAAAAACATCCGGAAACATCGACAAACTGCAATCGGCTGCCCGCGAGAGTATGCAGCAACTCAGGGATTCCATCTGGGCGCTGAATCCGGGATCGATGACACTTCAATCACTGTTTATCCAGTATGAGAAATGGGTTTCCAGAGTTACTGAGCCCTATGAAACACTTCAATGCACATTTCTCGCAGAAAACATCCCTGACCTGCCTGTTGATCCGCTTAACGGCCTTAATCTGTTCAGAATCATGCAGGAAGCCGTTCACAACACCCTCAAACACGCTCAGGCTACAAAACTCACCACAACCATTAAAACCAATTCCGGAAATGTTGGTATTCAGATAAGCGATAACGGGAAAGGATTTACAGAGGGAAATACCGAAGGCAATGGCCTGTCATCCATGCAACAACGGGCTGAAGCACTTAAAGCCACATTAACAATTGAAACTGGGCACAATGCTGGCACCACCATTTTCATTGAGATTAACAAAAATACGCTGACCGGCGTATAGTTATCCGCCAAATCCTAACGAACATTGCAAAAAAACACATGAACATAGGGATTATTGACGACAATCAGGCTATCGGAAAACAAATGATCCAGAAACTCAGCCTGGCCGGGGAAATCAATGTTTTGTTCTATGCCGACCGCGGAAGAAAAGCCCTTGACTGGTTGATTCAGCACCCGGTGAAACCTGACTTATTGCTGATGGACATTGAAATGCCCGACATGGATGGCATTGAAACCACATTCCGGATCAGACAGCTTTTCCCCGAGATTAAAATCCTGATGCTCACAGTATTTGAGTCGGAAGATAAAATTTTTAATGCCATCAAGGCCGGCGCTACCGGTTATCTGTTAAAAGATGAAAAACTTGAACGGATGCTGCATGCCTTCGATGAAATTATGGAAGGCGGGGTTCCGATGTCGGCTGTTATTGCTGCCAAATCGCTTAAGATGCTGCTTTCGGGATATAAACCAGAAGAGAATTCCGGTTTCGTAAAAGAAACCGGTGAGCAACTGACAAAACGTGAAATTGAAATCCTGGAGTATCTTTCAAAAGGCAACCGCAACCAGGAGATAGCAGATCAATTGTTTATCAGCCGGTCAACTGTGAAGAAACACATCGAAAATATATACCTCAAACTGCAGCTCAGATCAAGAGTTGAACTGGTAAACTGGTATAAACAGGGTTGACGGAAAATTGAAGAAAGCGGCTCAGTTGAAGGCCGCTTTATACATTATCTGATGAGCACCAAGCCTTTTTCTAATCAGGCCTGATCACAATACCAGCTTTAAAAATTACTGAAGAGGAAGTCATGGAACCGCCCTGATTACTCCTGAAATTCCCCTTCTCGAACGAAGGATTCAGGTTTATGCCGAGTCGCTCCCCGAGGGGAATGATCACATGGCTTCCCAGACAAAATCCTGGTCTCGAGGTCCCGCTGACATTGGTCCATGAAACAGCATTGTATTCAAATACAGGGGCTATCAGAAAAGGACCCGCATTGATTTTGGCATAAACCAGGGGACTCAGCGTTCCGTATGACTCCAGGGAAGCTCCGTAACCAACAATACCATCAACATTGATCAGCATTGCATTCAGCGAAGCTCCGACCCCGATCCGGAACAGATTGTTTTTGTATACATCCCATCCGCCTTTTGCAAAAAGAAATGAAACTTCTCCGTTATCATCCGGTAAATCACCCCCCGCAGCAATCAAACCAGTTAAGAAATAACCAACCACGGGAATACCAAAATCCATATAGCCTTTCTCAGTAAAAAATACCGCCCTCACATCAGCATATGTCAGTGGTGCCTTTATCTCACTGCTTCCGTCAGAATATCGGCTTGAAATCGTGTGAACCCCGATTCCGCCATACCAGGGGGTGTAAAAAACATTGGCTTCCTGGGCGAGCCCAAACACACCCTTAAATACAAATAAAAGTAAAAATACTGTGCGCATAGCTTATGCAATATTAAAACAAGCACTGTTTATTGAACCAGTATCTGATGCTGAATAACGTGTCTGGAACCAAATGAATCCTGCAGTTCGAACCGGTGCACGATGGTTGACCCGGAAGGTAGATCGGGCACCTGATACTCCATTTCACGAAGCCAGCCAACCTGATAATAAAAGAAATCTGAAGGGCCGAAAGTTGCGGATACAGCCTCAGCTCCAAAACCAATCTTCTCAAATACTTTCATTGAAGCAATGGTTTGATTAACCGTAAGCGGAGAAAAATACGGACGCATGGTAACAGTCTGCCCCACCTGAAGGGTGTCACTGCTGTTGAAATCAAAAAACCTGAACTGAAACGGATAGTTAACCGGTTGGATTTCATAAGTAAGGTGCGATTCCTTTTTTGCACCGTTAAACGTTACCGCTTCCACCTGCAGCGTCACGAAATGTATGCTTCCTGCCACCGCTTTATAGTCAATCGGGTACCGGATGGAGTCGATCAGGTAGGCTGTACCTCCGGTGGTATGCGATGGCGTATAGTGGTACTCCAGCGCCTGGGTATAATCAAAAAATATTCTGAAATGAATAAACTCGACATCTTCAATGGGTGAAACCAGCGCGCGGTAATTAATCGTCAGGTCTGATGCCACATAAACGGTGTCGGGCAGAACCTCAGTATCAGCATAAGGCTCTAAAAATTTGATGGTGATTTCACCTGTCTGGGTTGGTTCATCCTTTTTGCATGACGAAAACAGTGCTGAAATGATGAGGATACCCGGAATTACAAAGAAAAGACGTTTCATTTTGCTGGTTGTTCGTTAGTTGATTTCTATGATATCTACCGGACTTCTGATGACTCCGTTGTCGGCTCTGAATACTTCACAGGCAACCCATAAACGGGTATTGTCAGAATAAACACCCCGGAGGGTTAGGTTACTGGCATTCAGAGTTTTCAGCGGTGCGAAAGATCCACCATTCAATTGATAGACCGAACGAGGATCGTCGAGTATCCCCAGTGAATTGCCAAAACCATAAGTTGTGAGTTTGCTGTTGTACACACACAAATCCGTCTTTGTGGTGACAGTGAAGGGCTGTGTGGGGTTGTACGGATAAGGCACGTTATCGGCAATCAGTTTAAGAGAAACACCATCAAACTCCAAAACCGCAAGGGTGTTGTTCTCCCTGAAAAGGACAATAAAAGGCTGGTCGCCATTCCTTACAATCCGCACCTCAAAGGGTTCGAAATAGTTGACAATTAGTTTTCTTACCTCTAACAGGGGAATACTTCCGAGGTTAACCCAGCTTACACCGTTGAATCCGGCCAGGTACATATTTCCGTTGGTAGCATCACCCTGCTGAGCATCGGTATAGGCCAGAAATCCATTGCCGTTTTCACTTATATAATAATCATACGCCTGTATTTTCGGTTTCAGGCCTGGTACCGGAACATCTTCCCATCCCGAAATGCCGTAGGTATAGTACCTCAGATCGGGGAGCTCATAACCGTTGTATTGCTGGAGTGCCCCCACTGCGGTGACAAACTGATTGTTTTCAGCTATATCCATCTGGTATTGACGATATTCATCCATTGAAACCTGCCCCGATGAACTGCAGAAACTGTGAAACCAGGTTGCGCTCAGTGAAGTATTGTCGCGGTATCGATAGGTGGTAAAAAGATTCCCTTGCCCGTCGAATTCATGGTTCAGAACTCGTCGGTAGGCAGAGCTCGTTTGCGGATCACCGCAGGCTTCATAATCAGATTTCACAAACTTTTTGCCTTCAAGATAGCCTGAATAGATATGAAAACTCCCGTAAAAAGCCTGCTCAATCTGCCAGCTGGCAAACAGCTTGCCATTTACATTGCGGATATCCAAAGGGGTAATGTAATAACTTCCCGGAACATCCGGAAGATAGGTGTCATATCTTCCGAGATAGCCGAATCCTGCTTTTTCATAAGCTTCAGCGACTTCATCCTGCGGCTCTTCTGTTGCTGCAGGATCGGTTTCCTTTTTACATGAAACCACTACCATCAGGCTCAACAGGGCGATAGCAAACCTTTTCATTTCTTCCTGAGATTTGGAGTTTATCCCGCTTATTTATATTTAAAAGGCTTCCAGGTACCCTTTATCCACATATCCAGTTCGTAATTAGCCCCCAGGGCAAGTTTGTTGATCAGTTTACCCACGCCTTCCAGTTTGCTGATCCTTGATGTTTTTGATTCTGCAGATATGACGACGTTCATTCCCTCTTTGGTTTCAAGCAAGGCATCAAGGTCAAAAGCCCCCAGCTTCTTTGCCGAATAAACTACATAATCATGGTACCCCGTTGCCGGATTTATGGCAACATACTTTTTACCAGGATCTTTCGGGACCGGATTCGGCCCATACATGCCATAATTCATCGATTGAATGGAGATGGTTCCCTTTTCATCTATCCCTATCTGAATTTTGAGAATGATCACAGCATCAAGTCCCAGTTCTTTGGCTTTGGGACCTATGGCATCCAGAAACGAAGGGGTTGAGAAACTCTCGGCATAATAGAGCCGCTGACTTGAAGGACAGGCGATTGTCTGATAGGACCCTTCCTTACTCATCCATTTGCCAAGGCCTTTCTCTTCATACGAAAACGTATTGTATGCTTCACGGATGGCCTCAGAAGTAATGAATTCCTCCGGAGTTAGCAGTTCAGAACCAAAATACCTGAAATTTTCCCTGAGTTCAGGCAGTGTTTCATTATAGAAAAAATCAGCCAGTGCCATTGTGCTCTCCAGCTTCAGCGAAGCACCCTTGCTGGTTGTTACCCTGTAGCCTATATCCGGTCCTCCGTACCTTTTCGACGAAACTTCAAAAAAACCCGGGTCAAATACCATAAATGACAATAAACCAACACGTTTCGGAAATGTCTTCAGAGCTGGCGGCCAAACCCACATTCCATGCCCGTCCTCAAAACCCTGACGTTCATACAATACTGCCTTACTGTAGTTCCAGAACTCAGCATCCGGAAGCGCCAGAAATTTATCAATGGTCATGGCATTGGCCATGAATTTCTGCAGCTTCGGATCTGAAGCTGCTTCCTGTGCATTTGCCAGAAAACATAACCCTGATATTGCCAGAAATAATGCAACTCTTTTCATACCTGTACCTGTTTTTAAATGCGTTTATAAAGAATTGCTCCGGAAATTTCATGCTTAAATGAGTCAGAAATAATCCCGTAAGCCATGGTACAAAAATGGGGCAGACGAATGGCCCTGCTATACGCCAAATGGCCTATTTTATATGCAGGATCAATATTGTCAGGTTAAAGTATGAGATTCTTCTCCCGCAAAATGCGAAATCATAATGACTTTGATTTGCATGGGTTCGATTGAAAGTGGACCTGGTCGAGGCTTCCCCGCAACCAAGCCCACTTATCCTGTCCCTAACAGATTGTCATTCTAAGTCACACATGTGCGGGAAAGTGAAGTGAAGAACCAATCCGCCAAAGGCGGAGAGTTCACCTAAGGCAATCTCATATACAATTTCAAAGTTTGCCGGACTATAATGATGCAGGATATTACATGAATAAAATAATGGTAACGTGTTGTGCGGTTACAAACATAACATTTTGATAGTGTGGATGAAGTCAATGTCTGTTTCGACTTCGCTCAACATGACATTGACTTCAAAAGCACTTATTATCAGTGATTTAAATATTTAACCGCACAACAGGTTAATGGTAATACATCTTTAATAAAAAAGCCGGATTTACCTGCCCGGGTAATGTATCAAAAAATTCTAATCATTATTGTCCGGTTAAAGTAAAAAAATCCTTGACACCAAAACCCCAAGCCACCAAAATCGTTCTAAATCAGATAAATAAGTTGGTGATTTTTGGTGATTTCGTGTGTTGGTGTCAAAAAAAAGAAAGTAAGGTACCTGTTTTGAATAATGGCTGTAATCCAGTATTATCAATGAGTTCAAAGGAAACCAATTATTTTCCCCGGACAACAATGAATTCTAATCGTAAAGTATTTTAAAATCAGCGCAAAGTGCAGTCTGCTCGGACCTGAAACCAGAATATGTATATTCCGGAACCATTCATCTGTTCATCACGGCTAGCACACTTCAAGCAGTATATCTTTTTGTCTATCATCTGTAACCCTGGGGGATCACTCTAAAAAATTGAGCATAATGCTGATATGACATGGGAAATCAATAATTTGCAGGTTTCTCTTTGCGGCCGAAATGACAATTGTCTGAAGTCTGTATGGTGGGGTTGAGTCAAAAATGACAACAAATACAAAATTCCAGGCTCAACCACACCAGCAATTCTTCTCACATATGAATGGGTCATTTCGGCCAAATGGAGAAATCTGTTGTTAATAGAAAACAGCTTTTCAACATATAAGTCATTGGCAACGAAAGCGGAAGGCGTCATTGATTTTTTCCCATGCCATGGTTGTTAATCCTTTACAGAAACAGGCCGAAGCAAAAACTTATTCTTTCTTCAACTTCAGGATTTCCTGATCTCCGACCAACTCCATTCCAGAAATAGAGGAGTTATCTTTAAAGATTACATTTCCATGCCTGTCCATGACAGTGAGTTTTAATGTAGCATCAATACTTTCAGGGATGCGGCGGTCCATTGATCCTCCGACTGGAGCTTTCAGCATACCGGCACTTTTGTGAATTGCCTCAATGTTATAGATTGTTTTCTTGTCGCGTATCTGAATCTGTAAGGTATCCGATCCTTTCCGATTCATGTCAAGCAGGGCATTTGTGTAGGTTGCAAATCTGTGAATTTTCCCATCCAGGTAAAAGAACCCAAGAAATCCGGTGAAAGATTTACCCAACCAGGGAATGTTGGCAACCGACAACATGAATGATGCCTCGCTGTTGCTGAAATTGTTGGATTGCATCCATATCCAGGCGGAAGGCATAGAACTGCCCCAATCTTTCTCTATATAACCTTTACCTTCGTTGAAATCCAACTCCAGCCCGTCCTTTACCAAAGCACCTTCAAGGCCGTGGGTGAGGCTAACCACTCCATGATAGCATTGCATAAATGGCACAAAACGATACCAGCCCATGATCCCCGGATTTAATATCCTGCCGGAAGGCAACTCTGTAAGTCCCTTCATATTTACCTCTCCGGAAAAAGAACTGCTGTCATCATGGAGGTTAAGCAACAGTTTTTCAGCCGAAAAGTAATTCTGCCCTATGGTAATGGCAAATTCCTTACGGGAAAACGAAAACGATTCTATAGGAAAAGTATAATAGAATGTTTGGGCCGTTTTTCCATCAATTACCTGAATAAATGCATGTTGCTCACTTCCGTCTGAAGAAAGGGATATTCCGGGGATTATGCTGAGGATTGATTGACCATCCGCTGACACCATTTTAAAGTACCAGCCTTCAAAATATTTTTTCTTCTTTTTGTTTCCCTGGAACATTTCGGGATTACCAGCCTTTCTGGCACCATAGCCCGGAATGAATTTGTGTTCGGAGAATTTAACCTCACCGCGCAGTTGCTGGGCTGATGCGGGGTTTAGGTTTCCGAGCAACATCAGCATTACAAGTAAAACAGAGAACGGGAATAACCTCATACCGGACTGCATCGGGATTGGATGGAACAAAACAATTTATTGTTTATCGTAAACGCAGCTAACCGTTGGATTGTTTCACGCTGCATTTGGTGACAGGCGGTAAATCGGCAATCTGGTTTCAACAATGCAATGAAAATCAGGATATACCTTTCAGATAAATCGATTTTGCGGAAGTAATCCGATGCCAGGAATCCACTAAAAATAAGCCCCTTAACAAATAAATATAGTCGGTTTGAGAAAAACCTTCCCAACCAGACATGAGGAGGCTAAAGTTGGCGTTAAGCCTGCCTGGCTAACAAATCAGGTTGAGTTGTTAAATTCATTTAGCCTTTCAGACAGGGTTAAGGTTGAGGTTGAGTGGGATAAGTGCTTCGTCATTCTTAAATCAGCTTGCCCGTCTGACCGATAAACAATTGCCTTAAGATAAATCCATTTGGACAGTCGGGCAGGCAGTTGACAACCAAAAACCACCAATCGTAAATCGTAAACCGTAAACCGTAAACCGTAAACCGTAAATCGTAATTCGTAAACCGTAAATCGTAAACCGTAAATCGTAAATCGTAAATAAACTCCGTCATTCGTCATTCCAAATTCGTCCTTCCAACTCACTGCTTCTCATACTTCATCACATCCTCGCTCACATAATCCAGTTGAATCCCCGCTTCCCTGAACATCTCTTCCGATTCACTCCCTGCATGGTACTTTTTTTCACACACCACCCTGACGATTCCGCAGTTGATGATCAGCATGGCACAGGTTCGGCAGGGAGTCATACGGCAATAAAGGGTAGCGCCTTCCAGGGCAATCCCCAGACGCGCTGCCTGACAGATGGCATTCTGCTCTGCATGAACGGTGCGTACGCAGTGGTTGGTCACTTTCCCGTCCTCATGGGTCATCTGTTTAAAGAGATGTCCGACATCGTCGCAATGCGGCAATCCGATGGGCGAACCCACATAACCGGTAACCAATATCTGCTTGTTACGGGCAATCACGCAGCCACTGCGGCCCCGGTCGCAGGTGGCGCGCTTGGCAATGGTGTTGGCCACTTCCATAAAGTACTCGTCCCAGGTGGGGCGGATGTATTTTTTTTCTTCCATGAATCAGGTTATTACAATTAAGCCTTGGCTTAAGGAATCTGGATATCCGGATATAGCAGTATTCCCCTGCCTTCTCTACAAAGGTAGCACCTTATTCATTGGTTCAAAAAACATTCTTCCCACAAAACTTAAAAAAAACTTGACAAACTAAACTTTTAGTTGTAACTTTGACATACTTTTAAACTAAGTTTTTAGTTATTATAAAAACTTCTCACTGAATGAAAGAACTGACAAGAGCTGAAGAACAGGTAATGCAGCTTCTCTGGCGTATCGGGAAAGGGCATGTAAATGATTTACTCGGGCACTTCCCGGAGCCAAAGCCGGCTTATAACACTGTTTCAACCATCATCCGCATCCTTGAGAAAAAGGAATTTGTGGGTCATGAAGCTATCGGCAAATCGCACCGCTACTTCCCTAAAGTCAGCAAACGTGATTATGCCCGTTTTACTATGAAACAAATGCTGAACGGTTATTTCAGTAATTCTTACAAACAGATGGTTTCCTTTTTTGCACACGAGGATAATCTTTCCTTAAAAGAAATGGAAGAGATCCGCTTGCTTATGGAACAACAGATCAACGAAAAAAAGCAACTACCATGAGCTTCCTCTATCTATACCTGCTGAAAGTCGCCCTGATCAACGCCCTGATGCTGGGCTTCTACCATTTTGCCATCCGCCCGGGACGAAATCTCAGGCTGATGCGTGGTGTTCTGCTGCTCTCCATTCTGCTGCCGCTGTTTTTGCCGCTGATTCCGCAGCCGGTGATTGACAACGAGCAGGCAGCCCTTCCCGTATATGTATTCGCCGTACCGGAGGTAACCGCATCCGTGGTTGTAAGTCCCGGAGAAGAGCCCGGCCTGCTTGCGCTGCTGCAGAATGCCCTTTATCCGGCCATCGTAGGGGTACTGATGCTCGGGTTGCTGGTTTCTGTAGGGGCCATTTTCAGAAAACTTCTGGTGGCAGCCAGAAAATCAACCCCATTCGGGGAGGTATTTATCGACAACAAAGCCCGGAGTCCCTATTCCTTTTTCCGTTGGGTGTTCTTCTCCGATGAAAGCCTGCACCATCCGGCTGCTCTGTTTCTGCTCCGGCATGAATTCAGCCATGTAAGGCACGGTCACAGTATCGACCGCCTGCTTTCGGCCACATTCAGGGCGTTGTTCTGGTTCAGCCCTTTCGCTCACTTAAACAACCGGTTACTGGCCGAAGTCCATGAATTTCAGGCCGACGCCGATGCCACAGTAGCCCTGGGCGATAAATCCGGTTACGGCAGGCTCATGCTCACCTTTGCAGGTCTGCCGGGTCAGAACCCAATCATCAATCCCTTCAGTGCTCACCTTAAAAAACGCATCATCATGTTAAATCAGATCAAAAAAGGAAAACTCAGCATTTTGCGTTTGTTCGCAGGAGTTACGATAATTATGGCAGTAGTATTGCTCTCTTCCATGATCAGACCCGAAAAATCTGAGAAGAAAATCAGTTTCAAACAAACAGAAAAGAAATCCGAAAAAGACATATCAAATATCAAAATGAAAATCGTTTACGATAGCCCCGAAGAAAAGATTGATGCCGGGGCTATAGGAAAATTGTCCACAATACCACCGTCTTTTCCTGGTGGTGATGAGGCAAGAATCAAATTCTTCAGGGACAACATAAGTTATCCGACCATCGCCCGTGAAAAGAATATCCAGGGAACCGTATACTTCCGGGTTATAATAGACGAAGAGGGAAAAGTAACCAATCCTTCCATTGAAAAGGGAATTGGGGGAGGCTGTGATGAAGAAGTATTGAGGGTTGTAAAGATGATGCCGGACTGGAATCCGGGCAATGTAAACGGGAAACCGGTGAGTGTTGAAATGATGATTCCGGTCTCATTTACTCTCTCAGATACTAAAACGGATCAACTGAAAGACGATAAAGCTTTTTTCTATCGGGTTCCGGAAGAAAAAGTAAATGACCAGCCTGCTATTCAGAATGATCCGGCTAAAAAGAATAACAGTAACTCTGGGGAAGTTTTTACCGTAGTGGAAAACCCGCCGCAATATACCGGAGGCCAGGATGCTATGATTGAATACCTGAAGGAAAAGATCCGCTATCCAGAGGTTGCCAGGAAAAACAAGAAAGAGGGAACCGTTTATGTTTCCTTTGTGGTTGAAACCGACGGACAGGTCAGCAATGTAAAAATCCTCAGGGGAATCGGCAGCGGCTGTGATGAGGTAGCCATGAAGGCTGTACAGGATATGCCGCCCTGGGTTCCCGGCACACAGCGCGGGAAAGCAGTGCGCGTGCAATACAATCTTCCCATAAAATTTACCCTGACCGAAGGAGAAAAACATTCCGTTTATTCAGTTCCTGAACAAAAAAGTGATGACAACAATGAGGTTTTCGTTGTTGTGGAGCAGCCTCCGGTGTTTCCGGGCGGTGATGAGGCCAGGGTTGCTTACGTTGTCAACAACATCAGCTACCCGGCTGAAGCAAAGAGCAAAGGGATTCAGGGTACCGTTTACGTTACCTTTGTGATTGAACAGGATGGCACGGTGAGCAATGTGAAAGTATTGCGGGGTGTACATGCGGCGCTTGACAAAGAAGCTGTAAGGGTAATACAAACCATGCCCGCCTGGACACCGGGCAAACAGCGCGGCAATCCTGTACGGGTGCAGTTCAACATGCCGGTTAAATTCAGTTTATCAAAGGACAAAAGCAAATAACCATGTCCCGGACAATCCTACTGCTCATTTTTATCGCACTCCCATTCTTCAGTTTTGCTTTCTGGCCACTTAAGCAACAGACTAACCGATACGACGCCCAGGGCCGCCGGCAGGGGAAATGGGTGTCGTATTGGGATGATGAAAAGAAGATCCCGATGAACATCGAGCGGTACAAAGACGGTCGTGAGCGTGGCAGGTGCCGCTACTTTTACCAGGATGGCACCAAACGACTGCAGTTCAATGCCCGCAAAGACGGCCGTATGAAAATGAAATACTACCTTGAATCAGGTAAACTGGAGAAAAAAGGATGGGCGGTCATGATCTACGATCCGAAAGAAATCAGGTACAGCTGGAACGGGAGCTGGAAGTTCTACGAGGAAGGGAAGTTGGTAAAGAAATCCTTTTACAGAATGGGCGAAGAGGTTGAAAACTGATTGCTGTATTTCCCAATAATACATTCAATTATCTTTTAAAACGACCTGCAGGGAAGCGGGTCGTTTCATTAATTTTTGTTAAATAACTGACTGAAAATAAACAAGAACAAAGACATTGTTGTTATCATTGGACAAAAATCTGTAACAATGAACTGTCCAGTCTGTAACATCGCCCTGAATATCACTGACCGCTCCGGCGTAGAAATTGATTACTGCCCCAAATGCCGCGGCATCTGGCTCGACCGCGGTGAGCTTGACAAGATTCTCGAACGTTCGGTTCAGGCGGAGATCCGGCCTTCGCCTGCCCCTCAGGTCAGACACGACGACGATCACTACAAGCGTCATCCGCAGGGTCATGGATACCCTCACAAGAAAAAGAAAAATTTCCTGGAGGATATCTTCGATTTTTAACCCGCTAAAATCCGGGCACCCCATTAAGTAAGTTAGCCCGGTATTCATTCTTCCGATAATTTACCAGAAATCCGGAAACCAATCACCGGATTTTTTGTTTAATTTATGTATAAAATCTTTAAACAAAGATGGTAGCAAAAACGAAAAAAAACAAACCTGAGAATCCTGAAAAAGATCTTCAGGCCACCATAACAGACGCCTACATTGACTTTTACCTGAACAAGGGGAAAAAACCAGCTTCGGTTTATGAGTTTACAAGCAGGCTAAAAATTGAGGAAAAGGACTTCTATCAGTTCTTCGGTTCGTTCGAAGGCCTTGAAAAAAGCCTATGGTCAGGATTTTTAAATACTACCCTGGAAACACTGTCTGCTTCTGGTGAGTATGAATCCTATCCTGTAAAGGAAAAACTGCTCTCTTTCTATTATACGCTGGCAGAAGTGCTGAAGAGCAAGCGCAGTTTTATTCTTCTCAGTACTGAAAAAGAAGCTGAACTTCTGAAGAATCACACACTATCTAAAGCCAGGGAGGTATTTCAGGCTTATGTCAGCGGACTGATGGAAGAAGGAATGGAATCCGGTGAAATTGTAAAACGTCCCTATATTACAGAACGTTACCCCGAGCTTTTGTGGCTGCAGCTTTTGTTTGTTTTGCGGTTCTGGATAAAAGACGAAAGTGCCGGATTTGAAAAAACCGATGCTGCCATCGAAAAGGCCGTTAAGGTATCCTTCGACCTCATGGGACCCGGTGCGGTTGATTCGCTCATCGACATGGCTAAGTTCCTTTATCATAACCGTTAATTCCAACCTTGCTTAACCTTACACTTTGCTACACAGATGAAGGAACAATTCAGTATACCTACAGGAAAAGTACAACGGGCTTCTAAATTTCTGACTACCGGGGTGAAGGTTGGCGGTAACTACCTGAAGCATTATGCCCGCAAATCCATCAATGGTGATACCGGAAAAGACCAGCTGCACACCGACAATGCCCGTGATATTTATGATACACTCAGCGAACTGAAGGGTAGTGCCCTGAAGGCAGCCCAGATGATGAGTATGGATCGCAACATGCTACCGCGGGCCTACAGCGATAAGTTTGCCATGGCGCAGTACAGTGCCCCGCCACTCTCCTATCCGCTGGTGGTGAAGACATTCAGGAGTGCTTTCGGGAAAGCGCCCACTGAAGTATTCGACAGTTTCAGTCACAATGCCGTGAATGCAGCGTCCATCGGACAAGTGCATGAAGCCACGCTGAACGGTAAAAAACTTGCTGTAAAGGTTCAATATCCCGGGGTTGCCGACAGTGTGTCGTCTGACCTTAAGCTGGTTAAACCTTTCGCCCTGAGAATCATGAATATTACGGAAAGTGATTTTAAGCTGTATATGTCAGAAGTAGAGGAAAGGCTGCTTGAGGAGACTGACTACCAGCTTGAACTGAAACGTTCTGTGATGATCTCTGAGGCTGTTCTCAACGAAGGCATTCACGGAATCTATTTCCCGGCCTATTATCCCGCACTGTCGGGCAACCGCATCATCACCATGGACTGGATAGAAGGCATGCACCTGAAGGAATTTCTGGCAACCAACCCTTCCCAGGATATCCGGAACCGCATTGGCCAGACACTCTGGGACTTCTATGATTTTCAGATGCATCGTCTCAGGATGGTGCATGCAGACCCGCACCCGGGTAACTTCCTTTTCAGAAACGACGGAAGTCTTGGAATTATCGACTTTGGCTGCGTAAAAGAAGTTCCCGATGACTTTTATGATTACTACTTCAGGCTGCACACCCCCGGGGTTCTGGACAATCCGGAACTGATGACCGAACTTTTTACCCTGAATGAATTTATAACCGAGAAAGACAGCGAAGCCGAGAAAAAGCTGTTCATTCCGCTGTTCCGGGAAATTATCGGGCTAATGGGAAAACCATTCTTTGCCGGAAAATTCGATTTTGGCGACTCTTCCTTCTTCGAACAGGTTTACCACTTAAGTGAATCATTATACAACAACAAAGAGGTACGCAACTCCAGAACAGCAAGGGGGTCGAAACACTCTTTGTACATCAACCGTACATACTTCGGCTTGTATATGCTGCTGCACGAACTGAAAGCAAACATTGTGACCAGCAGCCGGTATCAGGGTCCGGAAAAAAAAGTCTGAGGCAGCGTTTAATGCCAGTTTATGCATTGAAGGGGGACTGCAGGATGCTGAAATAACAAACGCAACCCACTATTTATGAGTATGTTGATCATTCTCAGGAGTGACCCAGCGAGCCATTTTCATCAGAGCTCCAGGAGTAGTGATACAGCCCATCCAGTAAACGTTGCTGTTTTTCTTCCGGACTGAGTTTTTCATATTCACGCTTTTCGGCCTCAAACTTAGCCCGTTTCTGCTCTTCAACCCTGTGAATTTCATCGAGGTATTTCTGCTCTACCCGGCGTTTGAGAAATTCGTTGGCGACAGAGGGAAAAAGCTCCAGCAGCAGCTCTTCCTTTTCATCAGCAGCCAGTTTCACTTCGCCGTATTCATGAAAAACATGATTCTCCTGACGCTTGTAAAACCTGGTATCATACGGCGTTTCTTCTTTAACACCGGCAATCCTGTACCTGAATTCCGGATCAATGGCCATGGGTGTCTTGCCATAGATACCTTTCACAAGGTTTACAAACTGAATTGATTTTGTGGTGTACAACGGATTGCCCCTCGATTCATCGATGGCACAATTAACAGCCTGTGCACCGACAATCTGACTGGTTGGGGTTACCAGAGGAGGACATCCGGCATCCATCCGAACTGATGGAATCAGCTCGAGGGTACGCGGAAGCAGTTTCTCAAGCTTCAGTTGTTTCAGTTGCGCAAGCATATTGGTGTACATACCACCGGGCACTTCTGCCTCTTTTACCTTCTCGTCGGGTTCCGGGAAATTAAAATACCGCTCAATGGCTGAACAGGCTGTCAGTAGATCTTCCTCCTTGTCGGCTTTGGCATAGGCAATGGCCAGTTCAAACAAATTATCGATGTCTCTGGGGAGTTTATCTTTCGAGATGTCGAACTCCCTGGGAAACACTTTGCTGGTATCATATTCACTCAATTCGTGACGAATCTCCCTGAGAACCGCATCAATTTTCACCACGGCTTCCCTGTTGACCCCGGTCTCAATTCCCATTTTATCGCAGAACAGTTGAATAATCTCATACGATGTTGCAGCAGGGCCTCCTGAAAATGACATGATGTTGGTATCTACCACATCGGCCCCGTTCACAATGGCCATCAGGGTGGAGGCCAATCCGTAGCCGGGGGTGCAGTGGGTATGGAAATCAAGGGGAATCTTCAGGTTTTTCTTCAGCAACCTGACCAGCCGTCCGGCCCTTACGGGGGGTATCAGACCCGCCATGTCCTTGATGGAAACCATATCGGCTCCCATGGCCTCCAGCTTCAAGGCGATATTCAGGTAATACTCATCGGTAAATATTCTGGTATTCAATGGCTTGGCCTGAAGCAGGGCTTTCAGTTTCTTAAACTTCGAAAAATAAGGATCCACAGTATAGCAAACGGCACAATCGGCCAATCCACCATTCTCTTTCACCGACTTTATGGTCGATCCGATGTTCGCCGTGTCGTTAAGGGCATCAAAAATCCGCATGATGCTGATCCCCGATCTGATCGCATTTCGGTTAAAGCCATCAATCACATCATCGGGATAAGGGTTGTACCCGAACAGATTCCGCCCACGCGAAAGGGCGGTCAGCTTCGAAACATCACCGATTGCTGCCCTGATCTTTTCGAGCCGTTCCCAGGGGTTCTCGTTCAGGTACCGCATGATTGAATCCGGCACGGCTCCTCCCCATACCTCCATCGCGTAAAAACCTGCTTCACGGTACAAAGGCAGTACCCTGTCGACCTGCCCCTGCGTCATTCGGGTTGCAAACAACGATTGCTGCCCGTCGCGGAGAGTTAAATCCCTGATCAATATTCTGTTACTCATATAACAAATGCCTGATTTAATTAGCTGATTATTGATTATGTTACCGAAATAACAGTGTTAATTCTATAACAATGCAAAAATATAGAGTTTAGCAATCGGGTATTGAATGAAACTAAAATTTATTATTGCAGAGAAATTCACCTTTCCTGATGTTTATATGCTGGAGAAAGTTGAAAAGTAATTCAGGGGGAACACTCCTTTGCGCAATCCCTAACTTACACATATTAATCCCAGAACCATGAAAATGCCTGCATGAAAACAGAACCGGAACTTCTCGAAAACAGCGGGTACACATTGCTCGACAGGCTGGACCACAAAGAGCTTGTCCCTTTTGTGCAGCAATACCTTTTCCGGCGGAGCTTCTGGCCCCTTTTCTACCTCCTGTTTACCCTGGGGTCCTTCGTTGCCCTGGCATTTCATTTTTTCAATGCTTTCTTCACCAACCCGGAGTTTGAAATGAGAGATGCCCTGACAAAGGCAACACTGGGCTTTGCTTCAGCCTTCCTGCTGATTCCACTGCATGAATACATCCATGCCATTGCTTATCGTACCTGCGGTGCCAGAGAGGTTTCGTACGATGCTGACCTGAAGAAACTGGTCTTCATGGCCATTGCCCACCGGTTCGTGGCTTCTTCACGAGAGTTCAGGTTTGTGGCCATGGCCCCCTTTGCATTCATCAGCCTGGCTGCAATTGCTGCATTACCTTTTTTACCCGGAAATTATACTTTCTCAGCACTGGCACTGGTTTTCACCCACGCAGCATTCTGCGGCGGGGATTTTGCCATGCTATCATACCTGGATTTTCACAAAGGCAAAGCGGTCGTCACCTGGGACGATAAGGTAAACAAAGTCACCTGGTTTTACGGGAAACCGGCAGTTTAATCAGAAAATAAAATAGAATTACTCAACCACCGGTGCTTCAACAGCCTGCAATACCTCTTCGGTATCGTCATCATATACAAAGGCAATGGCAGTGCAGTTAGCGGCGTTAAATTTTTCAGGCAGAATGTATTTGAATGATTTAACTACGGATTCGGGATTGGTCACACCCTTTACGGCAACCTGATTTCCCCAGGGGCTTGTAATCGCTGCCCGAAGCATGTGATTGTGCTCATATTCAGGAATTTCAGGAACGTCGCCGGCAGCCGCATCGTTGTTTTTCTGGGCTGAAATGATTCCGCTCTCAGCAAGAACAACAATCAGTTTCAGGTTCCGGTCAAGACTGCTTACAAACCTGGTTTTGATGTGCGTACAAAGTTTGCGTTCGGTAGCATCGTATTCGTTGATCATCTGTAGATCAACCAGCGGATCTGTTGCCAGGGCATTGCCAATCTGGGCGCTCCATGATGCCGGTGACATGATGTGATTGAGCGGATAACCGGTCCTGTTTACCATGCCGTTCGGGTTACCTACCTGACCGATACCAAAGAAGGCATCCCAGGCAGTGCCGGCTTCTGTTCTGTAATCATTGGCATAGGTTCCTGAAGCTGATGGAGCGGCAAAAAACCCGGCATGCACAGCCAGTACCACCAGCTGATCACCGTGAATTTCCTTCAGGTTGTGGGCTATCAGCGCTGCTGCCGGACAATTGACGCATTTATGACCGGTATAGTCTTCGAGCAGCACCCTTTTCTTCAGCAAGGTTACAGCCGGGAAATCCGGCACAGGGCAGGTTGCCGTATCAACCGGGCCTTCTATCTTCCCGGTATAAGGCTGTTCAATTTTATCGCAGCTCCCCAGCCATACAAAGGCTGATGCAGCCAGAAGCAGTACGGCCAGATATTTCAGGTTTCTTCCTTTCATAATTCGATTATTAATCACTTAAAATGAGCTTGTTATGGTTACAGCAAAGCCATTGGAGGCTGGAACAGGACGGCATACCCCGCCAACGCAGAGAATGCCTTCGCGCTGCTTGCCGTACGAAAGCGACACCCTGCTTGAGCCGGCAGTATAACCAGCCGCCACCGTTGGGTAATGATACCGCCTGTCTTTATCCGGATTGCCGTAATTGTATTGATCGGATACCGTAAAGAACCACTTCGGGGCAACGGTATATTCTGCGAGAAAATGCAGCCAGTCGCCTTCATCCTGCTTTGTACCCAGGTGCTGGAGTTCAATTTTCAATGCGTTTTTCTGATCAAACTTATAGGTCATGTCAGCAATGAGGATATGGGCCTTTACCGGAACAGAATCCTCGGGATGCCCTTCAATCACGGCAATGTTGTAGTTCAGGTTCAGGTAAGAGACCAGCAGTTTGAATTTACTGCCGAATTTGTGCTGAACTTCCAGGTTGAAATCCTGGAAATACAATTCATCACCGAACTTAAGGAAAGACGAAGTATAACCATCAGTCCCTGAAACAATGGTGGTGGTACCTTCGGGTAATTCATTTTCAATGGACGTGATCCTGGAGAAGTTCAGGGCGATATCGGTTCCGTACTTGCCGCCCAGACGGCTTCCCTTTTTAATTTTGTAGTTGACCTGTCCCTGAAATGCCATTTCGCCGTTGGGCTGAGTTGCATAAGGGTACATGGCCGCCAGGCTGTAGGTATGCTGGCGGGTGAGCGCCGGCAGGTAATTGATATCAAGCACGCTTCCACGTTCATTCCGGTTCGATTTAAAGCTCATGTTATCGGTGCGCTTGGCCGAAGCGATTATCCCAAAGCCCTTTTGCGAGTATGAGGCCTGCAGCAGCAATGAATGCCCGTTTTTATAGATAAACTTATTCATGTTGGAAGGGTCATTCATCTTGGAGGCAAATTCACCATCAAGGTTAAAACCACCCCTCGAAAGGTTGAATCTGGCTGACCAGGCAGCTACATTGGCCGGGAGTTTCAGCAGGGAGGTGTCATTGACAATGATTTCCTCAAGCGCCTGGTATTTACTCACGAAACTTCCGCCAACCGTAACACGCGTTTTGCACTTACCTGCTTTATCAAATAGATCATTCAGTGCAAAATCGCCATCAAGTCCTCTCACAATGCCAGGGCCCTGATCCCAGAAAAACCGCTGGGTGCCGATTAATCCTTTGAGGGTTACACCGGCAACGGGGCTGAATTTAACCCGCGCCCCTTTCAGTGCATTATCGTAACCCAGGTTGCGCTCTTCGTAGCTGCGCAGCACCATACCGCTGCCAAACTGCTCATAGAAATTGCCGACTGTAATTTCAAACTGATCGTTTTTCCATGACCCGAACCAATACGGGACACCGCTGCCTTCGTAGCGGGGATCGAAACCGAGCATGGGATTCAGGTAGGTTTCAAAGCGCATTCCGGCATTAAAATTCCCGTTTGAATACAGAAGGTTGGCGAAAGCATTCATCAGCATCTTCTCCTCTACCTCTCCGGCCCCTATGGCTGAATCGGCTTTATACACCTGGGCATCAAGCTGAAAATTGCCTGTTACTTTACCGCCCGCGAGAAAATCCTGGGCCCTGACTGACAGACCAGTGATGCAACATACAAACACCAGTACCGGGATGATTGATTTCAGATTCAATGCAGTAAGAATTTTGGGTTTACAATGTGTTGATGGTATTCAGGAAAATGGCGCTTAATGCTGCTCCAGCGATTCACCGGCGTTGAGCTTACGCACCATATCAATCAGCTGTAGTTCGCTGCCTTCGCTGAATGAGGTGTGCTGCCATACAATTTCGCCCTTTCCGTTGATCAGGAAGGTGTGCGGAATCATGTTCACATTCATGGCCCGCTTAAAATCACCATTGGCATCCAGCAGCACTTCATATTCCCAGCCCTTTCCGTTAACCGTAGGTCCAACCTTGGATGATGAGCGTGAATCGTCGATGGATACCGCAATCAGCTTCACCCCTGTTTCTTCAACCCACTCATCGTAAACATCAGCGATGGTAGTCAGCTCATTGATGCAGGGCTTGCACCAGAGCGCCCAGAAACTGATGATCATGGGTTTTCCGTTGTTGGTGAGTTCAGCTGTATTGATCACCTTGCCATCCAGGCTTTTAACCGTAACTGAGGGCAGTTTCGACAATGATTTCTCAGGCTCCTGAGCTTGTGCTGCAGCAATCAGCAGGATGAATGACAGCAGCATTGCAATGTTTTTCATAAGGTTTGTTTTGGTTTATGGATGACTATCAAATCTTGTGCCCTGTCAGGCGATAAACACTTCCAGTATCTCTGACAACTCGTCCGGAATTATGTCAACACGGCTGATGGAGGCCGGAATGAGCATGGCCTCACCTTTCTGCAGCCTAAGCTGTTGCTCGGTATCCCCGTCATGAACCAGGGTCAGCGATCCTGCTACACAAACATATATAACAAAGGAGTCCAGCTCGCTGTAATCCTTCGCCAGGGCTTTGCTGAGCCTGATAAGGTTGGTAGTGAAGTACTGACTGGTCAGCAGATTCGCAGATCCGTTATCTTTCGGCTGATAATCCGTTTTGTAATTGTCGTAAACGTTGAAATCGATGGCATCGAGGGCTTCTTCAATGTGCAGTTCCCGGGAATTCCCCTTTTCATCTACCCTGTCCCAGTCGTAAATACGGTAGGTGGTATCGGATGTCTGCTGTATTTCGGCAAGAAAGATACCCGGGCCGAGGGCATGCACCCTTCCTGCAGGCATGTAATAAACATCTCCTTTCGATACCTTCTCAATGTTCAGTATGCTGCGCAGGGTTTTGTCGTTAAGGCTGCGAAGATAGGTTTCACGGTCTACCTTCTGATTGAAACCTGAAATAAGTTCTGCTCCCTTGTCGGCATCAATGATGTACCACATTTCCGACTTGCCGTAACCGATGTTCCGTTTTGCAGCCAGGGAATCATCGGGGTGTACCTGAATGGAGAGGTAATCCGCGGCATCAATAAACTTCACCAGAATGGGAAATTCATTGCCAAAACGCTCATATACAGCATCTCCAACCAGATCGCCCATGTAAATCTCCACCAGCTCATTCAGGTCGTTACCAGCCAGAAAGCCATTGGTAATCTCCGTCTGGTTGCCCTCCACACCCGAGAGTGCCCAGGCTTCGCCGCAATTTGGCAGTGGGTCAAAATCAATTCCCAGCACCGATTTAATCTTATTTCCTCCCCAGATCTTGTCCTTTAAAACCGGTTTGAATTTCAGGGGATACAACTGATTCTCCATCTGATGATCGTATTTTTTCAACAAGCGGCGGCTTGTTAGTATGGGGCTAAATTACAATTAAATTTATTTGTACACCGGGTCAACTTCTTATTGCTAATTTTGACACGGGTTCCGGCAGCGTATTAATAAATAATTTTAAAAAGTTAAACCCAAAGCTTAGAGGCAACAGCCATAAGATGGAAGAAAAGAACAAAAAGCACCTTAAAAAACCCGACTGGCTGAAAATAAAATTGCCGGGCGGAAAAAATTTCGTCGGCGTTAAGGAAATCGTTGAAAGCAATCAGCTGCATACCATCTGCACCAGCGGAAATTGTCCGAATATGGGTGAATGCTGGAATGCCGGCACTGCCACGCTGATGATTCTGGGTGAAATCTGCACGCGCTCATGCCGGTTCTGTGCAACCCTGACCGGAAAGCCGTTACCGGTGGATGCCGGTGAGCCTGTGCGTGTGGCTCAATCGATCAGGAAAATGAACCTGAAGCACTGTGTAATTACCTCAGTTGACCGCGACGACCTTCCCGACGGGGGCGCTGGTCATTGGGCGGAAACCATCCGGCAGATCAGGGCGATGAATCCGGGAGTTACCCTGGAGGTGCTCATCCCGGATTTCGGAGGAAAACCCGAACTCCTTGACCTTGTAGTTAAAGAGAAACCCGAAGTGATTTCGCACAACCTCGAAACAGTACGGCGTCTTACTCCGCTTGTACGGAGTGCGGCAAACTACGACCGCAGCCTGGAAGTGCTCAGTATCATCGCGGCCTCCGGGCTGAAGGCCAAATCGGGAATAATGGCCGGCCTGGGCGAAACCGAAGACGAAGTGCTTGAAACCATGGACGACCTGCTGTCGGCCGGCGTGCAGATTATGACCATTGGACAATACCTCAGGCCTACCCTGAATCACCTTCCGGTGGAGGCTTACATCCATCCCGATCAGTTTGAAAAATATCGTCAGGCCGGCATCGCCAAAGGATTCAGGCACATCGAAAGCAGGCCGCTGGTAAGGTCATCCTACCATGCTGAGAAGCATCTGGAGTAGCGTCGAGCCCTGCTTTTCCCTGTGATTGAAAAAAGGTACAAAGGAATGCTTCTCTCAGCCGATAAAGAATTCAGCTCATTGCTGTCGGGTTAAACGCTGCAACGTATGATAGATTTCGCCCCTACGGGACTTTATTGAACCGGGTGTTGTTTTGTATTCTACCGGTATTCAGCCCCGGCAGTCGCACCTGGGATATGCTGTTGGCATATAGCAATTTAAAATGACATAAAAGTCATGCAGGGACGATAGGTGGTCATAAGGATATTCAAGTAGTTGAATAAACTACCTTACTACGATCCTTCGAAATTCTGAGCTTCAGATTACCCGCCATTAACTGCTAAGCAGTGCAGGCATGATCGCTGTAATAGAAATAAATAGTTGCAAACCGCGAAGGAGGCTCAACCTGGTCTTTTTCAATCCTGAGAAGGAATTCTGATACAAATCGGATTTCCCCCGGATAATCGTGAACAACAACCTGGGTGCGTTACCACACAAAAGTTACCACCGATTTTGCCGGAAGTTCGTAACTGAAGTTCACAGAACCCTGGCTTACCGAGAATGATTTTGCTGTGCTGTTGTCGTTCGCAGCAATCAGCACCTTAGTTCCGTCGGCATTCTGAAAACCGACAGCGAAGGTATTCGGGAGCGACTGGGGGATGGTGGTGGCTATACGGACAGCGCCGGGGCGAACGAATTTTGAAAAATGGGCAATGGAATAGTACTCTTCGTTTTTAACCACCTGACCACTCAACGAATTGATGGTGATCACCCCGCGGCAGTTGTTGCATCCGTTGTTCTGCGGGCCATAGTTTTCGTCGAGGGCGAGGTTCCAGAGCAAGGCTGTTTTTGACCAGTTGCGGGCCGTTCCGATAAAGATGTTCTGCATGTTCCACATCAGGTTTCCGGCAAAATCGGTCGCCCAGGCTCCACCCGATATTTCGGTAAAGTACAAGCCTTTATCCGGATGTGCATTGTGCACGGAGGTCATGGCCGAAACATCCCCGGCATAGGCATGAAAGGCAGAACCCGCGACATATTTTCTGGTTTCTTCAGAATTCAGAATGGTGAGTGCGTAATTGGTATTGTCCCAGTTGTGGTCGTAAACAATGATTCTGGTGCTTAAGCCTGCTGCTTCAAAAGCCGGGCCCATGGCCGTTTTGATAAACTGCAGCTGTTCGGCTGCCTGCATTTCCATACAGGGATAATTGGCAGTATAATGCAGGGGCTCATTCTGAACGGTAACGGCATCAATGTCAATTCCCTGTTCTTTCATGGCCTGAATGTACCGGACGAAATAGTCAGCGTAAACAGCATAGGCCGAAGACTTGAGTTTACCGCCCTTCAGGCTGTTGTTGGTTTTCATCCAGGCAGGCGGGCTCCAGGGCGTGCCCATGAGTTTTATTTCAGGTGAAAGGGTAAGGATTTCCTTCAATACCGGCACCACATCGTCAAGATCCTGTGCGAGGGAAAAGTTCTCCAGGGTGTAATCTGTTGTTCCGGCAGGCAGGTCATTGTAGGTAAAATCAGACAGGGAGAAATCAGACGCCCCCATGGAAAGCCGCAGGTAAGAAACCCCGATGCCTTCGGCCGGGTCGAACAGGTCTTTCAGAATCGCCTGCCGGGAAGCGACATCCATTTTACGGTTCAGCAGGTAAGCCGACGAACCGGTGAGAGCCGCTCCGTAACCTTCAATTTCCTGAAACCTGAAGCCCGAATCCAGGCTGATGGTAGGGAATTGTGCAGATGAACTCCCCGCTATCGTCAGGTCGGTCCCTTTTTCAAACAGGTGGCTCTTGTCGCCGCTGGTGAGGTAAACAACGACCTTTCCAGGCACAGTAGGAATGGTATCGGGTTTGGTGTTGTCTTTGCCTTTGCAACCTGACAATGCAACAGGTACAGTCAGGGCAAAAAGCAACACAAGCAACATCAGTCTGAAAGGCAATATCCATTGGTTTTTCATCGGGCGTTTTGTTAAGTGTAGTGGCAGTATTAAAGCATCACAGCAGAAGCCTCAACCATTCAGGCTTCTGCTGTGACATTCATTTTTTACAATGATCAATAACCAGGGTTCTGGGTCAGGAGTTCGTTTTTATCAAGTTCAGATTGCGGGATCGGCCACAGCAATCCGTTTTCGGTCAGGTTATATCCGTAAGGGGAGCCTTCCGGGCCGATGGCACTGTTGATTACCGCAATGGCCCTTCCTGTGCGTTTGAGGTCATACCAGCGATGGCCTTCGAAAGCCAGTTCCAGACGGCGTTCCTTTTCGATGGCCAGGCGCATGGCTTCCTGGGTTGAAGCGGTGGTGTTGGGCAGATCAACCCGCGACCTGATCTGGTTAACCAGGGCTGCAGCTCCCGTAACATCACCCTGTTCGTTGAGGGCTTCGGCTTTCAGAAGGATAATATCGGCCAGGCGGAGAATAATGTAGTTCTGAGGGCTGGGTGATGTTATGTTTCTGTATTTGTTGCCGAAAGGATAATTGGTCTGCGGCCAGTTGGCATCAGACCAAAGTCCGGTAACATCCTGAAATTCGATGGAGGCATTCTTGCGGATCATGTCGTTCTCGTCGTCAAAAGCCTTCACCAGATCGTTGCTGGGAATGTTGAACTTCTTCCAGTCGGTTCCCCGGAACATGCTGGCGCCCCAGTTGCCATCTGAACTGGTACCGGCATAATTTATCTCAAATATGGCTTCCGATGAGTTTTCATTCTCATTGTTCCACAGCATATCGTAATCAGGCAACAAAGTGTAACCACCACTTATAACTGCATCGCAGTATTCAGAAACTTTGGGCCAGTTGTGTGGTTCAACAGTTGCAAAAACTTTTGCAAGCATAGCATTTGCTGCTCCTTTGGTTACGTAGCCCTTGTGTACCTGCGTTGTTTTTACATTGTCGCTGGCATACTCCAGATCTGCAATAATCTGCGTATATACCTCTTCTTTACTTGCCCTTGTCGGGAAAAGTTGAGGATAGATTTCAGGAAGCAGCTCAGCGCTGATGGTGGTAACTTCCTTTAACTGAAGGGGTATATCTCCCCACAGCTGAACCGCTTGAAAATACATCATGGCCCGGATAAACGAGGCTTCTCCCTTAATTTCCCTTTTCCTCTCATCAGAAAGGTTGGGATCAGGCACTATTTCAACATTGTTGATAATAGCATTGGCCTTTCCAATTGTACTAAAAAGGTAGGCATAGTCGCGGCTCACATTTGAATTGGTGGCATCAATTCGATAATCATCAATCTGGAAGTTGGCTGGGTTATCTGCTCCTGCATAAGCATCGTCAGACTGGGCATCCCCATTCACAAAATAATCGAGTTCCCAATACTCATTCTTGAAATCGCCATAAGCACCGGCAAGTGCAGACTCCACATCATTGGCAGTTTTGTAGATTGTGTCAGCCGAACCAGATACATAGATTCCATTGTTTAATGGTTTCAAATCCAGAAACTTCTCACAAGATGAAAAAACTGTGGCAAGAGCTCCTAAGAACAATATTTTGAATATATTTTTCATGATAAAACTTTTTAGAATTCAACATTAAGTCCAAAAATGATCGTTCTTGACTGTGGGTAGGTTCCGTAATCAACACCCATAGTGGTTGAACTGGACCCGAAAGCATTAACTTCCGGGTCGAACCCTGAGTACTTTGTTAAGGTTAATAGGTTCTGACCTGTTACATAAACCGAAAGATTCCTGATCCCTTTGATCTGGTTTTTAGTTAAAACATTGTATGACAATGTAATAGACTTCAGTCGAAGGTAAGATCCGTCTTCTATAAACCTGGTTGAATTTCTAACGTTGTCGAGGTTACCTTCACTCTTAGGCATGGCTCTCGGGATGTCGGTAATAGTATTTTCCGGTGTCCAGCGGTTCAACACCTCAACCGATTGGTTCTTACTGTCAAACATCCCTTCCAGATCGATGCGGGTGGCATTGAAAATGTCGTTTCCGTAGCTGCCTTGAAAGAAAATATTCAGGCTGAATCTTTCGTATGAAAAATTGTTAGTAAAACCAAAAATGAAATCAGGCATACCGTATCCTATCACAGTGCGGTCATCGCCAGGGTTAAATACACCGTTTTTGTTATAGTCCCTATAGATAAGGTTGCCTGTTTCCGGATCAACACCATCTGAAATAAGTCCGTAAAAAGCACCAAGCGGTAAACCGACTTTCAGGATGGTTGCATCCTGATTGTTGCTGTATATCCGTCCAAAATAATAGACAGGGGTGTAATCAAGCTTTGTAACTTCATTTCTATTAAAAGACATATTAATATCTGATGACCACTTAAATTTCTTTTCATCGAAATTTACAGTACTCAGGTTAAATTCAAGGCCCTTGTTTACAATCTCACCAGCATTGGTTTGAATTGAAGTAACAGGCAGTGAACTTGTTAGCTGAATATCCAGCAGCACATCGGTTGTTTCTTTATAATAAGCGTCAAAATTAAAAATCAACCTCGAATTGAACATGGCAAGGTCAAATCCAATGTTGCTTTGAGTTGTGGTTTCCCAGCGAAGATCCGGATTCCCGTATGAAGACTGATAAGAACCAGGTCCGGAAAGCGGATTTTGGGGATCACGGCGGTAGTATGAGTTACGTGCATAGGTAGCATAGTCGGAAATCCCTTCCTGGTTTCCATTTTTTCCCCAACCGCCGCGGATTTTAAGATCATTGATAACCGTAAGATTCTCCATGAACCGCTCTGAGGAAACCCGCCAACCGGCAGAGAATGAAGGCATGGTTCCCCAGTGGTTGGCCAATTTTGAGGACCCATCGCGGCGTGTAGAAACCGTAAGGTAATACCTGTTGTTATAATCATAAGTTACCCGGCCAAAGAAGGAGGCAAGGGCCCATTCACTTTGCCATGTTCCGCCGGTCTGCAGGTTATTTGCAGCCCAAATGGTCTTAATGGACACATCATCAGGAAAGTCAGTACCTTCTATATAGGTTCCGTTACCCGAATACTTCTGGATACTCGATCCGACAATTGCAGTAAAATTGTGATTTCCTGCGCTTTTAGCATAATCGATCGTATTTTCAAACAACCAGATATTGCTATTAGCCTTGTCGGAACGACCAATGCCATGATTGGTACGACCATAGCTTGTCATAAAAGGATCGAGATAGTAATCATACTGATGAGCGGTTATATCAGCACCGAGCCTGGTTTTAAAATTCAGACCCTTAGTAATCCTGATATCAGCGTTGACACTTCCGAACAATTTATTATCCTTGGCCTTCTGGTCCGGGCCATCCATATATGCTACCGGATTTTCCCATGAATTCTGGAATGGGTTCGGGTAGTATATCTGAGATCCGATCGGATTGGGCCATTCATCATCCATTTGTTGCAGATAATCATCTTTCTGCATATAAACATCCATAAAAGGCGGAGTATTCAGTGCGCTCATAATCACCCCACCTCTGCCTGAACTGGCATTGTCAGGTGTGTCTTTCGTATTAATGTTCAAGAAACTAAAATTAGTTCCGATTTTAAGCCAGGGACGAACTTCATTATCAAGATTAACCCTGACAGAATACCGATCGAACCGTGCTGGTTTTACCAAACCCTCTTCACTCAGGAATCCCCCTGAAACAAAATACTTGTTTTTATCATCACCACCCGAAACAGAAAGCTGATATGATTGCTGATGACCGGTTCCGAATGTCTGATCCTGCCAGTCATTGAAGTTGGTCCAAGAAGGTTGCATAATTTCGCCCCTTTCTTCCATGAGGTCACGGTATTGCTTGGTATTCAAAACATCGATGGTTTTTTTGATACTGGAAACCCCATAGTAGGTATTGAAACTGATCACCGGTTCATTGCTTTTACCCCGTTTAGTCGTAATCAAAACTACCCCGTTAGCTGCACGGGCACCATAAATAGCTGAGGAAGAAGCATCCTTCAATACAGTCATGGTGGCTATATCCTGAGCGCTTAATCCCGAAATATCAGTGGTTGGAACATCGTCAACAACATAGAGTGGCTCGTTGCTGGCAATTACAGAGGTCGCACCTCGTACCCTCACTGAAAGGCCAACACCGGGCTTTCCTGAAGGTTGGGTAACCTGAACTCCGGCAGCTTTGCCCTGTAAAGCCTGCGCTGCAGAAACGATGGGGCGATCTTTAAGCTCCTTCTCGCCAACAACTGAAACTGCTGTAGTAAGATCTTTCTTTTTCTGGGCTCCATATCCGATGACCACCACTTCGTCGAGCAATTTGGCGTCTTCGAGCAGCTTAACATTAATCACAGACCTGCCATCGATGTTGATTTCCTGGGGAGCAAATCCGATAAAACTAAATACCAGCGTATTGCCGGTTGGGTTGATTTTGTAGTTACCGTCAATATCGGTAACGGTGCCTGTGGTGGTTCCTTTAACCAGAATGGTAACCCCCGGAAGGCCGATTCCCTTGTCATCGGTTACCTTTCCGGTAACCGCGCGCCCCTGGGCAAACACCGACAAAGAGAATGCAATGAATAGTATGATTGAAAAGAGTTTTTTCATGATTTGAATATTTTTAAGGTTCATCCTTTTCTGAATCGTGAACAGTGGATTAACGTACCAGAATTACCGACCAGCCCTGCGACCCGTTATGCAGCACCGAGTAGTCAACCGAAAGGAACAGGTACTCGGTGTTCCCGTCGTTGGCATATCCCATCACTTCGTAGCGGTTGGAAGAGTTGCCTCCGTTGGCAGGCACATTTTTGTCGGTATTCTCACCTCCGTAATAGCCTTTGTAGAAACCGATAAAGGCCGCGCCGGTGGCACCATTGAGCAGGTTAATCCTGGCTCTCTGGGTTCCATTGGCCGGGGTGAAGGTGTAAGTGTGGGTTGCTGAACCAAAGGCAGCACCATTGCCGCTGTTGGCTATCTGTTCATCAGAAATACAACCGTTGGGTGATCCGAAATATCCGTCATTGCGCGCGCTTCCGTTGGTATTGTAAGTGAACGTATTGCCGGGTCCGAAGGTGAATTCGTCGTCGGGGAGGCACGACCAGTCGTCTGAGCCCGACATGGAACCATCAAGGTTTGCTTTGGGAACCACATACCACCCGGTACTACCCAGCGCCGGTCCGCAGAAAATGGAGAAGTTGTCAGCTCTTACTCTCCAGGGATCACCCTGTAGGATTGCATCGGTGAGTACATCGACGGATGCAAAAGCAAGTTTTGAAGCGGATACACTGCCGTTTTCGTTGGTGGCTGTGAGGGTGATGATGTAGGCTCCGCCATCAGCATAGGTATGCACCGGAGCGGGGTCGGTTGATGTTTGTCCGTCACCGAAATCCCACAGATAAGAGGTTGCGTTGAAGGTAGTGTTGGTGGTGGTAAGGGTAAGGCCGTTCAGTTCAAAAGTGTAGGCCAGCTCCGGAGCAGGTCCCGGGATGGGGGGCTCATCGGCCGGATTGTCGTAATGAACGAGCACAAAACGCCAGTATGCCGGCTGTGGTTCGCTACCTCCGGTAGTATAACTTGTCTGCACAATCAGTGTATCAACTGCACCATCGGTCAGTTTGATGATGTTGTAAGTTACCGATGACTGAGGTACGGTTACTTCGGCATCCGTGGCCACCTTGCACAGGCCGAGGAAGGCTCCTTCTCCGATAAGTGTGAGTTTTGGTTCGGTTCCGGAGGTCAGCTCAAATCTGTGTGTTCCGCTGCTCCAGGCTGAGAGGTCCTGGCCAAGGAGTCCTACCATGTGATCAGAGCTGGTACAGACGTTAGAGGGATTAAAGACACCTCCTTCGGCCCAGTAGTCGCCCTTATCGTCGTAAACCACAGTGCCACCACGCTTGAATACCCATTCATCGTTCAGTACACAGGGACGACCAGCGAGTTCGTCGTTGTTCAGTCCCATGGCCCACCAGATGGCAGCGTGGGAGGCTGGTCCAACTTCGAGCGGATAACGACCAGTACTTACATCACGAATCAGTTTCCAGGTTTTCTCGGTGCTGCCGACCAGTTTGGCCATTTCGATGTCGGGGTCAGATATCAGAATATCAACCGAATAAGTGTCTGTTGTGCCATCGGCTGTGGTTGCAGTAAGCTTAACCGTGTACAAACCCTCTGAAGTGAAGGTGTGAACAGGACTGAACTCTGTGGAAACTCCGGAGTTGTCGCCAAAATCCCACGAAACAGATGGTGTTCCGTTGATCCCGTTGGAATAGTTGGTGAAAACCACAATCTTGTAATTCTCCGCATCTACTTTGTAGGCGAAGCTGGCGATTACATCATCGCCCTTGTCCTCTTTCTTACAGGAAACAAACTGCAATGCCAGCAAAAGCATCAGAGCAAGTTTTCCCATTGAATAAAAATGTTTCATGGTTGGTTGGTTTAAAGGTGGTTGGTTTGGTTGGTATTAAGTTGAACATGAATTCGCTCAGGTATACAATCCCCTGCGACAATCTTTCCGGAAAAGCTTAAAATCAATTCGATGCAAAACCTCCCGGATGCGATCAAGGTTGCAGAACAATGTAAGTGTACATTGGACACAAAGGTAAAAAATGTTACAGATGATTTACGGTTCTGATAAAATTAGTTAAAAAAGATTAAGACCCTGATTAAATTTAATATTCCATTTTTCATAGGCCCGTCCTTTAGGGCGGATTTTAATCAGATTATCACAGAGTTTTATAATATTTAAACAGTCTCTCAACACACTCATAAGAATTTACCGCTTACTGAAAATTGGCTGAATCATCCTGAATGGAATAGCAAATAAGTCTGCGATGATTCTATAGAATTGTTTATCATTGCTTTATAAATATTTTTCGACTATTCGACATTTTTAGTCGAATTTTCTTGACTTGTGTGGATTAAGGTATTAATTTTGCCGCCTCAAATTAATCTGAAAGCGATGCTGGATAAAGACGAAGTAAAGGAAACCATCATTGGTGTTGCGCGGCAGATTTTTACGCGGTTTGGATTCAGGAAGACTACCATGGATGAGATTGCCCTTGCCAGCAGGAAAGGGAAGAGCTCAATTTATTATTATTTCTCCAGTAAAGAAGACATTTTTAAGGCGGTGGTTGAGCGCGAGGCCGGCATACTCAAGCAGGAATTAACCAAAGCCATTTCTATGGCGGAAAGCCCTGAGCAAAAGCTGAAAGCGCACGTCAAGGTCAGAATGCATTCCATGGAGAAACTGGCCAATTTCTACAGCGCCATGAAGGATGAATACCTCAGCCACCTCGAGTTTATTGAAAAGATCAGAAAGAAATACGATCAGGAAGAGATCGCAAGGATGGAGAGCATTCTGAAAGAGGGGGTTGAAGGTGGATTCTTTGAGATTGACGATACCGGACTGGCTTCGATTGCCATTGTTACAGCGCTGAAAGGACTTGAAATCCCACTCTTCTGGGGTGCAGAAGAAAAAGATGTTGACAAAAGGCTGGACCATCTGATCTACATCCTTTTTAACGGAATTGCCAGAAAGTAGTTTTTTTTACTCATTTTTCGACCATTTTACTCTTTTAGTCTAATTGTCGTTTTTTCGATCACTCAACCAATTTTAATGTATCTGTATGAAGAACATGAAAACAAGGATCAGAACCATCGCCCTGCTCCTGATTTTTACAAGCCTGAACCAAGGGGTGATTGCCCAGGTGGTGGATGTTTCACCGGAACTTAAGGAGCTTATACTTCTTTCGGTAAGCCGGGATCATAAGACTGCAGAAAAGAACATAGACACGGAGATTGCGCTTACACAACGCAATTCGGTGAGGCTTACCTACCTGCCCAAACTGGAAGTCGGAGGTAAGTATCTGTATGCAACAACCAGTCTGGATTCAAAAATCGGCGATGTTACGGGACTTGAAAGTCTGTCGAAGCTTCAGGAGTTTATGAACAACCCGGCCTTTCCGGCACTTTTCCCTGAACTGGCCGGGCTGAGCGGAGAGCTGATCAGTCTGCAGAAGCTCCTTATTCAGCAAGGGATTGCCGTACCAACATTAAGCAACGACTTCGCCGGTGATTTCAGTGGCAGTTATTACGGACTGGATGCTTCGGCCCGGATGGTGCTTTTCAGTGGCGGACAGATTCCCAACCTTTCCGGCGCCCTCAGAGAAAAGGCTGAAGCGCAGCAGGCGCTGGCTGAAAAATGCAGTTCGGATGTGATTGCAGAGGTCATTACCTGCTACGATCAGCTGGCAGTCCTCAATCAGTCGGAAAAAGTTCTCGATGAGTCGGCTCTCCGGCTTGATGCGGAGAAGAAGTTTGCATTTTCGGCATTGACGAACGGCTTTGCGACCGGGTTCGACACCCTGAAGATTGCAGTAGCACGGGAATACCTGAATGCCCGGATAGCAGAATATCAGAGTAAGAAAACCCTGCTTCATCATAAGCTATCGCAGCTCACCGGAAAATCACCGGCTGAATTTGAAATGCTGTCGCCCGAACTGAAGCCGGCCGTTTATATGTCGGGCAATGCAGCGATAGATCACAGGGCAGAGATGAGGGCGTTATCGGCCGGTGTACAGGCACAGCGTTACCTTCTGAAAGCCGAGAAATCACACTATCTGCCGAAGATTCAGGCGATGGCATCGCTCAGGTACGACCGCATTGCGGGGGCTGATGCAACGTTCGATGCCCCGCTTGCCCTTGGGATGGACATTCATAATATGACATTCGGCCCTACTTTTCTCGCCGGTGTGGGATTCAAATGGGAGTTGTTCGACCGCTCCGGTGGGACCGGTAAGGAAAAGCTGGCAAGACTGGAACTGAAGAAAGCCGAGAACTCACTGGAAGAGGCAAGAGAACTGCTGCAACTGAATCAGGTAAAAGCGGATGCCTCTTACGATGCATCAAATGCGCAGCTGATCTGGAAGAAAAACCAGAAAACGGCAGCCATCAAAGCGCTTGAACTGGCCCGAAAATCATACAACGAAGGAATGATCAGCATTACAGAACTCCTGGCTGCTGAAACCGAGGTTCAGAATGCAGAACTTGAATACCTGCAGGCCATATTCAATCAACGCCAGGCTACCCTGGAGTGCTATAAGGCTACAGGTAGTCTGACATTAAACAACCTGAAATAATCTGAAACCTAACAAACCAGAATCAAATGAAAACGAATAATCAGAAAAACTCCGGAATGCTGGCGGCATTTCTGGTACTTTTAGGAACGGTAGCCGTGATCAGCTTGGCCGGATGGCTGTTTATCAAGCCTTCAGCTGAAATGCTGCAGGGACAGGCTGAAGCAACCGAAATCAGGGTGTCGGGAAAGGTCCCCGGCCGGATTGAAAAGCTGCTGGTAAATGAAGGCGAGCCTGTAGAAAAGGGCGATACGCTGGTGCTCATAAGCAGTCCGGAATTAAGGGCCAGAATGATGCAGGCTGAATCTGCCGAGGATGCAGCAGCAGCACAAAACCGCAAAGCCATCAAGGGCATCAGGAAAGAGCAGATTGACGGGGCTTACGAACTCTGGCAGAAAGCTGAAGTGGGCGTAAGCCTGGCAGAAAAAACGTTTGCCCGCGTCCAGAACATGTACAACGATGGCGTGATACCTGCCCAGAAGCGTGATGAAGCCGAAGCTGCCCTTCAGGCTGCAAGAGCTACCGCGAAAGCAGCGCGGTCGCAATACGATATGGCGGTAAACGGCGCCGAGAAAGAGGATAAAGATGCCGCAGCAGCCCTGGTTAACCGCGCCAAAGGAGCCGTAAATGAAGTAGAATCCTACCTTTCAGAAACCGTTCTGCTGTCGCCTATCAGCGGCGAGGTCTCTGACATCTTCCCTGAAACCGGAGAACTCGTGGGCTCAGGTTCGCCGGTTATGAGCATCGTAGACCTCAACGACATTCATGTGATCTTCAATATCCGCGAAGATATGCTGTCGGGCATTACGATGGGCAAGGAGTTTAATGCCAAAGTTCCGGCACTCGGGGGAAAAACCGTGAGGCTGAAGGTAAGTTACATTAAGGCTATGGCCGGATATGCTACATTCAAAGCCACGAAATCAAACGACAGTTTTGATGTAAAAACCTTTGAAGTAAGGGCAAAACCTGTCAACAGAAACGAAGGCATCCGTCCAGGGATGAGCCTTATGGCCGACTTTTCCGACTTACACTGAACGGCATCAGAAACTCCGGTTCTCCACTCCAGTGCCAACAGAAGAATCACTGCAGGAATTTTCCAGAGTCAGCAACAAACGTGAAAACGGCAAACCCGGTCAGGCCACTTTCCTGCCAGGCCCGGAAAAATTCCGCAGAATGCTGCTTCAACCGGAATAATAGTCAAAATCAACATCCATGAAAGACACTCTTTTCACCATACTGCAGGTTGCCGGACGCGAAATCCGGAGGATGACCTCACGCAGCATGTATTTACTTGTAACGATCATCTTTCCTGTAGCCACTACACTCTTCTTCTGGTCGCTGATGAAGGAAGGTGTGCCCAACAAAATGCCTGTTGCTGTGGTTGACCTTGACAATACAGCATTGTCGGCCAGACTGGTAAGAAACATCGATGCAACGCCCCTCAGCCGGGTTGTCAGTCACCTTCAATCTGAGTCAGAAGCGATGTCGGAACTAAGAAAAGGCAACATCTATGGCTTTGTGGTCATCCCGTACAATTTACAATCCGATATACTGGCATCACGAAAACCGGTCATCAGCTATTACTACCAGAACAGTTTCCTGATCGCCGGAGGGCTTATGCAGAATGACCTGACTTACATACTGCACACCTTATCGGCCGGAGTGAGCAAACAGAAACTTGAAGCGATGGGGCAGGACGAGAACAAAGTCATGGCCAGCATACAGCCCATTGTTCTGGACACGCATCTGTTGTTCAACCCCTTCTCAAATTACTCCGCTTATGTCACAACCATTATTCTTCCGATCATGCTGCAGCTTTTCATTCTGCTCATGACGGTCTACAGTATACTGATTGAGATAAAAGAGAAAACTTCGAGGGAATGGCTGAGGCTTTCCGGAAAATCGCTACCCCTTGCACTGGCAGGAAAGCTTCTTCCTTATACGGTGATTTTCGTCGTTATAATGATGTTTCAGAATTTCATGCTGTACAAAATGTTACACATTCCTCAGCATGCCGGATTTTTCGGACTGGCTGCCGTTTCAGTTCTGTTTGTGCTTTCGTATCAGGCGGTCGGAATATTCTGTGCGGGATTGTTTCCGATGATGAGGCATGCCCTGAATCTTTCTGCATTCTACGGGATTCTGGCTCTTTCACTGTGCGGATTTTCATTTCCCGTTGAATATATGCCTGCCGTTTTTCAATATTGGGCCGAGGCATTTCCGGTGCGGCATTATATGCATATCTTCCAGAGCCAGATACTGGCCGGCTTCGGAATTGAGTACTCATTGCTTTCGTACCTGTTCCTTATGCTGTTTTTGTTTGTGCCGTTTGCCATCCTTTTCAGGTTAAAAAAGGCACTTATTCTTCAGGATTCTATTGAAAAGGTTTAACAGCCTGTTGTTTTTCACAGCAGGAAAACAGGTCAACGTATGATAAAAAGTAATCGTCAGGTGCGTTTCAGTATTGGTTTGCATCAGATACTGGCAGCCATGCTGCAGGAAATCAGAATGATAGGAACAGATGCCGGTGTTCTGATAATAATACTGGCCGTTCCGGTACTTTATCCGGTATTGTATTCATTCATCTATTATCCGGAGGTTGTACGCAACCTGCCGGTGGCCGTGGTGGATCACTCACGCACAGCAGTGAGCAGGGAGTACATCAGGCACCTGGATGCCACGCCTGAAATCAACGTAACCTGCACCACCCCTACGATGGAAGAGGCCATTTCTGCTTTCAGGAGACGTGAGATCCGGGGAATTGTCAGCATTCCTGAATCCTTCAGCAGCGATCTGGCCCTGGGCCGGCAAACGACCATTTCGGCTTATGCCGATATGGAATTCTTTCTTTACTACAAGGCACTGGTCTCCGGAACCAGTTTTGTTACCATTGATGCCAATAAAAACATACAGGTACGCAATCTTATGGATGGCGGGCTGACTGCTGAGCAGGCTGAAATTATGGCTGAGCCGTTAACCCTCTCCGACAATGCCATGTCGAATCCTTCGGGTGGCTTTGCCAGCTACGGAATTCCTGCAGCGCTCATTCTGATTATTCAGCAGACCATCATCCTGGCCATTGGCATTGTGGCAGGAACCCTGAGGGAGAAACATCCGGCAGGGATACTGATTGTGCATGATCACCGGTTTGCAGAAACCATCAGGCAACTGACCGGTAAAGCAGCTGCCTATTTTCTTGTCTACTCTGTTCTGAGCATCTATATGCTGAAAATTATTCCCGGACTTTTCGGATACTCCGACAACCTTGACTTCTACGAACTGGTTGTACTGATCTCTCCGTTCCTGCTTTCCTCAATTTTCTTCGGGCTTGCGTTATCTGTCTTCTTCAGAAACCGCGAAAGTCCGATGATGCTCTACCTTTTCACCTCCATACCACTGCTTTTCCTGTCAGGAATCATCTGGCCCCTTTCCGGTTTCAGCCCGTTATGGCTGGCTGTAAGAGAAATCTTTCCATCCTCGGATGCAATGTTCGGTTATATCAAGATGAGCGCCCTTGCTGCTGATCTCACCGAGACCGGCAGGGAAATCAGCAACCTTTGGCTGAAAACTTTTATCTGTTTTGTGCTTGCCTGTGTTTTGTATTCAGGAAAGCTTATTCAACAAAAAAGCAAATTGAAAACAGGCCATGGCATCCAGTTGCAGTCAGGTTGAATTCAAAGACAGCGCAAGGATGACAGGCCGGAAATACATAGACTATACCAAAGTTGTCAGATTAAATTTTAAGATTACCTTCGGTGAGCTTGTCTGCTTGTTGCTCAAGCAAACAAGCCTGCCTGTCTGTCTGACGCAGTCAGGCAGGCGGAGTCGAAGACTGTATTAACTTATGAGACAGCCTCGTTTGCTTGTGCCAGAAAGTAGACAAGCTCTGAATGACAATGTTATACATGATTTTGATCGTATGGGGGCCTTGCTGCGGTTTCGCTGCAACCAGGCCCTTTTCCCTTAAAAGCCATGTAGCAGCGTATTGGTTCATGCCAGGCTGTTTTTTGCTGCCGGATGAAAGAGTTCTGGCACACCGGAAGAAGGATCCTGATTCTGAGCAACCAATATTTACTTTATTTTGCAGATATCGTATATTGGCAAAGCGTTCAGGTAGCTGTAAAGTTATTTTACCCTGACAAGGTTTTCAGCTTTAAAAACGGGATACAACCCGTAACTCTCAGCTTATCGTTTACTATTTCCGGAATCATTCTCAAGAATTGCAAAAAATATCTTCAGCTTTTGATTACTTACCTAACCGGTTACAATTAATCTTTAAGAAAAGTCAAAAGATGAACGAGGCATCATTGTGAATCAAAATTTCAATCGCGATGCATCAAGCTAATGAGTTGAATATCTTCAAAAAGGCACCCTTTGCAATTGCTGTTCACCAGTTGATTCAGTCACCTGCCCCGGAAGAGACCCGGTTTATGGTTAAAGAAGCAAATGACCGGTTTCAGAGGTTGTTTGGCATGACCGGAGATAAGGTCTCAGCCTGCAGGTTTTCCGAATCCGCGGAGACCATCTTCCCGTCTTCACCTGGCTGGGATGCAATGATGGCTGGTGTGCTTTCATCGGGAATGAGCAAACAGTTTACGCTCGTTCATTCCGGATCAGAAAAAACATACCTGGTTGATTGTTATGCCATGGATAAAACCCATTGCATTACTGTTTTCAATCAGCAGAATGCCGATAACCTGATTCAGGGTTTCGCTGACATGCCAAGTGATCATCCCTTTTATGAATTAATTGAAACCATCAATCAGGGGGTGATTTACCATGATTCAACCGGTGTGATTACTGATGCAAACCGGAATGCAGAAATCATTCTCGGCCTTACCCATGAGGAATTGATCGGGTGTTCATCGCTTGATCCCCGGTGGAGATGCATACACGAAGACGGAAGCGATTTTCCGGGAGAAGAGCATCCATCCATGAGGGCACTTACAACGGGGCAGCCTGTTTTCAATGAAGTAATGGGGGTATTGAATCCCCGATGGAACGAAATCAGATGGATTACGGCAGATGCAAAGCCAATCTTCAGAAAAGGCTCTGAAAAACCTTACAAAGTACTGGTGCTGATAAAAGACATCACGGAGGCCAGGAACATAAAGGCAGACCTCACCGAAAATGTTGAGCTTATGCACAGCCTCTACCGGACAGCACCAGCCTGTATCGGGGTCCTGAGGAACAGGATATTTCTGAATGTCAATCAGGAGATGTGCCGGCTTACAGGATACACCGAAAATGAGCTGATCGGACAAAATGCAAGAATTTTATATCCTTCAACAGAAGAATATGATTATGTCGGCAATGAAAAGTACCGGCAGATCCGGGAGAGCGGAACCGGAACTGTGATAACCAGATGGATCAGCAAAAAGGGGCAGGTTCTCGATATCCTCCTTACATCCTCTGTGATCGATTTGTCAAATCCTGAAAAGGGATTTGTATTTACGGCCCTTGACCTTACTGACCGGATAAAAGCAGAACAATCTCTGCGTGAGAGTGAAGAAAAATTCAAGGCAGCTTTTGTTGCCAGTCCCGATCTGGTTAGCCTTACACGGCTTACCGATGGCTTATATATTGATGTAAATGAAGCCTTTATAAAGAAATCAGGTTATACCCGTGATGAAATCATTGGGAATACGGCCCACGGCCTGAATATCTGGGCCAATGCTGAACATCGGGATATCCTGATCAGTACGTTGAAAAAAGAAGGGGTAGTGCTGAACTTTGAAACCGAATTCCGGCTGAAAGGGGATAAGATTATCAGCGGCCTGATGTCTGCCAAAATTCTCAGTCTGAACGGTATTCCTCACCTGCTGGCATTCACCCGGGATATTTCAGACCGTAAGGCGGCTGAAAATGCCTTAAAGTTGAGCGAAGAACAATACAGAACGGTCGTTTCTTCATCGATTGACGGCATTATACTTCAGGATAAAAGCGGAAAAATTCTCACATGGAATAAGGGTGCTGAGAAAATTTTCGGGATACCGGTTTCAGAAGCCATCGGATTAACCTCAGACAGCGGAAAGTTTCATTTGTATGATGAAGATGGATCAGAATTAAAGGCCTCAGAACATCCATCGATGATTACGCTCAGAACCGGGAAACCCATACATAACCGCCTGATGAGGGTAAAAAAGGAGATGGGCGATCATTACTGGATCAGTGTGAATACCAATCCTGTTTTCACCGATAACCAGACAATACCGGCCTCTGTAGTCATTACATTCTCTGATATTACCAGACTAAGGATGGCCCAGGAAGCCCTTCAGGCTTCTGCTGAAATTGTAAAGTCGATTCCATCAGGACTTTTTACCTACAGATATGAAGTTCCGGACAAACTGTTTTTAACCGATGCGAACCCGGCTGCCTTGCGATTGACGGGCAACAAACCTGAGGAGATTCTTGGGAAGGAGTTCCATGAGATCTGGAATGAATCCGTGGATGATGCATTGTTCAACGCGTTCCTCAGGGTAATGGAAACGGGTGAGCCGCTGCTATCCGCAAGTTCTGCCTATTCCAATGGCAAAATATCCGGATTCTCCCGTGTTTCGGCCTTCAGAATGCCAGGCAACCGGCTGGGTGTGGCTTTTGAGGACATTACCCAACTGAAACAAGCTGAAAACCTGTTGGTTAAAGCAAAAGAAAAGGCTGAAGAAAATGAACTTCTTCTCCGGTCTATCATTGAAAATGCGCCTTTTGAGATCTGGGCAAGGGATAAGAACGATATCGGTATCCTTGAAAACAAAAACTCCATCAGTTCCATTGGCAGTATTCTTGGTAAAAAACCCGACCACAGCAGCGTGCCGGCGGAGATCACCGAGGTGTGGCTATCAAACAACAAGCGGGTTTTCAGCGGAGAAATCATTGATGAAGAATGTGTTTTCAATATCCATGGCGAAGAAAGGGTTTACCAGCAGATTATCGCTCCCATCGTCACGCCAGGAGGTATCAACGGGATTGTGGGTTTTAACATAAACATCACTGAGAAAATCAACGCCCGTCAGGCCATTGACAATGAACGCAAAATGCTGAGGACTTTGCTGGAAACCATCCCTGATTATGTATTTCTGAAAGACCCGGAAGGGAAATACATTACCTGTAATCCTCAATTTGAGAAACTTACCGGACTGCCGCTCAACACGCTGACAGGTTTGAAAGACAATGATTTTCTAAGTGCCGGTGATGCCTTAAAATACCGGGCCAGTGACAATCTTGCCATGCAGGAAGGGAAACCGCAGGTATTTATTGAAACAGTGAGCGACAAATCTACCGGTCAACCTGAACTACTGGAGACCATCAAGGCTCCGGCTTACGATACCAATGGTAAGTTGATTGGTGTCCTGGGAATTTCACGGAAAATTACTGAGATTCATAAAGCGCAGGAAGCACTCAGAGAGCGGGAAGAGATCTTTTCCTCTATTGTGAATCAGGCAAACGACTCCATTGCGTTGGTAGATCCCGAAACCGGAAGTTTCATTGAATTCAATGAGGCTGCTCATCAGAATCTTGGCTACAGCCGTGAAGAATTTGAATTACTGACAGTAGCTGACATTGATGCGACTATGGGTCACGAAGAAATCCTTAAACATCTCCAGCTATTTAAAGTTTCCGATGGTACAATTTTCGAAACCATCCACCAGCAAAAAAACGGAACCCTGATCGATGTCAGGGTCAGTACCCGCCATGTTACCATCAGGGGTGAAGTCTTTCTCACAGCCCTCTGGGGTGACATCACCCAGGAGAAAAAAGCCAAAGAAGAAATCAGGCGGCTTAACCAACAACTTGAAAAACGTGTTGAGGAGCGCACTGCTGAACTGCTGGCTGCAAATGCAGAGCTTGAAACCTTTGCTTATACTGTTTCACATGACCTGAGAGCCCCCCTCAGGGCCATTGATGGTTTTACAAGGATATTGACTGAAGATTTCCAGCATGCATTGGGTGAAGATGGAAAGAAAGTCTGTCAAACCATCACCGACAGTGCCCGGCGCATGGGACAACTGATTGATGATCTGTTGGCTCTTTCACGCGTTGGCCGCAGCAGCATTGACCACTCTCAGGTAAATATGCAAACGCTGGCCCTGACTGTTTTTAATGAAATAGCCACTGCTGAGCAGAAAAACAACATTCAGTTTTTGGTCAGCGAACTGCCTGTTGTGTCAGCCGATCACTCCCTGATCAGGCAGGTTTGGACCAATCTCTTGTCAAATGCCATCAAATTCTCTTCAAAAAAAGAACATCCAAGAATAACCGTGGGTTATACGATTGAAAACGAACAACATTTATTCACGGTCAGTGACAATGGTGCAGGCTTCAACATGAAATACCACGACAAGCTGTTTGGAGTTTTTCAAAGTCTTCACAATAACCGCGACTTCGAAGGAACCGGGGTTGGCCTTGCAATTGTTAAAAGCATCATCAGCAAACATGGGGGAAGAGTTTTTGCAAAGTCCATCATTGATGAGGGTGCCGAATTTGGCTTTTCCCTGCCTGTTACCAGACCAATGGAGAACAATGAAGAAAACAGACAGCTAACTTAACAGGTCGTTTTTATATGGAAAATGAAATAAGGATACTGATTGTTGAAGACCTGACATCAGATGCTGAGTTAAACATCAGGGAAACCCGCAAGGTACTGGATAATTGCAGGTTTGTGGTAGTCGACACAGAAAAGGGGTTTTTGAGCAGCCTGAAAGAATTCAGACCACACCTGATTCTGTCGGACTATTCGATGCCTGAATTTGACGGATTGACAGCACTCTCCCTGGCGGTTGAACACAGCCCGGAGACCCCCGTGATTATTGTTACAGGTTCGGTGAATGAGGATACCGCCGTTGAATGTATGAAAGCCGGCGCTTCAAATTATGTTATAAAACAACACATTAAAAGGTTGGGTTCTGCTGTATTGCATGCCCTGGAAGAACGTAAGCTCAATATCAGCCACAAACAGGCCAGACTTGCCCTCCAGGAAAGTGAACAAAGGTATAAGGCGCTGTTTGATCTTTCACCGGTGGGGATTCTGGTACAGAACTCAAATAACTACATCGTCAATGTAAACCAGGCCTATTGCAGAATCACCGGTTATGCCAGAGAAGAACTTACCGGCCGGCACGTCAGCATCCTTGTTCCGGAAGATGATCGTGACAACATACGACTGAATACCAGAACCATACTGAAGGATTCCTTTTTCTCAAGAGAAGCCGAATGCATCCGCAAAGACGGGAGGACTGTTTACCTTGAATTAACCGAGTCTTCCATTGCGCTTGAAAAAGGCGAAAAAGGAATCATGACCATTGCGATCGATATCTCTGAAAGAAAAAAAGCTGAGGAAGCCCTGAGGCGGAGCGAAGCAATTTATCACGATCTTTTTGAAGCCAATAAAGATGGTATTTCCATTGTTCCGATACTCCCTGGCGATACCATCAGCAATTTTCTCGAGATCAACGAAACCGGCGCTGCCATGCTTGGATACACCAAACAGGAAATCCTTGAAATTCCGGTTATGACCCTCGAGGCCGGCAACGCCGAACAAGAGTTGCAGAACAGAAAAGAAAACCTGCTCAATCACGGAACCACCAGTTTTGAAACCAATTTTATTCACAGGAGCGGGAAACTCATCCCTGCAGAGGTGAAAGCAATGCTGATTACATTCGACGGGAAACCGGCCATCATGAATATTGTAAGGGAAATTGCTGAGAGAAAGCAAAACGAAATACTTCAACGGATACTCTATAACATTGCTTCCGCTGCATTGTCCATTACAAGCCTGGAAAAATTCTTTGAGTGCGTCAGCAGCGAACTCTCGGCGCTGATGGATACGCGTAATTTCTATATTGCCCTTTACGATGAAAAGACCGGTATGCTCAACTCACCCTTTGAGCGGGAAGAAAAACAATCGGTAAAAGTATGGCCGTCCGAGAAATCACTAACCGGACTGGTAGTTAAAAACCAGGAACCTTTACTGCTCAGTCGGGAACAGATCAGGATAATGGCTGATGACGGTCTGATAAACCCGATCGGCGACCCTTCGGAAATCTGGATGGGTGTTCCGTTGAAAGCCGGAAATGCAGCTTTCGGAGCAATCGTTGTGCAGTCGTATGACAATCCGGAAGCCTTTAATGAAAATTCTCTCAGGATTCTTGAAATTATCGCCAATGAACTGAGTACCTTCATCCAACGCAAAAAAGCAGAAGAAGAAACCCGGAAGTTGTCGAAAGCCATTGAACAAAATCCTGTGGCCATCGTCATCACTGATATCAACGGAACTGTTGAATACATCAATCCGAAATTCACTGCCATCACCCATTATTCCCCTGAAGAAATCATCGGAAAAACACAGGGAGTGTTCAAGTCCGGTACACAGCCTGACGAAGTATATAAGGATCTGTGGGAAACCATCGGATCGGGCAATAACTGGCAGGGTGAAATGAAAAACAAAAGAAAAGACGGCTCTGATTACTGGGAAAATGTTGTCATCTCACCCATCTTCGACGAAACGGGTTCAATAACCAACTTCGTGGCGGTGAAAGAAGACATTACTGAAATGAAAAATCTCATCGGTGAGCTCAAAATAGCCAAAGAAAAAGCAGAAGAAAGTGACCGCCTGAAAACGGCTTTTCTGCAGAATATTTCGCATGAAATACGCACTCCGCTGAATGGGATACTGGGCTTTTCAGAACTTCTGATTCAGGACTGGACCACACCCGAAGAAAAAGTTGAATACAGCGAAGCCATCCGCATCAGCGGCAAGCGACTGATTGAAATCATCAGTAATGTGCTCGACATCTCAATCATTGAAACCAGGCAGATCATTCTGAATCCTACCTATTTTGACCTGAATTCATTGTTCTATGAGCTGAATGGCTTCTATCACAGCCAGGCGTCACAGAAATCCCTCTTGTTCAATTATATAATACCTGATGCAACGGAGGGCAGAATGATTTATGCTGATCGGTCACGCATCAACCAGGTGCTGGCAAATCTCCTGAACAATGCCATAAAATTCACCAAACAGGGCAAAATTGTCTTCGGTTACAAACTCATCAATAAAGAAATTCTGTTTACTGTGAGCGATACCGGCATCGGGATTAAGGATGAACACAAACAGAGAATTTTTACCCGTTTTTATCAGGCGGAGCACTCCAGTGCAAGGAGTTATGAAGGTGCAGGGCTCGGGCTCTCCATCAGTCACGGCCTGGTACTAGCCATGGGAGGAAAAATCTGGTTTGAGTCGAAAGAGGGAGAAGGAACTACTTTCTTCTTCTCTATACCTGTTGCCGGAGCTAACTTCATAGAAGACGATCAGGCAAGCGGCATTTCCAGTCACAAGCAGTCTGATATCGTGATGATTGCAGAAGACGATTACACCAGTTACCAACTCTTGCTCACAACCCTGAAAAAATGGAACATCGGAGTCGTGAGGGCAGAGACCGGTATTCAGGCAGTTGAAATGGTGAGGGCAAACAATCGGATAAAACTGGTGCTCATGGATATCAAGATGCCTGAGATGGATGGTTTTGAAGCTACACAAATCATCAAAAGCCTCCGGCCTGAGCTGCCTGTGGTTATCCAGACTGCCTATGCCTTCAAAGACGACAATGAGAAAGCCTTTGCCTATGGATGCGACGATTTTATTACGAAACCCATCTCTACAGAAAAACTGTTCGTACTGCTCGAAAGGTTCCTGGGTAACAAACCTGTTGCATAAAACAGACAATCATCTTTAGAACAGCCATCAGTAAAAAAGTTCAGGGACTGGTTAGACCTTGTCCCTGATCTTTTTTTCATACACCGGAAACCCGGCATTCCCCGGGGATTCGGTATTTTACCTGTAGTCAGACTACCTACCTGATGATAATCTTCCCTGAAACCACAAAACCTTCACCCTGCAGCCGGGCGATGTATAAACCACTGCCCAGAGGCTGTCCGAGCCGGAAATCGTCCGCCGGTCCGGTCTGTTTGCTGAAGACCAGCTGTCCGGCTCCGTTGTACAACGAAAACACAGCATGCTCCCTGTTCCCAGTGATCCTCACATGAACAACATTCCCATCAGCATACAGGTGCATCTCCGGAAGCGGGTTGTGCTTAACACTCCATGGAATAAGATCAATCAGAAGAGGGACTTCCAGGCCACCGGTTGGATTTCTTGTGTCTGTGTCCCATTTCCAGATTCCGTTCTCTGAAATGTACTCACCGCCGGGGCTCCCGTCGAAAAGGCTTCTGACTTCAATCCGCTGCACCCCGTTTTCATTCACATTCGGGACAATGCCTCCCCAGGCTCCTGAAAGGCCGGCAACATCGTTGCAGTAGAAAGGTGCATATACACCGGTAGCAATAAAATCGATGCCTGAGCTTTCAATCTGGGTGGCAAACAAGGGTCGGCCTTCACCGGTGGTGTTGTCGAAAAGGTAAACGAAATCGCCCGGATTGTCAAGGCTCAGGCCATGAATGGCTGTTCCCTGTTCAGGAAGTGATTCTGTGCCAAAGGTGAGCACAGTCGCGAAGTCAGCTGAAGTAACCCGGTTTACAGCCTGATCCCCTCCATTGCCATCGTTCAGTGCGATGCGCACAAACAGTTGATTCCCGGGCGTGAACCTTTCATTGCCAGTAGGTTCTGTGATAAACCATCCGGAAACCATCCCATCGGCATTGGTTGTAAACTCACCGTAATCGCCCGGGGTCTCCAGTGACGGGCTGCTGCTTCTGACAAACGAACCGTCCGGTGTAACATAAATGGCGTTCCCTGCCCCGTCATACGATTCCGGATCAGAGGTAACCACCACTTTGTTTAAGTACCTGTAGGTAGCATCAGGGGTCAGATTGGCAATGGTTGCCCGGAAGGCAAACGGAACCCTGCTGGTATTGGTTCCGTTAATTCCCTGTATGTATTGCGGTAAAGTCAGATCAGCAATAACCGGTTCAGTTCCTTCGGTTACAAAACCGCTGCAACTTACCGGTAATTCCGGGGCCCCTCCTCCACTGTTGTTGATAATCTGGTTGTTGTAATTTCCGGCCGGTAGTCCGGCTTTTAACCGAACACTTATCGTAACCGGCTGATTTTCAATTTCACCATCAGAAACTGCAAATTCAAGCTGATTGGTAAATGTCATCCCATCAGCTGATAGCTCATAATCTTCAGGAGCAGTCACTGTAACCGGACCGGTTCCTTCAAGATCCGTTCCTTCAAGCAGATAGGTTTTGATGGCAGAAGGGCCGGAGCCTTCGGGATAATTGAACCCGCTGAGCACTGAAGGATTTACCATCAGCTGGGGTTCGGGTTCCGGCATCAGATCAAGAACAAGGATATCGGTTTCACCTCCGAAGGGATTCCGGGTGTCGTAAATGCCCCAGACGCCGTTTTCTGACGTATAAACCGACACAATTTCACCGGTTTCCCTGCTTCTTTCCTCAACCCTGCGGATGCCATCCGGAAGGAGGTTAGGAACGATGCTTCCCCACGAGCCGTCGTTACCCTGAACATCGGTGGTATAAAAGCCGGCATAGGAGCCGAAGCTCCCGTAGTCGAGACCTGTGGTTTCTATCGGAGTCCCGTTCACGGGTCGCCCGGTACCAGCCGTATTGTCATACAGATAAACCAGGTTTCCGGCAACAGATTCGGAGATCCCCCTGATTCCGGTTCCCTGTCCTGCCTGGTTCTGGTTGCCGAAATTGATCACTGTTGCTGATGAAGTACTTGTCAGACGATAAGCAACCGAAGTTCCGCCATTGCCATTGTTCAGCATCAGGCGCATATAAATTTCGTTCCCGGGTGTAAAACGGCTGTTACCGGTTGGCTCGGTGATAAACCAGCCGGCATATTGACCGGATGCATTGGTCGTGAACTCACCGTAGTTGCCCGGGCTATCCAGTCCCGGGCTGCTTGATCGGGTATATGTTCCACCGTTACTGATGAAGATACAGTTACCGCTACCATCGGCAGTCGGCGAATCGGAAGAGAGTACTACCTTATTGAAATACCGGTAGGTTGCATTCGGCAGCATGTTTGTCAAAGCAATGCGGAAAGCATAAGGAACCCTCTGGGTATTGGTCTCATTCAGGCCCTGAATAAACTGAGGCAGGGTTTCAGCATTGAGAACCGGAACAGGATCGGTAACAGTTCCTGAACAACTTACATTAACGGTTGAAGCTCCTCCTCCGCTGTGGCTGATCTGCTGATTGTTGTAATTGCCCGCATTTAGTCCTGCCTTGAGTCTGGCATACACCGGCACGGGTTGACCGGTAAGGATTCCTGAAGCGAATGGCAGGCTGAGACTTCCGGAGAATGTGGTGTTATCGGCAGAAATCTCATAACTGGCCGGTGCAGTAACTGCAATATTCCCGCTTCCGGTGAGGTTGGAAGCGCTGAGGGTGTATGATTGTGATGGTGATGGGCCATTGCCGGTGATGTAGGCGAATCCGCTCAGAGAAGAAGGTTCGGCATTGATTACCGGAGTCAGTCCACCGGTAAGGTCGATCACAAGCACATTGTCCAGTCCGCCTGAGGGATTCCGGGTATCGGTTGTACCCCACATTCCATTGGCAGAAGCCGTTGTGTTCACCGGAAGTCCGGTTGAGAGGCTTCTCTCCTCAATCAGCCTGATACCCTGACTGTTGACGTTCGGAACGATGCCACCCCATGACCCATTCACGCCTTGTACGATGTTTCCGTAAAATGCAGCGTAGGAGCCTGTCCCTGCAAAATCAACACCTGTGTTCTCGATGCTGGTTCCGTACAAAGGGCGGCCGCTGCCGGAGGTATTATTGTAAAGAAACGCAAAATTTCTGGTGCCTGCACTGCTGATGCACCGGATGGCGGTACCTTCAGCGGAGGCAGCAGCAGTACCAAAATTGATAACCGTGGCAGTGGTTGCAGAGGTCAGCCGGGTGGTAACAGTGGAACCACCGGCTCCATCGTTCAGACAGACTCTCATAAATACCTGATTACCTGGCGTAAAGCGGGCATTACCGGATGGCTCCAAAATGAACCAGCCGCTGAAAGCACCATTTCCGTCAGTTGTAAATTCACCGTATTGCCCGGGAGTTCCCAGCCCGGGAGATGAAGAGCGGATAAACACCCCGTCTGTCTTTACAAAGATAACGTTACCAGAACCGTCGGAAGAAGGTGCATCCCCTTCGATCACCACAGAGTTGAAATAGCGGTAGGTGGCATTCGGGGTGAGGTTAGTCATGGTTAACCGATAGGCAAAGGGAACCCGGGTGGTATTTGTTCCATTGATCCCCTGAACGAACTGAGGGATGGTTTCCTGGGTAATTGCAGGAGCTTCCACAGGAGCAACGGTGCCATTGCACGTAACCCCCGTTGATGCGCCACCACCGGAATTTGTAATCACTTCGCCCAGGTAATTACCGGCAGGCAGACCGGAAATCATTCTTACATAAACTGTAATCGGTTGCCCTGTAATAACGCCTGCAGCATAGGGAAGTGTGAGTGAACTGCTGAAGGTACTTCCATTCTGCGAAACTTCATAATGGCTGGTTCCGGAAATTGTGATCACTCCTGTGCCTGAAAGATTCTGCCCGGAAAGAACATAAGACTGAACCTGAGAAGGGCCATTCCCGACTACGTAACCGAAAGCTGAGAGAGTCGCCGGGTCGGCAATCAGGGCTGGTCCGGCTGCGATACCTGAAAATGTCACGTTATCGAATCTCCAGGTTCCACCTCCATAGGAACTTCCTGAATTGGAGGCTCCGTAATTACTTCCGTCAACGAATTCAGACACAAACCTTACGGCGAACAGGGCGTTGTTTGATACGCCTGTGACTGTGCTGAAATCGGCCGAACGGACAAACCAGGCATCACCGGCATCGGCAATATAACGTCCGTTGTCGAATCCGGTATTGACGCCGCCGTTGGTGTTTTCAGCATTCGAACCGGATGCTTCAAAGTCGAGCCATGTGCTACCGTTGATGGTATACTGCAGCCTGACCCTGTTGGCAGAGGTATTGCTGTGACGCTGATGCCAGCTCACTTCTACAGACGTATACCCGGTGGTTGAAACGTTGTACTGCGTGCCGGCAGTAGCCTCGCCGGTGCCCTGTGCGGGGTATCCGGTAGTGTGCCATGCCCTTCCTCCTGTTGAAGTTCCGGTGTACCCGGTATTGAAGCTTGGGGTAACTCCCCCAACCACTGCAGCCGTCCCGCTGCCAGTTGATGGGGTACTGACATCTCCTTCAAACGTCCATTGAGTGATTGTACTCTGTGCATAAAGCAGCGGCTGAATGGCTGTAAGCAGAAGTAAAATCAGGAAGAAATGCACTGCAGATTTTCGTTTCATTTCAGTGAAGATTTGGGTTAATAAAAAGCACCTGCAGCAAACCTTCTGGCAGCGGCAGGTGCTGGCTGTTTTAATCAGCGATGTCTTTATACTTTACCTGATGACAACCTTGCTGCTGACCGAAATTTTTCCGTTATAGATGCGAACAAGGTAGACTCCGGAAGGTAAGCCTGTATGAACCGTCATTTCAGATCCGCTGATGGGGTATTCTGCGGCCGGTTTACCGGTCATGGTAACAACCTGAACCATTCCTTCAAGAGGATTATTCAGTTTTATGATCAGAGTCTTGCCCGATGTATAGATTTTCCCAACTTCTTCAGCAGGGGTATTGATTCCGAGTGTAGAATTCAGGATAAGAACTGTTTCTGTCCCACCGGCAGGATTTTTTGTATCCACCGTGCCCCAGATGCCGTTGGCTGAGGTGTTTGAGCTGAGGATTTCACCAGTTGTAAGGCTGCGTTCTTCAACCCGTTTTACACCATTGGCGTTGTTGTTGGGAACAATACCTCCCCATGCTCCGGCAGTACCGGCCACGTTTTCGTTATAGAAAGCAGCATAGGAGGCTGTTGCAGCGAAATCAATCCCGCTTCCCTCGATCTGGGCACCATACAACGGACGACCCGTACCTTCGGCATTGTTATAGATGAAGACAAAATTCTTCGGCATATAGTTGCTGATGCCCCGTATTGCGGTACCGGTGGTATCAGAAGCATTGGTATAGAATCCCAGCACTTTAAAGCTTTCAGAAGAGGTCAGCCTGGTGACTTCGGTTGTGCCACCTGCACCATCGTTGAGCATGATTCTGGCGAAGAGTTCAGCTCCGGGTTTGAATCGTGTAGCATTTCCGGTTGGCTCAGTTATAAACCAGCCAGCATAGCTACCGGAAGCATCGGTGGTAAATTCACCATACTGTCCCGCTGTACCAAGTGATGTGCTGCTTGTACGGGTGAACGTTCCTGAAGCGGCATCCACAAAAATACAGTTTCCGGCTCCGTTGTAATCTGCTGCATCGGAAGCCAGAACGATCTTATTGTAATATCTGTAGGTTGCTGATGGAATCAGGTTATTGATAGAGGCATGGAAAGCAAATGGCACCCTGCTGGTATTGGGTACCGCTCCCTGGATGTACATCGGGAGAATGATTGAAGCAATCTGCGGAGGGGTTGCTGAGGTAACTGAACCCGAGAGACTAACCGTCACTCCCGAAGCCCCGCCTCCTAAAACATCAAGTGTACCATTGTAATTGCCTTCGGCCAGTCCTGATTTCATGCGGACATAAACGGTATAATTTGAAAATGCGCCATTCTCATAAGGAAATTGGTAATAACCCATGTAATTATTCCCGTCGACCGAGATTTCGAAATCTTCATTAGGGTCAAGGGTAATTGTTCCGGTTGCCGGAGTGAGGTTAAAACCGCTTAATGTCAGGGTTTGTGAAGCAGAGGGCCCATTGCCGGTTACATAGGTAAATCCGCTGAGGGTGCCTGTACTGGCTGAAATAAGCGGTGTACTTCCTGCAAGTCCGGCAAAGGTTACATTGTCATACCTCAGGGTGCCATTCGGGCTGTATGTCTTAGTAGCATCTGAAGGAGCGTATTCGGTGGCGGTGGCAAATTCTGATACGATACGGACTCCGAACGAAGCATTGTCGGCAGCGCCGGAAATTGAAGAAAAATCGGCAGCACGCAGGTACCAGGTATCACCGGCATCAGCAATGTAGCGACCGTTATCAAATCCTTTGTCCACTCCATCAACGGTGTTTTGTGCGTTTGAACCACTGGCGTTAAAATTGACCCAGTCCGTTCCATTCAGGGTGTATTGCAGTCTGATTCTGTTGGCAGAAGTATTGCTGTGGCGTCCGGCCCATGTAACAGCGATGGTGTTGTAACCAGCTGTTGACACAAGAAACTCAACTCCGGCTGTACCTGAGCCTTCGCCCTGTGCAGGGTAAGCAGAGGAGTTCCATGCTCTGTCGGGTGAACCACTGACTCCGGTGGCAAATGTAGCGGTTGTACCGCCGATCAGTGCGGCTGTTCCTGATCCGGTGGCCGGAGTTGTTAAATCGCCTTCAAATGTCCATTGTGTAATGGTTACCTGGGCTGAAATCTGACTGCTGCTGAATGCCAGAATGATAACCAGCAAGGCAGCACTTAAAAATTTAAAAAGGTAATTCTTTTTCATGATTAAAAGGTATTTGGGTTTTGAGAATAATGTTCAGATTGAAGGTATAAAAGTACACTGAAATTTATTTAACCGGTAAAAAAATCCTTATTTTAAGCCATTTCTGCACTTATTCATCCTTTTTATTTCAGCTTTTTCGAAGCGATGATGAATCCATATTCCCGTACCGGTGAAAAAAAAGCTGAATCCGCTCCACCATACAAGCGCCGGAAATATCCGATCCTTCAAAGTCCGGATGGTTCATTCTGCAGAGTAAATTTAGAATAAATGTTCAATGAAAAGCCGGAAATAAATCATAACATTTACTCTACCAAGACTCAATATTCAGGTTTATAATACCAGATACAGTTCTACAATTAATTCTGTTAATAACTCATTTTAAATCATATAAATAATTATTAACACTCTACATCATTAAAACCCGCTACTGAATCAGACACAACAAACAACAGTCTGGTTCAGTAAATCTGTGTAGATTTGAAAAAAAAAGAAATCATGTTCTTCCGGCATGCCAATAAATCGATCGAACTGATAGAAGACTTTCTGAACCTTGTTGATCAGGGAGCCATTATTTTCAAAGAAGGGGTTAAAAATTACCTTTACAGCAACAGGGAGAATTTTCAGGATAACCTGAAAACTCTTTCAACGCTTGAAACAGAGGCTGACATTTTAAAGCGAAAAGCTGAGAATCTGCTTTATACGCAATCGCTGATGCCGCAATTGCGGGGTGATATTCTGAAACTGCTTGAAGAACTGGACAACATTCTCGACATTGCCAAATCAAACCTTTTCCAGTTTGATGTCGAGGTTCCTTTTATTCCATCGGAGTTGAATCAGGATCTGATCAAGCTTACCGAGTTGTCGGGAGCGGCGATTGAGTCGGTTGTTCCAGCCGCCAGGGCCTATTTCAGGGATCCTGAATCGGTCAAGGAAAAGCTTCACAGGGTATACCTGTTTGAGAAAGAAGCAGACAAACTTGCCGATTCCATCAAACGCAGGGTATTTCAGGATATGCCGCAGATTAAACTCAGCGAAAAATTTCACCTGCGTTACTTCACCCTGCACATTGAAACACTCTCTGATGCGGCTGAGAAAGCTGCTGATGTTCTGTCAATTATGGCAATTAAACGTACAATATAGACTGACCGCTGTATGCTGTTTTTACTGTTCCTGTCCAGTGGCTTGTTTTTGGGTTGGTCCCTCGGCGCCAATGATGCAGCCAATGTTTTCGGGACAGCGGTAGGCTCAAAAATGCTCAGGTTTAAAAGGGCGGCAATCATTGCAAGCATTTTTGTAATTCTGGGGGCTGTATTTCAGGGCAAGGGTGCGGCGCAAACACTGTCAGGTCTGGGGGCGGTTGATGCCCTGGCCGGTGCTTTTACCATATCCCTGTGTGCAGCGTTCTCCGTGTTCATGATGACCAGGTATGGCCTGCCGGTTTCTACCAGTCATGCTGTAGTGGGAGCAATTGTCGGATGGACTGCTTTTGTTGGACAGCCGATACATACCAGAACGCTGATCACCATCGTATCAACCTGGATCAGCAGTCCGTTGCTCGGGATGATTTTCGCAGCGCTCATTTTCATGCTGTTAAGATGGATTCTGCGGAAGAGCCGTATCCACGTCATTAAACTGGATTCATACATCCGTGTATCGCTGGTCATTGTTGGCGCTTTCGGAGCATACAGCCTTGGAGCAAACAACATTGCCAATGTGATGGGCGTGTTTGTGGGTTCAGCGCCCCAGGTAGTTATTAGTTTCGGATTTTTTGAGCTTGACGGAGTTCAGTTGCTGTTTCTGCTGGGAGGCCTTTCGATTGCTGCCGGAATTTTTACATACAGTGAACGCGTAATGCAGACTGTCGGCAACGGCATTTTGTCGCTGACCCCTGAGGCCGCCATTGTGGTTGTTCTTTCTCAGGCACTGGTTTTGTTTGTTTTCTCATCATCCTGGCTGTCGCAGGTGTTTGTATCGCTGGGGATACCTCCTTTTCCGCTGGTTCCGGTTTCCAGCACTCAGGTTGTGGTTGGCTCAGTGCTGGGCATCGGCCTGGTAAAAGGCGTCAGGGAAATCAAATACAAAACACTCGGTGGCATCATGCTGGGGTGGTTGACAACTCCTTTAGCTTCAGGGCTGATGACTTTTCTCGCCCTGTTTTTTGTGCAGAATGTTTTTCAATTAAAGATTTCCAGCTACAGGCCCGTGGCCATCGACGGAGGCGAACGGTTGCCATCGCATGCCATTGCACGATCCCTCGAAAAGCTTGATCTGGCATTGCCTGCCTTGCTGTTGGGTTTGTTGCTGATTATTGTAATTCTTATTTATCTGTTCTTCAGGCAGCAAAAAATGAGGTTAAAAACTGAAAATGAATTACTTCAGCAGCAGAATCAATACTTTCAGGCGCAGAAAAACCTGAGTGGGCTAGAGGTGTCGGCAGTTCAGCTGGAAAATAACCTGCTCTCACAGAAACTTGAGGCAAAACGAAGGGAATACATTACCACAGCCCTCAGCATATCAGCTCAACGCGAATTTCTTCAGATGGTAGCCGCAAGGCTGAATGAAATGAAAGATTGTGCTGACCCTGAATTGAAAGACAAACAGCTGAACGAACTGATCGTTACCGTAAACCAGAAAATGAGTTTCAGCAGGGAGATGGATAACTTTTATGCTCAGATTGAGCTGATTCATAAGGATTTCAGATTAAAGCTGAATTCGTTATTCCCCAATCTTACCGAACAGGAGAAAAAACTGGCCATACTGCTGAGGCTCAACCTGACCTCCAAAGAAATGTCCACACTACTGGGTATTTCACCCAAAAGTGTAGAGATTGCCCGTTACCGTTTCCGCAAAAGAATAGGCATCGGGCAGAGAGAAAACCTGACAGATTTTTTACAGAACCTTTAAATCTACTATGTATGAGAAAAACCACTTTTTACTGGTCTGTCCTGCTGATTACCCTTATAATGCCGGCAGGCAGCCTGTTTTCACAGAATGCTGACACCTCAGCACGATACAACCAATACGGGGTAAAAGTGAACAGAAAGCCCCTGTTTGCTGAGGAACGCAACGGAATGCTGATCCTTGAAAGCAAGGATCAGAGTTACAAACTCTGGTACGATGCCCGTATCCAGGTGGATGGTGCCTATTTTTCAGGCGACACTTACAACCCGATCGGCAACGGAACCTCTGTCCGCAGGGCTAGATTTGCCGTAAAGAGTTCTTTTGCAGAGAAATGGTATGGTGAGTTCGATATGGATATTTCCAACTCCGAACTTGAAATCAAGGATGCCTATCTTGAATTCTCGCCGAGCGACCGCCTCAGCTTCAGGGTGGGTAACTTCAAGGAAGGATTTTCGGTTGAATCAACCACCACATCGCGCTACCTTACCTTCATCGAGCGGGCAAACGTTGTATCAGCCTTTGCACCTTCCCGTCACATCGGTACAGCTGTAATGTACAACAAAAACTGGCTATTCGGTATGGGAGGCATTCATTTTCAGGATATCGGGGGCCTGGAGGAACGCACCTTCTCGACCGACAACAACAAAGATTTCGGGTACGACGAGGGTGTTTCATTCACCGGTAAACTGGTGGCCATGCCTTTTTACAAGGATGTCAACAAAGGCCTTCACCTGGGTGTCGCCGGATCGTACCGTACACCAAAATCGGATGCAGAAATCAGGGGCACACAGCGCTTCAGCACCCGTTCGCTGACTTCGATCAACCGTAAAAAATACCTGGATACCGACCTGATTCCCGATGTAGATCACATGACTCTGGGAGGGTTTGAGCTGGCAGGGTACTACAAAAACCTGCGGTTCCAGAGTGAATACATCCTGAGCAACCTTGATCGGAAAGCCGACAAACCGACCGAAAAATTCAACGGATGGTATGCTTATGGAAGCGTCCTGCTTTTCGGAGGAAAATACAACTACAATACCAGCGAAGCAGAATTCACCCAGCCATCCCGCGGAAAATCATGGGGTGATGTCGAACTCGCTTTCCGCTACGATTACATGAGCCTGAACAGCGATAAAGGCGATATCATGGGTGGAGCCGGTGAAGGGTACACCCTGGGCATCAATTATCACATCAACAACAATGTTAAAATCATGCTCAACTACGCCTATCTGAATCACGACCGCTACGCCAACGGAAAAGGAAAGCTTTTCGTTGGTCATGATGAAACCGGGGCACTGACAAAAGATCCCGAAAAAGTGGTAGAAGCTGATGGTGAGGCCGGTGAAGACTACAGCATGATCAGCATTCGGTTTGAAGTAGATTTTTAATAACTGAAAAAAGAAATAACGATGAAAAAAGAAATTCTGATTCTGAGCCTGATCCTGATAACCCTTGGACTTGGTTCCTGTGTAAAGGATGAATTGTTCAAGGGACCTCCTTCGCTGAGCGAACTGAAAATAAGCCCCACAGCACCCCGCGATGTGGATGTGGTAAGTGTAAGTGTTAAAGCCACCGACCTGAACGGCATCCGTTCGGTAACCCTGTTTTATAAAATAAATGACGGAGCATTCACAAGCACTGATATGGTAGTCCTTGGCGGAGCACCTGATGTCTACAGTGCACTGATCCCTGCTCAGGCATCCGGCACTTCGGTTTTTTATTATGTCGAAGCCACCAATACTTCAGAACAAACTGTAAGGATTCCTGAAGGCGCACCTTCTATCACAGCTTCGTATACCATCGGTGCGCCGAGTATCGTTATAAATGAGATCTATTCACGCGGCACAACCGAAGATCCCGACTGGATTGAGTTGTACAACAACTCCGATCAGCAGGCCGATGTCAGTGGGTTTCTTATTTACGATTCCGGGGGACAAACCGGTGCAAAACCCAAAAAAGTCCTACCTTCAGGATCGGTGATTCCGGCTCACGGGTTCCTGGTTGTGGTAGTTGACGATGCCGGAGAAAGCGGTTTCGGTTTATCCGGCAGTGGCGAGGAAGTGTGGCTTGAAAACGCTTCGGGAAGCCAGATCGATAACATCAGTTTCCCGGCGCTTGAGGAAACACAGTCATTCGGTCGAATCCCCGATGGCACCGGAAGCTGGCAAGTGCTGAATACCGTAACAAGAGGCAGCCTGAACGACGACACCCCTCCCCCGGCATTGATTTACATCAACGAAGTATTCTCAAACGGTACAGCAGAAGACCCCGACTGGGTTGAGATTTACAACGGCTCAGCAACCTCTGTGGATGTAAGCGGATACAAACTCTTTGATTCAGGTGGACAATCCGGATCAAAGCCAAAGAAGGAAATCCCTGCAGGTTCAACCATCGCAGCAGGTGGGTTTCTGGTGATCGTAACCGACGACGGCACTGAAAGCGGGTTCGGTTTATCGGGAAGTGGCGAACAGGTGTGGCTCGAAAATGCAGACGGAACCCCGGTAAATGACCTTACATTCCCGGAACTAACTGATACGCAGTCGTTCGGCAGATTTCCCGACGGAAGCAGCAACCTTCAGGTTATGAATACCGTAACCAAAGGATCGGCCAACAGTAATCTGGATCCCGAACCGGAAATCATCATTCTGATGAATGAGATTTTCTCCAAAGGCGTTGATCCCGACCTCGACTGGGTGGAAATCTACAATGCCTCCACGGTGAGTGTTGACATTTCGGGGTATAAAATCTATGATTCCGGCGGACAATCCGGTTCAAAACCCAAGAAGGAATTCCCCGCCGGAACCGTGATTCCTGCCGGCGGATTCTTTGTAATTGTGACCGATGATACCGAAGAAAGTGGCTTCGGACTTTCGAGCGGCGGAGAACAGATCTGGCTGGAAGACGCCGTGGGTACCATCATCGATGACATCACCTTCCCCGCCTTGGTCGAAGGACAATCCTACGGCCGCAAACCTGATGGTTCTGCAAATTTCTTCATCTTTACAGAAATCACCAGAGGCACTTCCAACAACAATGCAGCAACACTTACAAAACGGTAACATATCAATAATCTGTATCATGAAGGCTTGGCACTTCCGGATCACATAATAAAATACAAATGGAAAAAGAAAAGATTGAGATCGGGGCAGCTTCAAAACCCCGTTTCGAGTTCAGGTCATTCGGGCAAAACTTTGACAACGCCCACAAACGCATGGCCCGGTTCTCGGTTCCGGTTCCCGAAAAAGTTTGGGAACGTCATTCTGACGAGATTTACATCCTCTCGCGCACCAACGACATCAACAACACCAAGATCCGCGACGGAAAGATGGACATCAAAACCTATATTCAGACCGTTGATGGGCTGGAGCAATGGAACCCGCTGATGAAAGGTGAATTTCCCGTGAAGGCTTCTGTACTCAGGGAAGAGGTTTTCCCGGCTTTTATGGTTGAAATGCCTGTTCTTGACAAAGAAACCTATACCTACGAGGAATTCATGCAGATAATCCGCAGCCACCCTGACCTGCTGGCAGTGAGGGTTCATAAACAGCGGCTGGGTTATATGGTGAACGATACCATTTGCGAATATGGAGAAGTGCTGATCAATGGTGCACGCGTGGTAACCATCAACTCCGAATCGACCGAAATCGCGGACATCAGGAAAACCATCAGCGACATCGGCCTGGAAAGTGTGGAAAACATCAACTACCTGCAGGCGATCAAGCGGGTGACCGGAATGATCAACAAACCTCTGGCTAACGAATAAAGATCAATAAAATGGGACAGGAAACAGAACGTAAATTTTTGGTCAGCGGTGAATTCAGACATCTGGCACACAAACAAACCCGTATAACCCAGGGTTATCTTTGCTCGGTTCCCGAGAGAACAGTGAGGGTGAGAACCAAAGGAGAGAAGGGGTTTATCACCATCAAGGGAATCGGCAATGCCAGTGGCACCAGCCGCTACGAATGGGAGAAAGAGATTCCCGTGGAAGAAGTAACCGAGTTGCTGAAAATCTGTGAACCCGGGGTTATCGATAAAACACGGTATCAGGTAAAAGCCGGGCCGCACACTTACGAGGTGGATGAGTTTTATGGTGAAAACCAGGGACTTATTGTGGCTGAGGTTGAGCTTACCAATGAAAACGAGCAGTTCGAGAAACCGGAATGGCTTGGCGAAGAGGTAACGGGAGATGTGAAGTATTACAACTCCATGCTGATGAAACATCCGTTTACAAAATGGTAAAAGCGGGTTCCGGAAGCCCCGGAGTCAGGTGCGTTATCTGATAAAAGGGTACCTGTTGTGCGGTTGAAATGCCGTAATACTGAAAATGTGTCGGAGTGAAGCCATGTTTCGGCTCCTTTATGCCTGACATCCTGTAGGTTATGTTTTCAACCGCACAACACATTAAAAGTAACTAAATTTGTACGATCCAAAAACTCTGGCGATGATTTCTCAGGTTGATGAAATTCAGAAAGATACGGAATACGATCCGCTGGATATGCACAACTACCGCATTGAAAAGCTGCCGAAGCGCGAAAAGACGGGCTTTGAACGCTGGCTTTCTGTAGCGGGTCCTGTGCTTGCCCTTATCTCGTTTGTATTGTTTGCCTTTGTGCTGGATCTGCCTTTTCTTCAGCATATAGACCCGGCCCGGCTGGTATCTGATGAAGCAAAAAGTGCCTTTGAAAAACTCGGGCCTGCTGGTTTTACCCGAAGCAACGAAATGATGCTGGCGATTTTCATCGCCGGAATCATTCTCTGGATCACTGAAGCCATTCCCAATTACCTGACATCATTGATTATTATCGTGAGCCTTGTGCTTACCGGGGTATTGAAAGAAAAGGTTGCCTATGCCCAGCTCGGGCATCCGGTGATGTGGCTCAACATCATGTCGTTTGTGCTGGCATCCATGCTGGTGGCAACGGGTGTGGCCAAGCGCTTTGCCTTATGGTTTATCCTGAAATTTGGCAAGAGTGCCGGAAGCATCTTCATGAGTTTTATTGTGATCAACGTGGTGTTGTCGGCATTTATCTCAGCAACCACGGCCAAAGCGGCCATCCTGCTACCGATATTTATGGTAATAGCGGCCATTTACGGTGCGCGGGGAGGCAGCAGCCGCAACAATTTCGGGCGGAGCATTGTACTTCAGAACCTCTTTTACATCAACATCGGCGCCAGCGGCTTCCTTACCGGCTCAGGGGCAAACCTGCTGGCCGCCGCGCTGATTGCCGGCGCAACAGGCACCACGGTTTTCTTCTCCGACTGGTTATTGGCTATGTTCCCGGTTATGACTGGTCTGATCCTCATCGGCTACCTGCTGGCTATGAAGGTATTTTTTCCGCTGTCACCGCAGGAAAGGCTTCCTCAGATTGAGGGGGGGATGCAGCGCTTACGTGATGAGTATCAGAAACTCGGGAAGGTTACTGCTCAGGAAATGAAAGCGGTAATCATTTTTCTGCTGATTCTCGGGTTCTGGTCAACCGACCGCCTGCATGGCATCAGCCCCACCGCCGTGGCATTTGTCGGAGGCATCGTGGCATTGCTCCCGCGAATCGGCATTGTGAAATGGAACGAGGTTGACATCCCCTGGCACCTGATGCTGTTCTCGGCCGGTGCCTATACCCTCGGTTCCGGACTGGATGCGACCGATCTGCCTTCCATCAGTGTGAACGCATTCTTCGATCACCTTGGCATCAGCAGTCACACTCCCTTCTGGGTGCTTTACCTGATCCTGACCGGGGTAATGATCTTCAGCGCGCTGCTCTTCCAGTCAAAAACAATGCGTGCCATGATCTTCATCCCCATCGCCATCGGCGTTGCCAACCGGTTCGGATACAGTGCCCTCAGTCTGGCCCTGCCGGTTGCCTTCATGATTGAACATGTGTATGTGCTCCCTTTCAACAGCAAACCCGCTGCATTGCTCTATGAAACCGATCAGTACAGCCTCACCGATACCTTTCGTTATGGCTTTACCATCATGGTGATTGCCTGGCTGCTCAACATCGTGGCTGGCGAAACCTGGTTCAGGATGCTCGGTATTACACCGGCAGGCGTTTTTGGGTTATTCTGACAACACCGCGGCTTAGCCACCGTTTTGATTGCCGCTCGGTTTTAATTAAATTGAAGAATATGATTGAAGATCTGGTAAAAATCCACGATAAATTCTCGGTTGAAATCAAACTCGGATTCAATGCCCGCCGAAAAACCGAGCGGAGTGATTTCGCAGTTAATACATGGATATTTATCCCCAACAGCCTCGATATCAACCGATCAACTTACCAGAAGACTGATTTTTACCGCGATCTAAAATCCAACATAAGGCTGATTACTCCGGTGTATCTGCTCCGGGAAATCGCAAAAACAGACGCTGAACCTTTTTCGCTTCTCGGAAAATCGTTCAGCGAACTCTCAACAAGTCCCACACGCACCCGTATCGCATCATACGAATACCATATACGGATGTTTGTTTCTATTGTGAAAAGTGCTCTGAGGGAAGAAATACAGCACATTCTGGCCAATACCGCTGACAACGATTTCAACTACCTGATCGGGGAACTAACCGGCAACATCCGGTCAATTGCCGGTAACTACAGAAACCTGAGGCGCATCATTAACGTCCCGACGGTAAGCAGGGAACTGATGAACTACTTCCATTTCGGGGATGAGTTCCTGAGTAATCTCATCGAACAGCATGCTTTTAAACTGATTGACGGACTCACAGCTTCAAACCAGTTGAGTGATCCAGTTAAAGAGAATCTGTTGAATCTGATAAACGCGGAAGTTGCCTACAAGCGTGAGAAGGGCTTCCCCGTAGTGGAAAAAAACAGCAAAGACCGTAACCGTGAATTGGTATTCAGGTTAAGTCTTCTGAAGAAATACGCTGAAAATGAACTCTTTTTAAACACCAGCCAACGTCGCGATGGCATCTGGATTGAGCAGGTTTACCTCAGTATTGCTGCCGGTTTATCGATGATCTTTGCGACAGCTGTGGCATTTTCCTTTCAGCAGAAATACGGCAACTTTACCATGCCATTCTTCGTGGCTCTTGTGGTAAGTTATATGCTGAAGGACAGAATTAAGGAAGTTACCCGCTATTATTTTGCACACAAACTTGGCCGGCGCTTTTTCGATCACCGCACCGACATCAGCCTGAGTGAGCACAAAATAGGCTGGAGCAAAGAAAGCATGGTGTTCACCCCTGAGTATAAAATCCCGCAGGAAGTGCTGAAAATACGCGACCGGTCGGCCATTCTGGAAGCAGAGAACCGGAACAACCGTGAGCAGATTATCCTGTACCGGAAACTGGTGAGGCTCAACCGGGCCAGCCTTAACGATTGCAGCCAGTATCCTACCAGCGGCATGAACGATATCATCCGGTTTAATGTCAGTAACTTCATCCAGAAAATGGACAACCCGATGGTACCCCTTTACGTTCCCGGAGATTCGGGGAACATTGAGGTGATCAAGGGTGAGAAAATGTATTACATCAACCTGATTATGCAGTTCAGAAGTGAAGAGCAATCCGAATACAAAAGGTATCGCATCGTTCTGAACCGCAAGGGAATCAGGGAAATTGAAAAACTCTGAAATCTGATGAAAACCAACCGCTGGCTCCTTTTGAGCCTGATGAGCCTTATAATAACCGGATTAAGCTGCAAATCGCAGAACCAGTCTGACAACAAGTCTTCAAAAGCGCTGGATTTACGTAGTATCTGCCAGCTCCCGGATCAACTGATTGAAAGCTCGGGCATCGCCATTGAAGGCAGCAATCGCATCTGGTCGCACGAAGACTCCGGAAACGCAAATTCCCTCTTTTGCTTTGATTCTACCGGGACACTTCTCCGGACCATCGAAATCATCAACGCAGAGAATATTGACTGGGAAGATCTTACCACCGACAACGATGAGCATTGGTTTATTGAAGATGCCGGTAACAACGACAACGACAGAACAGACCTGATCATCTATGTGATTCCTTCACCCGAAACATTCAGCGGAAACCAGATCAGCGCAGGAATAATCCGTTTCACACTCAGCGACCAGACTGGTTTTCCACCGCCTTCATCAAACCGGAATTACGATATCGAAGCCATGGCCTGGCACCAGGATTCTTTGTACCTCTTTACCAAGGACCGCAGTAACCCGTTTACCGGGTACACAAAAATGTATGTTCTGCCCGATTTACCAGGCACCTATGTTGCCCGGCTTGCTGGGTCCTGCTTTATCGCGGGTGAAGAAGAAACAGGCCGCATCACGTCGGCTGATATCAATCACCACACGGGCGAACTTATCCTGCTTACCCATGCCGGCCTTGTTTCGTTTACCGCTTATCCGGAGAACCGGTTTTTTGAAGGTACCCGAACCGATTACCACTTTACCACGGAGCCCGGTCAGAATGAAGGAATTGCCTTTGTGAGCACTACCCGGCTTTATATGTCAGAAGAAGGGAGCAACAGCAATCCGGGTAAATTGTATGATATCCGGCTGCCACAACCACAACTGGGCATCATCAAGCCAGACCAGGAACCGTTAATTGCTGTTTATCCAAACCCTTTTTCAAAAAGTATTTTCATCAGCAACCAGCAGCATTCCCGGGTGGAACTCATCGACTGTACCGGAAACCTGCTATTCAGCTCAACTTCACCGGGAGACATAAACATCGATACAGAAAGCCTGAAACCCGGTTTGTACATCATCCGTACAACAGCCGGCAATGGAATTTTTCAGAATAAGATTATAAAAATCTGATTCACAATCCGAAACAACAATCTGCCGGCTTTCAGAACACCCGGTCGCCCGGATGATTCCTGTCATTCCTACACTTTCCGAACTGATTAACTTTGTTTGCTTAATGAAACCAAAGAAAAGTTGCATTTTCATGACATTTTTGCGTAAGTTTGAATATCCAACCAATAATCAAAAATCCAAGCCTATGAAAAGAGCACTACTAATTGTTACAATGTTGTCATTCAGTTTGTTAACTTTCTCTCAGACCTTTCTGCTGGAAGAGTATTTTAACGATCCCGAGAACCTGCCGGCAACCTGGACTACCGTGGATCAGGATGGAGACGGGAGTAACTGGTATGTTGATACCTACGATGCAGAAATTTATGCTGTTTCAAGGTCGTATGATGAAGTCGCACTGACTCCTGAGAACTACCTGATCTCGCCACAGATTAATCTGGCAGGGCTAACCGGCACAGTAAAGCTCCGCTACACCATTCAGGTAGGTGATGAAGAGTATTTTGCCGAGCACTACAAGGTAGCCGTTTCAACCACCGGAAATGCCGTGGCCGATTTTACCAACGTGGTGTTTGAAGAAACCTGCACCGCCGACGACTATTACGAAGTGCCACCTTACTGGCATGAACGCATCGTTGATCTCACCGATTTTGTTGGTCAGAGCATTTACCTCACCTTCTGCCACTACGATTGTTCCGATCAGTATAAATTCTTCCTCGACAGCATTCAGGTATACAATTCGGTTAACGTGGGTGTTCAGCAGAATGATCTGGCCCGGGTTTCTGTTTATCCGAATCCTGCTACCGAAAGGGTTTACGTAAAGGGAGAATTTGAAAATGCCCGTCTGTCGCTGACAACAGCCGAAGGGCGCCTGGTTTATACGGAGAATAACTTCAGCAGGCAGACATCGGTGAATGTATCAGGTTTTGAACGTGGGGTTTACCTGTTAAGACTTGAAACACAGAAGGGAATTCTGACCCGTAAGCTGGTACTTGTGCATTAAGCCATAATTTATCAGACAAAAAAGGCCACCCTGCTCAGGATGGCCTTTTTTGTTTTAAGAATCCACATTTTATAGTTTGATCCAGGCAATCTGCATGGCGTGGGGGCTTACGCCGGTAACCCAGTCTTCCTGTCCCGAACCATCAAGATTTGAGCGAACGATCTTTCCATCGGCGGCAGAATTGGAAATCTTATATCCCCAGAAGAGCTTATCGCGCTGATGGTCAATGGTCATACCCCAGGTTGCCTTGGAACCGAAATCACCAATTTTGGCCAGATCTGTTCCGTCGGTATTGCAGATATAAATTCCATTTTCGGTAATGGCGGTACCATCTACGGCATAAACGGCCATGTAGACCTTGTTGGTTTCGGTATCCACTTCTAAGGCAGTACCGTCAATGTCCTGTATTATTTCAGTCATGTTGGATCCATCGCTGAAATTTACATTGAAATAGCCTCCGGAATAGTCGGTACGGTCATTCACGAGATACAACTTACCGGTAACATCATCAAACTGCATATCAATCGGATACTCCGGCTCTGTACCTTCGGTACTGATATATACCTCCGGGTTTGTTCCATCGAGGTTGCAGCGGTAGATGCCTCCGGGTCTGCCCCAGTAAAGTTTATCACCAACAACCATCAGCGCTTCGGGTGAGTCCACAATTTCCTGACCGGCAACAGCATAGTCGAGTATTCTTACCGGGTTTTTCCCATCGGCATCGAAACGGTAAATAACTCCCAGGGAATAATCCGAAACATAAACTTTGCTATGGGCGGTATCCACGGCAATTCCGTAAGGCCGCGACAGCTCAACAGCTTCAAAGTCCTGAACCAGTGGCGTACCTTCATCGGTAAGGATAATCATGTGAACGCCTCCTCCTGAAGCACTGCGCGAAGTGAAATACATCACCTGGGTGAGTCCGGCAAGGGGATCTTTGATGTTCACGACCAGTTTCTTCACCAGCTTGTTGTAATGTACATCGTTTTCCGGTGTACAGGTGAGGGTAACGGTATATAGTCCGGGTGTTTCATAGGTAATCACCGGGTTGGCATCCGTTGAGGTGCGGCCATCACCGAAATCCCAGCTGTAGGCGGCTGCATTCAGTGATCTGTTGGAAAAGCTAACCTCGCAGGGGATGTACCCATCGTTACTCACCGTGTAAGTAAAATCAGCCACCGTGCTTGCCGGCGGGTTTCCGAGTTCATACTCCTCGCATCCTGAAAGCATCAGCACAGGAAGCAGCAACGTTATGTATATCAGTATCTTTTTCATTCTTTGTCCTTTCTGCTAAAATTGTGAATCAATATCCATCGTTCTGAACCATCAGCTTGTTGGTCTGCATCTCGATGAGCGGAATCGGGAATACGGTGTATTTCTCATCAATACCCAGCAGGCCTGCTGCCCTTCCGGTGCGTACCAGGTCAAACCAGCGGTGCCCTTCAAAGGCGAATTCATGCCTGCGTTCGTTCTCAATGGCCTGTTTCAGTGATGCGTAATCACCGGCTGTGGTCCCGGATAACCCGGCCCTGCTGCGAACAGCATCAATCAGCGATTGTATTTCTTCCACATTGCCGTTGGTATAGGCCAGGACTTCTGCCTGTATCAGGTACATTTCAGCAAGCCGTGAAACGATTACCGCATCACTTCCGGCTGAGAGCTCTGAATATTTGATGCAATACACCTTGCCTTCCGAATCGGTAGCCATCGAGGCATCCTTGCGCAGATCGCCGCTTTCGTAGCTGTCGATCAGCGACTGACTCGGGGCAACTTCGTAACGGCCTGCCAGCTTGCGCGAGAAAAAGTACTCGGCCAGACGGTTTTTGTTCTGGGCATCGAAGGCAATTTCAAAGATCACTTCAGTATTCCCGGGCTGATAGATGGATGCATAGTCACCGGCAAGCGAAAAACTGCTCTGTGATATCAGCCTGTCCGCTTTTGCGTATGCCTGTTGAGCGTAAGTTTCATTGCCAGTTGCATGATAACGGGTAAGATATACCCGGGCCAGAAGGGCTGATGCAGCATAGGAGTTGGTTCTGCCAGAAGGCAGGGCATCGGGAAGCAGGCTTTCTGCCTCGGTAAGGTCAGTGATTACCTGTTCATACACATCAGATGCCGTATTCCGGGCCTGATCAACGCTGCTGATGTCAAGTGTTGGTGAGGTTTTGAGGGGAACACCGCCATAATAAAGCAGGAGGTTAAAATGAAACAGTGCCCTCATGTATAGGGCTTCCCCTTTTGCTTTGTCACGGTCACTCTCCGTAATGTCGGTGATTCCCGGAAGAACATTCAATACATTGTTCACCCTGTTCAGTCCATCGTAAGAGGCTGTCCACATACCGTCGATGATGCCGTTGTCGGCTGCTACTGCATGGTTGCCAAACTGGTAATAATCGTAGGTGGTGCCTGTCCAGGTAAGGTTATCGGCAGCAATGTCGCCTACAATGATGGTATTGCGGCCATAAAGTCCGGCTGCCTGAAGCGAGGTATAGGCTCCGGTAATGGCCCGTTCAACACCGACCTTGTTTTTGATGGCCTCGTCTGATGAAACCGAAGCAGTGGGCTCCACATCAAGCACCTTGGTACACGATGAGACCAGCAGGGTAACTACAACGAGAAGTTTTGTTATCTTTTTCATAGCTTTTGCGTGTTAAGGTTAAAAACCGATGTTGAGTCCGATCATTACAGTACGTGACTGCGGATACGTAAAGAAATCGGTACCCTGAATGATGTTGCTGTTCCCGTAATAGTTCACTTCCGGGTCCATTCCCGAGTAGGTGGTGAAGGTGTACAGGTTCTGGACCGACAGATAGAATCTGGCCGATTTCATTCCTGCATACTTTACAACGGACTTCGGGAAGTTATAACCCAGACTGATATTTTTTATCCTCAGGAAGGATCCGTTTTCGATAAACCGGGAGGAAATCACCCCATCGCCGGCACGGGGCACATCGGTGATATCGCCCGGCTGACGCCACCTGCGGAGCATGGTGGTTGTCTGGTTGTCTTCGCCGGTACCCGATTCGAGGTAAATGCGGGTTCCGTTAAACACGTCGTTGCCATAAACTGCCTGCAGAAAGACGGAGAAATCAAAACCTTTATAACTGAAGGTGTTGGTCATACCGGTAGTAAAATCCGGATTCGGGTCGCCGGTTTTTGTCAGGTCATCAGCCGTGATGCTGCCGTCGTTGTTGATGTCTTCATACACGAGATCGCCGGTGGTAGGATCAACCCCCAGACAATTGTATCCGACAAAAATGCCGATGGGCTCGCCTTCCTTTACCCAGTTGCTGCCACGCCCCTGATCGGGAATGGGCTGCCCTTCGTAGAGTTTGGTGATCTTGTTCCGGTTGGCTGCGAAATTAAACGAGGTGTTCCAGGTGAATTCCCCTTTGATGTTTTCGGTGTTCAGCACCACTTCAATCCCTTTGTTTTCGAGATTCCCGATGTTGGCATATATACCGGTATAACCTGTAGTTGGCGGCAACGGCCTGTACAACAACAGATCGCGGGTCTGGTTGAAATAGAGGTCAACGTTCAGGCTGATGCGTGAATTAAGCACTGCTACATCGAGGCCAAGTCCGGTCTGCCGGGTTGTTTCCCATTTCAGGTCGGGATTCGGCAACTGGGTAGGTGCAATGCCGGAAACGCCTCCGTAGTTAAATCCTCCCCCATACAGCCCGAGTGAAGCAAAATCCGGTATGTCGTCATTGCCGGTGAGTCCCACGCTGGCCCTGATCTTCAATTCATTAACTGATGAAAACTGCTTCATAAACGGCTCTTCGGTTACACGCCAGGCCACCGATGCTGAAGGGAAATAGCCATACTGGTTATTTTTCCCGAATTTGGATGAACCATCGGCCCGGGCAGTCAGCGTAACAATATACTTGTACAGGTAATTGTACTTGAACTGACCGAAATAGGAGTTTAAACCGCGGTCGAGGGTAGAGGAAGATGCCGCCCGGATAACTCCCGCTGAAGTGATGTATTCAAATTTCTCGTTCGGAAAATCGATGGCCTCGATGTAGGTGTAGCGGCTGGCGTACTTTTCAAAACTGTAGCCGGCCATGGCTTCGATGTTGTGCTTTTCAGCTATGGTGGTGATGTATTGCAGAACGTTGTTGCTCACCAGGTTGCTCACATAGCTGGTCCCTTCAATGCAGAGTCCGTTGTACTTGGCCCCCTGACGGGTAGTCACGGGATCATAACCATGCTCACGCAGGTTATAGATGTCAGCGCCCCACTTGGTGGTGAAGGAAAATCCATCCAGAAATTTATATTCAAGAAAAACATTGCCGTTGGTGCGGTTGGTAAAGGCCACGTTGTTGGTTTCCTTGTAAATGGCTACCGGATTGGCATAAGGCCCGAGTTCGTTGTACGATCCGTCTTCATTGTAAACAGGATAAATGGCGGGAATTGACAAGGCGTTTGGCAATGGGCCAAAGAGCGTCTGGTCGCCTTCAACACGCTGGTTTTTCGAGTAATTCAACGAAACATTGGCGCCAATGGTAAGGTTCTGAAGTATCTTATGATCCACATTCAGGCGGCCGGAGTACCGGTCATACGACGTACCCTTTACCGTACCCTCCTGGTTGTAATAATTTCCGGAAATGAACAGCCTCGTTTTCTCGTTACCGCTGCTGAGCGAAAGTTCGGTGTTTGAGGTGGGGGCTACCTGGAGGATTTCCTTCATCCAGTCGGTATCAATCCCCTGCACATTGGTGCCCTTGTATTCATTCCACTGCGCAGCATTCATCAGTTCAGGAAGGCGCTCGGCAGGCAGGGTCTGCCACCCGTAAGAGGCATTCACATTCACACTGGTTTTCTGCTGGTTCCCTTTTTTGGTGGTAATCAGAATGACCCCGTTTGACGCCCTTGCCCCGTATATGGCGGTGGCTGATGCATCTTTCAGGATGGTTACCTGATCGATGTCGTTGGGGTTGATGTCCGACAAGGCATCAATCTCCTGACCGCTGTATCCGATCTGTCCATAGCTGCCGGTAATGGCCGGTACACCGTCGATGATGATCAGTGGCTGGTTGCTGGCATTGATGGAACTTCCGCCACGGATTTTGATGGAATTCTGTCCGCCGGGAGTCCCGGAGTTCTGCATAACCGTCATACCGGCTGCTTTGCCCTGAAGTACCCCATCTAGGGTACGCAGTGGAATGGTTTTGATTTCATCTTCCTTCACCAGCCCGAATGAACCTGAGATCAGCTTCTTGCTTGAGGTGTTGTAGCCCATCACCACAACCTCTCCAAGGTCGATTTTCTCTTCAGTCAGCTCCAGATTGATCTGCTTACGGCCATTTACAGCGATCTCCTGTTTCTGCATCCCGACAAAGGAGAAAACAAGTACACCGGTTGAAGGCGCTTCAACCGTGTAGTTTCCATTGATGTCGGTTACGGTTCCTTTACTGGTCCCTTTTATAACAACCGTTACTCCCGGTATCGGTTGCTTATCGGTTGCCGAGGTAACTTTTCCACTGACCGGTATATCCTGCGCCATCAAATGGCCGATAAGCAGGAAGAATACCATTAACAGAATGTAAGGTTTCTTCATAAAAGTTAATTTTAATGGTTGGTTAGGTATTTGGTTGGTAGTGTTATTCGATCGTACTTATTTTTACATTCACCGGTGTAATATCAAACCTGATATCGGAGACCGTATATTCATCCTCTTCACGGTCATTCTCGCGATAAAATCCCTGACTTTCCGGTTTCTTGGTAAAGGTGAGCCGGTATGCCTGATCCCCACTGGTAAAGCTGAGGTTAGAAACGGCCTCCACTGCTTTGTTGTCGATCAGGTTGATGGTGATGACATCCCTGAGGGTGGCTCCGTTGGCCGAAAGCACACCGCCCTGCGCCGGATTTTCCCTGTTGTAGTATTCATTGCCCCGGGTGGGTTTCTTACCCGCTGCCGGAATAAGCTCTTTGCCGCCGAGCTGGAGTTTGTCGCCATGTTCGAGGTAGCTGAGCGAAAGGTTTGTGATGTCCGGCAGCCCTTTTCTGTAAACAATGGCTGCCTGGCTGGCATCAACAAGCGTAATTCCGTGTACACCAGCGGCTTCAATTGACCGGTCAGCTGCGGAATAAATGAGTGCCGTGTTTTCGTCAACCCCGAAGGCGAGGCTGAATTTATCCCGTGAATTCATCAGTGCCACGACCAGCCTGCCGATGCGCGCCCGTTGATTGAAATGCTGATCTACGATTCCTTCCGGGAAAAAACCCATACCACGGGACATCAACAGCGCATCCGTCTCTTCATTGTCGGGCCCGTTATCCGTAATTATCCCCTTTTGCAGAGCACCCATGCTGCTTCCGTTGCCGATCATCACCTCACTCATGATGGCAGCTCCGGCACTGCTGCCGCCGATGACCCCTCCCCTGTTGTATACTTCCCAAACCGCATCGAGCACCGGTGTGGGGTTCCCGTCGGGCCCGGTGAGGGCGGCCATGGTGCGCATCTGATCGCCACCGGTAAACCATATCCCGGTGCAGGCCCTCACGGTGCGGGCAAGCCGCTTGTCGCGCGCGTTGCCGGCCCATTTCGATTCGTCTGCATCAGCAGTGCTGTCGTCGTCCATCACAGCGATGTTGATCAGGTGAATATTCTCCTCTTTTACTCCATAAGACCGCAGGGTTTTGCTAATGCTCACCCAGCTCTGAACCGGAACGCCGCTGGCTGAGGGAATAACACCAAAAACCGCCTTTGCGGGCCCGCCGGCCAGCTCAATAAGGCGGGTGTAAACCGCTTTGTTATCCGGTTCAAGCCCACCGCCAACAATCACCAGACTGCCCTTACTGCTCTGGGCTTGAGCCATGTATGTACTGAGGATAAAGCAAATGATTACAACAATTCTCCGGTTCATTGCGCAGTAGTTAGTTTTTCACAAATTTTGAGACCGCCACAAGCTGATGCCGTGCATCGGTCCAATGAATAAAATAAATTCCCGGTGACAGTGTGCTGACGTTCAGATCAGCGCTTTCTGTGCCGGAGAAGACGGTTTTGCCTGCAGGCTCAGAAATCTGCCATTGCTTTGCCCCCTGAGGCATCGGCAAGGAAACAATACTGCCTGCCGGGTTGGGATATACCTGGATTATTTCAGCAGAATCCTGACCAGCGATGAATGCCGGGGATGCTTTGCCAAGGATTACAGGATTGGTATTGTCGATGAGGCTGAGGCTGAGTTTATCGAACCCGGCAACCTGACGGGCTGCACCGGAGCCACCGCTGCCGGTCTGGGTTGAAAATCCGCTCAGCGTACCTCTGTTTGTCAACAGCATCACCGGGGCCGTACCAAAGCCGGTAAGTGTAACATTTTCATTTACAGGACTGATTTTCATGAAACTGTGGTTGGTAAGCCAGATGCCGTATTTCAGGGTATCGAGTGACATGGCATAGGGAACCGCCGTTGACGTATTTTCGTAAATATCGCTGTTGAGAAAGGTTTGTGGCATGATGACGGTATTGCCGAGCAATGCCAGACCCGGGTTAAACGTCATTTCGGCATACCAGGAGGCCAGTTCTGTGAGGTAATTCCCTACCACGGTTTTTCCGGCAAAGCGGGCATCCTCCCCTGCAAAAGCGCTGATCATCAGATCGGAGTGCAGTTTTGTTTTAAGCAATCTGCCGTTGTCGGTTTCCAGAAACTCCCTGAACGTGGATTCACTGTTTTTCAGAAACAGCATCTTTGATGCGCCTGATATCTTTCCGGCAAGCGCTGCATCCTGTCCGAGTGCTGTGGTAGGATTAACGATCTCTGTTGCGGTCGCACCAGCCTCGGTAATTTTATTCCTGAACGATTCAGCCAGGGCATTGTCGCCGGAGAAGATCAGCACCGGGTCACTCACATTCCCGCACTCCTGCACCAGGTGGGTGATCATTCCGGAGTTATCCGGCAAAAGGTTTCCACCACTGGCCAGCACCGTATAATTGCCGGTTTCTGTCTGTTCCCGGGGATCGATTTGACGGTCAAGCGTTTCAAAAAAAGCAATACCTGTATTAAAGTCAAAACTGCAGCCCTTTAACAATTGAACCACCTCTACGGAATCTGCCAGCAGTTTTGTGCCGTTCTGCCTGAAATCACCTTTCCTTCTGTAGATATTGGCGCAACCGGTGCCGTAAACGGTTCCCAGTCCGCTGGCATCAATGGTCATGCAGGTCATGTCGTCCATGCCGAGTCCGGTAACATCATTATTGCCGTTGAGGTATAGGTTTGCCAGAAATCCCGTGAGGCGGCCAAATCTTCCCCTTTCACAAAAATGGGTATCGAATACAAAACCCGGCCTGAGGTCAAGAAAATCATCGGCAAGGGTAATATACTGATTATTCGGATTTTCGATACATTCATCGGGATAAACAGTCCCGTTTTCAGCTGTAAAGACAACCGAAGATAAAATGTGCATTCCTGCCGAAGTCCCTCCGATGCATCCCCCCTCATTGTATTTCATCTCAACAGCGTCCTGAATCTTCGAGTTCCGGTAAAGGTTGTAATAATCCCACTGGTCACCGCCGCGAAAGAAGATCACATCATAGGTAATGAGGGTATCGTAGGTTTCCTGGGCATTGGCAAGCACTGAGGTGTTCAGTGCAAATTCCTTTGCGAAAGCAGCCCCGCATTGATTTTTCATGTAAGGCGCCAGGCTCCCGGTCTCCATCCCGATGATGGCGACCCTTTTACCCTCCACTGCCCAGCGGTAGGGCGGAGTACTCCAGCTATTGGCTCCGTTTTTCTCAGATCCCCCTCCAACAATCAGCAAGGTTCCCTGGGCGGCGATACCCGTGGAAAAAAGTACTAAAATAATGGTAATGAAGTAGGTAGATATTCTGACACCTGCCTGCGGTCGCATAGAGTAATTAAGTATTAAGTTACCTCAAATTTAAACTATTCCCTGATACAAAGGTATTCAGAAGGCCGAAGTGTTAAATTATTGTTTACACCCCTTTTCAGGATGCATCGGAAGGTCCGGATTTATTCACCAAAATAGCGCGCGATGCTTGCGATGAGCGCTTATTTCGTGTAGGTTTGCAGAAACAAGCCGATTTTATGCTGACACTCATCAAAAATGCTGAAATATTCTCTCCAGCAAGACTGGGGAAAAAGGATGTGTTGCTTACCGGCAGCACCATCGCCCTTATTCAGGATAAACTGGAAATACCCGGGGACATTCCTTGCAGGGTGATTGATGCGGAAGGACTGATGCTGGTTCCTGGTTTTATCGATGCCCATGTGCACATTGCCGGGGCGGGTGGTGAAGGCGGACCGGCCAGCCGTACACCCGAAATGCTGCTGAGTGATATGATTTCAGCCGGTGTTACCACCGTAGTTGGATGCCTGGGAACCGATGGTATTACCAGAAATGTTGAAAGTGTGCTGATGAAAGTGAAGGCCCTGCGCGCCGAAGGCGTTTCAGCCTGGATGTATACCGGGGCCTATCAGGTTCCCACACCGACCATTACCGGCGATTACGCACGTGACATTGCGCTGGTTGATGAAGTGATCGGAGTCGGCGAGGTCGCTGTTTCGGATCACCGTTCATCGGTACCATCCACCGAAGAACTGACCAGAATCACCGCCCATGCCCGTGTTGCAGGAATGCTCGGTGGAAAAGCAGGCATTGTCAACATTCACATGGGCGACGCGAAGGACCCTTTCAGGCCATTATACAAAGTTGTGGAAGTCAGCGAATTAAATCTAAGGCAGTTTCTGCCCACGCACATCAACCGCAACGATTATATTTTTGAAGATGCGAAAACCTACGGACTGAAAGGCTATCTGGATATTACCACAAGCTCATATCCCTATTACCCCGATGAAGAAATAAAACCAGCCACTGCACTCAGGCTTCTGCTCGAAGCGGGAGTCCCGGCTGATCACATCACCTTTACTTCCGATGCCTGCGGCTCATTGCCAGGCTTTGATCCGGCAACCGGTGAGTTGATAAAAATGGAAACCGGCAAACCCTCCTCCAACCTGCGTGAATTGCGCGATGCCATTGCAGAAGAGGGGGTAGCACCGGAAATTGCCCTGAAGGTACTCACCTCCAACCCTGCCCGCATCCTGAAACTGAAGAAGAAAGGCAACATCGCGGCAGGCATGGATGCCGATCTGCTGCTGCTGGATGCCGGTTGGAACATCCATGACGTTTTTGCCATGGGCGTGCAGGTAATGGCCAGAGGAAAATTATTGAAGAAAGGGGCTTACGAAGAGTAGAAAATTTTCCGGTTCTTCAATCTGCTGAGTAAAAACCGAAGACTGAGGCAAGATATTAAGCTTCCGCAAAGGATGATGATTTGGGATAAGGGGCATTCCCATGACCATCAGGCATTTCCTGTTAGCCTGCTTCGGCCTTTCTGAAGGTGATAAGGCTGATAAATGCCAGGAATACCCCGCTCACTGTAATCCCAAGATTGCGGTAGGTATACCAGAAATGATACACGGAATGATTGGCTGTGGCTAAATACCAGATAAAGGGTAAAACTGCAACAGCCAGGTATAAAACCGACTGCTTTATGCCCCTGCGGTTGAAGCGGAAAATTACAAGAATAAGGAGCACGATCAGAATCAGGTTTATAACTACGAGGGGCAGCTGATTGAAATTGGTTGCAACGGCAGAGATTCGGCTATTATCTACTGCTGATGCACGTAATAATACCTGAGCTTTTACATCTTTAAAGATATCGTACCCTATAAATGGCCAGGTGAGTAACCATTTGACACCCCAGATGCCAGCATAGGCCACTGACCACAGACTGCCAAATTGCACCAGCTTCTTCAGTGAATGAAGTATTGAGTGATCGCTTCGCTTAGTTTCAAGACCGATCCATAGGAGCATCGGTAGACCCAATGTAAGCAAAGGAGCAGTAAGGAGATCAAAATAAGAAACAAAAGCACCGGCAAAAAAGAAGACAAACGGCACAGTTTCTGGCCGTTTTCTGAATCTCCTGTTCAGAATAAAGCATGCAACAATTCCGATTATAAGAACCGGTGACAACTGCATTGAAAACTGCATCAGGTAAATGTTAACCATTAGCAAACCCGATATCATTCCCAGTGTTCTGAGCCCTCCTGTGTTCTGGTACAACACTATGGTAAAAACAACAAGCAGCAGGGATGTAATCATGTATATAAACCACTTCAACTCATTATAATCCATAAACATAAAGAAGAACCTGAAAAAGAAAGTATTACCATGCCAGTATCGGGCATATTCTACATTTGGCGCTAGATTCTTGTTTTCAATGGAATACTTTAACTGATCTATCTGGGTGGTATACGGGCCGCCCTGTTGGCGGCTTCTGCCAGACATAGCTGATTTGAAGGGTTCCTCGTTGTCGATGGAATAAATCATATTCATAATCAGGCCATCCATATAATAATCAAGGCTGTGCTTGCGACCTGAGATGATGGGTTCAGGATATTCACTGATGCCTTCAAGATACTGGACTGATCGTTCAATATTTTTCCTGACAGGTTCGTCGGGCAATAAACAGGATAAGAAGGAGAACATAATAAAAATCAGGACAAGCAATGCAGATGCTCTGATGTATATCAGCAAGGATTTCATGTGCCGTGAAAAGGAGATCCCCATGTTTAAGCTGTAATGATTATTAGCTGTCTGTTCCTGTTGTTAATAAATCGTTCACCAGTTGCACCCCGGTTACAATCTAGAATTCAGTTTCCGGCATTGAGGATAGCAATCGCATGTATTTAATCATCGTCATTTTTCACAGCCCGAAAAGATAATGCCCAATCAGTCTCACATTCTGCTTTTTGTCTGCTCCTTCAGGTCATCAATCCACTTGCTGTCAACCTTTACCGTAACATGGCTGGTGATCAGGTTCAGCAACTCCCCGGGGTTCCCGTGAACCAGCAGGTTGGTAAAATGTTCCGGCCTCACAAACCGTTGATCCACTGTAAGTCTCAGAAAATCAACAAGCTGATCGTAAAACCCTGCCGTATTCAGCAAGGCAACCGGCTTATCCATGATTTCCAGCTGATTCCATGACATGGCTTCAAAGATCTCATCCAGCGTACCGATGCCGCCTGGCATGGCAATGAAGGCATCGGAGAGCTCTGCCATTTTCTCTTTACGGATGCTCATGGATTCCACGATATGAAACTCCTTCAGCTCGGTGTAGGCAACTTCCCGGTCGATCAGCCCCTGCGGCATTACACCGATCACATGACCACCTTCGGCCAGACAAGCATCGGCAATCACCCGCATCAGGCCAATGTTGCTGCCGCCATAAACAAGAGTTATTCCATTCTTCCCAAGTAAACGGCCCAGTTCGCGGGCTGCCCGGGTGAATTCAGGGTCTGCACCCGGTGATGATCCGCAGAAAACACAGATCGATTTTATAGTTCTCATATTACCTTTTCTCAAGTTCTGACTTGCTTACTGAAACCAGATCAAGCCCGTAGATGCGGGCCAGCCGGGCAGCTAGCAGATGTTTGACTTCTTCTGTATCAATGTCTTTTCCCAGTTCGGCTGCCATTGAGGTAACAGCCTTATCGGTGAATCCGCAGGGGTTGATGTAATTAAAGTAGCGGAGGTCAGTATTTACATTCAGTGCAAAACCATGCATACTCACCCAATGGCTGGTCCTTACACCGATGGCACAGATTTTTCTGGTTCTTTCCGGTTTTGCAGTATCAAGCCACACACCGGTGGCACCTTCCAGACGTTCTGAAACAATCCCATACGCTGCAAGGGTTTCAATGATGGCTTCCTCCATCTTTTCAATGTATTCCCTGGCTCCCTTTACGAGGCCTTCGAGGTTCAGGATGGGATACCCGACTATCTGTCCCGGCCCGTGGTAAGTAATATCGCCCCCACGGTTGGTTTTTACAAAAACGGCATCTTTCGCCTGCAGCTGAATTGCGTTGAGCAACAGGTTGCTTTCCGAACCGCTTTTCCCAAGTGTATAAACGTGCGGATGCTCGCAGAAAAGCAGGAAATTGTCCGTTGGTTCTGTATTGGTTTTCTTCTGTGCAATCACCCCGCTGAACAGGCGTTCCTGCAGCTCCCAGGCGGATTGGTATTCCATGGTTCCGAGATCACAAAATCCTGCCTTCATCTTTAATTATTCACCGATTTACTGATGGAACCATTCATTATTGTTACAAAATTTATCTGGTATAAAACTCAAGCATATCCTGAATGGCCTTTTGGCAAACCGGGCAGAAGTTGTTGTACGAAACCGATTTCATGGTACAGTCGTGCGAAGGACGGTACACACCTTTGGCCGTATAACCGCCTCCTTCATAGGCCCCTACCGGAAATTCCTTTTTCTCCGAAACCGGGGTTGGTATCGGAGCTCCGGGGGTTACCAGCGGCTTCCACTTGCTGTTAAAATCCACCAGTGTGGTCAGATTTGGTTCCCAGGGCTCCACACTGAGGTTGTAGAAGTTTTCGTAGGCTACATCCGAACTGTAATACTCGTCGCCAAGCCCTGCAAACGCATGACCGAATTCATGCACAAATACATAGTCGGCATAAGGATTGTCGCTGGTAAACAAGGCATAATGGTTGTAGATGCCGCCTCCTCCGTACACCTGCGAATTGGCAACCACGCAGATCTGGTCGTAAGGGGCATTGGCAGCCACGTCGCGCACCGACCTCATATCGTAGGTTGTCAGATAACGCTCAATGTCAAACGTGTAGAAAGAACTGTTCACGATGGTCTTCTTCCACACATCTTTACCGGGTATATCCGCACCGGATTCTGCTGAGGGAGCTTCAACCCCGTACAGATTGATTTTGCTGCTGTAGGCATCAAAGGGCGGGCACTTCAGCAGGTATCCGGCAAGGCGCTCACAATCTGCCCTGAATTTCCCCATTTCGGCCTGCGTATAACCTTCCGGAACAAACACAATGTCGAGGCAGGTGGCAGGATCGCCGGCTTTCTGTACTTCGAAATAGGAAAATTCCAGCCTGCGTTCGGTGCTGATGAAGTAACTGCCGGGATCAACCTGATAACTGAACTTCTTCACCCACACATTATCACGGGTACGGTTGTAAAAGTCGACCATCACCGGCTTCTTGGGATAGGGCATCACCACATTTTCGGGGAACGAGCGGAATGTTTCCCTCGCTTCTGCAGTAGTCTGCCATTCCGAGAACAGGCTCGAATATCCATGGGAATAAAGCAGTTCTCCCGTTTTTAGATCCGTGACCGTGAATTTGTAATTGCCGTAATCAAACGGGCTGATCAGGTTCACCTTCGATCCACCCCAGTAAGGCTCTTCGTAAAGGCCTTCGAGTGCATAGGCATCAGAAGTGGCATTTCCCGAGTGCGCATAGTCAATCCTCAGGGTCTTGTCGTGGAAGAATTTGCTGAACTGCGCCGACACAGTCATTGTTACCAGCAGCAGCAACGGAATAAATACCTTTCTCATGGTATCTTTTTTAAATGTGTTTACAAAAGTAAGCATTACACTGAGATTACCAGCCCTGTTTTCATCAGGCCGCGGCAAGCCCTGAACCTGAAACCGTGCACGAATGGCAATGGGCCCGCTCCCCCGGCGATACAGACTGAGGCTGTTTTCAGGCGGCATTGGCCCAGTGGCGGCTCCCTTCAAAATCGTTATCTTTACCCCATTAAAAACTCACAATCAGCAACCATTGCTGCACTGAAAAACCACTCAGAAACCAACCAATTCCAGCCTTTTGAAGAACAGGGTTCATTCGTTAGATTACCTGCGTGGGCTGATGGCTTTCGGCATCATGGTTTACCATTACTTCCTCTGGACAGGCTCGCATCCCGACTCGGGCACCCTGCTGGGGAGAACCGGCATTTACGGCGTATCCGTTTTCTATGTCCTGAGCGGACTTACCCTTTATATTGTTTATCATGAAAAACTGAATGCAGCCAATATCGGCCAGTATTTTATCAAACGGGTTTTCAGGATTTTCCCACTGTTGTGGCTCAGCATTCTCCTTACCCTTTTCGTGATGGGCAAAAAAACAGATACACAGACCCTTGTGCTGAACTTAACCGGCCTCTTTGGGTTTGTATCTCCTGAAAGATACATCGCTATTGCCTCGTGGTCGATCGGGAATGAGCTGGTATTTTACCTGTTTTTCCCGCTTGTGCTTCTTCTGAACAGGAAATATACCCACTCAATCCGGATTTTTTTCATCATTTCAGCCCTGATCGGGGCCTGGTTTGCCTTTGTGATTCTGGCCGATAACCAGCTGCTGAAGTGGCAATGGAAAGCATACGTGAATCCATTGAACCAGCTGGTGTTGTTCAGTGGTGGCGTATATGCCGGAGCCTTGTTTTCGGGAAAGAAATTTCCGGTCTTTGCCGGTCCCGTGCTGATGGCACTCAGCCTTCTGGTGTTTACTTTTTACCCGGCAAGCGGGAATCAGGCAGTCCTGGTAACCGGGGTTCCGCGTCTTGTTTTTGTGCTGCTTTCTGTTACACTGGCCGTATCATTCCTGATTACCGGGTTTCCTCAGGGCAGCCTCGCCGACAAACTGTTATCACGCCTGGGCGAAGCAACCTATTCGGTGTACCTGCTGCACCCGGTGGTTTTCACTCTGCTCAAGACCTATTCAGGACTGGCGCTGAATACAGGGTTCATCCTTCTTGCCATAGCCATCACCCTGGTGGTAAGTACGTTGGTTTACAATTACTTTGAGGTTCCTTTCATCCGGCTGGGGCAACGGGTGATCAACAGGCAGAAGATCCGGAATTGAAAAAACGGATAGTTTAAAACACTGCAAGTGCTTGCAGATTCCTGAATAATAGTTATCTTTGCAGACCAAAATCCGGCCCTGTAGTTCAACGGATAGTCCCGCCACCGGCGGGGTCCGAAACTTTAAATACAGGTTCTGGAAAAAACAAAATAGATTGGCCCTGTAGTTCAACGGATAGAACGGAAGTTTCCTAAACTTTAAATACAGGTTCGATTCCTGTCGGGGCTACTCAACGTCTGGCATCTGCCAGACGTTTCTTTTTCTCCAAACTCTCTTAATGGGTTCAACGGATAGTCCCGCCACCGGCGGGGTCCGAAACTTTAAATACAGGTTCTTAAGCAAACACGAAACAATGGCCCAACGACAATTCGCAGGCAGGCTTTTTACCATTCCACATCGCCCGGCAGACACGCAGGATTGTCAAGTTTTCCTACTGGTTACGGAACTTGAAACCTGGAACCAGGATTGATTGATTTTCACTTTTCTGATTAGCCTGTTTACTGAAGACTTTTACTGAAGACCCGATAACCTTTGGAATCCCGCAATGCCTCAGCCACCTTAGTAATTCAAAATAGAAACTCCGGATCCTCTGTTTCAATAATTTCCGTCAGCGATATTTCCTGATCGGGATTTTTGGTAATCAGGTTCAAACATTCTTCCGGGTTCTGCCCGCAATGGATGAATATAAAAGTACAATAATCAAACAACTGTTCCCGGCTGGGGGCGGTAACATAGGTTACATTCATATCAGTACTGATTCTGATCCCGTTTTTAAGTTCGAGGGCATATCCCCAGTAAAGGTTGTTATCCTCTTCGCGAACAATACCCAGTATGAATGTTGCATTCATCAGTAAATGATCAGAAGGAATAAGCTCATAAGTTTCAAAGTCCTGAACAGAAAATCCGGTAATTTCAGAAATACTGATGTTATTCATGATGAGGTCCTGGATTTCTTCCGAGATAAATCCAAATGTGTTGGACTTTGAATAATAACGTAAATCAAGAACTGTTCTGAACATTGCGGAAGCCGTAATTATGGTTGGTCTAATATAGAGAATTTACAGCTATCAGGCTGTGCAGGTCAGAATAAATCCAACCTGAAATAATTCTGGGAGAAAACAAAAACAAGCATCAATGAAACTATACCCTTTGGGCTATAATTGTAATCGCTTAAGCTTAATTTATACCCGTTAGGGTATATTTTGAGTGTATAATGCATAAAATATACCCGAAAGGGTGTATTCTATTAATATTATATAAGGAATTTGCAGAAGTGATCCTGAGCTTCGACTTTACTTGAATAATATCGTTACCGCTTTGGCGGTAAAATGTAGGTCTTTTGCTCGAATTGAATTCATTATTATCAATTATTACCTTTATAGCAGTAAATTACTATATTTTTACAAATAACAAGAGCCAAAAGACCTATATTTACTGTTATGGCAGTAATAATTAACTAAATGTTTTTCGTTTTATCAAAAAATGCTTATTTTTACCGCAATAAAAGTAAAAATGGCACAATCTCAGGAATTAGCAGAAATGATCAGGCTGCATAGAAAAGTAGCCGGATTAAGTCGTGTTCAGTTAGCAGAGCTCGCAGGAGTTGGCAAAACTGTGATTTATGATATTGAGAAAGGGAAAGAAACGATTCAATTGGACACCTTAAAAAAAATTTTAAAAGTACTTAACATAAAAATAGTATTAACCAGTCCTTTACTAGAGGATTTACAAAACAAGGAAAATGAGAAAGGCTAAGGTATTCGTTAAAGGCGTTGAAGCAGGAATTCTTACCGAGTTAGTGCAAAACAAAGAGTATTTATTTGAATATCTTGAGGAGTATGATGGTCTTGCAGTTTCACGAACAATGCCCGCTAAGGTTAAGGTTTATAAATTTAATACGTTTCCGCCTTTTTTTGATGGCTTATTACCTGAAGGATTTCAATTGGAAGGGTTGCTGAAAATAAGAAAAATTGATAAGAATGATTGTTTCTCTCAATTAATTGCTGTAGGAGAGGATATGATAGGAGTTGTTACAGTAAAAGAAGTTACAGAATGAACAGTTGCCCGATAACATATGTTCCCTGTGGGGATAGCCGGTATAGCGATGCAGGTCTCAGACTTTTGTCGCCTGGGTTAATGACATTAAAAGAAATTGAATACACTGCAGCAGAACAAAGAACAGAGGCATACAACCGTGCAACAAAAATGTCAATCCAGGGTGTACAGCCAAAGCTAAGTGCAAAATTGAATATTAAGGAAGGGAAATTCGAAATCGTCGACACAGGGGGGCGGTTTATACTAAAACCGCAGCATCATTTTTATCCGGAAATGCCGGAGAATGAAGACCTGACTATGAAACTTGCAGAAATGATTGGTTTGGATGTTCCTTTACATGGTCTGATCTGGTCGAAGGACGGATCACTGACCTATTTCATCAAACGTTTTGACAGAAAGGGAAAGAATGACAAAGTGCCTGTAGAAGATTTTGCCCAACTGGCAGGAATGAGCAGGGACACAAAGTATAATTACAGCATGGAAAAAGTTGTTAAATTGATAAATGAATATTGTACTTTTCCTGCAATTGAAAAGCTGACACTATTTAAACTTGTTATATTTAGTTATTTAGTCGGCAATGAGGATATGCATCTGAAAAATTTCTCAATTATAACCAATAATAATAGAGTATCACTCTCCCCATGTTATGATCTTGTTAATTCAACTATTGAATATAAAAACCAGGATGAAGAAATTGCGCTTCCCCTGAAGGGGAAAAAGAAGCATTTAACACGTAATATCCTGGTTGACTATTTTGGAGTTGAAAAATGTGAGTTAAACCCTAAGAGCATAGACAAAATTCTGGAATCAATCACATCCGTGGTTGATAAATGGCATGAATTAATAGAAATTAGTTTTTTATCAAAAGAAATGAAAGCCAGATACCATGCTTTGTTGGAAACGAGGCTCGGAATTTTGAAAATTCGTTAATCATTACGCCTATTGTTCGGGTGGATTCTAAGGGTAGACACTTCTCTAAAAGGATATTTTTATAGCTGGGATATTTTGTTAATTTTGACTTTGCATTTAACCATGCGTAGCCCTATCAGGGCTACACAAAAAGGCAAAAAATCGGGTCCCCTTATTCATCCCCCGTATTTTAGCATGTTTATATAATGCTGATATACATTGGATTACATAATGTCTTCGTAGCCCTTGCCGGGGCTACTCAACGTCAGGCATGTGCAGGGCGGTTTTTTTGTTGCTGAATCCCGCGTAACGGTCATTGCTCCGGATTGTGATAACGGGATGGAAATTTAAAAAAAGGTTCACTTCCTTGGGTGGAGAGGTGCCGGAGATGCAAATACAGAAGGCCGTGTTGAATCCTTCCATCCTAAAACATAATGTGGTATAAGATTTCAAAACCGGAACTCAATACCGGCATAAACGTGCAGCGGCAATCCAGGATAATAGTACCTTGCTTCGCTGCCCCCGAAACCCATCGCATTTACCACCAGCATGGATGCATAGGCTGTGTTGGTCAGGTTGTTGGCCCCGGCAGAAAAAACCAGATTTCCCGCTTTCCTTACCTGCCTTAGCCATGAGCCCTTCAGGTTCAGCAGCGTATAACTTCCATAGCGAAGGGTGTTGGCATCGTCAAGAAACTGTTTGCCTGTGTACTGAATGTGTGCTGAGATTTCCAGCGTTTCAACAGGCTTCCACGACAACAGCAATCGGGCAGTCTGATCCGGGATGCCCGGCAGATGATTGCCATCGAAGGTTTTTCCATCGTCGGTAAATGCCGTGAATCGGTTTCGTGAAAAGGTATAACTAAGGGTGGACCTGAGCATACCGGGGAAATCGGAGAAATCAAGGAGTCGGTGGTGAAGCAGCAGCTCTATTCCCTGATGCCGCGTTTTGCCAGCATTCATGCCTGTAAAGATATCTTCGCTGATGCGTTTGGTGACCAGCAGGTTGCTGAGTTCAATCCAGTAAAGGGTCAGTTCGGCCTCTGATGACTTGCTGAAAAGATTGAATCTGCTTCCTGCTTCATATTGCATGCCCTGTTCAGGTTTGATCGCGGGGTTTACCTCTCCGGCCGGCAACAGTGTTTCTTCGGGGGAAGGCATGGAGAACCCATGGCCAGCTGATGCGTAAAGGCGCAGGTGTTGGTTTACCGTGTAATTTACGCCTGCACGTGGTGATACAATGAGTGGAAAAATGCGTCTTCCCGACTGATTGCCGTTGGTCGAAAATAAATCACTTAGCTTGTAGAGAATATGGTTCAGGGTACCGGCTACGGAAAAGCTGAGTGCCGGTGAGGGACGGTAGTTCACAATGCCGAAAACGCTCAGCTGGTGGCGGTTTTCACGGTTCTCATTCAGCAAAAGATTATCCTTTTCCAGCTTCCAGGCGTATTGCTCAGATGTCCAGTCAATTCCGAATATCCAGTCAGACAAAGGCCTGAAATAAGTCAATCTGTTGCGGATTCCGATACTCATGGCCTGATCGCTGAGGTCGTTGAAGGGACGTCTTTCAAAACTATCGCCCCATTTACCATGAATGGTAAGCTGGTTGCTGAGTTTTGAGGTGGGTATGTTTGTCAGTGTAACACCGGCCAGGGCTTTCGTGTATTTCTTATAAGCTTTTATGGCCTCCCAGGAGGTTGCAGCTGCCCGGGGATCATTCCTGAACTGTGTTTCACCCAGTGAACTCGGGATTCCGGCCTTCACATCATTGAGCATCAGGGTTGATTTCAGCAACCATTTGGATTTCTTCCACCGGGCAGTTGATAAAAATGAAGTTCGTCTGGTTTCATTGTTCGACCGGTAGCCCTCTGATTGCAGGTGGCTGAGACTACCCCAGAAACTGGCACCGTCGGCCTGGGTTGCTCCCGAAACGCTGGTTCTCAGGGTATTGAAACCCCCATAATTGAAGTTAAATTTACCTTCACGCTCCAGCAATTCAGGGGTGAATAAACTGATGCTACCACCCAATCCGGAGCCATAAAGTGCAGAAGAAGGCCCCCGGATGACTTCTATCCGTCCCAGACTCAGAAGATCGAGCTCTTCAGGGGTCGAAACACCATCGGAGGAGGTGAGCGGTATATCGTTGAGGTAAGAACGGATGCGGTTGGTATTGTATGGAGTCCTGCTTCCCATGCCCCTGATGACAATGCGGTTTGTTGCATAGGTTCCGCTTTGCATGCTCACACCGGGGATCGTGTTAAGCGTTGTGGCCAGGTTGGTCGCATCGGCCAGCTTAAGCTCCTCCCCTTTCAGTACTGCCAGATTGCCTGGGAACGTAATCAGATGAGTGCTTAAACGAAAACTTTCCACCGTGACCAACCCAAGGCTGATCGTGGAATCGCGGGCCTGAAGGCTCTCCGTTTGCTCTGCTGAATGCTGGGCCATCGTTGTCTGCATCCCGGGAAGGAATGGCAGAAGGCACGACAGGCCGATGATGAAAATACAGGTTAAGTTCAAAGTTCTGAAATTAAGAAATTCCGGTTCCGCTTTCCGATTCATGCCCGGGTATAGTATCAAGAACCGCCGATAGCACAGTAAAGGGCCTGACCTGGCAGCTGAAGGCGGGAACATGGGCTTACAGAATGGTAAAATCAGATGCAAAATGTGCCTATGGTCATGGTTCAGGACAGTTTGCTTTATTGTGTTTCCAGGGGCATAAGCCTGAGTATCTTCCCCGGGTTTTCAGTGGCAACATAAATCAACCCGTCAGTACCGACTACCACATTCCGCACCCGGCCAACACCCTGAAGCAGTTTTTCGGTATGCGCTACCGAATGTCCGTTGAGAACTACCCTTTCAAGGTATTCAAATCGCAATGAGCCTATAAACAGGTTGTTTTCCCATTTTTTATACCTGTTTCCGGTTAGGAAAGCCATTCCGCAAGGAGCGATGGAGGGGGTCCAGTAATAAACAGGCTGCTCCATGCCCTCCTTTTCAGTTAATTCGGTCAGTATCGTACCGTTGTAGTTGATTCCGTAAGAAATTACCGGCCAGCCATAGTTTTTACCTGGCTCGGCGAGGTTTAATTCGTCGCCACCGCGGGGGCCATGCTCCGAAACCCACAATTCCCCTGTCACCGGATTGATGGATGTCCCCTGTGGGTTCCTGTGTCCGTAACTATAAACAGAAGGAACCACTCCCTTAACATTTACAAACGGATTGTCTTCCGGAATTGAGCCATCGTCGTTGATGCGGTGGATTTTTCCGTTGGCATTGCCAAGGTTCTGGGGAAATTCGAAGTGTTGTCCACGGTCACCGATCCCGAAAAACAGGTGTCCTTTGCCGTCAAAAGCCAGCTTGCACCCATAATGATGTGATCTGTCGGTAAATGGTTCTCCCTGAAAAATCACCTGCTGGTTCACCAGTTTGTTGTCTTCGAGCTTTGCTCGCATAATGGCAGTATTGCTTCTGGTTTTTCCTGCTTCGGGACTCAGGGCACTGTAAGCAAAATAAATCCAGCCATTTTTGGTGTAGTCAGGATGCAGGCATACATCAAGCAAACCTCCCTGCCCTTCTGCCCTTAATGGTGGGAGGCCTTCGATTGGAGGGGAAAGTTTACCATTGGAAAAACGGTGCATTGTTCCGGCCCTTTCTGTGATAAGCAGGTCACCCCCTGGAAGGAAGGCCAGGCCCCAGGGAACTTCCAGCCCGGTAACCATAGTTTCTACGATGAAGTTCTGTACTTCGGAAACAACAACATCACCCGCAACAGCCGCCGGCTTCAACAGGCTTCTGTCTGCAGGAATTCCTTTCCTGACATAGGCTGCCAGTTCTTCAACCGCGGCAGCAGAGAAAGTCTTTTCAAAAGAGGGCATCCCGTCTTCTTCTATGCCCATTGTAATGCTCCGGATTATTGAAGCGTTTCCCGTTTCATCCATCCATTTTTTGGCCGCAAATTTCTCAAGGTTTTCACCATGGCATCCCGCACAGTAGTTCTGGTAATTCACGGCTGCCGCATTGTCAGCGGAAGAACTGCCTTTCTCTGACCTGCTTTGCATGGATACAAGCCCGGCCATGATGGCAAAAGCCGCCGCAGTGATCCCAATAGATATAAACATTGTTTGTTTCAAGGTTGAAGGGTATTGTTGTTAAGTCATGTCAGTATAAACAGTTTTTACAAGTCGTTTGTTGCAAAAATCAGGACTTCAGCGAAATATAGATTGATTCCCCGGGGATCGGTTTGCGGTTGGATGCTATACCTGTAAAGGCACCCTCAGGTAACTTGTCGTGGTCATCAACAGGAACGGGCACAGGTCTTTGACCTGTGCCCGCGTACCTATTCACTGACCTGTTCAATGATTAGTGAATCACTGTCATTTTCTTTGATTGTGAGAATCTTCCGGCTTGAAGTTTGTAAAAATAGATTCCGTTGCTGAGTTTCTCCGCATTCAGGACGACCACATGCCGGCCGGCCGGTTTAGATTCATCCACCAATCTGATCACTTCTTTTCCCTCAATGTTATAAAGGGTCAGGGAAACAGGAACTTCAGCGTTCAGACTATAGCTGATGGTTGTTTCACGGCTCACCGGGTTCGGGTAGTTTTGCTCCAGGCTGAAACCGGAAAAAACCGGCGATTGTGGCTCTGCAACAGATACTTCACCAAGGCTGAACTCACCCGTTGCCACTGGACTGCCAGCATAAGCAGCATCCACAGTACTGAGGATCCATGTGTAATTGCCGCTTCCAAGACCCGTCAGAAGCCATTCGGTGACTGCGCTTACATTTCCGGGTTCGGGGGTACGCGCCGGCAATGTTACCGGAACATTGTCCCTGAACAACCCGAGTTGGTAGGTCAGTGCATCCGGAGGGGTGTGGTCGTCGTCGCCGGGCAACCAGGTGAGCAATACAGTATTTTCATTTTGCTTGTTCGATTCAAGCCCTGATGGAGCCAGGGGTGCGAGGTTGAGCCCGGGAGCGTCGTTGCGGTAGAGGTGCATCTGCGCTTCCACCAGACCGTTACCACCTGGTACAAAATACTGTCCGGCAATAAAATAATCAAGGTCACCGTCGCCATCAATGTCCAGCCACGAGAATGTCCCGCCACGGTCACCACTGGCCCGGGGTGCCGGCAGCTCATTGCCTGAATCGGTGAAAATTCCGCCATCGTTGGCATATATCCGGGCCCGCCCTTCTATGTTTGTTCCTGAATTATAGTTGCCTGCCACCAGGATATCCATGTCACCATCAGAATCGTAGTCGGCCCAGGTAGCCGCTGTAAGATCGAACCAACCCTCTCCGGAAAGATCGGAAATCACTTCCAACGGAATATAAGTCTCATCTTCATTCCGGTAAATGCGTAATGCCATATGGGTAAACGAGCCATCCTCCTCCCGGATGCTGCCTGCCAAAAGGATATCAAGATCCCCGTCACTGTCGAAATCGCCCCACTGGGCTTCTCCATGATCAAGGGCTACATTGCTGAGTATATCGCTCTGGGTAAAAACATCATTGCCATCGTTCCTGTATCGACGGATAAAGCTTTCGCCTGTCAGAGGAGCCACATTCACCAGCAGCAGGTCAAGATCCTGATCACCATCGGCATCGGCCCAAGCACTCTGTGCATGGGAGGTTGCAGGGAATGCTGCTGCTGTCTCCGAAAAGACATATCCTCCGTTGGCGTCAATGCCATCATTCCGCAACAGTCTGGTACTGTATGTGAAGCTCTCAAAGTCGAACACTGAGGGAACCAGAAGGTCCGGATCACCATCATTGTCATAATCTGCCCAGGTAATGGAACGAAGGTCAAATTCAGCCTGGCTGTTGTCTTCCCAGTAACCAGGAAGGTTTGTATCGGTCATAACCAGCGAACCACCGTCGTTGCGGTAGATAACGGTATTTGTGTCTGATCCTGCCACCAGGTCAAGGTCACTGTCTCCGTCAACATCAGCCCAGGCTAAATCTGAACTTCCTGTTGTCAGTTCGCCCAGGGAAACCTCCGTGTAGAAAAACTCCCATTCGGTTCCGCCTGCCGGTCCATCGTTTCGCAACAGCACCAACCTGTCTTCAACACTCTCGTTATAAACAACATAATAGCCAAGAACAGCAATATCTGTATCACCGTCACTGTCAAAATCTGCCGGAGCCGTGGTAATGACCCAGAAATCTTCATCCTGTGGAGTCATAAACAAAGGATCGGGAGGGGTTATTTCAGTAAAGACGCCATAAGTACCGCCGGGTCCGGGTTGCGCAACTACAATGTTGAACACATTGCCGGCGTCTCCGTCATCGTCGGTTACCGTAAGTGAAACTACATAGGTATTCGCAGTAAGGTAGGTGTGTTGTGGATTCTGAAGATCAGAGATGGTACCGTCGCCGAAATCCCAGGCCCAACTCATGATCGACCCGTCAGCATCATTACTCTGATCCGTAAAGTCCACCGTAAAGCCATCAGCCTGAAATGAAAAGGCAGCAATCGGGGGCTGGTTGAGCGGGGGTGATGGAGGCCCGGTAAACTGCTCGATATAACCCTGAAAGCCAGCCAGCCATGCATCCCCGGCCGGGCTGGCAGCTACGGCATTAAAATAGCCCGAACCCTGAGATCCTGCCAGCATCACAGACCAGTTTTGCCCGCCGGTGGAAGAATAATAAACTGCATTGCTGTTGGTGCTTACCCACAGTTCATTTTCACCGGTGAGGTAAATGTCAGTAAGGTCGTCAAGCGAATTGGGGGTTGGCAGGATCTCCCAGCTCAGGCCTCCGTCAGCGGTACGGAAAGCCTCTCCCCACATCCCCACGGCATACCCGATGCCTGAATTATAAAAATCCATGTCGCGCAACTGATGGGAACCTGGAATCTCTCCCTGAACCCAACTGGCCCCGTTATCCTGACTATAATAGAACAATCCCGAAGCATTTGCCGCCCAAACAGCAGAACCTTCAGCATCAACAGCAATGTAAGCGCCCTGTACTTCAGCAACCGGCTGCCAGGTGTTTCCTCCGTCAGTTGTACTGTAGAGGGCACTGACATCATACCCGCTTCCGGCAATCCAACCCTGCGTGGGTGTTGTGAAATGAACATCTTCGGCTGAAAAAAGTCCTGCTGGCAATCCGGGCACCGCAGTCCAGGTGTTGCCGCTGTTGTTGCTGAGATAAACCTGACCCGTTTCGGCCACTATCGCCAGATTGTTCTGGTCAATGAGCTGGACTGCCCTGAGGTGCTCAGGGGAAATCTGTTCGCCAAGCAACCAGAGCGCAGATCCGGAATTCCTGAGTATGGTTCCGTTCTCGCCAACTGCCAGGAGGCTTCCGTTGTCAAAACGGACAACATCATTCAATGTATTGCCACTTCCGCTGGAAATCTGGTTCCAGCTCAGCCCTCCATCAATTGTTTTAACAACAAAACCGTTGCCAAAGGCAAAATATCCTGTTTGCGAATCAGCAAATACAGGCACCGAACTGCTCAGGTACCCGACCTGCGGGCCGGGCGATGAAAATGTCTGCAACCATGTCAGGCCTGAATCATCAGAGTGATAAATGTTCCCCTGCTGATCAGCAGCAACCAGGGTTTCTGCATCAACAACAACGAAATCGATGATGCCTTCCGGGATGATTTCTCCCAGATCGGTCCAGGTAAGTCCACCATCAGCCGAACGGAATACCCGGTCATCATAATCAGGGAAGTCGCCACTGCGGCCCCAGGCAAGAACCACACTTCCGGAAACAATAGTCAGTTGAGTACGCCCTGCGGCATCGGATCCGGAGGCCCAGGTTGCTCCACCATCGGCTGAACGGATAAAACTGCCGTTTGAGATTCCCACTACCTCTGATGCTGAAAGGTAGGCTACAGCCAATGTACTTCCGGTATATACCGTCGAAAAAGTGAGCCCTCCATCGGCGGTTCTGAGGATTGCATTGCCGGAAACTCCAAGTCCGTTGAGATCGTTGATGAAATCATACTGAAAAATCCCCTCCGGTGATTCAACCCATTCATCACCCCCGTTAAGGGAGATATACTGCCCGAAATTGCCTGTAGCCAATCCGAAAGCCGGGGTATAAAACTTCATGAAATAAGTGGATCCGAGAAAAGGAAGCTGAACCCAGGTAGCACCTCCGTCAGAGGTTCTGTAATTGTCATTTCCGTAAGCCCAGCCCTTCTGTTCATCAAGAAAGTAAATTCCGTTGAAAGGCTCATAAAGCGAAAAAGGTACATCACGCTGCACCCAGGTGGTTCCTCCGTCGTTCGACTCAAACAGGGCGCCGCTGTTGTCGGAAGGATTGTCATCGGTAGCAAGAAATACCCTTCCTGATGCAGGTGCTGCGATACCCCTGATGTCGAGCATGGTAGGTAGCGGGCTTTGTGTATTCCACTGGGCAATCACGGCAGGAGTGAAAAGCCCGGAAATGAGGGTTAATAAGTACATTTTCCATAATCCGGAAATCTGAAATCTGAAGTAAATAAATTTCTTTCTCATTTGTCTGATGTTTTAAACAACGCAAAGAAACATTGCCCGACCGAGGAGAAAAAAGAAATGTTCCTTAACAAGAAAATATAAGCACCTAACGGGTAGAAATAGGCTCTTAACAGATTGCTGGTTCTGATCGGCTGTTGGGCAAGTACCCTAAACTGTTGCAGGTGAATCTGAGAATATTTGAGGTTTTCAGCTATTTGTCAGTCAGGATACGATCAAGCCTTCCTGGAAATTGACTATCAGATTTTTATCACGATCCGTGCAGGGATGGTCTCTGAATGGCGATCAGCGGCAGGGATAAGAAGATAGACCTCTGTGCACTGCATAAGACCTTAAGGGAAAGCCATGTGAAAAAATCGGGTTCCCGCTTGTGATGAAGTGTGTTGAAACTTATGGTTTGGATCAAACCATCGTTGAATCTATGGAGCCAATCTGCAGAACTGCAGCCGATAAATCAGTTATCTGACCCCAGCCAGGCAACTGCCTCCTCCATATCCGTAGTCACTTTAACCATAAGCCCACGGTTTTGCGAAACGGTCTCAAAAAAATTACCATCGCTCACATTCTCTTTACTACAGACCAGGGCAATCTTCACCAGGCTGGAAACATAGGCAACGGCTTGTTCGGCCAGGTCGAAGGTATCGAAAACAGAGAGTCTGTACTTCAGCTCGCGTTCGTCACAGAGTATCATCCCCGAACTGTTTTCCATTGCGGCTTCAATTATGGCTTTTCCGTAAGCAAGTACTTCTTCCAGACTTTCATCCTCACCGGAAGCATGCACTTTAAGTAACCTGCCTTCAGGAACAATTGAGTAAGTGATTGACATGTCTGAAGTAATTGGGATGATGTAATCAAAGATAACTGTTTAAAGGCCAGAATCCATCAGCCGTAGTCAGGGTTTATATGATCCCGGAAGGGCAAAAAAGTTCACCTGCCTGTTACCAGCTTTGCAGTTGATTTCAGCCTTTGCGTTTCCCGCAGGCTTTGCTTCCGCCGAGTAAGCTCCAGCCTCCGCTGCCAAGCAAAAATCCAAAAGCATACCATACACCGTTGTTGTTGGGTGCATAAACAGTAATATCATCACGCCAGATCATCAGCACCAGATCAACAGGGGCAATGATACCGTGCCACAATCCATACCAGAAACCGTAGGTACGGCCGGTTAAACATTCATGAACAGCTTCATTGTTCGCACATCCTGACATCAGAATAAGCGCTGCTACCAGCAGAATTAAAAATACAATTCCATTCGTTGTAACAAGCTTTTTCATCATGCTGAATTTGCCTCTAAAATATAAAATTTTCCTGTCTGCAAAAAAAATCATACCTATGAAAAGTGATAAAAGTCAATGAATCAACATCCTCACATCGCAGCTGGTAACCGCTCTTCCATACTCCTGTGAATTTGCCTCATACTTGTTCACTCAAAATTTTCCGTATATTTGGTTCTGTGAGCAACATAACAATATTCGGACTTCTATGGCTGTGAATCCGGTCACCATTATGGACCTGGCAAAATTGCTGAACTTATCCAAATCAACAGTTAGCCGGGCCCTGAAAAACCACCCTGACATCAGCCAGGCTACACGCGACGCGGTGAGGCAGCTGGCTGATGCACTCAATTACCGTCCGAATTCGGTTGCTGTTACCCTAAGGCACAAAAAAAGCAGAATTATCGGACTGGTGGTTCCGCAGATCTCCTATTTCTTCTTTCCCTCGGTGGTTAAAGGAATTGAAGATGAAGTGAACAAGCATGGCTATACCCTCATGATTATGCAGTCAAACGAGGAATATACCCGTGAAAAGGAAGCATGCAACCACCTGATGTCGGGAAATGTTGAAGGAATACTCATCTCCGTTTCCAGAGAAACTGTTGATTTTCATCACTTTGAAGAGATTATCGATTCGGGATTGCCCATGGTTTTTTTCGACAGGGTTCCGGAAACCTACCTGGCGGATATGGTACTGGTTGACGATACCGACGGGGCTTACAGGGCGGTGAAACATCTGATTGAAACCGGAAAAAGAAAAATTGCCATCTGCACCGGAACACCCAATCTGCTGATCAGCCGCAACAGATTGAAGGGCTATAAACAGGCTCTTTCCGAACATGATATTCCTATTTACGAACAATACATTTTTGAAGGGGAGAGTCCTGAAGAAGTTGAAAAAGAGATGGGTAAGCTGCTTGACTTACCCAATCGGCCGGATGGCATTTTCGCTATCAGTGATCTTACCATGGCAGGCATTATGCAGGCTATTTATAGCCGCAGGCTCAGGATTCCTGATGATATCGGGGTAATCGGCTTTTGCGAAGAGCCTTTCAGTCTAATGTACAACCCGCCTGTTTCAACCATCAGGCCCATGGGATACGAAATCGGGAAAACCGCTGCCAACCTTCTGTTTAAGAAGATTCTTGACGGCGAAGACACCCTCACTGTGGGCAGGGTTGAACTTACCGGAGAGCTGATTGCCCGCGCCTCTACCATCGCTGATCAGAGACATTAACGGTTGAAATACCCCCTGTTTTTACTTACCTCTCTACAATGGGGTTTAATATTCGCTTTCATCAAGCTTCTTCAGCCTGGCTGCAGTTGGAGAATACAGGGCATTGAACACCGTTCCGGCAAGCAATACTCCGGCAAATACGGTTGCGAGAATGAATCCTACCAGCGGATCTTTGCCGAATGCATCACTGGCAGCACCCATGGTTAGTGGTCCGAAAGCGGCTCCGGCCGCAGTGAAGAAAAGAATTACCCCAGCGACGGCACCGTGACTGCTTTTCGGAAAACAACTGATGCCTTTGGAGTTGATGGTCGGGTACAGCACCGACATAAACAACCCGGAAAGAGGCAGTAACAGAACCGCCACCCCAACGCCCCCGATGATGCTGAAAAGAAAACAAAGAAAAATGGCAGCACTGAACAGTACCATGGCTCCGCTCCAGTTGAAACGGCTCAGGATAAAAGCACCCAGAAATCTTCCGCCGGCCCTGAGGAAAAAGAAAATGGACAATGAATAGGTGGCCACCAGCAGGAGATTGCCTTCATACTTTTCGAGCAGGGTTGGCATCCACACATAAATGGCTGATTCAACAGCGACATACAGGAATGCCGCGAAGGAAAACCCAAGGGCATAGGGGTCTTTGAGCATCTTAAGGGTGCGGGCAAGGTTTACCGGCTCCTCCTGCGATACTTTTGATGCCGGATATTTCACCAGCAGGGATATGCCGATGAGTATCAGACTCAGAACAGCAGCCACAACGTACAGATACTTCCACTCCACCTGGGCCGATAACAGATAACTCACCAGAAAGGTCCCGAGAATAGCCCCTACCCCGAAAAAGCCTTCCACCATATTCATGGTGGAGGTATGTTCTTTTGTGGAGGTTGAAATATCCCCGATCAATGCCAGGGCTGCTGTCTTGAAAATTCCGATGGCCAGTCCTGAAATCATCAGCAACATGAGGAAGAAACCGAAGGAATTCCCTACGATAAACAGTAGAGAATTGAGTGCAAAAAGCGACAAGCCAACGATGATGGTGGTTTTTCTTCCGAACCGGTCGGCCATAAAACCCAACATAATACCGCCAAGGGCAATGGCCGTCATCGGGCCATAATGAAGCAGTCCTGCAGAGGTCATACTCAGATCAAACTGTTTCATCACCACCCGGATAATCTCACCAACCGCATCGGTGGTCATGGCAAACATCATGAACATCAGGTATGTGAGCCATTTTATGGTCATCAGATTCCGGTTGCTGAGCATCGTATTGTTATTGATCATAGATCTGTTGTTTTCAGGTTGGTTTTTCAGACAGTGTATTCTGCCAGGAGTCCGTTTTGGTCTGTATATCCAATGGAGGTGTGATAAGTAGTTAGATCAATACTCAGCCGGCAACGGTGATTCCCATACTCCCGGGTCAGTTCAATCAGGTGGTCAGCGGTTTCACTGATCATCAGCTTTCCTTCGAAAGCCGGGTGTGAGTTTCGGAACCTTATCAGCTCTGTTAGCCGCTTTACAACAGGCTTTTTGCACGCTGACTCAATTTCTTCCATTGTAAAATTGTGCCGGTTTATCTCGCGGCCCTCGCCGGTTCTGTTTACATTCTCCAGATCGTTTTCCCCGGCCAGTAAACCCACATAATATACCTGCGGAATTCCCGGCGCAAAAAACTGCAGGGCACGGGCAGCAAGGTAGGCATCATCATCAGATCCCAACACCGAATAATAGGAGCAGCGGATCTGGTGTATGTCAAATCCATCAGAAGACTTGTGTTTTTCTGAATACACATAGCTGAGGTTGGCTCCGCGCTGCATGCAGATGTCGACCACCCTGCGGGCTTCATCTGTACTCACCAGATCGTCAAGGTCGGGCTTCACCGGGATCCCGTCGTGGCAATCCAGCATGGTAAACTGTTTTTCGGGCCGTATCGTCAGGTAATCCTTCAGTCTTCTTCCGGTTTTCATCACCAATGCCTCGAGAATGGCATAGGGAAGCACAAAATCGTAAATCCAGAAACCTTTTGAGGCCAGTTTGTATTGTATGGTATGATGTGAGTGTACCTCAGGCAGTAATGTAATCTGAAGCCGGTCGGCTTGCTCTTTTATCCAATCCAGAAAAAGATAAACCTCAGGATCAACAAAAAAACAGCTTGTTCCAGGCTTTTTTACCACGTAGCCAACAGCATCCAGACGGACGATGCGTACACCGTTCGCGGCAAAGTTCTCCAGAAACCGGGTCAGCAGCTCCTTAGTCAGTGGCGCATTGATATCCAGATCTATCTGTTGTGAGGGGTCTTCTTTGCCAAAAGTTGTCCATACCAGCACTCCGGTTTTGTCGGTACCGGTCTCAAATACCGACCAGGGTTGCTTCCGCCGGAGAAACATCTGCGCTACCTCCCCTTCAACCGGCTTTCCGTCGGGCCAAAGTTTGTCGGTGGTGAGAAACAAGTCAGCCCATTGCGACGACCGCCCGTTCCTCAGGAAGTCCTGAAAAAAAACTGACTTTGCGGAGATATGGTTGACCATCAGGTCGAGCAGCAGATCGTGATCTTTGCCAATCTCCCTTACGTCCTCCCAGTTGCCGAATGTGGGATCAATTTCAAGGTAGGTAAGCGGAGCAAATCCACGGTCGCCCGACGAGGGATAGGGCGGCAGGATGTGAATGCCACCTTCGAAAACGCCCGGAAACCACTCCCGCAGGGCCTGATTTAGGTTTCTGAGGTTGCCACCGAATGAATCGGGGTAGGTGATCAGCTGTACCTTGTTCTTTAATTCCATGAAATACTTAGTCTGTTGGTTTTGAAACTTCAAGTTTGTCAGAAATCAGAAAATCGGCCAGAAAACGGTGCCCCGCAATGATTTTATGCTCAGTTACCAGAATGTTCTCCACAAACGGATCGTTCACTTCATTACCCCGGTTGCGTTTGATCCGGTAAGGTAATGTGTCTTTGTAGGTACTGGTGATGAATATCCGTGTATCAACCTTGCGTAAAAGCGAAACATAGGTTCCTTCAATAATGATGACTTTTACACCTTCAAGGCTGATGTTCATGTCCGTAACCGTGTTGGCGTGATAATCAGTGAAAGGAACCACAATGAATTTCTTCCCTGCCAGGGCATCGGTAATATTCTTCTGGAGAAGGTCAAGTCTGACTTCGGCATGAGGACCCAGCCAATCGGAATCGGCTTTGCGGCGGGCATCGTTCAGCGCCGGTGGAAGCACAAAATAGTTATCCTGATTCAGCACAACCGAAGTGATTCCCCTCCTTTTCAGCTCACGGTAAACAGAGGCCCCGGTTTCGGTTTTCCCCGATCCGGATTCCCCTGCGACAGTAACAACATACATTCCCGGCCTGCTTAATATGTGTTCAGAAATTTCATTCACAATCTGCCGGGCTGCCTGCTCGTGAAGTGATTCAATGGTATTGATTTCAGTATTCATACCCTTAGCGCTCGATGTTTGTTAATTATGCCTGATACTCTTCACTAAAATAGATAATCCGGCGGAAAGTGCTGTTGACTGTTTTTTGAAAAACACCGGCAGGAAATATGCTCCCACCGGTGTTTAAACCAACCATCCTAAACACACCTAGAAGTTATAAATTACTGAGAAACTGGTAGCTCTTCCGGTAATCGGCCGGCCCCTCATGTAATTAACGGCATTGTCAGTAAATGCATCGCCTTCCATTTCTGTGAGGCCGAAAGTATTGAAAAGGTTATTTACATTGGCCCTGATTACCAGGCCCTTGGTCAGCTTATAGGAAGCAAAGGCATTTACATAGGTAAATCCGGGTAAAACCACAACATTGTCGAACTGGGCAAAAACTTTGGTGGTTCCTACCAGGCTGAACCCAACGGCTGCTTTCCCGATTCTGTAGGAAGGATTGATGTTGAACATCAGATCAGGAACACGGCGTGGGGTATTGCCTTCCTGGTCAGGATTGTTGCTTTTCGAGATTTCAGCCTTGGTATAGGTAGCTCCGGCAGTCGTTTCAAAGTTGCCGAATTTAACCGACCCGTCAACCTCCATGCCGAATGAGGTGTATTCAATGTTGAAAACCTTATCAAATTCTGAATTCTGCTCCGACAATTTAGCATAAAACGTGGTTGCATTGAAGGCTACGTTTGAGGATTTGTATTTAAAGCCCAGTTCTGCCTGGAAAATCTCATCGGCATCCAGCCCTTCAATGGTTTTGCCTTCATCGGTGATATAGGCGGAATAGAGCAGACGATCGGCATTGGCCCTGGCACCTTTGCTGATGCGGGCAAATACAGCCTTATCGTTATCAAGTTTATAGTTGGCTCCCACTGAATAGGAAAGATAACTGTAATCATAAGCCACCGATTTCGGGTTGGCATTGTTGAGTACGGTGGTGGTAGAGTCAATTGCAGACATTACGCCATCGTTGTTAACATCCACCGGAGTCTGCATGTTGGTGAGGTAAGAGCCATAGGCATTCCCGAAATCGTACCTGAGACTGGCGTCAATGTTCAGGTCGCTGGTGATATCAACCCCGACATTGGCATACGGAGCATCCACACTGTAGCGCATATCGTAACCTCTGGTACAGCAGTTCCCCCAGGCCGGAACACCGTGTGCATACAGACCGTTCTCGGTAGCAGCCACACCATTGGCGCGGGTCAGGTTTATCAGTCGTGAGCCATCGGTAGTAATGTCCGTCACATAGGCCTGCCACAGCCAGGTCATGTCGATGCGCTGGTAAGCCTTGTAATAACCGGCAGTGAGGTGAATTTTATCGTTAAACGTTTTGGTCAGGTAGAAATCATTGGTAAAGTTATCCAGACTGTTCATTTCAACATCAAAACTGTGCACCGTCATCAGCAGCCCGTTTCCGTTCAGCGATGATAATTCTGCAGCAGTCAGGGTAACCCCGGCATTGGCACCATTGGCATAACTGGCGGTGTACCCTTCGCCTGCAATAGAGGTAGCAATGGCATCGGCGGTATTGATGGCAACCGGGAACGGAGAATTGAATTTCCCTTTGTTAAATGCCATTCTTGCTTTGTTTTTAACGTTCCAACCGTCGCCGAGATCAAACGAAAACTCTGTACCGAAAGCCGTTGAAACAGGGTGCATTCCATCACTGATATCACTGGTCCTCAGGTTACCGTTTCCATCTACACCATTCAGTTTAAGGAAGTAAGGGCTCTGAAGGGTAGCGGTGAGTGCATCATAACCCTCAACAGATTCAAAGGTAGGATCCGCAGCAGTTCCGGTTCCTTTAACAGGCATCGGCATATAACTTATAGCCCTGTCGTTGAGATATTTAAAATAAACGCGGGCATAACCCTTCTTAAAGTTTTTGGTAAGATTGGCCTTGATCTGTCCACCATAATTGCCTTCGTACCCAGCCTTCCGCGGGCCTTCACCCTGGCGGAAAAATCCACCAACATGGAAACTGACATCATTACCAATGGGTGAACCGTATTCAAAATCAGTCCTGAACGATTTATAATCTACCCCGAGAGAGGTACCTATGCTCCCTCCCTCTACAGCGCCGGTTTTGCTGATAAAATTGATGATCCCGGCTGGTGAATTACTGGCAAAGGTTGAAGCAGAGCCCCCTTTGATGGCTTCTATACGATCGGTGGTGTAATCTGATCTCAGGTAAATATCTGCATTACCGAAAGAGATATCGCCGAACTGCATCACAGGGAGTCCGTCTTCATGCAACTGCAGGAATTTCGAACCTCCAGAGGTAATGGGAATACCCCGGACAGAAATGTTGGCATTTCCTTCACCTCCGGTTGCCTCGGAATGAATCCCCGGAATGGCTTTGAAAATCTCAGCGGTCGTAACTGCACCGAATTCTTCCACGGCTTTCGGCCGCATGGTCGATACATTGATGCTCGACTCAAGGGCCGATTTCTGGTTTACAACCCCGGTTACTACAATCTGATCCAGCCCGATAAGGTCTGCAGAAAGATCGAAATCAACATTTGCCTGCTGGCCGGCTGAAAGGGTTACCTGCTTTTCAGCATTGCTGTATCCGACATACGAAACCAAAAGGGTATAACTACCCGGTTCAGAAATCTTTAAAGTATAAGCGCCGTTTATGTCGGTAATGGTGCCGGTACTGGTCCCCTTTACCCTCACCGTTGCACCGATCAGGGTTTCTTTGGTCTGTGAATCCATCACCTTACCTTGTATGGTACCGGTGCCCTGTGCAAATACCAGCACTGGCAGGGCTACAAAAGCCATCAACAATTGCAGTAATTTTGTTTTCATGATTGAAAATTTGTGAATAATATGAATAATTTGCCCTTTTCCCGGTTTGATTCCGAAGTCGGGAGACGGCAAATGTATAGTATGTAACTGCCTGAGTCAACAGGTTTTGGACCCTTTACAATCGATTGCTGATTTCAACCGGTTGCGCAACCGGTTGCAGTTGATAACTTCTTTAAAAAAAATTTGCATTTAAAGAATTCCACCTGAAAAAAACATGGCTTTGGTAAAAAATCCTGTTACTTTCCTCGGGTAAATGCATGAAAAACAGTTCTCCTGAATATTGCTCCGGGCAAAACCAAAAAAAAATAATCACTCTGTAATATTCCGGTCATGAAAGCCACCAATGTTTCAAACAATGAAAATATGAAACAGGAACTTTCAACCGGCAATACAGTCAATTCCTTCCGGATCAACCGCTGGGCCTATGGTGCCTTTGTTATACTGTCTGCATTTCTCTGGATGATGGGCGACACCTCATCTGCAGTCATCAACTTTTCCATTGCCCTGGTATTCGATCCCTTCGATCAGGAGGTAAAATGGAGCCAGCGCCCGCTTTATCAGAGAATCTGGCTTATCGCTCATTTGTGCCTCAGCTTTGCTGGCTTATTTTACACGATCTTCGGTGATTTAAACGTAACACTTTAACAACAAAAAAAATGAGAAAACATTCGCTATACCTGATCTTCTTTCTGCTCTCCTGCGGACTTGTTTCAGCTCAATCTGAAGGCAATACCCAATCTCTGCTCTGGAAAGTACAGAGTAACGGGACCCAGCAGTCATCATGGATTTTCGGAACCATGCACCTTCTTACCAATGCTTACATTGATACCCTTCCTGCTGTTAAAGAAGCGTTCAACTCAAGTAACACGGTTGCTGTCGAATTACTGATTGATGAAACGGTTCAGACAAAAATCATGGAAGCATCCCTTTTGAAAGAAGGGTCGCTGAAACAGATACTTCCCGACAGCTCCTACGCTTTGCTGAACCAATGGCTGAAAAATGAAGCCGGTATTGACCTGGCTGCATTCGATGCTTACAATCCGGTTGCAGTAATGACTTTCGTGATGGGCATTGCCCAGATGAAGTATTTTCCCAATCCTCCGGAAACAATGCAACTGGATGGTTATTTTGCCGAAGAAGCCCGCAAGGAAAAGAAAGAATTGCTTGGACTCGATACTATTGAAATACAGATAGATGCGCTTTTTAACAGTTTTTCTACTGAACGCCAGATTGAGCTGCTGAATGAATTTCTCCATAGCAAAAAAAGTGTTCAGGAACAGATCAGATTGTTGTATGATGCATACCTGGCGCAGGATCTTGAAAAAATGGAAGAACTGATGTACGGGTCCTATACAACGGATGAAATTGAGGTTCTGCTTGACAACCGCAACAAATACTGGGTTGAGCAGCTGAGCTCAAAAATGAATGAACAATCCGTATTTTTGGCGGTTGGTGCCTTGCATCTGCCAGGTGAAAACGGGTTGATTGAATTGCTCAGGGCACGGGGATTTACTGTTGAAGCTGTTAATACCAAACACTGATTGAGCGAAAAGGATTTCTTAGCCAGACTAAAAGAGCACCAGGGTATCATATATAAACTGGTGCATCTTTATGCCGATACAGAAGAGGATAAAAAAGACCTTTATCAGGAGATTCTTCTGCAGGCGTGGAAATCATATCCCGGATTCAGGGGTGAATCTAAATTCAGTACCTGGCTTTACCGTTTGTGCCTGAATACCATCTTTACCCTTCAGAAAAAGGTCAACAGGGTAGAATACACCGATACGCGGCAGTTCGAAGAGACATTCTCTGCAGAGCCCGATATGAATGAAACAGAAAGGCTGACCATGGCTTTGCGCACCCTGGCAGAAACAGACAGGGCCGTGGTATCACTTCATCTTGACGGTTACAGCAATCAGGAGATCGGAAACATTCTCGGGATCACCCCCAACCTGGTAGGGGTAAAGTTTCACCGGGCCAAGCAGCAACTGGCTTCACTTCTAAAAAATATATGATGGAACCTTCAAAAGTGTGGCAAAACATCAGCGGACAGGAAGAAATGCTGGATAGCCTTATGAGAGAAGGCAACTTCAGCCGCTTACATTCAAAACATCCGCTGTCGAAACTCCGCAGAACCCTTTGGATATCAATTATACTGGCTGCCGTTATAACGTTGCTCTACGTCCCAATGATTTTTCTTATCCCTGTATGGCAGGTGATTCTGTCGCTGATCATACTGGTCTTTTATAACCTGTTCATCATAAAAGACAGCCTGAAGCTATATAAAAAACTCCCCGATACGGTAATTCCCGACCACAGCCTCAAGGAAGAGCTGAGCATGCATTATGAGGGATTTATGCAATGGTGGCGCCTGCAGCAACGAACCAGCCTCTTCATTTATCCTGTTGCAGCAACCGGTGGTTTTATCTGGGGCGGAATGATGGGATCCGGGAAGCCGGTGGAGGAGTTCCTATATAACCCGGCTATGCTCTCCATCCTCGGTATCACTTTACTGGTGCTTGTTCCGCTCAGCTACTGGTTTGCCAGAATCCTGTTTCAGCAGATGTTTGGCCGGCACCTTAAAAAACTGAAACAGCTGATCGGATCAATGGAATCCTGATTACAGATCACCCCTTGCAGCAACATCCTGCCCGTCAGAACAAAAAATAAAACTCCTTGTTAGTATAGAATGATGTCCAGGCAAAGCTCAGCTACTGCAGCTTTCCTGAATAAACATATCCTATTTAAAGGACTGTTTAGCATCTTTTTAACTATTTATCAGATTGTATAACCAAACCATGCAGACAATGAATACCTTGAATTTCAAAAGAAAACTGCTCTCAGGATATTTGCCGGCAGGTTTCTTCGTTTTTCTTTTGTTAACGGTGCTTTCATCCTGTAAAAAGGACAAAGAAACCACCGATCCGATCGGAGGACTTGAGGCTATTTCATGGCCTCAGAAGTGGGTGATGGTCTATGACCGTGATGAATCGAGCTATTCCTACATCTACTCCACAGGAGGAAATTCCCTTTACAGAGGTGGGGTTGAAAAAACTTACAGTGTCAATAACCTGATTGATGAAAAGGATTGTTATTTCGAGGTTATACCGGCCGGCTATGGAGGAGGAGACAAATTGTTTCTGATCCGCTCTGTGCAGGAGCCGGACCACTGGTGGGGTTGCTTCCGCACCAATTCACCTTTCGGAGCGGAAGAATGGTTTCTGGGCCAGTCTGACGAGAACGAAACCCCGGAAGGAGACGATTACAGGTTTATTCTGCATCCAATGCCAGATGAAGATGGAAAGAAAACTTTCGTCATTGAAAGCTACCTGAAAAAGGGGCAGTACCTCGACAACATCGGACACACTTTCACGGGTAACGGGCTCTCGTTTGTTGCCTATGATAAGCCTGAAAACGCACCGCATTATAAAATGCTCACTGCCGAAGGTTCGGGAATCGGAGGTTAACCTTCGGTTACCCTGCTCCTTGATGCGAAAATAAGGTACTGAATCATTCGCAGGATTGCGGATTACCTGAGTACAAGTCTCTGAAAGCCTGACGATTCTCCGTTGATTACCTTAACGAGATAGATCCCGGCCGGGAGTGCTGACAGGTTGAGTTCATGGTGGATTTTACCTTCGAGTATCTGTTCCGTTACAAGAGTCCCCTGAATTGTATAAACAGCAATCTTCCCTTCGCTGGCTGGATTGGTTAAACTGAGATCTACCATTCCATCAGATGGATTTGGATGTAAACTGAATACGGCCTGCTTATCAGCCGGATTTTCACCTATGGATGCCGGCTTTTCAAAACCCGTTATCCGGATAACTTTATTCCCACCTCCAAAGGTTGAAAACAGGAAATCACCTGTCAGGGGGTCAATCAGGGCACCTTCAGCCCCGGTAAGCCCGGTTACCATTTCTCTTGAGGTGGAAGGAATGGGCAGACCATGATTCCCTACCTCAAAGACAACAACCGTTCCATTGGCGTAAGATGAAATGGCCATCGAAAGGTTGGGGAAAGCAGCCGAACCTGCCGGAATATAAGCAATTCCTTCAGGTCCTGAAGCCACGCCATAGACAGAAACCTCAGCAACCTGATTTGATAAAAGATATTGCCCGCTGACATCTTTGGTATAGGGAACATTATACAGAATCGCGTTATTGTAGGAAGAGAAAACCATCCCACCAGCCCCGGGATATCCTGCGGGAACAAAGGCCAGTGCGCCCACCGAAGAGGCTACCCCATACCCTGTTAAAGGAGTGCTGATATAGGTATTATCCGGCAATATCTGGCCAAGTTCATTCATGCTGTATCTGGTGAATAATAGTGTTCCGTTCTGGTCGAATAAAATGCCTCCGTCGTTGTTGGGGGCAGCTGCATAGAGCACCGCTGAACCGTCGAAACCAGTAATGCGCTTCGTTTCCGGATCTCTGATCAAACCAACCGTGTAAAGGCCGCCGCCGCTGGTGTTGGCGCTTCCGCCAATATAGAGCGTATTCGGCTGTTCAGGCCGTATGGTGAGCCCTCCGTTCTGAGCAGGCAACTGATCAATGCTGCCAAGATCCGTTAAGGTGTATCCTGCTGATACAAAATCAGCGGTTAGGGTCTGGGTGAACCCAGGTAACGATGTCACAAGCAACAAAGCCGGCAGGCTTATCCTTAAAAACGCCCGTGAATAATCCCCCAAAAAGTGTGTAAATGTTTTCATTTTGAGTGTTTTTGATAACCAAAGTTAATCCGGAAAAAGGCATATCCGACATTTACAGACCAAACTTTTACGCCTCCCGGGAATGAAAATAAAGGAACTCACACAACATAACCGGCAAATCATAGTAAATTGGATGGTGAGTAACCACACAAGCTGTCAGCCCGCAGTCATGGATAAAATCTCCCTTCATATCTGCCGGCAACATATCAGCCCCGGGCTCTGTATAGTTCCGATAAAAGTGCAAAGGTGGTCCCGCCCCAAACTTATCCGGACAAAACCACCTTCACTCCATTAAACTTTTACTTTGAAGCCAGCTCCGACGGCAGTCAGGGCCGGCTTCAAACTTTTTCTTAAAGCTTTGAGCTTTATACTTGAAGCTTTGCGCCTCCTATTCCCACTCCGGCAATCTGCCAGGGGTGTAAGGTACTCCGGCTTTCTCCATTTCTTTTTCAAGCTGAGGCAAGTCGGTTTCACTGATCTTCTTCAGACGAGCATGAAGCGGAGGGAACTCTTCCCGGATTATGTCGTAACTCCGTTTCTGGGTCGAGGTCGGCGCTGAAGTGCTGGCATAGAAAGCATAGATGATGTTGCCCAGCCGGTCGTTGATGGACGCCTGTGCAGGCGGGTTCTCTTCACGGCTTGCTTTGGGTTGTTTCCCGTTAAAGGCATACAGAATGTCGTCAAGTTCCTTCTTCAACGTCATCAGTTTGCCTGAGAGTTCAGGGGAAGCCGAAGGTGTCTGATGAACAGCCTGTATCATCCCGCCCAGCCTCTCAGAAAGCTCTTCTGCGTAAGCGTCTGTTCCCTGAACTATCCGGATAAGCGCAGCAACCTGATTCTGAAAAGCAACGAGTGCAGCCCGGTCTTCCGCAGGAAGCGTGGTGTTGTTCAGCACCACAGCATTAAACGTCACCGGACCTGCCAGCGGGGTAGTAACACCCCCTGAAACCATGCTCATGGATACCAGATATTTTCCAGGCATGACAAACAGGCCTGAGCTGCCCGTCCTGAAAGGATCAAACTTCCCGTCTGACTGAACAGGGAAGGTTCCTGCATAACGCAAATCCCAGGTTGTCCGGTTCAGCCCTTCCGATGGACGGCTGTATAGTCTCCGGACCACGCTGCCGGCTTCATCGGTAACTGTAAAGATCAGGTATGGAGGTATTTCCCGCTCTTCAGTCCTGAGCTCTTCTTCGGTTGGCTGCGGAATACGCTCACCCTTTTTAAACAATTCTTTCTCTTTCTCCTGACGTACCTCCCTCAGTGTTTTCGGCACCTCTTTCAGCCACCAGCTGAAAGTTGCACCGAATTCCGGATTCTTCGCAGCATAATACGATGAACCCTGGCCGTATTTACCTCCGGATTCCACAAACATCAGGGCATCTTTTACTTCAAACAGGTGTGCCGGACTGTCCATAATGGGTTTATTCACCGTACGGAGCGGTGTGTAATTGTCCAGAATGTAAAATCCGCGGCCGAAAGTGGCCAGTACCAGGTCGTTTTCCCTTTCCTGAATCACCATGTCCTTCACCGCAATGGTCGGTAATCCATTCTTCAGCAGGGTCCATTGTCCGCCGCCATCAATGCTGAAGAACACCCCGAATTCCGTTCCTGCAAAGAGCAGATCGGGATTCACATGATCCTGAACAATGGTATGAACCGTTCCGTTTTCAGGGAGATTGGAAGCAATGGATACCCATGTCCTGCCCTTGTCGCTGCTTTTTAGCAGGTAAGGTTTGAAATCGTCGCGTTTGATGTTGTCGAAAGCGGCAAACACCACGTTCTCGTCAAATCGTGAGGCCAGAATGTCCGAAACAAAAGTAAATTCAGGAACACCCGGGAATTTTCCGGCCCTTGACCAGGTTTTTGCATCCTCGCTGATCTGTATGAGGCCATCGTCGGTACCGGCATAGATCAGATTCTCCTTAACCGGCGATTCATCCAGCGAAACAATGAGTCCGTACAGAGAAGTGGAAACATCTTTTGCCACCGCATCCACACTCCAGTATTTGCCCATTACAGGCCAGGTATTGCGGTCGGTGCCTGTGGTAAGGTCTTCCGAAATCACCTGCCAGGTATTCCCCCGGTCATCGCTCCGGAATACCTTGTTGGCTGCAGTGTATAAACGGGTGTGCGAGTGTTTGCTGATGAAAAGCGGCGTATTCCAGTACCATTTGTAAGTCTCTTCTCCCTTGCGTGGTTCAGGGCGGATATCCATGGCTTCCCCGCTTTTGCGGTCGTAACGGACCATGTTCCCATACTGTGCTTCGGCATAAACAATATTGGGATCAACCGGATCAACGGCCGTCCAGAAACCATCGCCACCATTGGTAACAAACCATTCATCGTTAACTACGCCATAGTCACTGGTGTTGCGCGAAGGGCCTCCCATGCTGTTGTTGTCCTGGGTCCCCCCGTAAACGTAATAAAACGGCTGACTATTATCGACATTGACACGGTAAAACTGGGTAACCGGAAGGTTGTTCTTGAAATGGAAGTCCTGTCCGCCATCCCAGGTTTCGTAAATACCACCGTCTCCTCCGATCAGGTAATGCTTTGTATCTGAGGGATCTATCCACATGGCATGGTCATCCACATGCCGGTATTTTGTGCTGATCCCTTTCCATGTCTTACCCCCATCTTCGGTGAGCTGCGAGAAGGTCTCAACAGAATAAACCTTGTCAACATCTTTCGGATCGCAGTAAATTTCGTTGTAATACTGTCCCTGAGCAGTATGTCCGCTCATCTTTGTCCAGGAAGCTCCCCGGTCGGTTGTTCTGAAAAAACCACCGGATTCACCGGCTGCTTCAATGATGGCATAAACATAATCAGGGTTAACCGGAGAAATGGCAATGCCGATGCCGCCCATGTCACCCCCAGGCAATCCTGAGGTCAGCTTCTCCCAGTTTGCCCCTGCATCGGTCGATTTCCAGATGCCTGATTCGGGTCCGCCTCCTATTTTGGTAAAAACGTGCCGGCGGCGTTGCTCCGACGTTGCATAGAGGACATCGGGGTTGCGTGGATCCATGATCACATTGTTTACCCCGGTGTGTTCGCTGATGTTCAGCACTTTACTCCAGGTTTTCCCACCATCAGTGGTTTTGTAGAGCCCGCGATCACCTGAGGGCCCCCACACTGAACCTTCTGCTGCCACATAAACCACGTTGGTGTTGCGAGGGTCTATCGTGATCATGCCTATCTGACGAGACTCCTTCAGGCCCATATTCTTCCACGATTTGCCGCCATCTGTAGTCTTATATACTCCATCGCCATATCCCAGCGCCCGTTGATGGTTGTTTTCTCCGGTACCGGCCCAAACAACATTCGGGTTTTCAGGATCCATGGCCAGACAGCCAATGGAATAAGATCCGTAGTTATCGAAAACCGGCTCCCAGGTGGTCCCGGCATTCACTGTTTTCCAGATGTGTCCCGATGCAACCGCAACAAGGTAGTGTGCATGATTCTTCGGATTGACAGCAAAATCAGCGATGCGGCCCGAACAATAAGCCGGACCTATAGACCTGAACCTGAGGCCATTGAATTTTCCAGACTGCAGGGTATCCTTCAATGCCCCGCCCTGCTTTTTCTGGGCTCCGGCATTCAGGGGCTGAAGAATACTGAAAATCATCACCAGCAAAAACAGAAGCCTGCTTACAGGCACGATTCTTGCGATTAAACTACCTTCAGATAAATGACCTGCCCTGATCATTTTCTGACCCATCGATGTTGTTTCGCTCATAAGTTAATTGATTTTTAGGGATGAATAACTGGTGCAGATATCCCTTTGGTGCTCAGAGCCAAAAATAGTATATTTTGCTTAAGAAAACACTTCCGGATTATTATTATCCGACAATTCAACAAATCAAAAACAAGCTGATGAAAACTCTTCTATCAACACTTACCGTTTTCCTCCTGACTGCAGGCGTAACCCTCGCTCAAACTGACAGAAATACAGCCCGCATTGCCGTTGCTGATGCCAAACAGGCCCCCACGTTATCATTTCAGGATGATTCAAGGGGTTTAGAGTGCGACACACTTCGCTATCCCCTTAACGGACAAATTATTTACTACTACCTTTCCTCTCCTGAATCAGGGTACATTACCGGAAACAACAGCTATAAAGACAAGGCAAAGGCAGAATATTTCACAACCTATGAGCCCGGAGCCAGCATTTCAGGCATTATTGCTGAATTTGTGATTGCCAAAAATGTGAGTAACCTCCCTGTAACCTTTGCGATATGGGCCGGCGACGGGTCAAACGGCAAGCCGGGAACCATGATTGCATCGGCAACAAAGGCAATGTCTTCCATCGTTTCGGATGTTGCAAACGAACAACCGACGGTGGTGTTGTTCGATCAGCCTGTGAATATCCCCGGTCCTTTCTATGCCGGAGTATTGCTCCCCACCACCATCGGCGACACCCTGGCGCTGTGGTGTCGTGAACATGCGAGCACCTATACAGGCACGGCCTGGGAACAATGGGACAACAACAACTGGTATCCGTTTAACGACGAGGTATCATGGGGAGCAGGCATGCAGACCAGTATGACCATTCATCCCATCACATGCAAAACGGTCGGGCTGGAAGAATATGCAGATGCTGCGGTGGCTGTTCATCCCATCCCCTCAACAGGCATCGTCAACATTACAACCTGGGCTGGAAAAGATAAAATCAGCCTTGTAATCCATACCATGTCGGGACAGCAGGTCTACAGCAGAAGCTTACCGGGCAACATTACCAACTTTAACCTCGACCTCGGAACCCTGCCCAAAGGAGTATATATGCTCAGGCTGTCAGACGGCACCCGGAGCCACAATCAGAAACTCATCCTCAACTGATAGCAAACGGTTTCCCAAACTTTTTCGCTTGATTTCGGTCAACTTAAATTGTATCTTTGTAAATATGACTTTGTAAATAATCGAAGTAACATTATAAAAATGAAAAAGATACTTGTACCGGTTGATTTTTCTGACCTTTCCACCGATGTGATTGAAAAGGCTGCAGAGATTGCCAAAGCATTCAAGAGTGAAGTATATATACTCCATATTGCCACCCAGGGAGCTGTTCCTTTCGGAGATGCAGCAGATACCCCATTGACCTCCGGGATCAACCCTGACGAAATGATACAGGAAGATCATGACCTGAAAGCCATGGTCAACTACCTGCATGAAAGGGGGATTGATGCCCGGTCGTCACTCATTCAGGGCCCGGTGGTCAACTCCATACTTGATGAGGCAGAAAATTTCAAAGCAGATCTGATCGTGGTTGGATCGCAAAGTCATGGTTTTCTGTACCGGACTTTTATCGGCAGTGTCAGCAAGGGTGTATTGCGCAACAGCCCATGCCCAGTGCTGATCGTGCCGCAACAATAGTTATAATTTTTTTCCTGTCAGTCTCAGCCTGGCCATCAGATCCGGCCTGCCGATTTTCCGGAGAGTCGCTGACAGCCATTCCCTGTTCTCTTGTTTGTACCAGAAAAAGAATTTCTGCTGGCTGGTCTTCTCCTCGCGGGTGCGGGCTACATAAACCGGTTTCAGGGTATAGGGATCCATTCCGGTATAGTATATGGCGGTCGCCAGAGTCATAGGTGTCGGAGTGAAATCCTGAACCTGTTCCAGCCTGAATCCCTGCTGCATGGTTTCGCAGGCCAGTTCAGCCATATCTTCCAGGCGGCTGCCCGGATGACTCGAAATAAAATACGGGATCAGTTGCTGCCTGAGATCATTCGCCCGGTTGATTTCGTCGAACCGCTTCTTAAAATCGTTGAATGTCCTGTAATGCGGCTTGCGCATAATCTGAAGCACATGCTGCGAGCTGTGTTCCGGGGCAACTTTCAGTCTTCCTGATACATGATGCCTGATGACCTGCTGAAGATATTCATCCAGGCCCCACAACTTGTCTTCGGCCACTGTTCGTCCGGCCAGCAGATCGTATCGGATGCCGCTGCCAATGGTAATCCGTTTCACGCCCTTTACCTGCATGGCTTTTTTGTATAAAGCTGTCATGGGCCGGTGATCGGTATTCAGGTTGCGGCAGATGGTCGGGAAGATGCAGGAAGCCCTGCTGCACTTTTTACACTTTTCAGTATCTATGCCCTTCATGCGGTACATGTTGGCCGATGGGCCGCCCATGTCGGTGATGTGTCCTTTGAATCCCGGATCAGCTGCGATGTCGTTAACTTCCTTCATAATGGAGGTTTCTGATCTGCTGACAACAAATTTCCCCTGATGGGCCGAAATGGCGCAAAAAGCGCAACCACCAAAGCATCCCCTGTGAAGATTGATTGAGTTACGGATCATTTCAAACGCAGGAATCTGACCACGCTTGTTGTAGCGGGGGTGCGGATACCGGGTAAACGGCAGGTCGAACGCCGCATCGGTTTCCGTTTCACTCAGCGGGGCATTCGATGGATTCACCACTACCTGAAAATCACCGCTTTGTTCAATCAGTCGTGCACCCTGCCAGCGGTTCGATTGCTCTTCAAAAATGCGAAAATGCCGGGCAAAGGCTTTCTTATCTGCCAGACATTCATCATGGGAAGGCAACATCAGGGTTGTGGCTCCCTCAGGTTCAACAAGGTTATAACCCCGGGGCACTCTGAACGCCGTTTGTTCAATATCGTGTATCGCGCTAACGGCCACACCCTGGGCCATCCGTTGCAGTAACTGAACCATGGGCTTTTCACCCATACCAAACACCAGCATATCGGCGCCACTCCAGGTGAGGATATCAGGCTTCAGTTCATCGCTCCAGTAATCGTAGTGGGTAAGGCGACGCATGGAGGCTTCTATCCCGCCAAGGATAACCGGCACCTCGGGATACAATTTTTTCAGGATCCCAGTATAAACCACGGTGGCATAATCGGGCCTGAACCCTGCAACACCTCCGGGCGTATAGGCATCATCGGAACGAAGGCGGCGGTTCGCGGTATAATGGTTCACCATTGAATCCATACAGCCGGCAGTCACCCCGAAAAAAAGACGCGGCTTCCCCAGCTTTTTAAAATCACGCAGGTCATCGCGCCAGTTGGGCTGTGGAAGGATGGCCACCCTGAATCCCTCTCTTTCGGCTATGCGCCCCATAACCGCATGACCGAATGAGGGATGGTCAACATAGGCATCACCGGTAACGATGATTAAATCTACCTCATCCCAGCCTCGTTTATCCAGTTCTTCTCTTGAAACCGGAAGCCAGTCGGTAAGGGGGCGTTTTTCAACGGTTTGCATGGGACAAAGGTAGGTGATAAAATGGCTCAGGAGGAATAGCTAAAAGCTAAAAGCTAATTTCTATATGCTCTTCCTCCGCTGGCGGGGCTCCCCTGGCGAAATGGGCGGCGCAATTACTTTGCTGCGCATTATTCCAGCATTCCAGTTGACTACCAGGCTAATTCCAATATCCCACCAGGCTATGACCCCTGCGTTTTCCCTTTCCTGAAACAATTTTCAAGGTGGTCATCCACCATACCTGCCGCCTGCATAAAGGCGTAGCAGATGGTGCTTCCACAGAAGGTGAAGCCGCGCTTTTTCATGTCTTTTGCCATGGCATCGGATTCGGGGCTCGTAGCCGGAATCTGTTTCAGTTCATCCCAATGGTTCACCAGTGTTTTTCCTCCGGTGAATTGCCAGATGTACTTGTCAAAACTCCCGAACTCCTTCTGAACTTCCAGAAACAGCCGGGCATTCAGGATGGTTCCCCTGATTTTGGCCCGGTTGCGGATGATGCCTGCATCGTTCAGCAAACGGTTATAGTCATCTTCGGTATAGGCTGCGATTTTCTCTGCCTCAAAATTGTCGAAAGCCTTGCGGAATCCCTCCCTCCGATGCAGGATGGTTTTCCAGCTAAGTCCGGCCTGAAAGGCATCCAGTACCAGGAATTCGAAAAGTTTACGATCATCGTGAACAGGTACTCCCCATTCAGTGTCGTGGTATTCATTCATCAGCGGGTCATTGCCCGGCCAGGAACAGGTGGTTTCCATGAAACAAGTAAAAAGTAAAAAGTAAAAAGTAAAAAGCCTGATTGACTGCAGTATGTAAGAGCAGGCAGGCTCAAAGTTTCAAATTCGTCATTCGTCATTTTTACCCTGAGCGGAGCCGAAGGGCGTCATTCATCATTCGTCATTTTTACCCTGAGCCTGTCTGCCTGTAACTAAAACAATCAATGGGGAAGAACTATGCATACAGGCAGGCGGAGCCGAAGGGCGTCATTCATCATTCGTCATTCATCATTCGTCATTTTTACCCTGAGCTTGTCGATGGGCGTCATTCGTCATTTTTACCCTGAGCCTGTCTGCCTGTAACTAAAACAATCAATGGGGAAGAATTATGCATACAGGCAGGCGGAGCCGAAGGGCGTCATTCGTCATTCGTCATTCGTAATCACCTTAACACTGCTGCAATCGCATGATTATCAGGCTTTATAATCCCCTTCTCAGTTATAATTCCGGTAATAAATTCTGCAGGGGTAACATCAAAAGCAGGGTTAAAGGCATCTGAACCGGGATTGGTGACCCTGATGGTCTGAATCCTGCCATCCTGATCAGGGCCGGTCTGGTAATGGACCTCATCAGCGCTTCGCTCCTCAATGATGATATCGGCGCCTGTCGGGGTTTCCGGGTCAAACGTTGAGCGCGGTGCTGCAACAAAAAACGGAATACCAAAGTGCCTGGCTAAAATGGCTTTTTCGAAGGTTCCTATCTTATTGGCGACATCACCGTTGGCTGCAATCCGGTCGGCACCGACAATCACAAGGTCAATCAGCCCTTTCGACATGAGATAAGCACCGGCATTGTCAGGAACGATGGTGTGTTCAATGCCTTCATTGGCCAGTTCCCAGGCAGTGAGCCGGGCGCCCTGACTGCGCGGTCGGGTTTCATCCGCGTACACAAAAACCTGCTTGCCTCCCCGATGCGCCATATACACCGGTGACAAGGCGCTTCCGTAATCTACAAACCCAAGCCAGCCGGCATTGCAATGGGTAAGTACCCTGGCACCGTCTGATATCAGGGGTTCACCAAAAATTCCGATACCCCTGGCGGCTTCCGTATTGGCTCTGGCCAGGCGTTGTGCTTCGTCCACTGCTGCCTGAACGGATACCTGCCCGGCACTGAAAACACACTCGACTGCATAAAACAGGTCTCGTGCCGTTGGGCGGGTAGCCCTGATTCTTTCAGCAGCGGCCACGGGATCATCGTCAGCAACAAAGGCCTGGGCCATGGCAAAACCCGCGGCAGCACCGATAGCCCCAGCGCCTCTCACAGTCATGTCGCGGATGGCTGCACAGCTATCTTCACATTGTTTGCACTCACGGATGGCAAAAGCAAAAGGAAGCCGGTTCTGGTCAATCAGGTACACAACTCCTTCGTCGAAACGAACAGTCAGATAATCCTTACCGGCAACTTTCATGGTCTGAATTTTACTGTTGATAAAAACAAAAATAATAAACTAAGCGGTATCCATCCGGAAAAATAAAAAAGGCTGCCCCTTGAGGCAGCCCTGTGCTTTGATATATTCAGATTACAGTTTCACAGCAACACCAAGGTTCAACCAGGCAATACCGTATCCGATTTCTGCCATGGCAGCAAATTTATCGGAGAAGTAGTAACGGCCACCGGCATACCACGACCAGATTACTCCACTGCTTGAAGCACTGTAGTTGTACAATGGATCAATATCACCGAATTCTTTGGCTGAAACGATGTTCATACCAATCATAAGACCGGTGTAAGTGTCAAGCTTCTCAATCAGCGGATAGTGGAAAGTTCCCCTTGCACCAATGATAAAGTTGGTGTATTTGTAACCCCAGTTACCACCAAAATAGGTATACTCCCATTTGTTGGCAGCATATCCCACATAACCTCCAACCCCAATGGATCCGATGTCAAGAACATCATCTTTTACTCCAACCTCAAAAGAAGCTGAAATCGGGGGTACACTTGAAGAATAACCTGAACCTGTGTACAATGTACTTCCAAGTCCAATACCCAGATTCAGAACTTTTTCTCCTTTGGTGAGCATGTTGTCCTGTGCTGAAAGATTAAATGCCAGAAAGGCTGCAAAAAGCGTAACAACGATTTTTTTCATGTTGATTGGTTTTTGTTTAACAAAGGTTGAATTATCAGATTAACTTGTTTATAAGATACTATTCATGAAAATGCCGGCCAGAAAACCGTTTCCTCAGTATTGTGGGTTTGAAAAGCAACAATAGCTTCTATTGTAATTACAAATATAGGGCAATATAGTTCAACAAACATAAGTATTCATAGGTATTTTGTAAAGAAATTTTAAACCATCGGGAGATTCCACCGAATCCTGTCTCTCAAAGATAATTAGAATGTTATTCATCTTACTCATTAACAGATACTTAATTAATAAAATTGAATCGCTGCCCACCATTGATCCCTGACCTCAGCCGCAAGTAATCCATGAATGAAAGACAACAATGCTCAATCCCCTGAAACAGGCTATATGGGATTTTTCACGATTTCTGAAGGATAAAGAAACATTCAGGGTTTCTTCTTTTTAACCTTTTTCATTTCATCAGCAGCCAGTTTTATAAAATGTTCCATTTCTGCTGCCGAGAGGTTATTATTTCCCTGTGCCAGCTCAGAAAGCTGAACAATTAATCCTGCTGCACGTTTCTCCTGATTGAGTGCCAGGTTGATGCAGACCATGTAATAACGATAGAGCAGGTTATCCGGGAATTCGCTGATCAGCATCTGGCAATATCTGGCTGCTTCCTGAGGGTTCTTTTGCAGTTCGAAGAAAATTTTCATTAAAAAATACCTGGCTTCGGTACTTATCATGCGGTTATCTGCCCCGGCTGCAATTTTAAGATAGGCAATCCCGGTCTTCATATCCTCCAGGGTTTTATCTCCTGAGAATACCGTAACAAACGGAAGCTTTTCGGTAGCATAGGCTGAAAAATAATAATAAAGGCCGGAAGTAAGGTAAAAGGGTGGAAAGGTTTTTTCACGCCCAAAGGTCTTCCTCAGTACGGTGTTATACTTCTTCAGGTCATTCAGTGCAGCAAAATATGCATTGTTGTGCAGGTGAACCCTTGCCCCGAAAGCCAGTACCGATGTCATCAGAAAAAGGTGCTCATCTGATTCAGCAAAATCAGCTGAAACATGATGTTCTTTAAATGAATCTATGGCGTTGTTGAGTTTCTGAACCCAGTTGGCGGATGTGTTACCGGCTATTTTCCGGGTCCAATAGTAGTTAATGACAGCAAGTTCAAACTCAGGGTCATGCTTTAACCGGCTTTCATGCTGTCTGATCAGCGAGTCGGCAGCATGAAAAGCATAGTGCTGGGTGAAAAGGTAAATGGCTTCTGAGGGGCAGGGGTCAACAGGCTCAGAAAGCGATGCATGAAGAGAAGCCGGCAATAAGAGGGCCGGTAAAAGGAGCCAGCTCAGTATGGCAAGTTTAACAGCCTTTCGCTTCATTTGCAGACAGGTTGTTGAAGAGCTTCCACCAATCCTGCAAAAACCCTGTTTTTCTCTGCATGCTGCTTCTCCAGTGCAATGGTATAGGCTTTCTGGTAACCTCCCATGTAGTAGCGCTGAAACCAGGGAAAAACAATGAGGGCCGCATCAAAAAAAGTAACTGAAGAGGATATCCCGATGCCGGCAGTTATAAAACCTATTACCAGCAGAAACGAATTGGCCCCGTTTCTGTAGTCTCCGGCATACACCTGCCCGGATCCGGGAATCACAATACTTAAAACCCTGGCAACCCGTGGATTATAGCGTTTCTCCAGATACGACAAGCGGGCAAACCCGGTTTCTATCTGTGGCAACATTTCAGCATTCTGTTCTTTTGCGCAAAGGAGCAATAGTTTCCGTGCCTCGTCATACTGGCCCAGGTAGTAAGCTGACATGGCTGAAAGCACATCAAATTGCCACTGCTGACAGTTGTTCAGGGTTCCCTCAAAAGACAGCAGATCTATCTGGGCTTCGCGGAATCCGGCTTCAAAAATTCTGCAGGAGGCTTTCGACAAGGTAAGTTCGGCTTTCAGCGAATCATTTTCTGATTGTGTAATTGCCAGGTCGTAGTAATAAACCGCATTGCTGTAGTCCTGCAAAGAATAATAGTTATCAGCCAGCAAGCGGAATACTTCGGGAAAATGTACTCCGTTGTCAAAAAACATCAGCCGGTTAAGTGACTTCACGGCATTGGCATAATTCCCCACATAGCTCTGCTCACGGGCATAATCCAGCGTTTCGGCCGGAGTCTGAGCCTGTAAAACAATCGTAAATACACTAAAAAGTATCGCTGAAAACCGTTTCAATGTGTGAATGTATTTTTTGATTGACTTTCCTGTTGTGTTTGCGGGCTGCTTTGAACGAACCATAAAGATTGCCTGCATAAAAGGTAGCTGCCAACCCGGTATACACAATAAAAAAAGCACTTTGCCTTCCGTATTGATGATATCCCCGGATTGCCTGAATCGTACTGCCGGCCACGAAGATAAAGGAGATCAGCCCGTCTTTCCAGTTGCCGGTGTATACTTTGCCAAGGCCGGGAACCACTGCCGACAGACCGAGAGCAATACCCCCGCTTTTATACCGTGCTTCGTCCATCTGCCGGAATATTTCCGCATATTTCTTATCGTAAAGAAACCCGGCGGGGTGCAGTTCTTCGTAGGTTAGTTTCGCCTTGTCCCACTCATAACCCATCAGCTGGTTGTTCATGCTGAGGAAAAGCCGGTCGTTTTTGTTCAGGTTCCGGTTCGAAGTGATGAACTGTGAAACATTGAAATTCATTTCCGCCATAATGAGGGCCTTGCTGTAATCAATGGCCAGTTCACGGGGAATGGATTCCCTGACCCTGAAAAGGCTGTCGGTGCGGCGGTTGACCATGGCGTACTGATGCCCGAGCAGATAGCTTTTAATCAGTTGTTGCTTCACTGTATCGTTGTCAGGATCAAGGAATAAAACCCTCTCAAATTCTTCTGCTGCCAGCTGAAACTGACGGGTTTCAAAAAGAAACTGAGCGTATCTGAACGAGTTATCCCGGTTGTAAAGATCCTGGCTCAGCGCGGTTTGTGGATTCAAACAGGTAATAACCAGTTGAACTAAAAGTACCATCACTGTCCGAAAGCCATATCCGGACGTGAAAAAACGCCTGTTAAAAGTATTCACAAAAGCCGGGAATCGGTTTATCAGGATCATCGTTATTGGAATCGTGTTAGCCTTATTACCGTATAAACTACGGCTCATCGATCAGCAGGTGCTTTTCTGTGTCAAATTCATAGTCCCCTGGCGATAACCCGTTGCACCGTGTAAGCCGGTCGATGGCGTCGAGAAAACCGGCAAATACGCCTTTGTGCCTGATGGTTTCAATGGCATATACCGAACAACTGGGTTCAAAAGTACAACTCCTTGCATCCTGCGATGAAAAAAAGTTCTTGTATCCGATGAAAAAGGCGGTGAGTAAAACGCTGGCTTCGTTGCTACTTTCACTGAAATAGCTGCTGTAATCATGTACATGGGTTTCGTGCTGCACAGCGCTGACCAGTGCTTTAAAATCAATTTTCTGCTGCGCCGCCACCGTATGAAGAAGCAACAGGTTAAAGTGCAGGAACAGGATAATTATAGAAGGAGTTCTCATCCCAGTTGTTTACTTTCACATTTTTATAAGTGGTGATCTGATGAATTTCCTGACCTTCGGCGGTATACGAGAAATTCACAATTTCGGCGGGGAATTCAAATCCACCGATTTTGATGTATTCAGTGAAAATCTGCTTGCCGATCATCTTTTTCGCGGCATCGTAAATGAGTACACCATACAAGCGGTTTTCCTTCACCGATATCTTTATGTCGCCGATCAGCTTTGCATATTCTTTTTTCGGGGACCAGAGTGAAATCACCATATCTTCATCCCTGGTAACATTCTTCAGCTCATACATCGAATTTTTCAGTCCGTAGTCTTTCAGGTTGTTGTTAAGCGCGAGGTTAAACACCGAAAAATCAATATATCCGGGGATTACTGCTTTCTTTTCCGGTACATTGTCTTTGATGCGGTACATCACTGTATCGTGGAAAAGCCAGATCTCCTTATCAGGAAACTTTACATTGTAAACAATCTTTTTCCGGGCTTTGTCGTAGTATACCTGTCCCATGGTCAGGCTGGATTTTCCGTCGGTGTGCTTTTCCTTCACCGAGAAATCAGCCCGGATGCGGTAATAGGCATCCCTCTGAGCCACTGAGTGAAGGGTGAATATGCAAGAAAGAAAAAACAGAAAGAGTATTCTTCTCATGAATTCAGATGCTTTGTTAAGTTTACAGATGCGTGATCAAACATAAGAATTATTCCCGGAACAGCCAGTTTAAACCGCTTTTGTTCAACTGTTATGATTGGCATGAAACACAGCCCCTGGTTTCAGATCAGATGGAATAATTCCAGGTCCATGACAGGATCACTACATACCAGACCAGAATAACTGCCACTTCCACAGCAGTAGCAACGATGCAACCGTTGAGTGCCATGCGGGCCTGTTCCTTATTGTTGTCAGAAAGGATGTAAGCTGCGATAATACCGACTGGTCCCAGTACACAGCCCCACCAGAATCCGGGGATTCCCAGCGGGTCTTCCCCCCGGTCGTGAAATGGCTGGTTGTTGCTGAGAAAGTCTGGCGCGAGCATGCTGTTTTCTTCCATTTCAGCGATGTCAGGATAATTGTTGGATACAACCAGGGCTTCAAGGGCTGAAAGGGCTGAAAATTCTCTTTCAAGGGATTGATTGTCGAAGCTGAAATCTTCGCTTCCGGAAGCCATCAGAGCGGAAGAAATCAGCAGGGAGATCATCATTAAAAAGAAATATCTCAATTTCATGGGTTTGAAGTTGATTCATGAGTTTAAAAAAGGGCATAAGCCAGCGAAACACTGTCTTATACCCTTCAGAAGCCCGGATCGGAAAAGCCCGTTGCCGGAAAAAATTTTAAAGAACGTTATCCAGGATAACAAGGTAATAGATCAGGTAGAATCCAACCTGAAGCACTGTACCAACAATACAGCCGGTAAAGGCACTTTTTACTTCATCCCTGTCATTGTCCGTTACCAGATAAACTACCAGGATACCTACAATTCCCAGTACACAACCCCACCAGAAACCAGGGATCCCCAATGCAGCCTCAGGCATCATGGTGCCCAGGTTCATACTGGCAAATTCTGCTCCGAGAAGATTGTTGTTTTTCATTTCAAACAACGACATAAAATTATTCTGCTCTACAGTCTGTTCAAGCCTGCTGAGGTCAGCAAATTCATCCTGAACCTGCTGACGGTCGAATTTAAAATCATCGGCTTCACCGGCCATCAGAGGCTGAAGGCTAACCAGCACCGAAATCAATGCAATAAGTAATACTTTAATTTTCATAATGGTTGATTTAGGATTGTGAATATAACTCGGTTTTAATTTCTGACCAATCATCCAATTCAGCAAATATAAAGCAAGAATAACACAAATCAAAACATTAACCGCGAATGCAGAAAATTTAACAATCCCAGCTGTTGTCGTGAAAAAAACAAGTACTGACTGATCAGGATCCTGAACTGAAGGAAAAAATGGGATGATCTGGAAATCAGTTTCTGAGCAGATAGATGCCTTCAGAAATTTCAGGAAATTCTTAAAGAAGCTGAACTTATCTTACTACTTTCACTTCCACTGCATTGAGCCCTTTAGGCCCTCTTTCAGTTTTAAAAGTAACTTTATTGTTTTCCACCACCGGCTCTGTCAGTTGTCCGATGTGTACAAAAATGCTCTCCTGGGTCTGAAGATCTTTGATAAACCCAAAGCCTTTGGCATCGTTAAAAAAAGTAACAATGCCGGTGCGGAATTCTTCAGCCGCATCGGCAGCCTCTTTTTTTCTTACCCCGATTTCGATGTCCTCGGCTTTAACAACAGTCTTTTTAATTGCAGGATCGGGAGGGGTAGAGCTGATGTTTCCGTATTCATCAACATAAGCAATCATATTATCAAAACCGCTGCCACTGGCAGAATTGGCAGCCCTTTCAACCTTTCTGGCCTCTTTATCTTTCTTTTTCTTTAGTTTCTTCTTCTCGTTTTCCTGTTTATTCCATGATTGTTGTGATCTTGCCATAGTTACCCTTTTCTTTGTTTTACTGCTTCTAGCAAAGTGAATAAATAGTTCTGCAAGTAATCTCTTAAAAAAGTCATGAAAAGCCCGGCAAAACCCTGAGCTGCAAAAGTACATCTTTTAAAGATTGAAGTGACGAAAGTTGGCCTCGATGACGGACATTTACCTTCTGCCAGCCTGGATTGCCCCGTTTACGCAGCAATTAGACCCAACCATCCGGTTTTATCTGAGGTAGGAAAAACGTCGTCGGGGTTCCTTGACTGACTGCCTGATGGCTCTTGTTTTAGATGTTTTCGGTAAATGAATACCTGAATTATTCCCATGATACAGCATCATCCCGATCCCAAATCAGTGATCAGCGGGTGTTCAGAGCTCCTGACTCCGGAGGTCAGCACCTATCGGCTGACCCGGCTGCACAAGGTCCATGAAAACGAATACTTAATTATTCCGGTAAACCCTGTTTGCAACGATGTACTGATACGGTTGAAGAGCAACTGTATTGCCCTTTTCCAAAAAAGTCGCCCCGGAAGCAGCATCCCGGTAAAAGGTTCCGGAAACGGGCGGAAATGTAATGTTTACGACAGAATTCCTGACATTCACCATTACCAGTATCTCTTCCTGGTCGCTCGTTTTGGTGAACACACATACATCTTCGTATGGGTAACTCACCAGAGTCCCTTTTCTGGCAGCGTCGCTTCCGGTATAAAATTCCATCATCCACCGGTAGGCAGCCAGCATGTCGGGATTCTCGTTCCAGTTTACCGGGTTATTGGTAAAGAAGGGTAGTGTTGCTGCACGACCCACCTCCTGACTGCCATAAAACAGTGGAACCCCGCCCATGTATACGGCAATCACAGAAGCCGCAAGGGCACCTTTTACACCTCCGAACAAGGTTACCGGGGTTGCATCCCAGGCCGATTCGTCGTGGTTTGTGGTAAACCGCAGTTTGTGTTTCCCTCCGGGAATGGCGCTGTACTCGCTTGTATGGGTGGTATAAAGCCCGCTGGCAGCCTGGCCCGAGAAGACCGATTTCAGTTTACCGTAAAAATCCCAGGCATAGTTCATGCTGAAACCGGCGGTAAAATGGTCACTCCGGGCTCCTTCAGCAAGCATAATCACGTTTCTGCCCTGAATGCTGTTAAGCGAGTCAATCGCCTGTTTCCAGAAATCAAACGGAACCATATCGGCTGCATCACAACGATATCCATCGATGTTGGCATCCAGAATCCAGTACTTCAAGGCACTGATCATGGCCTTGCGCATATCGGGGGAATCAAAATTCAGGTCGGCAACATCCTCCCAGTTGGTTCCTGCAGGATGAATCACCTGTCCGTTTTCGCGGGTGTACCACGACTGATACTTCAGCCACGGATTGTCCCAGGATGTGTGGTTAGCCACCCAGTCGAGGATAACGGCCATGCCACGCTGATGAGCTTCGGTAGTCAGATTTCGCAGATCGTCAAGGGTGCCGAATTCCGGGTTCACCCCGCGGTAATTTTTAACACAGTACGGGGAGTTGACCGAATTTACCTGCCCGATCGGGAAAACCGGCATCAGCCAGATTACATTCACCCCCAGCGACCTGATGTGGTCGAGTTTCGCAATTACCCCGTTGAGGTTGGCCGGACTGAATGCCCTCAGGTTGACTTCATACATTACCACATCCTCCGTAACCGGAATATCCTGAAAGGGAGTGCCATACTGTGGCGGATCTTCAAGAATGAATTCATTTCCTGATGGAACCGGATCGGGCTTTCCATTTTCCTCAGAACAGAAAGTCAAAAGAAACAGAACAGCGATGGCTGCCAGTATGCGAATGTGCGCCATAAATATTTACTTAACTTAGTGAATCAATCAGGATTATCCGGCCTGATCCCAGGCATCCAGTGCCGGTTGCAGGCAGGTAACCACCCCTTTCAGACCGCATACACTCAGGGTAATCAGGATGGTATCCTTTACTTCATCGCGGGTGGCGCCCAGTTTTTTAGCCATGATCACATGAAAGTGAACGGCCGTGAAATCGCCCATAGAGGCCTTGATGCCAATGTACACCAGCTGCTTTGTTTTGGCATCCAGTCCTTTGGTAGATTTCAGGGATTCTATCAATCCGTCGAAAGCGCTGGCCACTTCAGGGGCCTCATGTTGAAATGTGTCGAGTGGGTTCATAAAAATGGAGATGAGATCGGGAACGAAACACTCGTCCGTTGATACAAATTTATCCTCTTTCCGGTTTGAAAAAGCAGATCCGGAGAGTTATTTCTCTGAAATTTTTCGTAGCTCCAACCGGAGGTCCGGGCTACAAAAAAAACGAAGGCAAACCAAAATCTGCCTCCGTTCAGGATCAAAGCCAATCTGCTATTTACCAATCTCCACAAACCTGGCCAATGGGGCCATGCGGGCTTTGTTGAGTTCCATCCTGTTTCCGTTTACCGTATAATTATCGGCTGTTTCAAGCACTTTCAGCAACGCCTGTTCGGTGCTGAGGTTGGGACAGGCCATCAGGGTAGATCCCATTTTTGTAAAGGTGATCCGGTTCCCTGCCTTAAGTTCATAATTGCCAAAGAACCCGTTACAGCCTGCGAATCCATTTACCCTGGTTTCACGGGTATCAAGTTCAATATAATAATCCTTGCCACTGCCTGCTGGCTGCTCAACGGGTTTGCCGTTCAGTTCAACCAGTTTCCACTTTTTTCCGGTAAGGGAAGGGTCAAACACCTGTTCAGTCTTTTTAAGTATATACATCTCAGCCAGTTCCCCTTCAACAGCTTTGCCCTGCAAATCGAGCTGCATAACCTGATTCTCACCGACTTTGTAATAGGAAGGCGAACCGGTAATCCCCTGAAGCATCACCACCGAACCGGTATTGTCCCAGGTAAATTTGCCCGATTCCTCAAAGGCCTGATCGCTCTTACCTTTGTAAACCATCACCCGCTTAAAGGTTTTGTCCTTGTTCAATGTGAGGGTCGTGACGAGACCATCGCAATCGGCACAGGGCAAAACACCCTGATAAACGCCTGTCCAGTCGGGCGAATCGGCACTGTTGTCGCCAATGACTATTTTCTGTGGCTGATCAGGTGTTACCACCGCAGCCTGCTTTTTTGTGGTGCTGCATCCCGTTGCCACGGCAATGGAAACTACCATAAAGAGAATTGCTGTCTTTTTCATAAACTGTGTTTTTAAGGGTTTACAGGGTTTGGTGAAATTGTTTTAACAGGCGCTTACAAAGATCAAAGTTAACCAATTTGTCGCAATCCTGTTTCAGGGTATCTGCAACCCTGGTTTTTAAAATATTTTACAAAGACTGTGCCAGGCAACTCCTCAGCCTGGGTCTGCTTCGTACAATCTCACTTGATTATCAGCATAATATATTGATATATAATTCTTTATGCAATAGGATCATTGTACTATCCGTGATTTGTAATAAGTTCGTTGTATAAAGAGATGTACCCGGCTGCACTCAGCTCCCAGGAAAAACGGTCAGCCTGCTTCTTCATGGCCTGCTTCCTCAGGGTGGCATTCCGGCTGAAATCGCTCAGGCCATTGATGATAACATCGTGCATAGAATCAATCTCACTGTTATCAAAATAATAGATGGTTTCACCCCCGATTTCGGGAAGGCTGGTATAGCGGGAAGAGAACACCGGGCAACCGGCCCTCATCGCTTCAGCAAGCGGCAGACCAAAGCCTTCGGCAATGGATGGGAACAGGAAAGCATCACAATTTGCGTATAACCAGTTCTTTTCATCCTCGCTGATGGTACCTGGCAATACCACCTGCTTGTCCAGTCCCTGACTACTGATCAGGCTGATGATTTCCTTACCATACTCTGTGTTATAATTCCCGGCCAGTACCAGCTGATGATCCCGGAAATGCTTCATCAGCGGAAGCAGGGTATGGAACTGCTTGCTTCGCTTAAACACACCGATTGAGAAGAAATATTTCTCTGTCCCGAGGTATGCTGGACGGCTTGCTTTACTGGAAGTCTGAGAAGGAATGCCGTTGTAGATAACGCTGACATCCTTTCCCCGGAGGTTGATGTGCTTCTCAATTTCCTGCAGGGTGAAACGGGAAATGGTGGTGATCACTTGAGCCCTGTCAACGAGCTTCTGCAGCTTGTTCAGGTATCCCGTTGCTTTGCCGGGGGATTTTCCACTCATGAAGTTCAGGTCATGGATGGTAAGAATCATCGGGGTTTGCTCACCGGGAAGAAACGATGGAAATTGTTGGGTGCTGTGCCAGAAGGCATACGCGGGATTCAGTTGCGGGAAATAACGTTTTTGCAGGCCGGCTTTAACAAAGGTGATGTTTCCTTTTTCAATGAAACGATGACTGGTTTCTCTTGAAGGAACCAGAAAATCAAGGTCCTCAGAGATCGGCTGTTTCATCAGTTCCCCGGCCAGATGATACGAAAACTGACCCAATCCGGAATAAAAATCCCCGATTTTGTAAATATCTACCAGCCCTTTTTTCGCCATAGTTTTATCCTGAAAATCCTTGTCCGGTCACATGCAGCTCTGCATGCAATAAAGCAGAAGTCATGCAGCGGAGACAATCAGTCATCCATCCCGAAAACCGTTTCATCGTTCAAACCTATTAATTATTTTCCAGACTATCGATGAAAATCTGCTGTTTCGACAAATGGTTCTCTGCCGGCACAAACACACCCCGAACAGACCAACGGAGGATTTATTTAATTTCGCCGTTCCATGGCTGAACTATCTGCTGTTTACTTCGCCCCTTTTCAAGGCATTACCACGCACATCTTCAGGAAGGTGTATGCAAAACATTTCCAGGGGGTTGACAAACTGTACACGCCCTATTTTTCCAACTTTGAGCCCGGCCATGCCTTGTCAGCTGTTAAAATGCGGTCGCTGCAAAATCGGGCTGAATCAGGCATTGAAGTCGTACCGCAGGTATTGAGTAAAAGCGCGGAAGAGATTCTCTGGCTGGCACAGGTGTGTGAACAACTGGGCTTCAGGGAGCTGAACTGGAACCTCGGATGCCCTTACCCACAGGTTGCAAACAAGAAACGGGGGTCGGGCATGTTGCCGTATCCCGGTATGGTTGATGCCATTCTTGAGCAGGTAATGAAATCTACAGGAATCCGGTTTTCGGTAAAATGCCGGCTGGGGTATTATTCAGCAGATGAGGCCGAAGCCCTGCTTCCGGTGTTCAACCGCTACCCGATCAGCGAGTTGACGATTCATCCGCGTATCGGCAAACAGCTATACTCCGGGGAGGCTGATATGGAAGCCTTTGCCCGGATCTCAGAAGGCCTGACAATGCCACTGGCCTACAACGGGGATATATTCTCTGTTTCAGATTATTTCAGATTCAGAGCCATTTCACCCGAAACAACCACCCTCATGCTTGGCCGGGGACTGCTGCGCGATCCGTTTCTGGCCGGGTTGCTTAAAGGTATCGCTCAACCTCAGAACCCGGGAGAGGTCATCAGGGAATTTACCGAAGAGCTTTATCAAAGCTACCGGTACGACCGAAACGACAACCCTTCGGTGCTGAATGCCCTGAAGGAATACTGGGCCTATCTGTCACTTTCGTTCGATGAACCGGTAAAGGTTTTCCGCAAGATCAGGAAATCGGGGAACTTTGCGGATTATGAGGAAGCCATCCGCTTGATTTTCAATGAATACCGATGGCTTGGCTCGATGCAGGCAACGCGTTTATCCGATCCGGACCGAAGTCATGGAAATTGACCCCATAATGGTTTTGTTGTTGAAAATTAAAGCCTCTTCATTGTTCTCCTGCAGCCCGAGTATATAAAGCAACGGCAGAAAATGCTCGGGTGTAGGAACTGACAGTCCGAGTGCCCGGCCACCTGTATTGTAAGTCGTTAGTGCCTGATGATTGCGGTCAGCGATCCATTTCCTGATGGTGGCATCAGCTTCGTTGGCCCAGTCAAATCCTGAATCGGGCTTGTTCCAGTCGATCAACCGCAGGTTGTGAACGATATTACCGCTGCCTACAATCAGTATTCCTTTGTTTCGTAAGGCTGAAAGCTCACGGGCAAGTTCATAGTGCTGTTTTGGTGACAATCTGTAGTCGAGGCTTAGCTGTACGACCGGTATATCGGCTTTCGGATACAGGTGTTTGATCACACTCCAGGCTCCATGATCCAGGCCCCAGGTTTCGTCAGGTTTCACTTCTGTTGATGTCACCACCAGAGCTGCTTCACTTGCCAGTTCCGGACTTCCGGGCGCAGGATACTCAACTTCATACAGTGCCTTCGGGAAACCACCAAAATCGTGAATGGTTTTCGGACGCTCCATGGCAGTGACAAATGTACCCCGGGTTTCCCAATGCGCCGATATACAGAGAATGGCTGACGGAGCCGGAAGCTGAGCTCCTATTTTCCGCCAGCCCAGCGAAAACTCATTCAGTTCAAGGGCATTCATGGGACTACCATGTCCCAAAAACAGCGCCGGCATCCTGGCGCTGCTTTTCAGGGTTTGGGCCAATCCGGCGAAATTCCCCAGTCTCATGGTGATGGCTGTTGATCCGAGTATAAGTCCCGATCTGATAAACTTCCGGCGATCCATGTAACAGACGCTTGCACGGATCAGGATTGTTTAAGAAACTGAACCTCAGCGGAAATCCTGACCTCATCGCTAACCAGAACGCCACCGGTTTCGAGGGCTGCATTCCAGTTAAGGCCCCAGTCTTTGCGGTTTATCTTTCCGCTGACACTAAAGCCGGCCTTGACGTTTCCCCAGGGGTCCTTCATCAGTCCTCCGTACTCAACATCAAGGGAAATGGGCTTTGATATGCCCCTGATCGTCAGTTCCCCGGAAAGTTTATAATTCTCATCATCCTTTTTGGTTAAAGAATCCGAGGTAAAGTTTATTGCGGGAAATGTGCCGGCATCAAAGAAATCGGCACTCCGGAGGTGTGCATCCCGGTCGGCATTTCCGGTATTTACAGATGCAGTGTTGATGTTAACAGAGATCGAGGCCTGAGAAAAATCATCATTTTCGGTCGATGTTTCAGCACTGAATTCAGTAAATACTCCCTTAACATTGGAGATCATCAGGTGTTTAACGCGAAATGATATTTCGGAATGGGCCGGATCGAGGATCCAGGTTGTTTTTGCGGTCATAATTTTATGAATTTGTTTGAAGAGGCAAAATTACACCGCAAGCGATGGGAAGTGGTAACACTTTCAGGAAGAGAAGTGGTACAATCAGGAAATGAGTTCAAAAGATTCTTCCCGGAAGGCCGTGGGAGTGGTTCCTGTTTTCTTTCTGAAAACTCTGGTGAAGTATGATTTCTCGCTGTATCCGAGCTCGAATCCGATTTCAGAAACAGATTTTCCGGTGGTGAGCAACAACCTTTTCGCTTCGGTCAGCTTCCGGGTTTCAATGATCTCCGTTGCGCTCTTGCCAAAAACTGCCTGGGTAATCAGACTCAGGTTGCGGGAACTCATGTTGAGTTTGTCGGCATAAAAATCAACACCTTCAGGTCTTCTGTAGTTGTTTTCAAGAATCTGAAGAAAGCTGTTGAAGGTGAGTATGCGGGGATTTGAGCTTTTTCTTTCTTCAAGGTACTCCCGTTTGCTGTCGTTACCGAGTTTAACCAGTACAGCACTCAGCAGGTGCCTGATTACAGCATAATCAGGGTTTTCGAGGTTACTTTCCTTCAGCATCAGCTCACAGAGCGAATTGAGCGTTGTGCTGCAGTATCCATGATCCAGCGCAAACTGAACCTTGTCGGAGAACCCGGAGTAAAAGCTGAACCTGCTGGGTTCCACGAAGTCATTCTGATAACGGATCAGCCAACCACGGGTGTGTTCGTCCGGGATGAACGAATGCACTTTGCCCTGAGCAACATAAACGATAACGGGTGATTCCAGAGATTCTTCAACAAAATCAACAGAATGTGATGGATTGCCGTGTGTGATGATCCACAGCTCCTCATGGTCGTGGCGGTGAGGCTCCCTGGGATTTAATGCCATAGGCTCCGGAAATTCACAGGTGAGCGGGGCAATTGTCATCGGAGTGGTCATAATTTATTTACTCTCTGATTTGGAGTCTTTTGGTTTTAAATGATCATCACTATTAACGGAAACCATGAATAATTGTTTCAAATCCATAAACCAGAGAGTATCTGTTTGAATGAAGGGCAGATATTTCCGCCAATCAGAGAAATAAATCAAAAACTACTTGCGAGATCAGTTAATATTTTGTATCTTAATGCCTTAAGAAGCCTGCTGATAAACTACTCCCATTTTACTTGCCCCGTAAATATTTTGCTGGCTTTATTCTTTTCCAACCGGCGGCATTGTCATTTCTGAAGGCCGGCTTTATCTCGTTAACTACTGAAAAGATCAGTAACCAAATCATCATAGTACATGAAAAAACTTATTCTTATCATCTCAGCAGTGGCCATCAGCCACTCATTCGCCCTCTCACAGGCCTGCCAGACTGATACAGCGACAGCGAAGGTCAGGCAGGGTTGCCTGCCCAGCGGTATCGCCTTCAGCACTCAGCAGCAGATTGATAATTTTCCGGTCAATTACCCTGGCTGCACCGTTATACTGGGTTCGGCAACCATCGGTGGTGCCGACATTGTAAACCTCAGCGGACTCAGTGAATTGACCGCAGTTAACGGTACCTTGTCAATCAGCTATAATCCGTTGCTCGTCAGCCTGCAAGGGCTCGGCATGCTCGACAGCGTAGGCAACACTTTGCTGATTGGCACCAACACGAGCCTCGAAGGATTGTCAGAACTCCATAGCCTGAAGTATGTCGGCTACGACTTTAAAATAGGTAACAATCCTGCACTTACCAGTGTCGCTACAGGTGGGCAGCTGGATGCAGTCTATGCCGAATTGCAGATCATCGGCAACCAAAGCCTCACGTCACTGTCGGGTTTTGATTGCCTGCAGTCGGTAGGCCTGCTTACCATCAGGGGCAACAGCATGCTCACAAGCCTTGCCGGCCTCGACCAAATTGACGGCAGTTCGATGGTCGGGCTCACCATCTCCGACAATCCTAATCTTTCAACCTGTGATGTAAGAAGCGTTTGTGATTTTATCGGGAGTCATCCCGATGAAGCAAATATCCTGAACAATGCCCCTGGTTGCAACGATCCGGAAGAGGTTGAGGCAGCCTGCGGCGAAGTCTCAACAGAAAACATCAGTCTTGAGGACACATTTCTGCTCTTCCCCAACCCTGCCAATAAAACCGTGACAATTTCCGGCAATAACATTCTAGCCATGCGTGAAATCATGATTTACAATCAGACCGGCCAAAAAGTACACCAAGGCAAACCGGTAAACAATACCCTGGATATCTCAAAACTCCGGCCGGGGATGTACGTCGTTGAAATGGTGACCAATCATGGAAATTTGAGAAAAAAGCTGATCGTTCAATAAAACTGTAGTTCGAATAAGGTTCTAAACACTGGCAAAAAGAAAGGAGCAATCATGAAATACAGGGTTCATCGCCTGGAAGTAAGCAGGGACAACCTACAGGAGCGCCTGGAGCAATTTCTGAACAAACTTGACGGGGAAGTGATATCGGTTTTACCGAATGTTACACAGTACTTTCTCTGCTATGGGGCTAAGGTGAATTACATCCTGATTGTGGAAAAAGTAGGTAAAACCCACATTTAAACACAATATAAAGCCCTGCAAACAATAACTGGGCTTTGACTGTTCGACCTGTTATTTTTCAGGGTTCATCGGGATTCTGTCATAAAATAGACTTCCGGTGACCGGGCTGCTTCCCATCCGCCAGTCTGCGGCAGCTTCTTATCATGCTGTCTGTTTATCTCAGTAATGAGGTAATCACCCGTCCTGCCTTCTGCAGGTCGAATCCTTTCTTCACTTTTTATAATTCTGTACCATTGTCCGTTACCTCAATGCACCTTCTCTACCTTAAACTCCTGTTTGCTGCCGTTCAGTCTTACCCTCAGCATATAGATGGCTTCGGGAAGGGTGGTGAGGTTCAGCCTGGTTATTGCTCCGGCAATGGGCCCTGAGATGATCTCTTTACCCCTCATATTCCACAATACAAAATCTGCCGGAAAATCCGGATGATAGTTGATACCGAGGTCGATGGTGAGCCAGTCGGTGGCCGGCACCGGGTAAACCGTGGCAAAATTACGGTTGTCTCCCAGAGGCAGATCAATGCTTGTTCTGACAACACACCATTTTGAATCTGACAGGTATACCTGATAAGTACCGGGCTTCAGGCCTGAAATACTATCCACCTGCAATCCGTAATTGTCAGATAAACCTATGGAGTAAGGCGGAAACCCTCCGGTAACAGAAACGTCGATGGAACCATCGGCCGGGGGTGTAAAGGGATTATCGGGAACAACTGAATAGTTCAGGACAATGGGCTGATAAGGCTCAATTTCGTAGCCTGATACCTGGCTGCATCCGAGGGGGCCAGTAATGGTAACGGTATAGTTGCCCGGAACAGAAAATTCGGCTGTAGCACCTGTTGCCCCGTTCGACCACAAATAGGTAAGCGGAGCCTGACCAAGGGGTGTAAGGGTTACTCTTGCCGGACTATCGTGACAGGTAATCTGTTTCAGCTGGCCGGTAACAGTGAATGTTTCCTGCATTACTTCCGTGGTAAGGGTTTCAGCGCAATTTCTTGAATCCGTCATTGTTACGGAATAGGTTCCCGGGTCGGTTGTTTCAAGGACAGCTCCTGTGTAACCATTGTTCCACAGATAAGTCAATGGCAACAGCCCTTCAATGAATTCAGGTGAGAGCCGGGCAGGATGTTCAGCGGTGCAACCGGTAATATAAGATTCATTCAGATGGGCATCGAACTGAGGGGGAGCAAGAGTTACTTCGTTTTTTTCCTTACATCCGACATGATCGGTTGAAACCACATGATAGGTCCCAGGCTCCAGTCCGTTGATTTCACTGCCAGTACTTCCCGTGTTCCACGCATAGGTATACGGTGGCAAACCACCGGTGGCCGTTACCGCTATCCGTCCGTCGCTGCCAGGCTCACAGGTTGACTGTTGCATTTCGGTAGTTGCAATGAAATCCACACACTGGTAACAATGTGTTCCAAGTTCTGTAACCTGAAAGCTCCCTCCGACAAATACCTCTTTTTCACCGTTGTGGTCAAAATCAGAGATTTCAATACACTCATTTACATGCCAGTGCTCATAATATTCATCCCGGGAAACTTTTGCTGTGTATTCAATGTGCCCTTCCAGCGTGCTGAACCATACCCTTCCTGAAGAAACAAAAATCAGCTCCGGTTCACTGCTACCGGTGAGATCGTCCACGCGCAGACCACCAATCCGTTTCTCCATCTGCACCGGCAGCCACGAAATGGTAGTACCCGGACTATCGACCACCCCGATTTTCCCTGTTGTGGTACCAAAAATGATCTCCTTGTATCCGTCGTTGTCGATGTCGTAAAGGTCGTATGAAGCGATGTTATCACCCACTGTGACAACAGCATGGGTCACACCGTCGATGATTTTCAGAGAATCTGAAAACAGGATGATCTCTCCTGCAGGGTCCTGGTCTATATTCTCTACCATCAGTTGACAATGATAATGATCAAAATAATGATATTCAGGCAATGACCATTCAACAACGGCTGTTTCAACATCAACCACCATTACGGTTGTGGGAGCCCCGAGAATATATTCCATTTTTCCGTCGTTATCCGGATCTGCGATAGCAATGTCAGTGAACTTCTCAGGGTTATCATAGAAATATTCATTCTGTATCTGATGTGTAACCGGGTCCAGCACATACAGGGCCGCCTTGTAATTTTTGGAAGTGGGTAGCACGATTTCTGATACTCCGTCATGGTCGGTATCGAAAATGGCAAAATCAAAGATAACCGTAGAATAATAAAACAAATTTCCCGGCGACTTCCACTCCTGTTCATGCGTGTATGGGTCCCAGAAAGAGACCTGGCTTTGATTGTAATAATTACTGGTGCCTGGTGCCAGGGTTATGAGTTCTTCGATTCCATCGTTGTCCACGTCGAATACCTGTATTTTCTCAAACGGGCCGTTCACCGATTCACTTTGCCATTCCAGCTCCTGCGTTCCGGGATCGAAGGTGTACAGATAATCCTCACCGGTACTGCCATGCGCAATTGCCCAGATGATTTCCTTTGCCGGCTCATCGTCAACATTGCCGGTTGCAAGACAATTCAGACCGCCATGACCATAATTTCTGGACCACAACACCTCTCCGGTGGTTGTGAGCCGGCAATAAACATTCCCCCAGTCAGCCTCCCCGTAATACAATTCCTTTATGCCATCGTCATCGGTATCTGCCAGGTAGAAGGCTAGGGGATCAATGTCGGCTGCCATGCTGTATTTCTCTGACTGGGTTTCAACATCCCACACCTGAATGGTATTGTTTCCGCAGGCAAAAATTTCATCGTTCCCATCACCATCCTGATCGGCAAGTCCGATACGGCTGTACCCATAATTCTGATTCCCGTAGAAGTCCCATAAAACCGTATACATGCCATTCCTTAACCGGACAACCTCTCCCTTACTGTAACAGAGCTCAAGTGATGATTCGTTGTCAACATTTCCGCAAACTATGTCCTGTCCACCGATAGGTATTACATACTCCTGCACAGGAGGATATCCTGAATAAATATAGGTTGAATCGATACTCAGAAACACCAGCTCAGTTTCACCATCATTGTCGGCATCGGCATTAAGCACAGTAACAACACCTTCATTGTAATAGCCGGTGTTGGTATGATCAACCGCAAAAGAGCTGACCAGCGACATATCCGCAGTACTATAGATCTCAGCCCGGCCACTCTGCAATCCGAGCACCACCTCAAAAACTCCGTTGCCATCGATATCCAGTACCGACATCGTCATAATGCGGTCAGTATAATAGGGGCTTACCCAGGTCTGTTTAAATGTCTGTTCAGCAGCGACATATTCAAGAATATACCAGTAACGACCATCTTCAAAGGTTTCATCCCCGGCACTCAGGATCATCTCATCAATCCCGTCATTGTCAATATCTACCACAGAAAGCCCGGTGGTTCCGATGGATTCACCAAAAACAACCTGCCTGAAGGAACCTTTACACACTTCGTCGTTCTCCTGAGTAAAAGCTGACATAGAAAAGGTAAGAAGCAGAAGGAATAGCCATACTATAGTTTTCATATCACAGGTTAATTATGCTGACTTACTATACCATTAAGGCAACGAATATAAACAGTTTTTAACTGTGTCGGGCATTCGACGGACATTCTGATTCTAATTTTATAATCAAATTATCCGGTTGCCGGGAAAAGACTCCAAACTTTAAAAAGGACGCTTGTATTCAGATTTTATCAGTTACGGTTGTTATACCCGACAAATTTCAATAAAACCAGTAAAGCTGCTTTAGGGGGATTTCCCTGTGTATCCACAATACCCTAACAGCATAAATATAAAAAGCCCTGCAACGATTTACAGGGCTTTTACTGTTTAACCGGAAATTTTTCAGGCTTTGGGCGCTTCTTCTGCAGTTTCTTCGGATGTCTCTTTTGCTTCGTCTACGATTTCATCAGCAACTGCTTCAACTGATTCCGTTGCTGCTTCTGCATTCACTTCAGCTGCATCAACCGCTTCAGCTGCATTTTCTGTTGTTTCATCTGCCACAGCAATCGTACTCCGGAGTTTTTCTTCCAGTTTGTCAACCACCGCTGCCGCTTTGTCGTCGAGTTTTTCAATGACGTCTGCTGCTTTTTCCTTCAGGTTTCCGCCAATTTCAATGGCTTTCTCCTTTGCTTCAGCGGCAGCTTCTTTCACATCCTCAACCACATCTTCAAGTTTATCGTCAATTTTTCCGGTTACCTCTTTGGTGTATTCCTTTGCTGAGGTAATCGTTCCGGCAGCCTTCTCCTTAATTTCGGCTGACTTTACAGAGGCAACCTCTTTTGAGGTACCGAACAGTTTCTTTAATGAATCCAGGAATCCCATTTTATTGTTTTTTAGTTGTTTACGTTTGCAAATTTAGCCTTTTCCAACGATACTCACAACATGCATTCCCCTGAGTATACAGATTTTCCTGAAAATACCTCCCTACTTAACAAACTGTCTTCGGTTGTCGTTGATATACTGAAAAACCTGCAGGTTGCACCGGGCGTATTCATCCATCTGCCTTTTGATTTCCGGAAACTCCCGCGAATAATCTTTCATGCTTCTGTTTTTGTACCTGAACAGTTTTGAGCTACCATCGTGTTTTACAATCAGGAAGAATTCCTTGCCGATCACCCCGAAGTTATCGATACTGTTAACCATAATATAGGGTCGCGTTTCTTTCAGCAGATCGATGCCGGAGGTGTTGTTGATCCAGGGCTGTTTCAGAATCCCCATGATGGTCGGGTACACATCAATCTGCCCTCCTATACAGTTGAAAATTCGGGATTCCTTCAGCAAGTGCGGTGCATAAAAAATCAGTGGAGTGTGATGATATTCCAGCGAAATGTCGTAGCTGCGTTTTTTGTGAATGCCATGATCGGCTACAAAAACAAATAGCGTATTCGCAAACAACTCCTGTTTTTCGGCCTTCTTGATGAACTGCCTCAGCGACCAGTCGGAATATTCAATCATCTGGTTTCTGATTTCACCGCTGTGTGGCTTAAAATAATCAGGCAGGTAATAGGGCCCATGGTTGCTGGCTGTCATAAAAACCGTAAGAAAGGGTTTCCCCTGCTGATGAAGGCTGTTAAGAACAGGTATCGAATACCTGAACATGTAATCATCGGGGACACCGAGGGTCGTTTTCACTTCGTCGGAGGGATAATCATCTTCGGTAATAATCCGGTCGAAATCGTTGGTGCTGAGGAATCCCTGTACATTGTCGAACTGCCCGTCGTGCGTGGTGATGTATGTGGTTGAATAACCAAGCTTCTTCAACGTATTGGAGATACCGTTGTACTTCAGAATCCTGCTTTCCCGCATGGGTTGCTGCCTGAAAATGGCAGGATAGGAGAACAACGTACTGAAGATTCCGTTGAAGGTGTGTATTCCCGCAGTATAAATGCTGTCGAAATAGTAGCTGTTCAGGGCCAGGCTGTCGAGAAAAGGGGTCAGGTTTTCGGTTTCTCCGTTTCGCTTCATTTTTGAAGCTGCCATGCTTTCCATGATAACAATCACAACGTTTGGCCTGACATTGGCAACTGTTTCGGGTGTCACCATTCGATAAAGCGGGTAATAGGGATTTGCCGCTTCAATACCCAGATACTGCTGAACTTTACTGATGGCTACTTTTTCATCAACCATTCTGATTGCCTGGTTGCGCTTGTCGAGATTTTCAAGATAACTCTGCATTAGAGTAAACACCGGATTGAGTCCCAGTTGGTTCAGGAAGGCATTGTCTGTTACATATGCGGTCCCCACCTTAATCGGGGACTTTTTCGCCAGACGCCCCCTGACCCCGGCAAACATCACCCCCAGAAAAACCAGGGATACCATTACCTTGAGCACCAGCGATCTTTCTGTTACCTGTGTCCGCTCAACACCAGCAAAGGCCAACCTGAGCAACCTGTAGAAAACCAGTGTCAGAAAAACAAAAGGAAGGATATATATCCAGTATGCCGGTTCTTCAACAATCATCCGGAAAACAAACACCGGACTATCGAACCACTGAAATGCACTGATGGTAAACCTTGAGAAGAACTGATTGAAATAAGGCACATCAACGGCGCACACAAGAAAAGAAACCGTGAAAACGGCAAAGACAAAATAAAATACTGCCTGGGTTGCAATCCGGTTCCACCTGTTGATCAGGAACATGGTTGTGATAACCAGGTAAGGAATAACCAGTAAATAGCCACTGATCACAACATCGAAACGGACACCCATCACGAATGCCTTTGCAATATCTGACGCAGAATCCGGAATATTGCCGATGTTACCGATACCGGTAAAAAATAAAATCAACCTGAATAAAAAGAACAGCAGGATTGCAATTCCGTAAATCTTCACAATCAAACGGATATTCTCCCAACCTCTGAAGACCTTCATAGATACAGATTTCTTTTACTGATCAGTTTTCGGATAATGATTGCCTGAACAATTCTTTGCCTTTGAAAAACCGGCTGGCCGGATTGTAATCAAGGATTACATTTCCCAGGCCGGATTCCCGGGCATGATCAAAATTGGTGCTGTCGATACCATAAACAATCCTTCTTGACAACAACCCCCTTTTTCTGAGCCATTGCACATGGGTATCTGTCACATTCCCGATAAAACCCGACAGAAAATCAGGCTTTAATTTGCGGGGAATGAGGTTATAAGTCCATTCCTTTCCGGCGTTAAATCCTTCAAGGGCGGTAATGATATCGCCATATCTGTAACCGAGGTAGAAGATAAACATGGCATCGGCACTTGCCACGATGACCGATTTTTCAATCCCATGCCGGCGGATGATCTGTACAATCTGGTCGGCATCCCTGAAACTGTTCAGTTTCATGTCAAAATAAAAAACCAGTGTGTCCCCGTAGCGATCCAGTACCTCTTCGAGCAATGGAACATAATATACGGTGGGTTTTCCGTCCATCAACAAGGGAAAATTTCTGAGCTCACCGGTAGTTATTTCATTGATTTTTTGTTGTTTGCCTAACAATCTCTGGCAATCAGCATCATGAAACAGGATAAAATCTCCGTTGGCTGTTTTTCTCAGGTCAAACTCTACAGCCGCGAATCCATGCTTTACGGCTTCGGCCACCGATTCAAGGCTGTTCTCCGGGAATGTTGTAGCTACACCTCTGTGTGCAAAAATCAGCGGAGCCCCGGGAGAGAATCCAGAAGTGATGTCCGTCTTTCCGGTTAGTACCCCACCCAGTAAAAAGAACGCTAAAAGGTAAATAACACCCGGAATCGCAAGGGCAATCAGAATGAACCTGAAAGGTTTATACCACTTAAAGGAATTGTTCAAACGCAATGGATTAACGTGAGCCCTGAATTAAGAACCTGCTAAAGTAAGGAAATAACCATTCCGGCGAATATCGCTGACCATCAGTAACTCAAAGGTTACTATCCATGAGTGATTTCGCTGCCATCCAGGCCATCAGGCCGGCGCCAATCTCAAGACTGCTTTCATCCACATCAAACCGGTCGGTATGCAGGTTATGGATGATTCCCCGGCTTTCGTTGCGGATGCCCAGCCTGTAGAAACACGATGGCACCAATTGTGAGTAGTAGGCAAAATCTTCAGCAGTCATGCGCATATCGAGGTCAACCACGTTTTCTTCTCCGAGATATTCAATGGCATATTGCCTGGCATCGGCGGTTACTTTGTCATCATTCACCAGAAAAGGATAGCCTTTGTCGATAAAGACAATGCATTCACCCCCCATGCCTTCGGCGATGGAAGTGGCTATTTTTTCAATTTTCCGGTGCGCCTCTGACCGCCATTTTTCATCGAAGGTGCGCAGGGTACCGTCGAGTTTGACTTCATTGGGGATAATGTTGGTGCGCCCTTCGGCAATAAAACGGCCGAACGACAACACTGCCGGTAACTGTGGCGGGAGGTTGCGGCTCACCACCTGCTGCAATGCAACCAGAATATGGGCGGCAATCAGCACCGGGTCAACGTTCAGTTCAGGGGTGCCGCCATGACCTCCTTTCCCTTTTACGGTAAGGTAAACTTCATCTGTTGAAGCCATGTACTTACCGGGCTTCATGCCCACTTTCCCTGCTTCAAGGGTGGGCAGCACATGTTGACCAAACATTTGCTGAGGCACCGGATTTTCCAGCACTCCTTCCTTAATCATCATGGAGGCTCCACCTGGAAAGCGTTCTTCGGATGGTTGAAAAATCAACCTGACCGACCCTTCAAATTCATTTTTCAGTTCATTCAGGATTTTTGAAGCGCCCAGCAGGCTGGTCATGTGCACATCGTGCCCGCAGGCGTGCATCACACCGGGAGTCTGCGAACAATAATCCACCGTGTTCTTTTCAACAATGGGCAAGGCATCCATATCGGCACGAAGGGCAATCACCCGGGTTTCCGGGTTTCTGCCCTCGATCAGCCCTACAATCCCATGAACCGCTATCCCAGCGGTGAAAGGAATGCCATATTCCGTCAGTTTTTTCTGAATAAATGCGGAAGTGGCCTGTTCCTGCATCGACAGTTCAGGGTGCTGATGCAGATGCCGTCGGATGGCAATCAGTTCGGGCATCATGGAGGATGCTTTCTGTTTTATTGTTGCAAGAAGGTCCATTTCTTGTGGCTTATTGTTTAACTATAGGGTTACAATACTGATTTACTGGTATATACAGTGGTGAAGCAGAACAAGATTTAAATCGGTCAGGCAGGCAAACAGCTTTCACGACAACCATTGGATATTGGATATTGGATATTGGAAATTGGAAATTGGAAATTGAAGTTCTCTCCTTGTCTCCGAAATCCGAAATGAAATCCGAAATCACTACTGCCCCATTGCCTGCAGATCATTCAGCCTTTTATAAACACCCTTCAGTGCCATCAGTTCACTGTGGGTTCCCCGTTCAACGATTTCACCTTTCTGCAATACAATGATTTCATCGGCATGCTGCACAGTGGACAACCGGTGCGCAATCACCAGCGAGGTGCGGTTTTTCATCAGGTTTACCAGTGCATCCTGCACCTGACGTTCCGATTCGGTATCCAGAGCCGAAGTGGCTTCGTCGAGGATCATCACAGGGGGGTTGCGCAATACAGCCCGTGCAATGCTGATGCGCTGCCGCTGACCTCCCGACATCTTGATGCCCCGGTCGCCGATGTTGGTTTCGTAACCTTCAGGCATCTGCATAATAAATTCATGGGCATTGGCCACCTTTGCTGCAGCAATCACATCTTCACGGGTGACTTGCTGCATTCCGAAGGTGATGTTGTCAAACACGCTGGCATTGAACAAGATGGTTTCCTGCGAAACGATGCCCATCAGTCCGCGCACATCGCTGATAACAAAATCCCTTATGGGGGTTCCGTCGATCAGTATTTCTCCCTGTGTAACATCGTAAAACCTTGGCAACAGGTCGGCCATAGTCGATTTTCCAGAGCCTGAAGCTCCAACCAGTGCGATGGATTTCCCTTTCGGGATCACCAGGTTGATGTTTCGCAGCACATCTTCCTGTTCATAACGGAACCAAACATTCCGGTACTCGATCTGGTGGTTGAATGTTTTCACCGGCAGGGCATTCTCCTTTTCGGTGATCACCTCTTCCGCATTCAGAATCTGCTGGATACGGTCGATAGAGGCCGCCCCTTTCTGGATGTTGTAAACAGCAGTTGACAAGGCCTTAATTGGGTTGATCAGCTGAGAAAACACAGTGATATAAACGATGAAGATTGCAGCATCCATACTTGAGCCGGGCGAAAGAATGATTTTCCCGCCATACCAGATCACAAAAACCGATACCGCGATCCCCATGAACTCGCTGAGTGGGGAAGCAAGGTCTCTTTTACGAAAGAGCCTCACCATCAGCCTGTTGTACTTATAGTTTATGGTTTTGAAGTTTTCGTTTGCCCAGTCAATCGAATTAAAAGCCTTTATGTTTCGTAAGCCGCTGATGGTCTCTTCGATGTTCGACAACAACTCTCCCATTTTTATCTGTCCCTTGGCAGAAGTCCGTTTCAGGCTCCTTCCGATCTGTCCGATCAGCAAACCGCTCACCGGTAGCAGCACCAGAACCACCAGGGTCAGTTCATAGTTCATCATAAACAGGGTAACCAGGTAGGCAATGATGGTAACCGGGTCGCGGAAAAGCATCTCCAGAGAACTGAGTACCGACCATTCTACTTCCTGCACATCGGTGGTCATGCGTGAAATGATATCGCCCTTCTTTTTCTCAGAATAATAAGACAACGGCAGAATAAGGATTTTGTAGTACAAGGCATTCCTGACGTCCCTGACAACGCCATTGCGTACCTCAGCGATGTAAAACATGGCCAGGTACCTGAAAAGGTTTTTCAGGAAGAAAACCGTTACGATCACCCCGCAAATGTAGGCCAGGGTGGTAAGTTCCCCGTGTTGCTCGATCAGCACCCCGATCTGGTAATAGAAATTCTGCTTCAGTGACTCAAAGCTCCACGCAAAATCAGGTGGCAGCAACACCGGTTTTTCGAGTTTGAACAATATATTCAGTACAGGGATCACCGCGGCAAATGAGACCAGCGAGAAGACAACACTTACAATATTAAACAGGATGTTCAGCAGGGCAAATCCCCAGTAAGGGATCGCATAGCGCAGCACTTTAACAAGGTTTCTCATGATGAAGGCCGCATCAGATTGCGGCGACACGGCAAAGATATGGCTAAAAGGGATTTGTTGGCAAACGGGCGATGATTGTACTCACTGTTTAACGCAGCCGTTCTCTGGTTTATTATCTATCTTTGCACCATGGAAAGTACAAGACAACAAAAGATTTCGAGGCTTATTCAAAAGGATCTGGGTGAAATTTTCAGGCTCTTTGCCCGCAATAATTTCCCGGGTTTCCTTATTACCGTTACCAAGGTTTACATTACCCCCGATCTTTCACAGGCTAAGGTTTATCTCAGTTTGTTCGGCCAGGGGAGCCGGGAGGGTGTCTTTGGAAATATCAACCAGCACAAAAAAGAAATCCGCCATCAGCTGGCCCTCAGGGTCGGAAAACAAATGAGGGTCATCCCCGAACTTCTCTTCTTTATTGATGATTCGCTCGATTACATTGAGAACATCGATAACCTGCTGAAAACCTGAGTTAAGTATTCACCCAATTCATGGTCCGTTGAAATTACCGCTCTTCATCGCCTGGAGGTACCTGAAATCGAAAAAGTCACACAATGTGATCAATTACATTTCAGGCATTTCGGTTGCCGGGGTAACCATCGGCACGATGGCCCTGATCGTGGTTTTATCGGTATTCAATGGTTTTGAGAGCCTGGTGGTGAGTCTTTTCAACAGTTTCGATCCGCAGATCAAGGTAAGTCCGGTCAGGGGTAAAACCTTTGAAGCTGACAGCTATCCGTGGGCTGAAATTTCCGCATTAAAAGGAGTGCAGCACCAGACTGCCGTAATTGAAGAGAAGGCATTGCTGCGCTATGGAAAGGCGCAGTTTCTGGCGACCCTGAAAGGTGTCGACTCAAGCTATACTGAATGGACCGGTCTCGACACCATGCTCACCGCCGGCAGTCTGATTCTGGAGTTCAAAGATCAGCCATTTGCTATAGTCGGCCAGGGGGTGGCCTATTACCTCGGGTTGAATCCCGATGATTACAACAGTTTTATCGAGGCTTATGCACCCCGGCGGACCAGCAGCATCGGTGCAAATCCTGAAAATGCCTTTAACCGTTCCGATATCAGGGCTTCGGGTATTTTCTCCGTGCAACAGGATTTCGATACAAAATATGTAATCGTTCCCCTGGATTTTATGAAGGAGCTCTTTGAATACAACAACGAACTGACCTCCATTGAGTTATCTCTCGAACCCACAGCTGACACTGAGGCTTTGCAGGAAAAAATCAGCCATATTGCCGGAACTGAATTCCAGGTAAAGAACAGACTGCAGCAACAGGAAACCCTATACAGAATCATGCACTCTGAAAAATGGGCCATTTTCCTGATCCTTTCTTTTATTCTGCTGATCGCAACCTTCAATGTCATCGGTACACTTTCGATGCTTGTTCTTGACAAGAAAAAAGACATCGCCGTGCTGAGAAGCCTGGGTGCAGGCTCCCAACTGATCAGGGCCATCTTTTTAACCGAAGGTCTGCTCGTTTCGCTCAGCGGTGCCCTGGCTGGCCTGTTACTCGGAGCCATGATCTGCGTATTGCAACAGCAGTTCGGCATTGTGAAAATCAATGCCGAAGGAGGATCATTTCTGATCAATGCCTATCCGGTTCTCATGAAATTCACCGATTTTCTCTATGTTTTTCTCACCGTTTCCTGCATCGGGCTGATTGCAGCGGTAATTCCTGTCTTAAGCCTCAACAGGATCAATCATGAACGAATCAGCCTTTCTTCCTATTAAAATCTAAACCCCGGGCAACCTTTTTAAAATTACGTGTCTGTCGTCTGAACAGGGTATGCAGTGTCAGAAAGTTTATCAAACTGCTGAATGCAGTTTTAGGGTGCGAAAAACCAAAAATTCAGGTACAGTCCGCCTCATGATGAACATGATCACAATACTGCTATCCGGGCTTAAAACAATCACCCTTGCAGGTTCTTCCAAAAAACAACCTTGTCTGTTTTTAAAAAAATTATAAAAGCCGGATGTTGAGTTGCTTTCATATCAGGCATTTGCAGCAAATATTTGCTTAACTAATAATTATTCAATCATTTAGACATGAAATTTTTTTTCGGTCAAAAGTTGGATTGAAATATTTAATACATAGCTTTGTGGGTTACAATAGTAGCCTGATGGCTATAAAACACATCATCAACAAAGGTATTGCTACCATGAAGAAAACACTACATTTTACTGCGTCGTTAATCATTTTCAGCCTGTTTCTGGTTTTGAACGTGAGCTATTCAAGTGCACAGAATACACCGGTTCAGCAAAGCGCCGGATGTATTACAGTCATTAAAAGTGATTTTGACGGGATTCAGCTTGTAAACAAGCTGTCACTATTCAGTCATTTCGAGGTATCCACTGAAGCCGGAAACTTTACCGAACTGAAGGCATCGGGATATACTTATACCCAGGAGCCGGGGCTCCCCAAGCTTCCGGTAATGCGGAAACTTATTGAAGTTCCTGCCGGAGCGGAAATTGTCACTGAGGTGATATCCTTCAGCGAAAAGGAAATCAGCCTGTCAGAACTTGGTATTTCAAACCGGCTGATGCCGGCACAGGCTCCTGTTGCAAAAAGTTTTACCGGAAAAGTACCTTTTGTGATAAAAAATGAGGTATACAGCAGCAACCGCTACTATGGCAAACCCCTGGCTGCTGTTCAGGAGGTGGGTTATATGCGCGGAACCCGCATGGCAAGACTGGAAATCGCCCCGGTAGAATACAATCCGGTAACCGGGTTGCTGAAAGTATACGACAACGTGGTTGTAAAAGTAACTTTTAAAAACGGCAATTATGCCGAAACTCAATACCTGAAAGAAAAGACCCGCTCTCCCTATTTCGGAAACCTTGGTCATTCACTTCTCAACAAGCTGGATGCAGGTTCGGGACAACGTGAAAACTTTACCCGTTACCCCGTTAAATACGTGATTGTCTCCGATCCGATGTTTGAAAGTGCCTTACAGCCCTTTATCGATTGGAAAACCAGAAAAGGATTTACGGTAATCGAGGCTTATACCAACATGCCCAATGTCGGTACCACAACCACTTCTATTAAAAACTACCTGCAGGGTCTGTACAATGCCGGCACACCCGAAGATCCGGCACCTACCTTTGTCCTTTTCGTGGGAGATGTTGCCCAGATACCCGCTTTCAGTCAGGGAGGCCACGCTTCTGACCTTTATTACTGCGAATACACCAGCGATCATATTCCTGAAATGTTTTACGGACGTTTTTCAGCAACCAATGTCAACCAGCTTCAGCCTCAGATCGACAAAACCCTGATGTATGAGCAATATCAGTTCCCTGATCCTGCTTTCCTTGGTGAATGTGTGATGATTGCCGGTGTTGACGGAAGCTATGCCGCAGTACACGGAAACGGTCAGATCAATTATGGCACCGATAACTATTTCAATGAAGCCCACGGCCTGCTAAGCCATACTTACCTTTACCCTGCTTCAGGCAGTGCCTCGGCAGCCATTATTCAGAATGTAAGTGATGGCGTTTGTTTCGCAAATTATACAGCCCACGGCAGCTCCAGCGGCTGGGCCGATCCTTCCTTTGAAATTTCTGATATCCCCGGCTTACAGAACAATGGCGAATACGGTCTGCTGGTGGGAAATTGCTGCCTCACCAGTACATACAATACCAATTGTTTCGGTGAAGAGTTGCTCAGAGCTGCCAATAAAGGTGCTGTCGGATACATCGGTGCTTCCAACAGCACCTATTGGGACGAAGATTTCTATTTTGGCGCCGGTGTTAAGGATATCGTGGTAAATCCTGTTTACAATGGCGTTTCGAGTGGCGATTATGATCTTTCTTTCCATGAACATGGTGAACCCTTCTCAGAATGGTTGACAAGCCAGGGTCAGATGGTCTTTGCCGGCAACATGGCTGTTACCGAAGGGGCTCCTTCTTCCATGGTATATTACTGGGAAATCTATTGCCTCATGGGCGACCCGTCCCTGATGATTTATTTCGGGGTTCCCGATCCAATGACTGTTTCCTATGAACCGCTCATGCCGCTTTCTTCAACCGAATTTACGGTCAATGCAGAACCTTATGCCTATGTTGCCATCTCCAAAGATGGTGTGCTCTATGGAAGTGCCCTTGCCGATGATATGGGAGTTGCGGTAGTTTCTCTCGATCCTATTACTGTTCCTGGTGATGCAGAAGTTATTGTTACTGCCCAGAACAAGCAGCCATTCATCGGAACGGTGGTTGTGGCTTCACCTGAAGGCCCCTACATTCTCCTGCAGTCGCAACTGGTGAACGATGCCAATGCCAATGGAAACCAGGTTCCTGAATATGCCGAATCCTTTGGTTTCAATATGTCGCTCAAAAATGTCGGTAACTCTGACGGAAGCAACCTGACGGTTACCCTGAGCACCGACAGCCCCTACGCTGAAGTAAAAGAATCGGTTGAAAACTGGCCCGATATTCCCGCCGGTGAAACTGTTGGTATTGATTATGCTTTTGAAGTTACCGCCAGCGACTGGCTACCCGATCAGCATCCCGCTGTTTTCACACTTACCATCTCTGATGGCAGCGAAACCTGGGTTTCAAACTTCACAGTAAAACTGAACTCTCCGGTACTTTCGCTCGAAAATATTATCATTGACGACTACCTGAATGGAACCGGCAATGGCAACGGCAGACTCGATCCGGGTGAAAATGTTGTGATTTCTGTTCCGGTTGACAACATCGGCCATTGCGAAGCTCCTGAAACGGTAGCTCATATGTTTACCGATAGCGAAGGAATCAACATTGAACTGATTGAATACCAGATCGGAAATATTCCGGGTAACAACAATTCACTGGCTGCGCTCTACAATGTTTCGGTGAGTCCGGATATTGCCGCCGGAACACCGGTCAACCTATACTTCGCAGCTGAATCCGGCCTTTACAATACCTCACAGGTATTCACCCCGGCAGTCGGACTGATTGTTGAGGATTTCGAAAGCGGCAACTTCGCTTCCTACGATTGGGTCAACAACAGCAATTCACCATGGTCAATTACAGGGACCTCTGTAAACGGGGGACTTTATGCAGCCCGGTCGGGTTCAATCGGAAACAGTGCAAGCACTTCCCTTCAGATCACCATGAATGTTGGCTCCAACGACAATATTACCTTTGCCAGAATGGTTTCAAGCGAAAGCGGATATGATTTTCTGAAGTTCTACATCGACAATGTTGAGAAAGGCTCATGGTCAGGCGATGTTGCCTGGGGCAATGTAACCTACCCGGTAACCCCCGGAAACCACACCTTTAAGTGGACATACAGCAAAGACGGCAGTGAAACCGGTGGTCAGGATGCTGCCTTTATTGACGATATCTTCTTCCCGAGCGGAAACTCCGGTGGCGGAGGCACCAGTCTTACAGCTACGGCTTTTGCCTATCCCGATCAGATCTGCGCCTCAGGAACCACCCAGCTTTTTGCCTTTGTTACCAATGCCAGCGGTGCGGTTACTTATGCATGGAGCCCGGCTGAAATGCTGAGCAATGCTGAAGTATTTAACCCGGTAGCAACGCTGACAGAAACCACTGACTTTACTGTTACAGTTTACAACCTTCTGAACTCAACCCAGACTCAGATATCCGTTACAGTAAATGAGGCTCCTGCCACACCGGTGATTGAACAACAGGAAAACCAGCTGATCTCAAGTGCTGCTGAAGGCAATCAATGGTACAACCGCGACGGGATGATCGAAGGTGCCACCGCTCAGGTATTTGAGCCCCAGGTATCAGACTACTACCATGTTGTTGTAACTTCAGCAGGAGGCTGTTCTTCAGAAGCATCCAACGAGATTTATGCCACGGTGGTAGGGGTTGAAACCGTCAGGATCAGCAATGCCCTTGCCGCTTTCGTAAATGCTTCTACCGGTAACATTCATATTGATTTCAGCATCATAAAAAACAGCCCGGTACAGATCAGCCTGCTCAATATTCTTGGCCAGCAAACCGGCATACTTGCAGCTTATAATGAAAAAGCCGCCGGAAATCATTCGCTGAAAGCTTCTGCCAATGACCTGAAACCAGGAATTTACTTTATCCGTCTCCAGGCCGGTGATTTTAATGCAGTCCGAAAAATTGTTATTTCCGAATAATCTTAAAAAGACCATTCTATGAAAATAATACGGAATTTTTTCCTTTGCTTGTTGCTCGCAGGTTTTGCCGCAGCCAATGCGCAGAACTGGGTAGGAATAAGTGCTGATCAGCCGGTTGCAGCAGAAACCACCCTGATTTCATCTTCCGCCGATGGTTCGGTATTGTCTGTATCCGTGAAAGGGTTTAACCTGAATCAGGTAACCACCCCCAACGGACCTGCCTTTGTCATCGACGTTGAAGGAGCAACACCCCTGCTCGAAAAAGGGATGCCCGATCTGCCTAAGATCACCGCTTCACTCATCATTCCCGATCAGGCAAAAATGGAAGTCCATGTCGTCAGTTCCGAATACATTGATTATCCGTTTATTGATATTGCCCCATCCAAAGGCAATTTCTCGAGAAACATCAATCCGGCCGATGTAGCCTACGAATACGGACGCGCTTATTCCCGCGATGAATTTTTCCCGCAATCACAGGCAGGCCTTCGCGAGCCATACATCCTTCGTGACTACAGGGGCCAGACGGTGATCATCTACCCGTTTGCCTATAACCCGGTCAGCCGTACCCTCAGGGTGTACCATTCGATGACCCTTGAAGTGGTCAGTGCAGGTACATCATCTGATAATGTGCTGGTCCGCACCCAGCTTCCGGAAGTGATGGATGCCGATTACACAAAGATTTACAACCGCCATTTCCTGAATGCTTCCGATGGCAGCCGTTATACACCGCTGGAAGAACAGGGCAACATGCTGATCATCTGTCATGGTGCCTTCATGGCCGAAATGGAAGACTTTATCGCATGGAAGAAAACCATCGGTATTCCGGTTGAAATGGTGGATGTTGCTACCATCGGAGTCAACTCAACAGCCATTAAAAACTATGTATCAGAGTATTACACCACCAACGGTCTTACTTATCTGTTGCTCGTTGGCGACAATGCCCAGATACCAACAGTAACCACCGGAAGCATCGGTGGTCCGTCAGACCATGCTTATGGATACCTCACGGGTAACGATCACTATCCTGAAATTTTTGTTGGCCGGTTTTCGGCTGAGAATGCAACCCAGGTAGCTACCCAGGTACAGCGTACCCTTGAATATGAGCAGAACCCTGCCATCACAACCGATTGGTTCTCCAAAGGTGTTGGTATAGCCTCTGACCAGGGACCCGGAGATGATGGTGAGTACGATTACCAGCACATCCGCAATATCCGTACTGATCTTCTTGGTTTTACCTATACCACCGTCGCTGAACTCTATGATGGCAGCCAGGGAGGCGAAGACCAGCCCGGCAGCCCGAATTCAACTTCTGTGTCAACGGAACTCAATGCCGGTCGCAGTATCATCAATTATACCGGTCACGGGAGTCAGACTTCCTGGGGATCATCGGGCTTTTCAAACAGTGGGGTCAACGCACTGACCAACAACAATATGTGGCCGTTTATCTTTTCCGTTGCCTGTGTTAACGGTGACTTCCTCAACGGTACCTGTTTTGCTGAAGCATGGCTGAGGGCCTCCAATGCCAACGGGCCTACCGGAGCAGTTGCCACCCTGATGTCAACCATTAACCAGAGCTGGAACCCTCCGATGGAAGGTCAGGATGAAATGAACGACATCCTTGTTGAAAGCTACTCAGGCAACATCAAAAGAACCTTTGGCGGACTGTCGATGAATGGGTGTATGAAAATGAACGACACCTATGGCTCCGATGGAACCGAAATGACCGACACCTGGCTGATTTTTGGCGACCCCTCTGTGGTTGTAAGAACAGCCATGCCCACCCAGCTGGTGGTAAACCACGATCCGGTTGCCTTCATCGGTTCAACCCAGTTTGTGGTTAACTGCGATGCCCAGGGTGCACTTGCCTGCCTTACCATGAATGGTGAGATCATCGGGACTGCCACTGTTAACGGCGGGTCAGCGATTATTACCTTCCCGGTACTCAACAACGTGGGCACCATGAAACTGGCCATTACTGCCTTCAACCGGCTTCCTTACATTGAGGATATTGATATCCTCCCGCTGGAAGGGCCGTATGTGGTATATGAAAACAGTACGATCAACGATGCTTCCGGAAATGGCAATATGCAACTGGATTACAACGAAGCAGTCAGTATTGCCCTTGGACTGAAAAATGTCGGAACCGACGATGTATCTGATATCGAAGTAAGCATCAGCAGTACCGATGAATTTATTGTTCTGAGCGATGCCACAGAAACCTATCCTTTAATTGAAGCAGGTCAGACAGTGGCAGTAGCCGATGGATTTGCCTTTAGTGTAAGCAATGACGTACCCGACGGGCACTCCATCCTGTTTGACTACACTGCTGTTTCAGGTGACAACCAGTGGACGGGCAGTTTCACCATTGTTGCCCATTCGGTAGTACTGAATTTTGCCGGCACACAGGTAAGCGATGAGCAGGGAAACAACAATGGCAAAGCCGATCCGGGCGAAACCTTCCAGTTACAGCTATCTGTGCTGAATGCAGGCACTGCTCCGGGTTATAACCTTACTGGTCAACTTACATCTGATGATCCTTATGTAATTATCAATGTTGACAGCCTTAACTATGGAACCATTTCAGGCTATGAGACCCTTTCCGCAGCTTTTACCGTTACCGCATTACCAACTACCCCCACCGGTCATATTGCAGAGTTTTCGCTGCTGATGACCTCCGACGGTGGATTTGAATCCATTGCTCCGGTTTCGGTGATCATTGGTCAGATTCCTGTACTTATCATCGACCTGGATGGTAACCGCAATTCAGGACCTGTTATTCAGGGATGTCTTACCAATCTTTCCGTATCCGCTGATTATGTAACAAGCTGGCCATTGGTGCTCGGCCCGTACCAGTCGATCTTCGTTTGTCTCGGAACCTATTCCGACAATGCCGTACTGACCGATACCCAGGGACAGATTCTTGCAAACTTCCTTAATGCAGGCGGTAAACTTTATCTTGAAGGCGGAGATACCTGGGCTTACAATACGGCTACCCCGGTTCACCCGATGTTTAAAATAGAGGGTGATTCTGATGGTTCAGGAGACCTTTCCACAGTAAACGGGATGACTGGAAGTATGGTTGATGGTATGTCGTTTGGCTATTCAGGCGACAACAGCTACATCGACCGGATTCTTCCTCTTGAGAATGCAATACCTCTCTTCCAGAACTCATCACCCCAGTATTATAATACAATTGCTTATGATGGCGGGACTTACAAAACCATTGGATCATCATTCGAATTCGGCGGTTTGCAGGATGGCACTGAAAGCTCGGTGAAAGACAGCCTGATGATGCACTACATTGAGTTCTTCGGCATTTCCGGTGCAGCTCCCCTGCTTGCCAATTTCCTCGCCTCCGACAATGAAGTCTGCGAGAATGAAGCAGTACTGTTTACTGATTTCTCGGCAGGCAGTATCACCTCCTGGGAATGGAGTTTCCCCGGAGGAACCCCTGAATCATCAAGTGATCAGAATCCTTCGGTTATGTATGCCGAACCCGGGATTTATGATGTAACCCTAACCGTAAGCGATGGGATTAACTCCAGTACTTCGGTTAAATCAGGATATATCATTGTTGACTTCTGCATGGGAAGCAAGGAACCGGAAAGCCGTGGTACAGTGAGAATTTATCCCAACCCTGCCTCCGGATCATTTTACCTTCAGACCAGTGGTATTGATGAAACTTCAGAGGTTCTGGTTGTAAATGCTTCGGGTCTTGAAGTTTTAAGAACCCGGGTTGAAGGAGGCACACTTACCCACTTCGATCTGCCGGGGATTGAACCAGGAGTTTATTTCGTTACTGTAGTTTCAAATGATCATGTAAGCTCACTGAAACTCGTAATCAAATAATCAGTTGATTGGACCATAGAAAAAGGGAGGCCCAGGGTTCTCCCTTTTTTTTATTCATTCAGATTCCCATCAATGGTTTTTAACATTTTTTAAAAAAAAAGGTAATATAGTACCGATATTATAGCTATCTTCGCAAATTCAAAATCATAGCTAAACAGGGATATTTAGCATCACTTATATTATTAACATTTATTTACTATCCAATGAACGACACAAATGGTATGATCAAGATTGGCATTTTTTATGATGGCAATTATTTTCTTCATGTAAGCAACTATTACTACTACGAACACGAGCGAAACGCAAGGATAAGCATCGAAGGACTGCATAACTTTGTTAGGAGCCGGGTATCGAAAGAAGAGGGAATTGACGTTAAATTGTGCCACATAGTTGATTCACATTATTTCCGGGGAAGACTCAGTGCTTATGAAGCACAGAGCAGCGAAAACAAACTTTACGCTGAAAGGATTTTTGACGACATCCTGATGGGCGAAAAAGTTATCACTCATTATCTGCCGTTGCGTATGCGCGGTGGTAAACGCGAAGAAAAAGGGATTGATGTATGGCTTGCACTTGAAGCCTACGAACTTACCGTTTTCAAAAAATTTGATGTTCTTGTGCTGGTTGCTTCCGATGGTGATTATGTACCCCTCGTGAGGAAACTGAACACACTTGGAACCAGGGTAATGCTCCTCAGTTGGGATTTCAGGTATCAGGATGCAAACGGGCGCGAAAGCGTTACCCGTACATCGCAGGAGTTACTTGAAGAGGTTACTTATCCGGTTGCCATGCATGAACTGATCGACAACCGCCTCAATAAAAATGATGCGGTGATCTCAAATCTATTTGAAAAACAGGATGAAAACCGGGCCAAGTTTATTTCAAAGCCTGTTCCGGAAGGAATTCAGCGGAGCCGCACCCTCAACATGAAAAGTGGCTATGGCTTTATTGCCTTCCCGCCTAACAATCTTTTCTTCCACTACGAAGATGTGATTGAAGGCAACTTTAACGACATCATGGATGGTGATATGGTTGAATTCCAGATCAGACGAAATGAACGTGGTGAAGAGGTAGCCTTCAACGTAAGAAAAGTTGAAATCGGATTACAATAATCCGAACCATTAAAAAAGGCCGGCTGAGATTTCAGCCGGCCTTTTTTTATAAGTTATAATAAGCTCCGATAACCAGAGCGTCGCTGAACTGACCGTGACCCCAGAAACGCCATACATCGCCGGTTACCCTGTTTTTACGCAAAGAGAACAACGAATTATCTGTGCGGATATTGATTCTCAGCTTGTCATTGAGCCCATACGACAGTCCGGCCATAAAGCAGAGATTCTGCTTTTTAAAAGGATTCTTATCCTGCTTGTAGCCGTTTATCTCTTCGTTGTGGTGTAAAAGAAAATTCATGCTCAGACCTCCTTCGAATTCAATCTGAGTTTTGTACTTATACCGGTAGAGAAAGGGTAGTTCGATGTAACCGAGTTGCATCAGGTAAGAATCAAGCTGCCCTTTTTCCTGATTCGGGTTCTGCCTGCTCCCTTTCTGAATATAGGCAAGCTCCATCTGAAGCTGCGATTTTGGTGATACCGGCAGGCCAATCCAGCCACCGGCATTGATCCCTGCCTTGTTGTATCCGCCATAGAGATCACCGGCCACCTGACTTCCTACCAATCCCAACTTTAAACCTCCGGTAAACTTCTGAGCCAGAATACTTCCCGGGATTAAACTGATAATGAATAATATAACAATGGGTATTCCGCGTTTTCCAGACATCTTTCAGCGTTTTGATCAACTAAAGGTACTCAGAATTCAGTTATCTCCGGAAACCGGACTACCGGCCGGATCAATTTCTTCGCCAAACCAAACCACGGCAAAATCGCCAAAAACGCCGACACCCATCGCCTGCCAACGGCTTGTCGTCCACTTTCCCTTGTTAATAATTAATTCATGATGTCCCCTGCTCGATTTCCAGCCCTCCAGAACATCCTTGGCAAAGGCAGCATCTGACTCGTACTCATAATTTGAAAAAAAGGCAATTTCATAACCATCGCCGGAATAAACGGTTAACTCACGCGGTTTATCCCACATGCATGAAGCCTTGCTGTGATCATTTGTATAGCAGCAAGAACTCCATTGAGCAGATTCTGACCAGCTATGCAGGTTGCAACGCCCACCGTACTCATAATGCTCAGAAAGATCCATTACGTGAGCCCTGGCCACTATACTCAGTGAGGCAGAAAGGGGTATCGCCGGCAGGTTGCGGCTCTTTCTGTATAGGTTCAGCTGTCTGGCAAGTTCTTTCTCGGCATTGCTGAGCTGATGAGTCCCCGGATCAGCGGCAGCTATGGCATTGGGTTCAGAAGTCTGCTGGGCTGCGGACCTCATACCGAAAAGAACAATCGCAATCAAGAGTATTCTCCACCTCCAATCAGGATTCGTGGTACTTTTCATAAATTTCAACAGTTGGTGATGGTTAAATTGCTTTGTAAGATACAACCGTCAACATTATTGAAAACCAGGCAGCCGGTAAATTGCCGCGGGTACTCACCGCTCAAAAAAAATACCAAATGAAAGCTTTTCATCAATTCCCGGTGTATTTATCTTTACATCCCTGCTGCTGCCGGCAGCAGAATTCAGTTCCGGATGCCAGCGGACCCATCTGACAGATTCTCTCGGAGGGCCTGCTATATCCATAATTCCGGCTGCAGAATCTTTGTCAGATATCCTGTTTCTGGTTGCATATGCCCGGGCATTCAGTCAGTTTGATATTTGATCCGTTTTACGCTACCTTTGAAACAGTTAATTCAGCATGGTTGGCAGATAAAATGACTTGACATAATCCCAGAGTTCATGGAAAACGCACAATTTAAAATTTTATTGGCCGATGATGAGCCGGATGTTCTTGAATTTTTAAGTTACAATCTGCGTAAGGAAGGCTATCAGACGCTGAAGGCCAGAAACGGACGCGACGCCATGGAGGTGGCCCTGAAAGAGCTTCCCCACCTGGTAATTCTTGATGTAATGATGCCGGAGATGGATGGCATTGAGACTTGTCAGGAAATCAAAAAATACCCTGAATTAAACAATACCATTGTCATCTTCCTGACTGCCCGGGGCGAAGACTATTCACAGATAGCCGGCTTCGAAGCCGGTGCCGATGATTACATCACCAAACCGATCAAACCCCGGATACTGACTTCCAGGGTGAAAGCTCTGCTCAGACGCTATAAACCGGTAAATGCCGAATCAGAGAACGCCATTTTGCCGGATATAACGATTGACCGGGAAAAATACCTGATTGTAAAGGATGGGAAAAACATCGTACTTCCGAAAAAAGAATTTGAATTGCTGGTCTTGTTGACCTCGAAACCCAATAAAGTATTCTCGAGAGAAGAGATTTTCGCCAAAGTCTGGGGAACAGATGTGATTGTCGGCGACCGGACCATTGATGTGCATGTCAGAAAGATCCGGGAAAAAATCGGAATTGAAAACATAAAAACCATTAAAGGTGTCGGGTATAAATATGAAAGTTAAAGTGATCAAAACGATTCTTATATGAGACTCAACTATTCAGATCCGGGTAAACTGGCCTTCGGGAACGCACTGATTCTGATGGCTATTTCACTCCTTCTCAACATACTGGTTGTTGTCATTTTTTATACCCAACTTCTTCTCTGGCCTGTTATCGGCGTAAATATTCTGATTGCCCTTCTTGTTTTCTTTCTTTTCAGGTACACCATTGAAAAGTTTATCTATGAGAAAATCAAGATCATTTATAAAACCATCCGGAACCTGAAACTACCCAAAGAAGGGGATCGTCCATCCATTAAGGGAGCTGCCCTGGATAAAGTTAATCAGGAAGTGATTGAATGGAGCGAAACAAAAAAGCAGGAAATTGAAGAACTGAAAAAAATGGCGCGCTACCGCCGTGAGTTTCTGGGCAATGTATCCCATGAACTGAAAACCCCGATTTTCAATATTCAGGGTTATGTCCTCACCCTGCTCGATGGAGGATTGGATGATCCTTCCATCAACAAAGAATACCTGCTGCGGACCGAAAAAAGCATTAACCGAATGATTGCTATCGTTGAGGACCTTGAAACCATCTCACAGCTCGAAGCCAGCGAACTGAAGCTTAATACAACAAAGTTCGATATTGTAGCCCTGACCCGTGAAGTGATTGAATTCCTCGAGATTAAATCGAAGAAGCGTGATAAAGTCATCGGATTTGACCGGAATTACGACAAACCGATTCTGGTGCTTGCCGACAAGGAACGGATACGGCAGGTGCTGATTAACCTCATCGACAATTCAATCAAATACGGAAACCCTGAGCACGGAAAAACGAAGATCAGCTTTTTTGATATGGATGAAAATACCCTGATCGAAATCACTGACAACGGGAATGGGATTGATGCCGCTGATCTGCCTCGGGTATTCGAGCGTTTTTTCCGCACCGACAAGGGCCGTTCACGCGAACAGGGCGGTACAGGGCTTGGCCTGGCCATTGTGAAGCATATCATTGAAGCACACGACCAGACCATCAATGTGAGAAGCACGGTGGGTGTAGGTACTACCTTTGCTTTTACCTTGAAAAAAGTCTGATACCGGTAGGTTAGCTTCGTCGTTCAGTGGTGAAAACCACCAGATTTTCAAGAGATTTAACTGACTCGCCAGGCTCAAAAGACCTAAGCATCTGCAGGGCTTTGTCACGGTATTCCAGCATTCGTTTTTCGGCGTATGCGATACCTCCCGATTCGTTTACCTGGTTGATGAGGCCCGCAACTTTCTCCGGATTATCATTGTGATTTTTCACAATGTTGATAATCCTCCGTTTCTCCATCCATCCCGAATTGCTGAGAAGGTGTATCAGCGGCAGTGTCATTTTTTTCTCCTTGATGTCGATGCCATTGGGTTTCCCGGTTTCAAGGCTCTTGCTGTAATCAAACAGGTCGTCTTTGATCTGAAACGCAATCCCTGTCAATTCCCCGAAACGGTGCATGTTTCTAACGGTTTCTTTGTCAGCCCCAGCCGAAGCGGCTCCGGAGGCACAGCAGGATGCGATGAGGGATGCCGTTTTTTTTCTGATGATCTCGAAATAGACATCCTCCTCAATATCGAGCCTGCGGGCTTTTTCTATCTGCAGCAGTTCTCCTTCACTCATTTCGCGGGTTGCATCCGATACAATGCGGAGAAGCTCAAAGTCATTGTTATCAAGCGAAAGCAACAGGCCTTTCGAAAGCAGGAAATCACCAACCAGCACAGAAACTTTATTCTTCCACAAAGCATTTAGGGAGAAAAAGCCCCTGCGTTCATTCGAATCGTCTACCACATCGTCGTGAATCAGCGTGGCAGTGTGAAGAAGTTCAATGAGGGAGGCAGCCCTGTAGGTGGTTTCGTTAACCCCTCCGCAGGTTTCAGCGGTAAGAAAAACAAACAGCGGACGTATCTGTTTCCCTTTGCGCTTTACAAGATAGGTGGTAATCCGGTCGAGCAATGGTACCGAAGTGCGCATCGAATCCCTGAATTTCTTCTCAAATTCTTCGATGTGCCGGGCTACCGGTGCTTTTATTTCATTTAACGAAATCATTCATCAATAGTATCGTTCGAAAGAGGAATGCAAATATACCTTAAATCAATTGTATAGCTATCCTTGTAGCAAAATAAAACCCGGTCTGCTTCTGCTGCTCCTTCCTTATACCGTAAGCCAAATTTGTACTTTTGCAGAAAATCAGCGTATGTCAGGCTTCCTTTTCAACGAAATCGTGTTCGGGCCGGTTAAAAGCCGGCGTTTTGGTGTTTCTCTCGGGATCAATCTTTTGCCTGAGACCATGAAATACTGCTCTTTCAACTGCATTTACTGTGAATGTGGCCTTACTGGTGAAGACCAGGAAAAACATGTGAAACTTCTACCGGCCAGTGAATTGGAACATGCCATCCGGCAAAGGTTTGAAGCCTTGAAATTGCAGGGATTGAAACCCGATAACATTACCTTCGCCGGCAACGGAGAACCTACCATGCATCCGGGATTCCCCGCCATTATTGACCTTACAGTTGAGCTGCGCAACCGCTATTTCCCTGAATCACAGATCACAGTGCTTTCCAACTCCACCCGGCTGCATATTCCTGCCGTAAAGGAAGCCCTGATGAAGATCGACAACAACGTGCTGAAACTGGATGCAGGCAGTGAACTGATGTACCGGCGCATCAACCGGCCCTCAACCCCGGTTACCCTTGCAGAGATTGTTGAACAGCTGGCTGGTTTCAAAGGAAACCTCATTGTCCAGTCGTTGTTTCTGAAGGGCTCTGTTAACGGGGAACCTGTTGACAACACCACTCCCGAAGAGATCAGGCTGTGGAAGGAACATATTGTGAAAATAAAACCATCGCTTGTCATGCTTTATTCCTTTTCCAGGGAAACGCCTGAAAAAGAACTGCAGCGCATCAGCAAGGAAACACTGCAGCAGATCGCCGGTAATCTGGAGGGCTCAGGTATTCCTTGTGAAGTGTTTGATTAAGGCCTGAACATAACCTGTTTTCCCCCTGTTTATCAGGTAAAAAAGATGCTATGTGGAACGTAATCGAACTGCCGGCCCCCAAAGGGGGACAAATGCTTGAGAAAACCTTTGTTTTCGGGGATTTTATCAGTGCATTCGCGTTTATGACAAAAGTTGCCCTGCTTGCTGAAAAAGCAGGACATCACCCCGACTGGTCGAATGTTTACAACAAAGTCGTCATCAGGCTGACAACCCACGATGCCGGAAATACCATCACCGAAAAAGACCGGAAACTGGCTGCCGCGATCGATGCGCTTCCGGGTTGATTATTTACAATGCCTTCGATTTAATTACCTCAATAACAACCATATATGCTGGATTATCCTGTTAAAATCCTGATTGCTTTTGGTGAAACCCTATCGGGCAATGAGGAGATCCATACCTGGCTTTTCAGAAATGGCTATGTGGAACTTGCCGCTTTGTCGAGTGCCATCAGGGGTAGCGAAGAGGCTTTCAGGTGGCTGATGAAGAACGGGTACCCTCATCTTGCAGCCTTCGACAGTGCTGTGGATGAGGATAAGAAGGCCTACGCGTGGCTCAACCAGCATGGACATCAGTTTCTGGCGGTGCTTTCT
>JAEUTG010000048.1 GCA_016788045.1 Bacteroidales bacterium
GTGTAGAAATTTTGTAGAAAAAATTGCCGTAAACATTGAAAAGAACAAGATTCAGAATGAAGCCAAAACACTCAAAATCTCACATAACAGGCTGATAATGAAATAAAATACTTCATTATCAGCCTGTTCCTGGTGGTATCGCCTGTACTTATTCCGCCTGATTTTCCGACTTCTCCAATTTTTTGACCATTCTTAACTTCATCTCCAATGCCGACTTTCATACCTCCATCTTGAATATGTGCATATAGTGTATAATAACCATTACCATGATCAATAACTATAGTATTTCCATATCCTCTATGAGCTTCTGCATGGATCACTTTACTTCCAGCAGCTGCATTAATAGCAGTACCTTTGGCAGCCGGCATGTCAATACCATGGTGAGGCCTTACATAACCTAATGTTGGGTAATTTCTAGCCATTATAGGAGCATTTGGCGTATTTGCTGAATTATAACCAGCAACAAGACATGACCAAGGAATCATTCCGTCAATATCAATAAATCTGATTGGATTATCAAATGCATAAGAATAAGGACTCCATGAACGAATTATTTCATTAAGTGGGTCAATAACTGTCCACCGTCCGATCTGCGGGTCATAGAATCTTGCCCCGTAATCCAGCCAGGAATGCGCCTCAACCCTCACTCTCCTCAAGTAGAGGGCCGCAGTTAGGAAGAATGAGTTTGTTACTAACATCCGGATCAAAAATCAAAGCTACAAAAAAAGGAATCAGTTTCCTTGTTGTTGAAAATGGGAGGACATTTCACGGCATGAAACCATTCACTTTGATAGAGGTTTCGTCCCTAATCTTAGTTTATTGCTTTTTTGTAAAGTGTGGGTTTTACCATCTCAATTTTTAAGTATCTCAACCTTAAACTTAGAAATATTTCATTTTACTCACTTTTTGGGTTAATATCATAAAAACAATTACACAAGTGAAAAATTTTAAAACACTTACACTTATTCATCAAACCACTACGCTGGATAACTAAACTCGAGCAGTTATTCATTTTCCAAGCAATCCGCTTTTTTATATATTATATTTGTAAACGTATGATATAAAACTTAGCCAGCCTTACTCTCAAAATACTGCTAGCAGCTATACCCCCTATTTATAAGTTTCTTGCTTTTGTATTATCAATTGCGATTGAATAACCCCCATATCCAAATCAATCAATTATTAACCTTAATTTTTATGTATTATGGCAACCAATGGAAAATCAAGTGTCATTGTTGAACTTCAGGATCTGGTTCTGACAGAAAGAAAAGATGATCGCTTCGGTCGTGTGGTGACCACACGTTCATTAAATGAGGATGACCTTGTAAAAATTGCAGTCTCCCGGCGGACTGATCTGAGTGCAACAACTATGAAGTCCGCGCTCGAAATTCTGAAGCAAATCGCTATTGAGGAGATATCCAACGGCGCATCGGTCAGATTTGGCCTGGGCTACTTTAGCATGACTGTAAACGGTGTTTTTATCGGTGACAATGCCCGCTGGGATTCAAGTATTCACAAATTGAATGTTAATGTTACACCGGTGGCAGAGTTACGGGAGGCTGTGCAGGGAACAACCGTTGAGGTACGAGGTTTATCTGCTTCCGGGCTTGCCATCAATTCGTTGATTGATGTAACAACCGGTGAAGAAAACACGAGAATTACCCCTGGGGGTGGCGTTAATCTGACCGGAAGCAGGATGCGAATCGATGGTGAAGGTAAGGGTGTGGGCATAGCGCTTATCAATCAGGAGAATGGCGAAAGTATTGCTATTCCCATGAATTCAATCCTGATTAATGACCCATCGAAAATCAGCTTTGTAGCTCCTGCCAATCTCCCTGCCGGAGATTATAAACTCAGCCTGACTACACAGTTTTCTACTTCAGCCAACAAATTGAAGGAAGCCAGAACGTTTATTTTCGACTATATTCTGAACGTAGGATAGCATATCAGCATTAACTATTTAGCCCCGCTAAACATATCATCCACTGTTGGCGGGGCATTTTTATGTGTTTTGCAAATGAACTGTTTAGCTAAAAGTTATAGTACTGGTTCGCCTTTCAATGCGGAGTCAGTCCCCCTTACTATGCGGGAGTAGTCCGCCTTACTAAGCGGGGATAGTCCGCCTTACCAGGCAGGGATAGTCCGCCTTAGTATGCGGTGATAGTCCGCCTCAGGATGAGGGGACATTCAACTGGAATCTGCATGCTGGGGTGTTCTTTTTCCGTTACTGTAAAATATAGCCTTATGGGTAAGCCGCACCAGGATTTATCGCCCAGGTATTGCACAAAACCGGGAACCAGCCTGCATGTATAGCCATAAAAAAATATCTTACATCTGCAGCACCTTTTCAGTACACACAAAAAAAGCACTCTCCTAATGCCCTACCCCAAATAACCGTATATTTGTCTAAATCAAACATTGAGCTGCGACGAAAATTCAAAAAAGAAGTTTTCGGAGTGGACTCAACATTCATTCGTTGATTATTTATGGATTTTCGTAGTATGAATCCCCGCCAGGCATTGAATAAGGCCTATCTTAAAGTAAAGCCGAACCGTAGCGAAATCGAATCATTCAAATCCGGGCTTATCCGGCTGCTTGACTATTCAAACGATTCCGAATCTGAAGAATTTCACAAAAACCTGATCACTGAATTTCTGAAGAAAACATGGTACGACCCGCATCATTACATCAACACAAAAGGCAGGTCGGACCTGGTGATACACAATAGCGACAAGGCTTCCGGTGAGGTTGGAGTAATCATTGAAACCAAGAAACCTACCAACCGCACCGAAATGCCAAGGGTGCCAAAACCCGGCGAAACCCATGAACAACAAATTGGGGGGCTGAATGTGAAGGCCATTCATGAGCTGGTACTTTACTACCTGAGAGAGAGAATAACACGCAGGAATCTCGGTTTAAAGTATCTGATTGCCACCAACATTTATGAGTGGTTTATCTTTGATGCAAGGGTGTTCGACAGGGTTTTTGCCCAGGATAAAAACCTCGCAAGGTTGTTTAGTGATTTTGAAGAAGGCCAACTGGCTGATAACCGTACTGATTTTTTCTATAAACAGGTTGTTGCGCCCTTCATTGCAGCGCTGAAACATGACATCGAATTTACCTGGTTCGACCTGCGGCACTACGAAAAGGCATTGAGAAATACAGATAAAAGCGATGACCGTCAACTGATTGCATTATACAAACTGCTTTCTCCAGCCCATTTGCTCAAGCTGCCGTTTGCCAATGACAGCAACACCTTAGACAAGCGGTTTTACAGTGAGTTACTGCACATTATCGGCCTCACAGAAGTGGCCAGCGGTGGCAAAAAGCTGATCGGACGTAAGCCTGAAGGCAAACGCCAGAGTGGTTCATTGATTGAGAATGCAATCATTCAGCTCGACAGTCTCGAGAAAATTACAAGGCTCGAAAACCCCTTAAGATATGGCGCTACCATGCAGGAGCGCCTGTTCAATGTTGCCCTTGAATTGGTGATTACCTGGATTAACCGTATCCTGTTTCTGAAACTGCTCGAAGCGCAGTTGCTTGCTTACCACAAAGGCGACAAGGCCTATGCATTTCTGAATTCAGCAAGCATCGGCGATTATGATGACCTCAACAGCCTTTTTTTTCAGGTGCTTGCCCGCAGGCATGAAGACCGCAATGAGGATGTAAAAGGACGGTTTGCCATGGTTCCTTACCTGAACAGTTCACTGTTTGAGCCTACTGAAACAGAGCATAATACCATCCTGATCAGCAACCTCCGCAACGACAAGCCCCTGCCGGTTTACACCAATACCGTTCTTAAAGATACGACCGGTAAAAAGCATTCCGGGGAAATGAACCCTCTGGGGTATCTGTTTGCATTTCTTGCTGCCTACGACTTTGCCGGTGAGGGAAGTGAGGAGATTCAGGAGGATAATAAAACACTCATCAATGCTTCGGTGCTCGGCCTTATCTTTGAAAAAATCAACGGATACAAAGACGGCTCTTTCTTTACCCCCGGCTTCATCACCATGTATATGAGCCGCGAAACGCTGCGCAGGGCTGTGGTACAGAAGTTTAATGAAACGAAGGGCTGGAATTGCACAAGCATTGCCTCGCTGTACGATAAAATTGAGGACAGGGATGAAGCCAACCGGCTCATCAACAGCATTAAAATCTGCGATCCTGCAGTAGGCTCAGGCCATTTTCTGGTTTCAGCCCTTAACGAACTGATCGCCATAAAAAGCGAGCTGAAAATTCTGCAGGACCGCCATGGCAGGCGGATGAAAGAATACCGGCTTGAAGTAGTAAACGACGAACTCGCTGTGACTGACGAAGACGGTGAACTTTTTGTGTACAACCCTGGCAATCACGAAAGCCAACGGGTGCAGGAAACTCTGTTTCACGAAAAGCAGACCATCATCGAGAACTGTCTGTTTGGAGTGGATATCAACCAGAACTCAGTAAAGATATGCCGTTTGCGCCTCTGGATCGAATTGCTGAAAAACGCCTATTACAAAAGTCCTTCTCAACTGGAAACCCTGCCAAACATCGACATCAACATCAAATGTGGCAACTCGCTTATCAGCCGGTTTCCGCTGGATGCTGACCTGAAACAGGCTTTGAGAAAAAGCGCCAGCCGCTGGACCATTGATGGTTACCGCCTTGCTGTTTCCACCTATCGGAATGCAGGCAGTAAAGAAGAAAAACGCGAAATGGTGAAATTGATCAACGAGATCAGGAGCGGCTTCCGCAGCGAAATTTCACAGAACGACCCAAAAGTAAAACGCCTGCGGAACCTGAACGGAGAGCTGTTCACACTTACCAACCAGGGACAGTTGTTTGAATTATCGAAAAAGGAAAAGTCGGCCTGGAACAAAAAGCTTGCGAAACTTACCACCGAAATCAAACGTCTTGAAGCTGAGATTGAAGAAATCAGAAGCAACCGCATTTATGAAAATGCGTTTGAGTGGAGGTTTGAATTTCCTGAGGTACTCAACGACAACGGCGATTTTACAGGCTTTGATGTGGTGATCGGAAACCCACCCTACATCAGGCAGGAAGAATTCACTGAACTGAAGCCATACCTGTCGGGGCATTATGGTGTGTATGCCGGTACTGCTGACCTGTACTCCTATTTTGTTGAATGCGGCATTAAGTTGCTGAAGCCCTACGGAGAATTTATTTACATTCTGCCCAACAAATGGATGCGTGCAGGTTATGGAGGGGCACTAAGGAGAATGCTTAAAAATATCAGCATCAGGTCAGTGGTTGATTTCGGCGACCTGCCTGTGTTTGAAGAAGCAACAACCTACCCCTGCATCCTTCATCTGATAAAGGATGTTTCGGGTGATGAGTTTGACTCAGCAAGCCTTACAACCCTTGAATATCCATCCGGGCTTGAACAGTTTGTTAAGGAGAATTCGATGAAAATTTCAAGAAACAACCTGAATGATGATGGTTGGTCATTGATTGACAATAAAAAGCAAGAATTATTATCGAAATTGAGATTAGCTGGAATACCCTTAGTTGAGTATTCAAAGCACAAAATCTTCTATGGAATCAAAACCGGTTTGAATGAAGCATTTGTCATTGACAGTCACACCAGGGAGAAACTGATTGCAGAGGATCCTCAGAGTGCCGAAATCATCAAACCTTTTCTGGCCGGAAGGGATATAAAACGCTACCGGCAACCTGTATCTGATAAGTATTTGATCTTGTTTAAAAATGGTGTAACTCAAAGTCTTTTTGGACGATTGGCCGAAGAAAATGCTTTTAAAGGAATGTCTGAACGATATCCTGTAGTTATGGATTATTTAAACAGGTTTTCTGATAAAGCGAAGAAGAGATTTGATAAAGGAAATTATTGGTGGGAACTAAGGCCTTGTGATTATTATGAAGAGTTTGAGAAGCCGAAGATACTGTTGCCTGATATTGCATTAAGGTGTGAAGCCCTGCTCGATGAAAAGGCCGGGTTTTACTGCGCAAATACAGCTTACATCATTCCCGGCCTCACCTTGTCAGACCTTGCCATTCTGAATTCAAAACTGATCCACTTTTTTTATTCAAGCCTCACTCAGTCAATCAGGGGAGGTTACCTGAGGTTTATCAGGCAATACCTCGGTCAGATACCAATGATCCGGACTGATGTCCTGGATAGCCTGTCATCTGAAGTGATCAATCTGAAAAAGTTGAGACCGGAGAATGACAGCTCTGCGCTGGAAGCACAGATCGACCGGTTGGTTTACCAGCTTTACGGATTAACCGATGAAGAAATCGCGCTGGTGGAAGCATCTTTCAGGTAATTCAGCCGGTTTGCGCCTGAACTGCATTAAGCTAAGGTAATCTGAACAGATAAAGAAACAAACAGGAGGTTAAGCAAGTGCTTCCTGAAAAGTATGAAATCAGGGCGGCCAATGAGTTATCATGGTTATGTGCATTGCAATTGCTATCAGACCGGCAAGGTTGCTGATCCTCCATGCAAGGAATTTTTCAGGTTTGATGTTGGAGGAATGTACCTGAAAATTCCCTCTGAACTATATGAGAGTGACAGGGAAAGGGCCTTCGCAATGGAAAGGGAATTTACAGCATGGCTTGATCATTCCTGCGAACACCATGGCATGGTGATTTGCAACGAATGGTTGTTTGACTCCTCTGGCTGTGACTTATTTTACACTTGTTTAGGTGAAAAGGGCCGGGAGAAAAACTTCCCGGTATTGCACAAGTACCTTCCCCGTGTAAACGACGGTATTCTTCCTGCCAGTATGGCAAAGGCGGCCCTTCAGGAGTTGGCGGCCCTGGAGAAGGAATGTACCGTAAGGGAGCGGGTAATTCTGGCCGAAAAAGAAACCGGAGAGCAGATTGCTTCCACCCTGTCCGGCATTCCCTTGTTTCTGATGCAGGCAAATCATCATTGTTTTTTTCTTGATGCAGACGGGGTAATGGTGGTTCCTTCAGAAAACTGGTACGAACCGAAGAAGGAAATCCTGTTTTGTTCACGGCACTTCATTCAGGGACAGAATTTTCCTGGGAAGCATCCTTTTACAGATGTTAAAACCGGAAGAAGTATTCAATGCACCAACAATCTTTATCCTTTGCGGGGTATTCCTGAAACGGACCATGAGCTGATTGTTTACCTTGAACCGGATTACGATCCGGGACATGTTGCAATCCTTGCCCTTAAACGATTGGCCGAAGCCTCTTTGACCACCGGCAATCCAATACACTGGGGGTAGTATTTCAGATGATTGCAAAAACCAAGGTCGTGAATGGTAATAAGTAATTTTACGATGAACAATGTTTAATCGCGAACAAATACAATTATCAGTATGATACATTTTGAAGAAGAATTTCTTGCCTGGATTACCAGTAAGGGTGTCGGTAAAAAGGATGTGGTGGCTTCCTCAACGGTCTCGTATATTTCCTATCTGAATTCGGTTTCAACGCTGCTACAAGAGGATATCTCTCCTACAAATGTATTTGATCAGAAATGTATTGACCGGATTATGGCAAAGATCGGGGGAAAAAGGAGCCTCAGTTCAGAGGCCCATTACAGGACTGTGTTGAATCATTATGTAAAAATGGTACAGCAAGGGTATCATCGAAAACAATTGAATCAGTGAATTCTGATACTTCAGTAAGAAGACAGCGTTAACAGGCGCTTTTTCAGTTTTCATTTTTCGCGGATTCCAGACTAATTTCTATTTTGAGGCGCTGAAAATGTATTCTTGTGCGACTTTGTGATTTCATTGTTGCAAAGCTATTTAACTAAACGAATCAAAAATTTATTAAACACACAAAGGAATCTGTTAGATTTTGAGAATAATGAACTTTCTAATCATTTTTGTTTCGATAAATTTAAGTTTCATCGCTACCGACTCTTTAACGGTGCAAACAAGTGGGCCTCAGAATTAATATGACTTGCATGGAATATGGAAAAAAGCGCGAGGAGGTAGCTTCGACACAATTTATACCCATCTTTTCAGTATCCAACCGCTTGTCATTCAAAGCTAAACAAGGTGATGAAAAGATTTATATAAATACTATTTCAAGTTAAACGGCTATAAGTGTATCGAAATATTTATTACTAGTCTTATTCATATGCCATGATATTATTAAATTTGCCATTGATAATTTCTTATGAAGATAGAAAGATCTTACTAGTGCCCTTGATTTTTTCTTTCGGATTAAAATTGAAATGAACGGGGAACCTGAAAACCGAGTAGAGTAAGGTTACTTTATAACTTATAATTATGAAAAGATTCTCCATTGGATTATTCGCAGGTGTAGCCTTGACATTACTTATTGCTTTTAAAATTGCGACATATGAAGTTAATTTTAGCACAAGTGAAGTCAACAGAATAGAAGGAATCTTAGTATTTACCGACTGCAAACCTGTTATGGAGTATGAATATCTGGGTACGGTTAAAAGTAATACTGGTGGTTTTGGAAATCCACAATATGAAGGAGTAAGGAATAGGCTTTTAAAGAACATTAAAAAAGACTACCCTCAAGCTGACGGTGCAATATTGTATCTTAATTATGGTCAATCTGACAAAGCAGATGCAATCAAATTTAAAAAATAGAGTATGGAAACTAATTTGCAAGATTTTATTAAAAAAACTATTGAGGAAATAACTTTGGGACTTCCCGATGGTTATGTAGTTGAAGATAGTATAAATTTTGAGGTTTCAGTTACTTCTAACAAAAGCAAATCAGGAGGCATTGAGATCAAGGTTGTCAGTGGTGGTATTCAAAAAGGAAATGAGCTCGTACAGACTGTCTCTTTTTCAATCATTAATGAATTAGATAAAGCAAAGTCGGATAAAAAGACTGGTGATAACATTCTCAGATATATAGACAAAGTTCTCAAAAAACTGACTAAATTATCATTGCAGAATAATACTTTCCAACTAACAAATTATAATCCTGATCTGGAAAGCATCAAAGACTAAATAAATGATATACCAATTAATTCTATACTGCACCTTACAACTAAATATTGTAAATGAAGTTTCCTCTGTGGTATTTTCGGGAACGCTTTGCATAAGCAAAACTTTATCTGATTTGAGTTAGTCATATTCTAACAACTCATTAGATGTAATTTTAGATAGATTTTCAGTGATTTATCATCGCTCATTAATAGGAAAACATTGTTATTTTTACAAGATGAAAAACAAGATTGACAATACAACCGTTCCCCGCATCGAGTACCTGAGGGTAAAGAATTTCCGGGCATTGCAGGATTTCGAGCTGAACCATATCAAACCGCTGACAGTTTTTCTTGGACCGAATGGCAGCGGTAAGTCCACCGTTTTTGATGTATTTGCTTTTCTGAGCGAGTGTTTTTCTGTTGGATTACGAAAAGCCTGGGATAAACGCGGCAGGTTTAAAGAACTCAGGACCAGAGGCTGCGGGGGTCCCATTGAGTTTGAACTGAAATACCGGGAAAAACCTGGTTCTCCGGTTATCACCTATATTCTTAACATAGATGAAGATTCAAAAGGCCCTTTTGTTGCAAGTGAGCGTTTGCTCTGGAGAAGAGGAAGCAAGGGGCAGCCATTTGCATTTCTTGAATTTGAGAAAGGGATTGGCAAAGTCATTACAGGTATTGCCCCGGAGATTACCGATGCCAAGCAGGAAGAAGCACTGGATAGTCCTGATATGCTTGCAGTGAATACACTGGGACAGTTGTCGAAAAATCCCAGGGTGATTGCTCTCCGGCGCTTTATCTCAGGATGGTATCTTTCGTACCTGACAGCCGATCAGACACGGGGAATTCCTGAAGCCGGCGCTCAGGAGCGATTGTCAGCAACCGGCGACAACCTGCCCAATGTTGTTCAGTACTTAAGGGAACAGCACGAATCCATTCTGAACAGAGTATTGGAGACGCTTTCAAAACGGGTTCCCAGGCTTGAAAAGGTGGATGCTGATATCATGCAGGATGGCCGTTTGTTGCTTCAGATAAAAGATGCTCCCTTTGAACGTCCGATATTGTCGAAGTTTGCTTCAGATGGCACCCTTAAGTTGCTCGCTTACCTCATTGTTTTATACGATCCGTTTCCTCCACAGTTAATCGGAATTGAAGAACCCGAGAATCAACTGCATCCGCGTTTACTGGCCGAACTTAGCGAGGAGTGCAGGGCTGCAGCAGAAAACTCACAGTTGATGGTAACTACACACAGCCCGTTTTTTGTAAATGGTTTGAATCCGGAAGAATTGTGGGTTTTATACAGGGACAACCGTGGCTTTACACAGGCAAAATGTGCCTCCGCAATGCCCGGGATCATTGAGTTTATCAAAGAAGGGGCATTACTGGGCAATCTCTGGGTTGAAGGTCATTTTGATGTCGGCGACCCCCTTGTAAATGCAGGTAGCGGCTTAATTAACTAATACCGGAAAGTTATGCACCTGGAATTTCTTCTGGAAGAGCCTTCCGCGGAAAAGGTTTTGAGAAATATTCTGCCTTCAATAGTCACAGGGAATCACACGTTTAAATGTATTGTTTTTCAGGGTAAGTACGATTTGCTTAAGAAACTTCCCGCCAGGCTTCGTGCTTATAAACGTTGGATTCCAGAAAATTACAGAATTATTGTGCTGGTTGACCGTGACCAGGAAAACTGTACAGAGCTGAAAAGCAAGCTTAACCGATTCGCTGCTGAGTCAGGTCTTCTATGCAGGTCTACTGCCAGTGGTGCTTTTTTTCAGGTGCTCAACCGGATTGCTGTTGAGGAAATTGAAGCCTGGTTTTTCGGTGATCCGGAGGCTATCCGATTGGCATTCCCTAAGATTGCAGTCTTTGAAAATAAAGCTCAATACCGCAATCCCGATGATATAGTCAACACCTGGGAGATGCTTGAGAAACTGCTCCAGCAAAAAGGCTATCACCGCACAGGTTTAAGAAAGGGCGATGCAGCAAATGCAATTTCTGTGCATATGCAGCCCTTAAAGAACAAGTCAAAAAGTTTTCAGGTATTCTGGGATGGAGTTTCAGCCTGCTTAAAAATTTAAATCCTGTATATACAATAGCTGGTTTTCTATTTTTATTTTATTAATTTACAGGATATTATCTGATTTGCATGTTGACAAAATCTTATTACAGAATAATTCATCTTAAAAGACGGTAATTTCATTTTAATTATCTATGCTTCGCAAAAGACACCCTCTGGCGAAATCTGCATTCCGGCAAAACCAATCCTCAACTGTCGGGTTTATTTGATGGACCCATTGTATCAATCAATTCCGTAAACCGACCCGGCATGAAAAAACACCTCCTTTCCTTGCTGTTCATATTCTATTGGGCTACCTCAATCGCCCAGTTTCCGGCTTCCGTTGACAGTGTTTATACCTTTATGAAGTACAATTCAGTTCACCGCAATTCCATTGACTGGAATCTGACCGACAAACAATTCCGGAAGCAGATCAGTGCAGCCTCTACCCTGTCAGATACCATGAGCTGCTTTGTGAAAGTGCTGGAATCGCTCAACGATGTGCATACCCAGATTTACCTCAACAACCAGTACTACGGCCACTACCCTGCTTTCGGCGATTCTGCCATGGCCAGGCTGCTTCCGCTCATCGAAAAAGCCGGTGCTGAAACCAATCAGTTACACACCGCAAGACCAGCCCCAGGCATAGCCTACCTGAGGGTGCCAACATTTATGGTTTCGGATGCGCAACAGGTGACTGCCTATGCACAGGCCCTGCGCGACAGCGTTGATGCACTCTGCCGTGAACAGGCAAAAGGGCTGATCATCGATCTGCGGCTTAACGGTGGCGGCAACCTCTATCCCATGCTATCCGGGCTGGGCTGCCTGCTTGGAAACAGGGTGATCGGCTACGAAACCGATGCGTCAGACAGCCTTGTGAGAACCTGGGAGATACTCAACGGCAATTTTGTCCTGGGCGGCTATCAGACAACCAGCCTCAGTGAAGGATGTTTGCCTGAACAGGAGTCCTTACCGGTGGTGGTGATCACCGGCCCGGCCACACGGAGCTCGGGCAGCATGACCGCCATCGCCTTTAAAGGAAGATACAACACGCTAGTTATCGGCGAACATACAGCCGACGGCTACACAACTTCCAACAGCTATTTTCAGTTTGCACCGGGATTGGTGTTTAATTTTGCCATCGGTTTTGTGGCTGACCGGAATAAACACCTTTACAAAACAAGTGTGAATCCTGATCTTTTGCTGCTTTCGGCTGACAATTTTGAGAATCTGAAGGAAGATAAAAAAGTCATGTACGCTATCCGATGGCTGCTTGAGCATTAAATGACTGCAACCTGAAAAAACATGCATTGCCTGCATGAACAGGCTAAAATTCCCCTATCAATTCCCCCACTCTTTTTTTACGACTTCCATCGTAATTGTCACCGATACCCACATACAATATACCGATTGATTCCGGATTGTCTCAGCTGAGGTTGTTGTGAACCGAAAAAGCAGCACCTGCACAATAAAACCGGCAAGCGTGGGTTAGAACACCGCAAGCGTCGGTATGATTCACCGGATCGATTACCAGATTTGTAACACCAACCTGTTTTTAATATCTTTACAATCGTTATAGTAAATGGATTGTTAAAGCGTACGGCATGCCGGAACCAAAGGTATTCAGACATTTTATTGAGCGATACACAGTGCTTGAAGCTGCTGACTGGGAAATTATTGAAGCGCGGATGGAAAGGAAAAGTTTTGCCCGGAATCAGTTAATTCTGGAAGAAGGGCAAATCTGCCGGCACTTTTACTTTCTGGAAGAAGGCATGGTAAGGTTTTACACCAACCACGACGGCGTTGAACTTACCAAATCCTTCGTAATTCCGCCCTATTGCTTTACCTCCAGGGCCAGTTTCCGCAAGCAGGAGGCTTCTCAGGAAGGAATTCAGGCACTGGATCAGACGGTGGTCTGGCAGATTTCGCACGATGATTACCGGAAGCTGGAAGGCCTGCTGGCATGGAATGTTTTTATGCGGAAGCTGCTGAATGAGATACAGGAGTACTCCGATGCGCGTAATCTGGAGCAGCTGACCATGACAGCGGAAATGCGTTACCTGAAAATCCTGAATTCCTATCCGGAAGCACTGATCCGGAAGATACCACTGAAACATCTGTCCACATACCTCGGCATTGCACCCCAGTCGCTCAGCCGGATCAGGAAAAAATTTCAGAAATCGGGCGCGGATTAACATAGGTGAATTTCAGTCAGGATTAAAAACCGGAAGTTTGCAGCATAAAACCTAAACAACATGCAGAGTATCCGCAGTAAACTCATCATCGGGCTGGTCAAGCGGCGCCACCTTTTCCGTTTTAAACTGAAACCTGAAGTGGTTGATGAAACGTTCTCGGTCAAAGATTTCCGGGATCGCATCGAACGTGGTTCTGCCCGCAGAAAATTGCCTGACAACATCCGCATTGAACCGTTCAAAACGGGTGAGCTGTACGCTGAATGGATCATCCCTGAAAATGCACTGAAAGGCAAGGTGTTGCTTTACATCCACGGTGGTGGATTTATCTCGGGCTCCTGTGCTACCCACCGGGCGCATGTTGCGAAGTTTGCAGCAGCCAGTCAGCTTAAATCCCTGCTTTTTGATTACCGCCTTGCTCCGGAGCACCCCTTCCCTGCCGCCGTTGACGATTGTGTTGTTGCCTATCGCTGCTTGCTTGAAAAGGGTTACAAACCTGAAAACATCCTTGTCGGAGGTGAGTCAGCCGGGGCAACCCTCACACTTTCGTTGTTGCTTGCGCTGAAACAGCAGAACATCAGCCTGCCCAAAGCAGCATTTTCGATTTCACCGGTCACCGATCTGAGCTGTAAAGCAGCCTCTTTTGAAACCAATGCAAAGAATGATGTGGCCCCAATGGGTTCCTGGACCGTGTGGACCCGGATGTACATCGCCGACAACGACATCAGCAACCCTTTGCTTTCACCGCTTTTCGGCGATTACAGCGGCTTACCACCCATTTATATCTGTGTGGGAACTCATGAAATTCATTACGATGACTGCCGCAATGTGGCTGAAGTTGCCCGCAGGCATGGTGTGGAGGTTACCCTGAAAGAATGGCCCCGCATGATCCATGCATTTCCGCTGTTCTCTCCGCTATTCCCGGAAGCGGTGAAGGCGATGGATGATATCATCCGGTTTATCCGCCTGCAGGCTTCCTGAGCCCGGCCGTGCGGTTTGACGGATGTATTGAGGAAATATATGTTGCCTTTACCGCTGTCTGGTTAACCAATGGTTTCGTCCCTGACGGGACTTTCAATTATTCTTATGTGATTCTCACCTACCCAAATTTTGTCCCTGACGGGACAACCTGAAAACACTGTTATCCTGAAGAATCAACAAAACGAGAGCAAACAGAATCATTTATCTGACAGAGAATACCATTGAAATTCCGGAACTTTGGTCGATTTCTTTTGTTATCATTGCAGGAACGGTTTTCATTCTTACTCAAGTCTGTTGTTATTTGAAAATCATTCCTATACATCTGAAAGCTGGTTTTATGCGAAGATTTCTCATTCTTCATTTATCCGCATTTTTTCTGATAACTACCCCCGTTAGTGGTCAGAATAACCGGGAAATTTCGCTGAATGCGAAACAGGGAACAGAAACGATGGTAATCGACAGGGCCGCTTATGCCGGAAAGCTTGAGGGTTTCTGGCTGGGCACCTGTCTTGCCAACTGGACCGGCCTGATTACCGAGATGGACAAAATCGGGAATACCGGAGAACTGAAAACCGGGAACTTTTACACCCGGGATGATTGGGGCAAACCCGATCAGCCCAGCATCTGGGGGCAGGGCATTCCGAGCAGCCTCTCCCCTGTCATCGGTTTTGTATATGCTGCTCCCGACAGTGTCTGGGGGGCCGACGATGACACCGATATAGAATATATGTATCAGGAAATGCTGTTGAACAATAAAACATCGGTGCTCAGTGGTGAACAGATCAGGGATGGCTGGCTCAGGCACATCCGGCTGGAAGAGGAGAATTATCTGTGGGTTTCCAATCAACGGGCCTACGACCTGATGAGGGCGGGTCTCCTCCCGCCTGAAACAGGCTATCCGAACAACAACCCTGATTACGAAATGATCGATGCCCAGCTGACCACCGAGATTTTTGGCCTGTTTGCCCCCGGTCGCCCCGATATTGCCCTCCGCATGGCCGCCTTGCCTGTGCAGACTACCGCTTACGGAAACAGCCGCTTTATCGCAGAGTTTTACATCATCCTGTTTTCCCTTGCCCCGGCTGCGGATGAATCATTGCCGATAAAAGACCGGTTGATGAATATGGCGGAATCTGCACGGAAGCACCTGCCCGATACTTCGTATGCTTCTGCCATGTATGACTTTGTGAAACAGAAATACCTGAGCGGTATTCCTTGGGAAGAGACACGCGATTCGGTGTACTACCGCTATCAGGTTCAACAGGCTGACGGATACAACATAACTTCACGAAACCTTTATTGCAATGGCTGTTTTGCTGCCGGAATCAATTTTGCTGCCAGCCTCATCAGCCTGTTTTATGGGGAAGGCGATTTCAGGGAAACCATCAGAATTGGTGCCCTGGCTGGTTGGGATTCAGATAACCCGACAGCCACCTGGGGTGGTCTGCTGGGTTTTATGCAAGGTAAAAATGAAGTTGAGAGAATTTTTGAAATGAAGTTTTCCGATAAGTTTAACATCCATCGTACCCGGCAGGGATTTGCGAACAACGGCATCGACACCTTCGGCAACATGGCACACAAGGGGATGATGGTTATCGATCGGGTGGTTGAAGAAGAGATGCAGGGCGAAACAGACCAGAAAACGAACGAATGGATCATTCCGTTGATTGAACGATAACAGAACATAATTGTTGTAGCAAAAATAACGCTTAAAACCCGCTGATCATGGCAGAATTAAAAACCAAACAAACTACGGCAGATGTTCATGAATTTATCAATGCGTTTGCCAATACAGAGCAGAAGAAAGCCGACAGCCTTGAGTTGTTAAAGCTGATGCAGGATTTTACAGGATACGAACCAAAGATGTGGGGCCCATCCATTATCGGGTTTGGCGTGTATCATTACAAGTCAGAGCGCAGCCGGCAGGAAGGCGACTGGCCGCTTGTGGGATTTTCTCCCCGCAAGGATGCCATTTCACTCTACGTTTACTCCGGAAACCCTGAACACAGTCATCTGCTCGAAGGGCTCGGGAAGTTTAAAATGGGAAAGGCATGTATATACGTCAAAAAACTTTCTGACATCAATACAGAGGTGCTTAATAAACTGATGAAAGCCAGCATTGATTTTCTGGAGGCACGGTATGGAAAATACCAGCACTAACAGCCCTCACACCCCTGCTGAACGCTGGCAAAAAGAGCTTGTCGTGCTTTCATCCATCATCAGGAAGATGCCACTGGAAAAAACCATCAAGTGGGGCTCGGAGGTTTTTACATGGAACGGAAAGAATGTTGTGAGTTATGGCGGGTTTAAGAACTATTTTGCCCTTTGGTTCTACAACGGGGTTTTTCTGAGCGATCCAAACAAGGTGCTGATCAATGCGCAGGAAGGGGTAACCAGATCGTTAAGGCAATGGCGGTTTCAGTCATTGGAAGAACTGGACGAAGTATCCATCAGTGAATATATCCTCGAAGCCATTGAGGTTGAGAAAAAAGGGCTGAAGCATAAACCGGAGAGGTTCAAGCCGTTGCCGATGCCTCAGATGCTTGCTGAAGCCCTCAGCAATGATCCGGGGCTTCAGGAGGCATACGGAAAATTGAGCCCTGGTAAACAAAAAGAATACATTCAATACCTGAATGAAGCCCGGCAGGAAACTACCAAACACAAACGCCTTGAAAAGATCGTGCCGATGATTGCCGCGGGCATGGGCCTGAATGACAGATACAAGAAATCCTGAGCTGCTTAAAACCAGTATCTATAATTAAGTTGGCGGTCATTGTAAAAGACTCTCGATACCTTAAATTGATTAAAAAATTAGATTATGAGATACATCAATTTGACAATTTTATTTATCGGACTGATTTGTTTTTCATGCGGCCAGACCGGAACAAATACTGATTCAGCAATCGACGACAAAACGCAGATTAAAAATTTAGTGATTCAGGTTTTAAAATGGCAGGATAAAAACGGCACATTTAATGGATTTGAGCCTATATTTAATCCAAATGATAGTTTAGCGATTGGAATGGATTTAAAAGTACTGCAAAATGAGTTAGATAAATTCACTAAGACCAAATTGTTTGATAAAGAATTTGTAGAAAATTACGGTAAGATTGTAAAGGCAATTGATAAAAAAATTAAAAATAAAGAAATCTCTTTTATGGACGGGGATATGCCACCCTATGCAGGAGCAGACCCTTGGTGTAACTGTCAGGATATTCCTTATGATAATCCATGGGATAAAATAGTTGTTAAATTCATAAGCATAGACAATGACAATGCGGTATTAACCTGGACTTGGGGAGATTCTGATTGGAGTAAAGATTTTGATTATAAAGTAAAAGCTAAAAAGACCGAAGGTACATGGAAAATATCGTATTTACAGGGATTTGATTTCGATATAATGACAAGATAAAAACAACGAACCGCCAACACAGGGTATACATCATGCGGGTTTCAGAGCAATTTGCAAGTTAAGAGCTCGCTGGCAAGGGCAATAACGGCAGACAGGAAACTGTTCACGTTGCCCGCACGCTGCATACCCTAAAACGTTACAACTGATTAATTCATCACAAACAACAAAATTATGGCAAACAACCTTGTGGGATGGTTTGAAATCCCGGTATCGGATATGGAGCGGGCAATAAAATTCTACGAGACCGTCCTCGGCATCAGCCTGCAACGCAATCAGCTTGACGGGCTCGATATGGCCTGGTTCCCCTGGGAAGAAGATGGCCTGGGCTGTTCTGGCAGCCTGGTTTACAATCCGGAGTTCTACAAGCCTTCAGCCGACGGAACCCTGGTTTATTTCACTCCGCGGTCGGGCGATCTGGCTAATGAGCTTGCCCGCGTGGAAGCGGCAGGCGGTAAGGTGCTGATGCAGAAGAAACTCATTACAGAGGAGATCGGTTACATGGGTTTGTTTCTTGACTCAGAGGGCAACCGGGTGGCAATCCATTCAAGAAAATGATCTGGTGTTCTGTCTCCTCAGCAAGGACTATGGAATATTCACCAGCCATTGATTTCAGGACGTCGTGCCACTTCCGGCAGCTTTATTTCGGGCCTATCATCAATATACTCCAACTGCCGGTCATCGTAACAGCATCACTGGCAGTGTTTACCATCCTGAATTTACAACTTGTTGTGGTTACATCGTACGCGGTAATCTGAACCTTGTACCATTCACCTGTTCCGGTAGTCAGATTACCGATAATGATGGTCGGATTTCCGTCGAATGCTGAATAGGTGAAATTTGCATCCAGAAAATTCCCGGAAGCAACATTGGTCATTGAAAGGTTGATCTGAGATCTCCTGACTTCCAATGGAGTTGCATTGTTGCTGCTCACAACGGCATCGTTCAGGTATTCAAGGCTACTGGAGATATCCAGCGCCGATATCCTTGCCGTACCATTGACATCAAAATTATATGAAATAGCATTGGTGTTGATTCCGATCGCTCCCGATGGATTCACATTGACCCCGACGGTTCCGTCTGAAACAAATTGAAACAGATCTGACAGGTCATTATACCTCAATCCCGTGTTGCTGTATGCGGGTGAATGTGCCAGAATCATTCTGTTCTGATTGTTTGTTCCTCCCGAAAACATATAGATCATCGGGCTGTTGGTGCCAGCGGATTCGGGAAAGTTAATACTGGCTTCATCATCCGTAAAAGTCACATCTCCATCACTTGCCTGAACCTGAAATTTGTCACCGTTGCCGACAGTGAGCGCCGCTGCAGGATCAGCATCTCCTATTCCTACATTTCCGGAATTGTAAAATAAATTGCTTCCGCTTACCTGCCAGAGGCCGTTGCTCTTATCCGCAAGCTCTGTCCATACGCCTTGTTTGATGAACCAGAATGAACCGGTAGTCAGATCATAAACCATCAGACCTTCGGCAGGTGAAACAATTGCTATTCGCTGAGCAGATGTCATTCGGGGGACAAGAAACCCCTGCGTGGTGCTTTTTACATCAAGCATTGATGAATTATCCGGCAGGGAACCATCCGTATTGACAGCTATCTGCGCTGAGAGACCTGAAGAAAGTAATGTAAATATTAATAAGATAAAAGTTCTCATAGTATTTGTGTTAACATCCTTTCAAACAACAAAAAACATTTAAAAATTGTTTTGAGTGAAGCAGGGTTAAACCGCGATAATCATTTAGTTTAATCTGAAACTCTGCTTAAAAAAATATGTCACGGGAGGGCATAGAGAACCATAGACCTGCCTGGCAGCAGTCAGGCTTGCAGGATAAATTGTGCACCCTTGATTTGTATGAACAACAAATCTTTTGCTCCTGATCAGAGCAAAATAAATTTGGCAGGAATGAGCCGGATTTAATGAAATCCGGGTCCCCTGAAGTTACATTCGCCAACTGCCCGAACCCAGTATAGAAACCGGGCAGTTAAGTGGCCGGAGCAGCTACCTGAGACCCGAAAGCAGTGCATTACTTTGTTTCAGGCATTTTCAGTTTGTCGCCTGTTTCCTGAATCACCTCTTTCTTCCATTCATCGTTGTAGCCGGGAAACATGGGTGATTGCGGATAGCCCCAGGGATTGCGGAGGAATTCACCGTCTTTTTCTTTCTTCACATTGCCATCAAGAAACTTCACCAGCAGAAATTCCCCGAGTTTCCTCCAGCGATCGACCGTTTTCTGCGCCGTTGTTGCACAATATACGGTCAGGAATTCTCTGGCAGCTTCTTTGTCAGTCTGCAACAGTTCCAGTGCTTTCCGGTCGGTTTCGGCAATTTCAGCAAAGAAGCCGTTTTCGAGTTCTGCCTGAACCTTTTGCAGATCGGGCATTACCCGGTTGTAGAACAAATACTTGAAATGGGCTACTCGGTTGAATACCCAGAAGGCTGCCGATTCAGAATAGGTGAGCATGTCGCCGTTTCCTTCGGCCACAGGATGTGGTACTTTCAGGATTCCCATATAGAATGGCATATACACCGTTGATCCGGCATCGTCAACACCAAACCAGAAGATTCCTCCAACGGCATCAGGCAACCAGCTGCGCATCTGGGCAACAAATGAAAACCCGGTTTGCTGGGTTACCGTTACCCGTTCGTTGAAATACTCCTTTTCACCGTATTTCCATGTCAGCGGCCTCCAGCGGTAAGGCAGCCCGAAGGAGCCTGCTCCAACATCCTGCGACATATCGAGTGAGGTTCCCTGAAGGTAATCGCGCTTGAAATGCATCAGATCGGCAGGGGTAAGTTTGCGGTCGGGTTTGATAAACAGAGGCATGCGTTCAGCACTGAGATCGCCGCTGGCATAGCCAAAGTATTTCTGCATGTCGCTGTTTACCTGATTGAATACCGACCACACCCTGAGTTCGCAGAAACGGGCTGCATCAAAACTGAGCGGGGCATACACATCACTGAAGCTGAAATTCTTTTCGTCACCGGTAAAATAACCTTTCCTGCGGGCAAAATCGACCACATCGTGTGCATAAATCACTTGTAAATCCGGTAGATTGATCAGCTTAAAGCTGCGGCTGCTGATGGAAGTTTTCTTGTTTTCCCTTTCGAATCCGGTGATGCGGGCATGGTTGGCATGGGCTGAGATATAACCATCGGGGATGCGTACAGCCACCCACACCGCTCCTTTGTCAGCATTGATCTTCTTTCCTGTTTTCTTATCGGTAACAACGTTGCTTCCCCTGGAGATGATTTCCATGAACCACACTTCATTGGGGTCGGCAATAGAGAACGATTCTCCTGAGCTGGCATATCCAAAGTTCTCAACAAGTTCAGCAATCACCCGGATGGCTTCCCGCGCGGTTTTTGAGCGCTGCAACGCCAGAAACATCAGACTGCCATAATCCACAACGGCACTGGTATCCATTAATTCTTCCCTTCCGCCGAAGGTTGTTTCACCGATGGAAACCTGAAACTCGTTCATAAAACCCACTACCTGATAGGTATGCGGCACCTGGGGAATCTGACCCAGCGGTTCTGCGGTGCCCCGGTCGTAAAGCGTCACCATAGCCCCTGAAGGCCAGTCGGCTGCGGGTCTCCAGTAAAGTTCACCATACCGGATGTGCGAATCGGCTGCATAACTGATCATGGTGCTTCCATCGGCAGATGCACCCTTGGTGACCAGGTAATTGGTACAGGCAAAACTTTGGTTCACCGCGGCAATAATCAGCAGAAAAAGGACGGTTTTCAGTATCTTCATTTTTAAAGTATTTGTTTAATAAATCTATCTATTTAAATGTTAATCAATTTATTGAACCATTCCTATATCGGTTGGCTTCCTGTTCAAGCAATGGAAGAACGGCTTCATCGGCATAACAGGAAATGTGCAGCAGATCGCCTTCAGAATGGGTAAACTGAGTTACACAAAGCTTAACAATCCGCTTGGCTTCATCATTTTCAAAGACCTCCAGTTCAGCTTCATCACCCTTCTGATTCTGAAGCGAATGAACCCGCACCAGCCTGAATCCGAGTGATTCGATAAACTCGTATGAAACGTTCACATAACGCTGCAACAGGCCGCTGGTTTCTGTATCAAACAATTGTTGCTGCTCTTCGGTAAGGGTTTTCACAGGACCGGTTTTAATCAGTTGACGATGCTAAAATACTACAAGGAATTGAATGGGATGAATTTCCTGAATATTTCTTATGTTGAGGTGCTAAGTATAAATCCGGGTGCAACTTCGTGACTTCTTTGTGTAACTCCGTGCAACAGCTATCACACAAAACACACAAAGTACACACAAAATACACAAAGGAAAATGGTACAATAAGCCGAGAATGAACTTACAAGAACATTACCTGGATGTGTAATCGGAGTTGATTGAAAATCAGGCCCTGGATTATTGGATGCTACATCCCGGGAGTGTTGAGATCATGAGCTTGATAAGGCATGATAAAATGTTCATAAAGAAATTCCTGTACCTGGTAGTTTAAAAAGAATTCAAACCTGACCATGGTTACCGGATTGATCTTTTGATGAATAATATGGTCTTCAGGAAATTAAGGCAGTTGAAATTTCTACAGATCTTCAGGCACCATTTGTTTTAACATATTTATAATTAAGAAATTACAAACAAGGGTTACTACCTGAATTTTATGTCAGATCACTAAAGCATGGAATTATAAGAGTATTCACCGAATAACAAAGCTAAAACAGGAACTAGCCAATTTCCTTTCAATTTCAGTTAACAGGATTAAATAATGTATCATTGCAGATTCTCCTTTGTCAGGATACCGAATCAGTAATCAACTGTAAATTAATACATTCCGAATGATCGTCCACGAAGAAGCCACCATTGATAAACTCGTAATTCACGTAACCGGGAACAAAAGCCGCGAAGAAGGCATCCGGTTTTCGAAATCGCCGGTTGTACTCAGCGAATCCATCAAAGAACTGCTGGCCCGGTATTTTCTTTCACCTTTCGGTAAAAACGAGTACTTCAACCTTCTCCATGAAGCCGATCTCAACCTGAATGAGGTGTTTCATTTTTGCGGTGCCATCTTCGATGATCCGGGAAGTTTTTACCTTAACTCCGTAAACCTTGCCAACCACCTGTACAACAGCTCGGTGCATCCGAAGGTAAAGGCGGGGGAATTTTACATTGCCTACCTCAGCAACCTGATTATCGACGGAGAAGAGACCGATGCCATCGGCCTGTTTAAATCCGAATCACGCGAAACCTTTCTGAAAGTATATCCGGATGACGACAATTATCGGGTGGATCATGAGGATGGGATCAACATCAACAAACTGGATAAAGGCTGCCTGATTTTCAACACCGAACGTGAGAACGGTTTCGTGGTAGCCGCCGTTGATAACCAGAGCAAGGGCAATGAAGCCATTTACTGGATGGACAGCTTCCTCAGGCTGAAGCAGCGCAACGACGACTTCTTCCAGACCAGCCAGACACTGAATCTCTGCAAGGAATTTGTTACAGCAAAACTGCCGGAAGTTTTTGAAACAGACCGTCCGGCTCAGGCTGAACTTCTGAACAAATCGATGAAGTTCTTCAGGGAGAAAGATGAGTTTGTGATGGAAGAATTTATGAGCGAAGTCTTTACACAGCCTGAGGTGATCGAAACATTCAACGAATACCGCCGCGATTTTGAAGCAGAGCGTGGCATCGAACTCAGCAATGACTTTGATATTTCCGGTCAGGCAGTAAAAAAGCTCTCAAAAGTGTACAAAAGCATCCTGAAGCTGGACAAGAATTTTCATGTGTACATTCATGGAAACCGCGATCAGATAGAAAAGGGCTATGACGAAGAGCGCGGGATGCACTTTTACAAGTTGTACTACAAGGAGGAAAGTTAAGCTTTCCGGGATGTCCTTTTAATAAATATAACCTGTTGTGCGGTTAAATATTTAAGTCGCTGATAATAAGTGCTTTTGAAGTCAATGTCATGTTGAGCGAAGTCGAAACAGACATTGACTTCATCCACACTATCAAAATGTTATGTTTGTAACCGCACAACACGTTAAAATTATTAACCTGTTGTGTGGTTAATTTGCTAAAATACTCAAACTGAGTCATATTGAGCTTGTCTGCTTGTTAGCGCAAGCATACAAGCAGGCTTGTCTGCCTGTGGTTAAAGGCAGGCTTGTCAGCCTGTATGAATAAGCAAACAGGCATGCGGAGTTGATGTCATGTTGAGCGGAGTCGAAACATGGCTTCGACTTCGATCAGCCAGACATTCAATTAGTTAAGTTCTCAACCACACAACACATTTATATTACTATCCGGCGATCAACCTGACCACTTTCGCAACATCCCGTGTTTCTGCCAACCGGATGGCATTCAGCACCATCCTTACCCTGCGGCTGTTGGGGTAAACGAGGCTCAGTGCCAGGTTGCTTACTGTCTTGTCGCGCTGCACAAGTAAGCTGTTGAAAGAGTCACTCTTATGAAACTCACCGGCACTTTTCCAGGCCCCATCGCGTGCCTGGGTAATGCTGAAATTCACCAGCAATGTATCGGAACGGCCAGCCAGCCTGTCGAGCATCCCAAGCAATGGCGAAGCTTTCCCGATCTTTTGCTGAACATCGTCCGACATGGCTGAAAGAATGCGGTTGATCGCGTTAAAATCATTTTTCAGCAGATACAGGTCTTTCCCTTTCATAGTCTGCGCGGCAGCAATACCCAGATCGAGGTTGATGTGTGCATTCATACCGAGCATAAGGTGCTGAAGTATAAGCAGTGGTTTTCGCTCCGACTCAAAAGCAACCCTCCATGCGGCTGTGATGGGTTTGTGATCCCTGAAAGCCCGGTAAGCCTGAATATAACGGTCGGCAAAGATGACATCCAGCTGTTCCATACGGATGCCGTCTTCAAATTCATGGTTCCTTATTCCCTGCTTTACGCGGATGGTCACCTGCAGGTAGAGGGCTGCGAACAAGGCGAGAGAACTGCCGGATTTTGATTCCTTCTCAACAATCTGACGGAGTTCTTCAATGATCTGATCGATACTTTTATCCATAAGCTTATCTTTGCCCGAAAATCCGGAAATTACAAACCCTTATGAAACGCTCAGACCTGTTGTTTGTTTCTGCCCTGCTGATCTTCTTTTCACCGTTTTTTATTTCAGATGCGGTTTTTGACTTTTATACAAAGTTCAACAGCGACCACGGCATGATCATGAGTTTTATCAAGTTTGCCATTCTGGCCACGCTGGGTGAAGTGATCGGATTGCGCATCAAGACCGGAAAGTACAATGCACCTGGTTTCGGAATTCTCCCCCGGGCCATTGTATGGGGATTTCTGGGACTGACCATCAAACTGGCTTTTGTGATCTTCAGCAGCGGCACAGTGTCATTTCTCGGGTTTCTCGGCATGGACAATGCCGGAGCGGTGCTGAAGGGGGATTTTTCGGCCGGAAAAATACTGGTGGCCTTCTGCATCAGTGTTTTTATGAATACCATTTATGCCCCGGTAATGATGACGCTTCACAAAATCACCGACACCCACATTCAACAGACCGGTGGCACGGTAAGGGGTTTGTTCTCCCCGATCAATTTCAGCGGGATTCTGAAAAACCTCAACTGGGACGTACAATGGAACTTCGTTTTTAAGAAGACCATCCCTTTCTTCTGGTATCCGGCACACACCATCACTTTTCTTCTGCCCGTTGATTTTCAGGTGCTTTTCGCCGCCATACTCGGCATAGCTCTTGGGCTGATTCTTGCACTTGCCTCGCTCAGGGCACGCTAGTGTATTGATTCAGGCTCCTTCTCCGGTTTTTTAATCCATTGTTTATAGCAATATTTTTTGCTGTTTTGCTTGTCATTTAAAAGCAATTCTATAACTTGCCTGCCGGTAAATAAAAGATCAATCTTCATTGAATCAATAATTTAACATTCAATCTGAACTGATTTCTGCTTTTATTCGCCTCATTTTTTGCCGGCAGAAAACCACCAAACACCATACGCATGAAAGAGATATTCAGAGACGAAACACCCATTTCTTACGAAATTGTAAGCCGCCAGATAGAAGCCATGAACCTTCCGAGTGTTGGCAAGGCCAGTATCCGTGAAATCAAGCGGCTGATAGACAACATTGAGCGGGAGTCGGGCAAAAAGTACATCCGGATGGAAATGGGGATTCCTGGGATCAAACCATCAGAAATTGGCACTGAAGCGGAGATTGCTGCCCTGAGGAATGGAGTGGCTGCCGTGTATCCGGACATCGACGGAACACCGGCCCTCAAGAATGAAATCTCGCGTTTTGTCAAAAATTTTCTGAACATCAGTGTAAAACCTGAAGCCTGTATTCCTACCGTGGGCTCGATGCAGGGAAGTTTTGCCGCCTTTCTTACCCTTTCACGCCTCAACCAGTCACGCGACACCACCTTGTTTATCGACCCCGGATTCCCGGTACACAAGCAGCAGCACAAAGTATTGGGTCTTAAATTTGACAGCTTCGATGTGTACAACTACCGGGGTGAAAAACTTCGTGAAAAGCTGGAATCCTATTTTGCGAAAGGTAACATACATTCTGTTCTCTACTCAAACCCTAACAATCCCTCGTGGATCTGTTTTACTGATGAAGAACTTAAAATCATCGGTGAGCTTGCCACAAAGTATGATGTGGTAATATGTGAAGACCTGGCCTATTTCGGCATGGACTTCCGTAAGGACTACTCCAGACCGGGAGTCCCCCCCTATCAGCCATCCGTCGCTCATTACACCAATAATTACATACTGTTCATTTCGAGTTCAAAGGTGTTCAGCTATGCCGGTCAGCGGATCGGCATGATGGTAATCTCCGATCAGTTGTTTGCAAAACGCTCGGCCGACCTGTTAAGAAATTACAACAGTGATGTTTTTGGGCGGGCTATGATCTTCGGAACAGTTTATGCCCTGAGTTCCGGCACAGCCCACTCGGCACAGTACGCCCTGGCAGCCATGCTGAAAGCAGCCAATGACGGCGGGTTTAATTTTATAGAAGATGTGAAACTCTATGGTGATAAAGCCCATATAATGAAGGAGCTGTTCACCAGCAACGGATTCCGGATTGTGTACGATACGGATGTTGACAAACCGATAGCCGACGGATTTTACTTCACCATCTCTTACCCGGGTTTCACAGGAGAGCAGTTGATTGAAGAACTCATTTTTTACGGCATCAGTGCCATTTCACTCGCCATTACCGGCAGTGAACGCACCGAAGGGCTGAGGGCGTGTGTTTCATTGGTAAAACCGGAACAGTTCCCCGATCTGAAGGAAAGACTTGAAAAATTCAGAAGCCACCATACAAACTGAAAAACAAACTTTTAAGCCTCAGAATCAACCAAAATTTCCGGCACAGGCCGCTTCAGTTTAAAATGGATATAAATAGACCTGTTTTGAACAAAATGCAAACGTTTGCGGGCATCTGAATCATAAAAATGTCCTAATTTCGCTGCATCAGAAACTTTACAAAATCTAAACTTTGTACTATGGCAAAAGTTGTAGGTGATATTGTGATAGACATTGAAAAATGCAAGGGTTGTAGTGTTTGCATTCCTGCCTGCCCCAACGATGTGATTGCATTATCGAAAAATGTAAACGGCAAAGGTTACAATTATGCCGAAACAATCAATGAAGAATGCATCGGGTGTGCCAATTGTGCCATCGTTTGTCCTGACGGTGTAATTACTGTTTACAGGAAGAAACTGGATTAGGAATTAAATGACTTCACGTTTATGAAAGAACTCAGATTAATGAAAGGCAATGAGGCCTTTGCCGAAGCGGCTATCCGTGCAGGTGCCGATGGTTACTTTGGTTATCCGATCACCCCTCAGTCGGAAGTTATGGAATATCTGATGGCTGAGAAACCCCACGAACGCACCGGTATGGTTGTATTGCAGGCAGAGAGTGAAGTTGCCGCCATCAACATGGTTTATGGTGGAGCGGCCTGCGGAAAGCGGGTACTCACCTCCTCCTCAAGTCCCGGAATCAGTCTCAAGCAGGAAGGCATTTCCTACATTGCCGGTGCCGAGCTGCCCTGCGTGATTCTGAATGTAGTGCGCGGAGGCCCTGGACTGGGAACAATCCAACCCTCACAGTCCGACTATTTTCAATCGACCAAGGGTGGCGGGCACGGTGATTACAAACTCATTGTTCTGGCTCCTTCATCGGTTCAGGAAATGGCCGATTTTGCCAGACTGGGCTTTGACCTTGCATTTAAATACCGCAATCCGGTGCTTGTGTTGTCGGATGGTGCCATCGGTCAGATGATGGAAAAAGTCGAACTCGATGAGCAACGTCCAAGGTTTACCGAAGCGGAGATTATCAGCAATACCCCCTGGGCTACCACCGGAAAAACCATCGATCGTGAACGCAACATCGTCACCTCACTCGACCTCGACTCGGGCAAACAGGAGCTGCACAACCTGGCTCTGCAGGCAAAATACAGGGAGATTGAGCATAACGAAACCCGGTATGAAGCCATTTCGTGCGATGATGCTGAATACCTGATTGTTGCTTACGGAACCAGCGCCCGCCTCAGCCAGAAAGCTGTTGACCTGCTCAGGGCCGAAGGGTATAAGGTTGGACTGCTCCGGCCGATCACCCTTTTCCCCTTCCCATCTGCCATCATTGCAAAACTGGCCGGACAGGTGAAAGGAATATTAACTGTTGAAATGAGCGCCGGACAAATGATTGAAGATGTCAGGCTGGCTGTTGGATGCAGGGTTAAGGTTGAGCACTTCGGCCGCATGGGCGGAATCATTCCGTCACCCACGGAGGTGGTTGAAGCAATGCACACAAAAATCATCGGAGGATAATTGTTATGGCACTTATAAGCAAAGAAGAAATCCGGAAACCGGAAAACCTGATTTACAAGAAAACACCCCTGCTCACCGATAAACCCCTCAGCTATTGCCCGGGATGCGGACATGGCACAGCCCACCGTATTGTGATGGAGGTGCTGGAAGAGATGGGCATTCAGGATAAAACCATCGGGATTGCTCCGGTTGGCTGTTCAGTACTTGCCTACGAATTTATGAACATCGACATGCAACAGGCCGCCCATGGACGTGCTCCCGCCGTTGCTACTGCCGTTAAAAGGCTGAACCCCGACAAGTTTGTCTTTACCTACCAGGGCGATGGTGACCTGGCTGCCATTGGCACTGCCGAAACCATCCACGCCTGCAACCGCGGTGAAAACATCGTGATTATATTCATCAATAACGGTATTTATGGCATGACCGGCGGCCAGATGGCCCCGACTACCCTTCCTGGGATGAAATCATCCACTTCACCCTACGGGCGTGATGTGCACACCATGGGTAACCCGCTGAAAATTACCGAACTGATCGCTCAACTTCCCGGAACCATTTATGTTACCCGGCAGGCTGTACACACTCCGGGCAATGTCCGCAAAACCAAAAAGGCAGTCCGCAAAGCTTTTGAAAATCAGAAGCTGAACAAAGGCCTCAGCTTTGTGGAGATTGTTTCAAACTGTAACTCAGGCTGGAAAATGGCACCGGTGAAATCAAATGAATGGATGGTGGAGAATATGTTTCCTTACTATCCGCTTGGCGACATCAAGGTGAACGAAGATTGAATTCCGGTCTTGCATTGAATTTCAAGAGAAACAACATTCAAATTATTGAGTCATGACAGAAGAAATCATCATAGCAGGTTTTGGCGGACAAGGTGTCCTCTCGATGGGGAAAATCCTTGCCTATTCAGGAGTGATGGAGAACAAGGAAGTAAGCTGGATGCCATCGTACGGTCCCGAAATGAGGGGCGGTACTGCCAATGTTATTGTTATCATCAGCGATGAACGCATCAGTTCACCCATTGTGAATTACTTCGATACTGCCATCATCCTCAACCAGCAGTCGATGGACAAGTTCGAAAAAACGGTGAAACCCGGCGGAGTACTTATCTACGACCCAAACGGGATTACCCGTCATCCTGAACGCCGGGACATCAACATTTACACGATTGAAGCAGCCGATGAAGCCTCCAAGGTCGGGCTTTCAAAGGTCTTTAATATGGTGGTGCTCGGCGGTTTTCTGAAACTTAAACCCATTGTTCAACCGGAATACGTGCACAAAGGATTGGAAAAATCGCTTCCCAGGCGTCACCACGCCCTGATCCCGGAGAATGAAAAGGCAATACAGAAAGGCAAGGAAATCATTAAAGCCATGCACCTTCTGAATTAACACCCACACACCAACCAACCAGCAACCAGAAACCTCCGGATCATCTCCGGGGGTTTTTTATTACCACCGCCGGCGCACGTCCCCGCCCGTGTTGGCGCGCGTCCCCCGACGCGTGTCCCCCAGCTACTCAGCAACAATAGTCAGCAAGTCAACTTCCACCCTGTATTGGCGCGCGTCCCCCGACTTGTCTGCCTGTCTGCCTGAATGCGGAAGACAGACAGGCAGACAGGCAGGCGCGTGCCCCCCCGCTACTCTGCAACAATAGTCAGCAAGTCAACTTCCACCAACCCAGCCTGACCCGTATAATCCATCGCAGAGCTGTATTTATATTCCCAGGGCAAAAAACAGAAACCTGATTTTACCGGGTTGTTGTGAATATAATTCAGCTTTTGCATCAGAAACTTATTGCTGTAGAGTATCATCGCCCTGTTCCCATCCTGCCATACCTTAAACTTCTGAATGCGTTTCAGATGCCCTCCAGCCTCACGGAAATGATTCAGTATCCCTTTATACCCTTCCGATTTCTCACCCTCAAGTTTCCTGATGATTGCCCTTGATGTAAATTTCTTCAGATCACGTAAAATCTCAGAAACAGAATAGGGGTCTGATGCCCGGATAATCATATGAACATGATTGGGCATGATGCAGTATGCGTGAACGACAAGTCCTTTATTTATCTGGTAGAATTTAATGTTGTCAGTAATCAATTGTTTGAAACTATCCTCTTCAAGAATTTTAATCCATCCCACGGTAGTGAATGTAACAAAATAGGCCTCGTTACCTTTGTTGATTTTGTATTTATCTGACATGGTATATAAAGTTAAGAATTAATTTGAATGTTCGATCCTAATCGTAAGTCAGGTTGGGAGGCACGCGTCGGGGGACGCGCGCCAACAGGAGCAGGCAGGCAGGCGCGTGCCCCCTTTATTCAGCAACAATTGTCCACAACTCAACCTCCACCAACCCAGTATTGGAGCGTCTCCCGATGCGTTCCAGCCCTAAAAATGGCTAAAAAACTGACTTTACAAAAGGCAACGATAATTTGGTAAACTCAATTCTTTACCTTTGACCTTTATTGAAAACCATTTTCGTATAAATACGTTCATCCGTTAGTTGTATCCGATGAGATCATTTATCACAACCATCCTGGCTATTACCCTGTCATTCTCTTCCTTTTCGCAGAACCTGTTCGTAAGGGGCTATTACATCGACAACCATGGCCGGAAATCAGAAGGGCTGATTTATGATAAGAGGTGGAACAATTATCCACTTAAAATTCAATTTAAAGCTTCCGGATCAGAAAATGCAATTGTTTTAGGAATTGATTCTGTCAGTGAATTCGGCATTGGTAATGAACTGCGGTATGTCAGAAAAACTGTCAACATCGACCGTTCCGGAGTATTATTAAATGACCTGGACAGCATCCGGGAACCGGTTTTTACCAGCGAAAAGTTGTTTGTCAGATTACTGGTTAGCGGTAAGCACCGGTTGTATGATTACCGCTCTAAAAATCAGGAGAAATACTTCATTGAATCTGATACTTTCCCGATCACTCAACTGATTTACAAGAAATTTTTGACTGATGACCTCGTTGTGGGCACCAACAGGGATTATCAGAAGCAATTGTGGAAATACATGAATTGCCCGTCTGTAAACATGCAGGAGCTTTCTCAGCTGAACTATTTCAGGAAGGAACTGGTCAGTGTAGTTATGAGATTTAATGAGTGCGATAAAGTGGAAGCTGGTAATCTATCCAGGCCAGCTCCGTATGATAAATTTTTTCTGACCATTAAAGGAGGTGCTGGTTATTCAGATTTTGGGGTATATGGCCTGGGTAATTACGACTACGACATTGACTTTGGCTATCTACTTACACCTCATTTGGGAATTGAGGCAGAATATCTTTTGCCATTCAGCACCCGTAAATGGGGCCTTACAGCTGAAATCGGACTTCTGAATTACAAATCGGCGGGTAAGGAACGAGATTTCAGCGCAACCATCGATTATACTTCGCTTGAAGTACCGGTCGGAATACGCTACCATACCTACCCCGGACGAAAAGCCGAACTGTTTTTCAGTGCATACTATTTTGTGAATCATCCGCTCAGACTTAAGATTGACTACAACATTAATATCGAGATGATAATGAAATCCAACAACAACTTAGGTTTAGGAATGGGTTTCAGATACAACAAAAGGATTTCAGCTGAATGCCGGGTGATGTGGGCACGGCATATGCCGGGTAAAGCTGACAGCTGGTATTCGGAATTTCGAGACTTTTCGTTTCTGATCGGTTATACCTTATTTTGAATTTTATTGAGTACTTATAATAATTAAATCGACGTAAGAAGGTGTTAATTGCCGGATGATGAGCCTGCCTTTGTTGGCGAGCGTCCCCGTTACTCAGCAACAATTGTCCACAACTCAACCGCAACCAACCCATTATTGGAGCGTCTCCCGATGCGTTCCAGCCCTAAAAATGGCTAAAAAACTGACTTTACAAAAGGCAACGATAATTTGGTAAACTCAATTCTTTACCTTTGGCCTTTATTGAAAACCATTTTCGTATAAATACGTTCATCCGTTAGTTGTATCCGATGAGATCATTTATCACAACCATCCTGGCTATTACCCTGTCATTCAGCTCCTTTTCACAAAACCTTTTCCTGAAAGGCTATTACATCAACAACCATGGTCAGAGAAGTGAAGGCTTGATTCTGAGTAAACGATGGAATAATTATCCGGTAGATTTTCTATTTAAAGCTGGTGATAACGCTGAATCAATTTCGCTGGGTATTGACTCAGTGAGAGAATTTGGCATTGATGGAAATCTCAGGTTTGTCAGGAAAAGTGTAGATATTGATCTTTCAAGTGAGCTATACAATGACCTTGACAGTGATCGTAATCCGGTATTTATACGAAAGCAGTTGTTCCTCAGATTGCTGGTTGATGGGAAACACAGGCTTTACGACTATCAGGACAGAAATGTGGAAAGGTTCTTTATTGAATCTGACACACTCCCCATTACTCAGCTGATTTATAAGAAATTTATGGCTGATGAACTTATTGCCGGTATCAACAGGGATTACCAGAAGCAGCTGTGGAAATACATGAATTGCCCTTCGGTAACCATGGAGGAGCTTTCTAAAATTGATTATTACAGGAAGCCGCTGATCAGTGTAGTCATGCGATTTAACAAATGTGATAGCGTTGAATCGGTTAACCTGACAAGAACAACTCCTTACAAAAAATTCAGCTTAACCGCTAAGGCCGGAGCAGGATTCTCCCTGATTAACTCGGTTATGATGATGAGTTATGCAAACAACGTTATTTTTGATCCCAAACTCTCCCCGTACCTGAGCATTGAGGGCGAGTATCTTCTACCGCTGAACCGGCATAAGTGGGGAATCACCGCAGAGGCAGGGTTCTTCAGTTACCGATCGGAAGGAGAAAACTGGGCAGTAAGAGCGAAAGTGGAATACCGTTCGCTGGAATTGCCCATTGGGATCCGGTACCATATTTATCCCGGAAGCCGAACTGATTTTTATCTCAGTGCAATTTACATTTTCAACCAACCGCTCAGGCTCGATTTTGATTTCAGCAACCCGATTGAAGTTAAGATGATTCCGCACAATAACCTGGGTGCAGGGATAGGATTCAGGTACAACAAAAAGCTGTCAGCCGAATTCAGGATGATGCAGAAAAGGCATATGTCAGAAGATTTTTTGTTTTGGTATTCGAATTTCCGCGGGTTTGTATTTTATATAGGGTACACCCTGTTCTGATTACTGTCAGGCGTCTTCCCGACACATACCCCCGCGACGTTTGCTGAACAACGCCTGGATTTGTTATAACTTTGTTTCATGAACCATGCCGTACTGAAACGCCTCCTCGACGAAAAGCTTGAATTTTACAACAGGCCTTCATTTATTGAAAGCGATCCCATCAGTATCCCCCATCATTTTACATCGCGCGCAGACATTGAAATCTCCGGATTCCTGGCTGCCACCATTGCCTGGGGACAGCGGACCACCATCGTGAGAAACGGCTTCAGGCTGATGCAGCTGATGGATAACCGACCCGGTGAATTTGTGATGCATGCCGGTAAATCAGACCTCCGGCCGCTGGAGAAATTCGTTCACCGGACCTTCAACGGCGACGACCTGCTCTTTTTCATTGAATCACTCCGCAACCTCTGCCAGCAACCGGGTGGGATGGAACGGGCATTTGCTGAGGGGCTTGAGCTGAATCCATCGGATATGGGCGGTGCGATCGGGCATTTCAGAAGTACTTTTCTTCAAACCCCGCATTTGCCGCGGTCAGAAAAGCACCTGGCCAACCCGGCAAAAGGCAGTTCAGCCAAACGCATCAACATGTTCCTGAGGTGGATGGTGCGCCACGATGCAGCCGGGGTGGATTTTGGTCTCTGGAAAAGCATTTCACCGGCTCAGCTTTGCTGTCCGCTGGATGTGCATGTCGGGAACGTAGCCCGCAGGCTGGGCCTGCTTAACCGGATTCAGAATGACTGGAAGGCGGTGGAAGAACTCACTGCTGTGCTCCGCAATTTCGATCCGGAAGACCCGGTAAAATATGATTTTGCCCTTTTCGGGATGGGTGTGGCTGAAAAACCAGCGATCCTATGATGTCGCAAGAAGCTTTCTACGGGCTAGTCTCTTTAGTCCGTTAATATTAAGAATCACGCCTGTCTGCCTGTGCAGTCAGGCAGGCAAAGACCCCGGATTCCCGGAACAGGCGCTAAGACGCAAAGGATTGATTTTTAATATTTAAAAGAAATTTTTTAACAACCTATTAATCATTATATTAATGGTAATTAGCAGAGAATTGAAATTGCTATCCACTGGAAATCTCCAGGTCTGTTCAAAAAAGCAACCAAAACCATTACACCTTCAGGAAGATCTTCTGCCTGTAGAGAAAATAGAGAAACAGCCATTTCACCGCAATCACACACAGCAGGGTAAAGGCCGGTTCAAGTCCACCCAGCCGGTGTTTGAAGCCATGGATAAAGATATCGGCAATGATTCCGAAATCGAAGATTCCCTGTGCAACATAGATCGTAATCGGGTTGAGACCGATCACGATGAACGGGAATGCCCATTTTTGCCATCCTTTCACATCGATCAGGTAAAAGAATATCATCAGCAACAGGAATGAGATACCGGAGGTCAGCAGTGTGTACGAACCGGTCCAGAGGTATTTGTTAACAGGCAGTACGAGGCTCCACAACAGGGCCGCAAGAATAAGTCCGGCCCCGGTCAGGCTCAGCCGTTTGATTTTATCGCTGTTGCTGAATTTCCCAAGCAGCCAGTCGCCGGCCAACGCGCCAAACAACACGTTCGCCACCGCCGGAAACATCGTCAGCAATCCTTCATTGTCGCCATAGTTATAACAACAGAACGAACCGGGCAGCAACATCCGGTCGATGTAGCCGGCCAGATTGCCCTCGGGGGTCAGGTCGTAAGCCTGAAAGCCTGGTGCAGGCACCAGCAGCAGTACCAGCCAGTAAACCAGCGTTATGCCGGCAATCCAGTAAAGCCTGGCCCGTGCACTGAAGTTGAGAATGATGATGGAAGCAAAAAAATAACAAAAAGCAAAACGCTGAAGTACACCGGTGTACCGCTGATGCTCAAAGTCAAAATTGAAAAGTCCGTTGTAAACGAGTCCCAAAAGAAACAACAAGAAGGTGCGGTAAAGCACATGTTTGTAGATTTCTGATTTTGAGCCACCCTTTTCAAGCCGTTTCTTCAGCGAAAGCGGCATCACGGTTCCCATAATAAACAGGAACAGCGGAAAAATGACATCATAAAAGGTAAATCCTGTCCACTTCGGATGATCGAGTTGTTCGGACAGGGTATGGAAAAACGGTGTCCCGAACCAGGTGAACAGCGCGATAAAAAAGGCTTCACCGCTAGAGATCCAGAACATGTCAAAGCCGCGAAGGGCGTCGATGGATTTAAGCCTGACCGAAGGTTTACGTTCTTCCATAACTATTTACTGTTGAAGTACTTAATAAATAACTCATTTGCGACAGCAACCGGATCTCCGGAAGGTTGGTTGGGATAAACGTCCGTTTTCCGCACCCATTCTGCTTCCATCGCGTAATAATCGGGCAAGGGAACTTCCATTCCCTGAAGCCGCTGTTTCGTTACCTCTATAAATGCTTTCCAGCGATTTATATACAGACCGCCTACCATACCTGCCCACTCACGGTTGGCATATTCATGCAGTTCTCCGGCCACCCCTTGGTTGCCCCACACGGTGATGAGGGTGCGGGCATTCTGTTCGAACAGGGCCCGTTCAGCATCGTTGGTTGCATTGCTTTTCGAAGCTTCGAGCCAGGCCCCCAGCAGAAACTCTTTCCGGGTAGAAAGCAGCCGGTCCTGATCGTCCATCAATTGCAGAAACGCCGCTGATTTCCTGTTGAATTCCGGCGCATTGCCCTGTTTAAAAGCTGTCATCATCTCCCCATATACATCGTAGGCATAGTTGGAGATTACCTGCCTGCAGATATCGGTTACATCGTATTGGTAAGTATCTTTCGCACCAAGTTCACCGGCGCACGAAAGAAGCAGTTTCAGGGCTTCCTGAAGTTTCTCCGGTTCATAATACCTGTAGATAAAACCCCAGCGCCATGCTTTGTTAACCCCGGTATCGCCGCGGGCACAGAAGATGGATTCAGAGGTACCTTCCTGAGCTCTCGGACAGTTTAAAGCTGTTTGCCGGATGATGTTCCAGGCATCAATGGCCGGTTTTGCAGCCGGGCCATAACGCGAAGTCACAAACCCGGGAATCCACAGATCCAGGTTAACCGGCTGCCGGCTCCAGGCTGCATCAAAAACCAGCTCATAATTCACCGGATTTGTGAGATCGCCTTCCATCATCATGCCAATACCTTTAAGGTTACTGCCATATTCCGATGCCAGCGCACGGGCCGGTTCTCCGGCGAGCTGATCAATGCGGCTGTACATCCCGACTTTGCCGCCAAAATTCAGCAGGGAGCACCACACCCAGGGGATACCTTCAAAACCTTTTCTCCGCTCCCACTGCGGATTACCTTCGGCATAAAGATCAAGAACCAGGGTTTTCTCCCTGATAACTCCCCTCAGTAGTTCATCGGTAGGATTGTCCCACCAGCCCTGCAGGGCCCAGATGGCGTCAGGATTGGCATCTAGCATGGATTTCTGTATCAGTGAAGCTGACTTTATGATGTTAATGTCCTTCGTGTTGCCACCTTCGTGAAATGGATCACCACCATAGAAGCCGGTTTTGCCGTAAAGGCGGTGAAGTTCAGCATAATAAACCGAGGCCATCTCAGCAAAAAGCGGATCGGACGGATCGAGAAAGGCGGGCCTGCGGAAGCCTTCCTCATCGCCGGCCCACAACCCACCATAGGAGATTCGTGCGGCCGGAAACATCGTTCTGAGGGTATCCGGAACCATGCCATAAAAACCCTGAAACACCGGTGTCATGCCCAGCTCGCGCATCCGGGCAATCACCTTTTTCTGAAGATCGCGTTGCTGATCAATCCATGGTTGTGAAACCGGCCCTCCCCAGCCTTCGAGGTTGCCCATCAGCCACCAGGCTGTATAGGCCGGACCAGGAATGAACCTGGCAATGGCTTCATCGGGAATGTTGAAATGCCTGAGTGTATTCTGCCACACGGCTTCGGTTCCCAGCACAGCCAGCGGCATGTTGATGCCATGAAGTATCAGCCAGTCGATCTCTTTTTCCCATTGGTCCCAGCTCCAGAAAGATTTTGCGTAGTTATAAGTACAATAGTTGTAGAAATATCTGTATTTAAACGGTGTTTCCTTATGCACCGCCGGATTTACTTCAGGCAATGCTGCTGGAAGCCCGAGGTTGATTCCGGCCCTCGAAACCTGACAATGGCAATAATTGGTCAGGTAGTAGTTCAGGGCATATCCGATCGCCGGTTGCGAGTTACCCCTCAGCACGATCTTTCCGTTGAGGGATTCTATTTCAAAAAACTCCGCTTCAGCCGTATTGTCAAGAAGCTGGCAAATGAATTCAGATGACCGGCTGCCCAGCATCCTCTCCATGGTAAACTCAACCGGAAGTTTCTCACTTCCGAGGGCATACGACCTGAAATCAACAGCCAGAAAACTCAGGCCAATCAACAACATGTTCAACCTGAAAAGTCTAATTTTCATAATTCCAAATGATTAAAACATCCCTTGAGTGTTGCAGATGAAAACCAGCATTACTGGAAATCAACCTGCAATTTCTGAATTTATCCGGTATCTGCCCAAAATATTTACCGGGCGGTATTTTCGATTAATTTTGCTGTCTGAATTCAGGTAGAATCCTGTCTGATCAGAAAAATCAGGCCTGAATGTATTCCTGATATTTTAAAATATTGTTGTCCGATAAAAATATGAGATTCTTCGCTAACGCTCAGAATGACTATGAGTTACATGGGTTCTAAGGTAGGGGGGCGTGGGTTGGGGGGGCCCCCCACCCAACCCCCCCACACCCAAAAAAAAACCACGGGGGATTGAGGGTGTCAAATGGTA
>JAEUTG010000018.1 GCA_016788045.1 Bacteroidales bacterium
TAACCAAGAAGTACCCCTGTTGATTGTTGACCTTACTCCCTTATTCCTCACACAGCATATCCGGTTCCCCGCATCGCTGCCAGGCCCTTGATAAGGGAATAAGGTTACATTATTAACCTACCGTCATTGTTTTTTACTAAGTCTTTTAGGAGGATAAGGTTGGTTTCCGCATTCCATCGGCATCAGATTCCATCCTGGTTTTGGCTTGAAGCTATGTCGGGTGCTTCGGCTTCCTTGCATTATTCCGAACGTGAACTTTACTAAGGTTTGCAGGGAGAAAAGGTTGGATTGAGTAATACTTTAGCTTTCTGGATACGTTTCATATGGTATCTGCACTGGAACAACGCTTGAAAGAAGCTGCATTTTCTGAAAATATCAGGTCTAATTTTGTCTTCACAAACAACCTCCACATCATAGAATCGACTATTATTCCAAGAGTACGGAATCCAAAACAGTTTTAACTAACCTCAAGAATTGTAAAATAAATACTTTTCGTACAAACTGTATAACCCTTTTATGCATAAGTAATAATTGATTAAATTTGTTAATGTTTACTTGCCACCGAAATAGCAATTAGTCCTGATTAACCTAGATATTACAATCCTCTGATTTACTTAACATAAATCGTGAATTATGAAAATCGAATATAACAACCTGTATACCCATTTCGTATTTGTAACTTTTATGCGTAGCAAGTTAATTAGTGCCAAGCACAGGGAAAGGATAGAGAAGTATATTACCGGAATTGTTAACAATAACCAATGTAAGTTGTATGCTGTATATGCCAATCCTGAACATATTCATTTTCTGATTTCCCGGTCCCCTGCACTTTCTGAAGAATACATTGCAACGATCGTTGCAAATAGCTCGGCCCGTTTCATTAATGAGAATAATCTTTGCGAGGGCTTATTTAAATGGCAGCAGTCTGCCTCAGCGTTCTCCGTTTCAAAAAATGATGTTGACAGGGTTTGTCACTATATTCTCAATCAAAAGGAGCATCATAAAACTAAAACTTTTGAAGATGAGTACAATGAATTTCTTCATGAGTATCAAAGAACTCTTAAGCCCAAATCAAAAAATGAATAATTTATCAAACCATCGCCGCGATTATTTTCGTCGGCTCACTCAATAATTGGGTTGATGTGTCTTTTGTGGCGAATTATGAATGCGGTTGATTTTTATGTCTGTACCTGATTTCATTTGGTGAGGTTGTTGCTTTAATGCAAACATCACGCGTAACCATATCTTTATCAACAACCTTCGTAACCAGAAAGTGTCCCTGTTGATTGTTGACCTTATTCCTTTATACTGCTTAACGTATACCCCGAATCCTGAATCAGCACCCATCCCATGATAAGGGAATAAGGTTACCATGCCATTTGGGTTTACTAAGGTTATCAGGAAGATAAGGTTTGATTGCAATCAGAATGAGCAAGAGGAGCAATATAATTATGATAGTCGCCATGGCTTGGTTTTTTGAAGCTGCTGGTTTTTCTTTGATTTTCCGAAGAAACCTTATCTTTATCAACAACCTTCGTAATCAGTAAGTAACCCCGCCGGATGCTGACCTTATTCCCTTATTCTGCATACAGCATATCCGGTTCCCTGCATCATTGCCAGGCCCTTGATAAGGGAATAAGGTTACATTATTAACCTACCGTCATTGTTTTTTACTAAGGTTTTTAGGAAGATAAGGTTGGTTTCCTCATTCCATCGGCATCTGGTTCTCCCATATATTCGTCGCGTCTTTCCTCCTGCTACGAGCTTTTCGGGAGGCAAATTGACTTTTAAGGTGTGGCTGTCTGGCACAGAATTGTTACTTTCGTAGCTGATGAATCAAACCTTCAGCTTATGCTCTTCTCCAGCATCGATATAGGGTCCAATGCCGTAAGGCTTTTGTTTGCCAATGTTTACGAAAGCAAAGGTGGCCCGGTAACCGAAAAAGCCTCCCTGATCCGCATCCCCATCCGGCTGGGAATGGATGTCTTCAACACCGGAAGTATTTCAGAACAGAAGATACAGGATCTGGTCACCACCATGCAGGCATTTAAACTGCTGATCGACGTATATAAGCCCCTGGGTTACCGCGTGGCAGCCACTTCGGCCATGCGCGAAGCCTCCAACAACATGGAAGTCATGGAGCGCGTAAAAAGGGAATCGGGCCTGGAAATCGGCATGATCGACGGCATCGAGGAAGCCAACATCATCAGTTCACTCAGCAATGTGTTCGTTAACAAGAACTTCAGCAAAACCATCTACGTGGATGTCGGAGGTGGTTCAACCGAAATTTCGGTATTGGACGGCGATCGTTTCCTGACCTCCAATTCGTTCCGTATCGGAACCATCCGATTGCTGGCCGATAAGGTTGAAGAGTCGGAATGGGAGGCTATGCGCAAATGGCTGAACCAGTTCAAGGCCGATTTCGGACGGATGAACTGCATCGGCTCGGGAGGCAACATCAACAAGATAACCAAGCTCTATGGTTACCCGATCAACAACATGATCAACATCGATCAGCTTCAATACGCCTACAAGCAACTGGGTAACATGTCGCTTGAAGCGAGGATCGGACGAATGGGCCTCCGTCCTGACCGGGCCGATGTGATTGTACCCGCTGCCCGGATCTTTGTAAAGATCCTCAAATGGACCGACATCAACGTGGTGATTGCCCCGAAAATCGGGTTGGCCGACGGACTGGTATTGCTGCAGTACAAGGAGATGAAGGAAAGGGGATTAATCTGAATCAGGTGCCCTATTCACCGGGTAGTTTGCATGGATCATCAATGCCAGTCTGCCTTCTGATGGTGCTTTCAGGAAAAAGAAGCTATTCCCGGTTTAGGATAAGGCTTTCATCATGTTTGTATGTCTGCCATTGCCTATAAAGGGAAGACACGTTGTAAGAACAACTTCTTTATTAGATTTTTTGTCAGTCATCTGTTATTGTCAGGCCTGAGTAAATCAGTTGGCTGGACGTTCAGGTATTGATTGGAAACACTGGCCAGATGATGAGTTTCAGGATCGGATCAAAGTAAAGCAGGAATGCGTTTCAGGAACGATCCTGAATATTGATCAGTATATTTATCTTTGTCGCTCATCTGAATTTTTTCTATGATTACTTTTGAAGAGGCACTCTCGGTGATTAACAGTATACCAGTCAGGCTTACTGCTGTTGAAACCGGGCTTGATCAGGCTGTTGGCGGTGTGCTGGCTGAAGATATTTTCTCCGATGTGGAGATGCCGCCATTTAATAAGGCAGCGGTAGATGGTTATGCCTGCCGCCGGTTGGATCTGCCTGGGCCGTTTCATCTGCTGGAAACCATACCGGCAGGTAGTTTACCCACCCTGACCATAGGACCGGGGCAGTGTTCAAAGATTATGACCGGGGCCATGGTCCCTGAAGGTGCCGATACCGTGATTATGGTTGAACACACAGAAATCCTGTCCGATGGGCGGATTATGTTCCTCAGGGATAAGACTTCAACAAACATCGCCTGGCAGGCTGAGGATGTTAAGGCCGGGCAAATGGTGCTCCCGAAAGGCACCCTTCTCAGGCCGCATCACATTGCCATCCTCGCAGCTGTAGGGCGTGGGAAACCCCTGTTATTCCGCCGCCCCGTTATCGGCGTGATCTCAACCGGTGATGAACTGGTGGAGCCATGGGAATTTCCTGGTCCGGGTAAAATCCGCAACAGCAATGCCTGGCAGCTGATGTCACAAGCCGCTGAAACCGGACTGCCGGTTACATACTTCGGCATTGCGCCCGATACTCCGGAAGGTACACGAACTATGATACTTAACGGATTCGCGAAAAGTGATATTCTCCTGCTTACGGGAGGAGTCTCCATGGGTGATTTCGACTTTGTTCCAGGGATAATGACAGAACTGGGGATTGACATAAAATTTAAAAGCATCGCGGTGCAGCCCGGCAGGCCCACAATATTCGGTACCCGTGGAGATCAGTTTATGTTTGGGTTGCCCGGGAACCCGGTCTCTTCATTTGTGCAGTTTGAGCTTCTGGTGAAGCAGCTTGCTTACCGCATGATGGGTCACCGCTGGAGCCCCCGGATTGTAAAACTTCCCATGGCTGCAGAATACAACCGCAAAAAGGCCGAACGAAAGTCGTTCGTGCCGGTTAGAATCAACAGTGAAGGAAAAATTGAGCCTCTGGAATATCATGGCTCGGCACACATTCATGCCTACGAAGGCGCAGATGGCATTTTGAGCATTGAAATCGGCGAAACATGCATTAAAGCAGGAGACCTCAGGGATGTACGACAGCTTTAACCGCAAAATCAATTACCTTCGTATCTCGGTAACCGACCGTTGCAATCTCCGTTGTGTCTATTGCATGCCCGAAGAAGGGATTGAGATGCTGCATCACAACGATGTGCTTTCTTTCGAAGAAATTGCGGACTTTACCCGCCTGGCTGTTGACAAGGGAATCAGTAAAGTAAGAATAACCGGCGGTGAACCCCTGGTAAGAAAGGGGATCGTCCGCCTTGTAGAAATGATGTCGGGTATTGAAGGAATTAAAGATCTTTCGATGACAACCAATGGCATACTGCTCGCTGCTTTTGCTCAGGATCTGCGCAAAGCAGGGCTGATGCGTGTAAATGTGAGTCTCGATACCCTCGATGCCGGTAAGTACCGCAATCTTACCAGAGGGGGTAAGCTGAGTGATGTGTTGAATGGCATACACGCGGCCCTTGATGCAGGCTTAGCTCCAGTGAAGATCAACTGTGTGGTGCAGCAATCTTCTGATGAGCCTGATGCCCGCATGGTTGCTGACTACGCGCAGAAGCTGGGGATTGAGGTCCGGTTTATTCATCAGATGAGCCTGACCGAAGGACACTTTTCAGTGGTTGAAGGGGGTTCCGGAGGTGATTGCGGGAGCTGTAACCGCATCAGGCTGACAGCCAATGGGAAGGTGTTGCCCTGCCTCTTCGGGGAAGAGTCTTTTGACCTGCGCGCCCTGGGTGCAGAAAAAGCACTGGCAGCCGCCATTGCCGGTAAACCCGCCTGCGGAACCTTTAACCAGAAAGGGGCCTTCTACAACATCGGCGGTTAGCCTGCATTGACCAATCAGCCGGAAACAGGAAATTACCTTGTTTTTAACCCGGCTGGTAAATTGAATATCAACTAAAAATGTTACGCCATGAGCGATCAGAGATTTTCACATGTCAACGATCAGGGGAAAGCCAATATGGTGGATGTCGGCGACAAACCCATTCAGCACCGGACAGCAAAAGCCAGCGGAGTCATCACTCTGGCACCTGAAACCATTCACCTGATCCGTGAAAACCAGTTGAAGAAAGGGGATGTGCTTACCGTGGCAGAAATAGCCGGTATTCAGGCAGCCAAGGAAACCAGCCGGCTGATACCGCTTTGTCACCCGCTGCAGATTACCAAAGCAGAAGTGAAAGCTTCACTGACCGACACCGGCGTTGAGATCAGTTCTGTGGTTCGCTGCCTGGGTCAGACCGGTATTGAAATGGAAGCCCTGACCGCCGTCAGTGTTGCATTGCTGACTGTTTACGATATGTGTAAGGCAGTTGACAAACAGATGGTTATCGGGTCCATTAAATTGCTCGAAAAGACAAAAACAGATATCTGAAGACGGGATGCACTTGATTTTCAACAAGCTGAAACCCTCGGTACCCAGGCGATGGTTGTTTTTCATTGCTTCGGCTGTGTGGGCCTATGCCTCCTACCGGGTCCTGCTGATGGCTTCAGTGTTCGCCCCCGAAGCTCCTTTCCCGCTGTGGGAGGTTATCGTGCTGGGATTGGCTGGTTTTCTGGTGTTTTTTAATTTTGTATTTCTGAAGATCAGCCGAAAGTATATCCGCAGGATTTCCTGCATGAAGATGGAAAACCCCTGCCTTTTTGCTTTTTTTGGCTGGAAGAGCTATCTGTTGATTGCCATCATGGCTTCCATGGGTATGCTGTTTGCGCGGACCCATTTGCTGCCCGTTTTTTTGCAGGGGATTTTTTATATGGCTCTGGGTGGGTCACTGCTTATGTCGGCAGTGATGTTTCTGAATGCGGGCATTCTGTTTGACGGACAGCGCCCGAAGGATTGCGATCAGGCTGTGTGATTGATTTTTTATCTGAAATCTGAGAATTCATGAGTATAAAAGTAGTATCGGTAAATATTTCCGAAAAGAAGGGGACCATAAAAGAGCCTGTAGCACAGATTGAACTCAATGAAATTGGTGTTCAGGGCGATGCCCATTCCGGAAAGTGGCACCGGCAGGTTAGTTTACTGGGGACTGAAAGTTTCAGGAAATTTGAGTTACAGGCAAAACGGCCACTTCATTATGGGGAGTTTGCAGAGAATATTACCACAGAGGGAATTACGCTCTACGAAACACATCCACTGGATCGTTTTTCGATTGGTGAGGCCTTGCTTGAAGTAACACAGATCGGGAAAAAGTGCCATGGCGACAGCTGTGCCATCTATCGTGAAGTTGGCAATTGTGTTATGCCGAAGGAGGGAATTTTCTGCCGGGTTCTTCGTCCGGGTATTGTAAAGGCCGGCGATCTGATGGAATACCTGCCAAGGATCTTTAAAGTAAAGGTTATTACGCTGAGCGACAGGGCTTCAGCCGGAGAATACGAGGACCGCAGCGGCCCGCGGATAGTGCAGCTGATGGAAGAATTCTTCACTTCCGTCGGGTGGAAAGCAGAAATTGAACGGGTAGTGATTCCTGATGAGGCAACCTTGCTAAAGCAACATCTGAAAGGACCCATAAATGCGGATATTGTGATTACCACCGGCGGCACCGGCATCGGCCCCCGCGACATTACCGTTGATGTGGTAAAGCCTTTGCTGGATAAAGAAATTCCGGGAATAATGGAACATATCCGTGTGAAGTTTGGTGCTGAAAAGCCCAATGCACTGGTGAGCAGGGGAGTGGCCGGTGTTATTGGCGAAACCCTTGTTTATACCTTGCCCGGTAGTGTAAAAGCAGTGGAAGAATACCTGACCGAGATCACCAAAACCCTGAAGCATAGTCTATTTATGCTGAATGGACTGGATTTGCATTAGGAAGCTCAAAGCTCCAAGTTCAAAGCTCAAAGCTCAAAGTTTAAAGCTCAAAGCTCAAAGTTCAAAGCCTGCCTGCTCTGATGGCAGTCAGACAGGCTCCAAGTTCAAAGCCTGCCTGCTCTGACGGCAGTCAGACAGGCGCAAAGTTTACCCGACTGTAAGTAGTAAGTAGTGAGTAGTAAGTAGTAAGAAGTAAGTAGTAAGTAGTAAAAGGTAAGAATGTATTCTACTCTTAATATATTGATAATCAGTTATGTATTCTTTGTCAAAATATAAATAAGTTACGCCCTGAAAGGGCAGCTTGGCAGAGCCCGGGGCAACGTCACGGGCAGTTGCAAAGAAGTGATTATTTCGCCCTGAAAGGGCAGGTTAAAACCCGATCCGGAGCACAATGATCAACGTGCAGACAACGATATCTGTAACCTCCTTCCCGTTGCGACCCCGGAGGGGTCAAAGGTTATAGAAAAATAACGGATATCGGAACATGCGACCCCAGCGGGGTCGAACCTGCAATGATCCAATTTGAAACAACAGGCTACGCCCCGAAATGGCAGCTTAGCAGAGCCCGGGGCAACTTCCCGGGCAGATGAAAAGAAGTGAATATTTCGCCCTGAAGGGGTGTTTAAACCCCGATCCGGAGCGCCATTCCCAAGCGCAGACAATGATATCAGCAACCCACTTCCCGTTCCGACCCCGGAGGGGTCAAAGGTTGATAGAAAAATAACGGATATCGGAACATGCGACCCAAGCGGGGTCGAACCTGCAGTGATCCAATTTGAAACAACAGGCTGCGCCCTGAAAGGGCAGGTTAAATGCCGATCCTGAATCCAATTTCAATTATCTGACTCTGACATCCGGAATTTCTCTTTGAAGTTCCGACCCCGGAGGGGTCAAAGGTTGATAGAAAAGTGACGAATATCGGGAAATGCGACCCCAGCGGGGTCGAACCTTCAACGATCCGGCATAAAGCACCAACAAGTGTCCCTTAAGAGTTAGATTAAGTGCCGATCCGGAATTCAATTTCAATTATCTGACTCTGACATCCGAAATATCTCTTTGAAGTTCCGACCTCGGAGGGGTCAAAGGTTGATAGAAAAGTGACGAAAATCGGAAAATGCGACCCCAGCGGGGTCGAACCTGCAATGATCCAATTTGAAACAACAGGCTGCGCCCTGAAAGGGCAGGTTAAATGCCGATCCTGAATTCAATTTCAATTATCTGACTCTGACATCCGAAATATCTCTTTGAAGTTCCGACCCCGGAGGGGTCAAAGGTTGATAGAAAAGTGACGAATATCGGGAAATGCGACCCCAGCGGGGTCGAACCTGCATTGATCCAATTTAAAACGACAAGGTGCACCCTGAAAGGGCAGGTTAAACCCTGATCCGGACCAATGATGAAACGGCGGGATGAGGGGTGACCGGTTAGAAGCATAATGATGTAAGAGGTAAGGCGCTGAAAAGGAGAAGCAGCTTTTTATTCGCTTTACTGGAAGTTATCTTCCATTTATAATGAAAGATATACACTATTGTCCGGTTAAATTTTTGGTACCAGGATGTAAGAATAAAGCACTCTGGTGTAACATTTGAACAATTGTTTTAACTCATTGATTGTATGTATTTTGCCTTATTGGTGTAATTCCAAAGTTGCCAACGGCAGGGGAGCGGAGTAAGGTTGATGGTAAATCCGGCCAAGGCAAAACTGCAAGCCCTGGCGCCTGCCCCGAAGCAAGCGTGGGCCTGCCCGAAGAAAGTAGAGGCGTAACGTTGTCTTTACCAACCCTGTCAAAGGATTGAGCGGATCTTTGTAATTTTACCGGACGACAGTGATCAGAAATTAAAAATTGCCCAAAATGCTGATACCACGGGAAGAAGCCCTTCTATTGCTTCGCAAATATGTAAAAAACGACCGCATGATCGTCCATTCACTGGCGTCGGAGGCGGTACTCCGGGCCCTGGCCAGGAAACTGGGTTATGATCCAGAACGGTGGGGACTGGCCGGACTGCTGCACGACCTGGATGTGGAAATCACAGCCGGTGATCCGCTGAACCACGGGCCTGAATCGTTCCGCATACTCACCGGGCTTGGGATTGACCCTGAGATTGCTGATGCCATTCGCATGCACAATGAGATGGCAACCGGGCTTCCGCGTACCACCGTATTTCAGCATGCCCTGGCTGCCGGGGAAACCATAACCGGTCTTATCATGGCAACCGCCCTGGTTTATCCTGACCGCCGGATTGCCTCAGTGAAACCCTCTTCCGTGGTGAAACGCATGAAAGAGAAAGCATTCGCAGCTTCCGTAAAACGGGAAAACATCCTCGAGTGTGAGCTGATTGGTGTCCCCCTGAGCGATTTCTCTGCCCTGGCGGTGGATGCCATGAAGGAAATTGCCGGAGAGATCGGATTGTAGGAAATTTTTCATGAAGAGCCTTTTTTTATCCGTCTGCCTGCCCTCAACCGGATATTTCTGCCTATTTTTGTGTTAAGAATTTATCATTATGTGGCAGCGGATCCCGGCTTTTCTTCGCAACAAATACATGCTTGCCTTCCTGGTGCTGATTGTGTGGCTCACCTTTTTCGACCGCAACAACTTCATCTCCCAGGTGAAACTGGGCCGCACCCTCAGTGAGCAACGCGTGCAGAAAGAATTTTATCAGTCGGAAATCACCAGAGACAGCACAGCCCTGCAGGAAATCCTGTCTGACACCGTCTCACTCGAGAAGTTTGCCCGCGAAAAGTACCTCATGAAAAAAGACAACGAGGATATTTTTCTGGTGGTTGAAGAAGAACCTGAAAAGTAAGCGGGAATTCGTTGGTAAGGAAGTTTAATTTAATTCCATTTCACCGGATTTTACCAGATTGAGCTCGTTGCTTCCCTACATCGGATCAACATTCAGCTGGATTTTTACACTCTTGTAATCGGGCAGTTCCCTGAATTTTTCAATGATTTTCATGGCCTGGAACTTCAGTTGGGCTGCCTCTTTTCCCTTGCCTGTTTTCAGCATGATGTTTTTGATGTACTGATTGCGCACCCTGGCCACCATGGGATATTCGGGGCCCAGCAGCATCTTGCCGAATACGGGCCGCAGCGATGAAGCCAGCACTTCGGCAGCTTTGTTGAGTACGGTATAGTCCTTGTGCAGCAGCGAAATTTCGATCAGGCGGTAATAGGGCGGGTAGCGGAAGCTGTAGCGGTCGCTCAGCTGGCTTTCGTACATGCCCACATAGTCGTTTTCTACTACCATCTTCAGCAAGGGATGTCTGGCGTTGTTGGCCTGTAAAATTACCAGCCCCCGGCGGTTTTTGCGGCCTGCCCGCCCGCTCACCTGGGCCAGCATCTGAAAACTGCGTTCGTTGGCCCTGAAATCGGGGTAGCTGAGCAATCCATCGGCATAAAGTACGCCCACCAGACTCACCTTGTCAAAATCTAGGCCTTTGCTCACCATCTGTGTGCCCACCAGAATGTCGATTTTACCTGTTTCAAACTCGCCGATGATCTTCTGGTAGGCATATTTGGTGCGGGTTGTGTCGAGGTCCATGCGGCCGATCACGGCATGGGGAAAATGGACTGCCAGTTCTTCCTCCACCTTTTCGGTGCCGAAGCCTTTCATTTTGATGGCTGGGCTGCTGCATTCAGGGCACTTCGGCGGAACCGGAGCCGAATAACCGCAGTAGTGACACTTCAGCAGGTTGATCTGTTTGTGGTAAATCAGGGTTACATCGCAGTTGATGCACTGCGGGGTGTGGTGACAGGTGTCGCACTCCAGTCTGAGCGAAAATCCCCTCCGGTTCTGAAACAGGATCACCTGCTCGCCGGCATCCAGCGACCTGCCGATGGCGTTGAGCAGGGGCTCAGAAAAATGCGACTTCATCTGCCTGAGCTTCTCTGCCTCCCTGATGTCGGTAATCCTGACCTCCGGCATCTGAATCCCGCCGTAGCGTTCATCGAGCTCTACCAGCGCGTACTTTTGCTGCTTTGCATTGTAAAAACTTTCGAGTGAAGGGGTGGCAGAGCCGAGCAGTACCGGGGCTTTGTGGATGTTGCCAAGCACCACCGCGGCATCACGGGCATTGTACCGGGGTGGTGGTTCGTTCTGCTTGTACGAGGTATCGTGTTCTTCATCCACGATGATAAGACCAAGATCGGTAAAAGGAAGAAACAGGGCCGACCGGGCACCCAGGATAATCTGGTACGGCTGTTCCTCTGCCTGCCCCGCCAGCGGCCGGTTGGCCTTGTTCCAGATTTCAACCCGCTCCGACTCATTGTATCGGGAATGATACACCCCCACCGCAGCTCCGAAATACTTCTCAAGTCGTTGAATGATCTGGGTGGTAAGAGCGATCTCAGGCAGCAGAAACAATACCTGTCTTCCCGCTTTGATGGTTTCGCTGATCAGCCGGATGTAAATTTCCGTTTTCCCGCTCGAGGTTACCCCCTTCAACAGGCAGGTGGTGCCCGCCGACAGGTGACCGCTGACGGCTTCATAAGCTGTCTGCTGTGCGGCACTCAGCACAATGTCGCCGGGAGCCGTCAGGGCTTCAGCGTGTGTAAGCCGGCTGATGTTGCGCTCATAAAGCTCCAGGATGCCTTTTTTTACCAGTCCGTCAAGCTGAGCGGATGTGCTTTTGGCAGTTTTCAGCAGTTCCGTCCGGCTTACTTCAGCCACCTTTTCTGAAAAGCAGCGTGAAAGGCTGATGTAGGCCATCAGCACCTGTAACTGCCTGAAGGCTTTTTTATTCAGCTTGTCCATGGCAGCATTCATCGCCACTTCGTTGTGCAGGGCATCTGTAAGGCGGACAAAAATCTCCGAGCGGGGTTTATAACGTTCTGTGATCTCCTCTTCGAGCCTGACAATGCCCTTTTCGATCATGGTTTTGATGATGGGAATGATCTTGGCAATGCCGATGATCCGGCTGATATCGGTGAGGGTGAGTATCTTACGGAGTTCAAGAGCCTCTACGATCTGAAATTCGCGGTCGTTGAGCGTTTCGCTGTCGTGAACATAATCCGGGTCGAGTACCACACGCGATTCGCTCGCCAGTTTGTAGGCCGAAGGCAGGGCCGCGTTCATCACTTCGCCGGGGGTGCACAGGTAATACGAAGCCATCCATTCCCAGAGGGCAAACTGCTTTTCGTTGACCACCGGCACAGGGTCGATCACAGCCAGCACATATTTCACCGCCAGCACGGCAGGGGGCTGTTCGTGAATCCTGCGTACCAGGCCGGTATAGAATTTCCTTCGGCCAAACTGCACCACCACCCGCATGCCTTCCGAAACCTGGTTGTTCAGTTCCTGCGGAATGCGGTAGGTAAAGGTCCCGCTCACCGGCAGGGGGAGCAGTACTTCGGCAAAACGGGTGGTATAACCGGATGACATCGTTGGAGTGTTCACAGTCTGCCAAAGATACAAAGGTTTGGCGGCAGCTGCAGGAAGGTTGATAAATTCGGCTGATTCTTAATTTGAGGTGCTGTTAATTACAGATTGCTCTTTTGATTTCACCTGTTGCCCGGGGAAAATTATTGGTTTCCTTTGAACTGATTGATAATCCTTGATTACAGCCATTATTCAAAATAGTTACCTACTTTTCTTTTTTTGACACCAACACACGAAATCACCAACTTGGATATTAGATATAGAGTGATTTAAGTTTTCAGATAGCTTCCGGGAAGGTGTTATGGTAACAAGGTTTCTTTTACTTTAACCGTAAAGTAATGTTTTTGAAAACTTCACCTCGTTTGATTGTAACCAATTCCTTTGTGTATTTTGTATTTTCTTTGTGTGTTTTGTGTTATTGCTGTTACACGAAGTTACACAAAGAAGTCACGAAGTTGCACCTGATTTTGGTTCTCAGCACCTCAAGATAAGAATCAGCTATAAATTCACGGCGGGCAATACCTTTAACCCGAAATGTTTTTTGTAAATGTGACCAATTGCACTGGCAGCCAGACTGAAATTGACTAACTTTGGGTTTGGGACAAGCGGTTGAAATGTTGAATTTCAGCATCCTGATACTGATCCTCCTCTGAGGTGTAGCCGAAGTCATGTTAAGCGTAGTTCATGTCATGTTGAGCGTAGTCCATGTCATGTTGAGCGTAGTCGAAACATGATTTCAGTACATCGGAGCAGATCAGCCAACCGGGTTAATTCCCGACCTTTACCCTTTTCAATATTCCGTTTATAATTTTTAAACGTTTGATTTGCTGAAAATTAATAAACGAAATTGAGCTTTTCAAAATCAAATAATTGCGTCTTTGCACCTTTACGGAAGACAAATTAATACTTGACTCTGGTTTATAACAAAATGTAAAAACAAATTTATGCGCTGGACAGGAAGAAGAGGCAGCTCCAATGTGGAGGACCGCCGCAGTGGAGGAACAGGTAAACTGGTGATTGGTGGTGGCCTGGGAACCATCGTGATTGCCCTGATCGTTATGCTGATGGGGGGTGATCCCTCACAGATGCTTGGTGGGTTTGAACAGGCCAACACGCAGCCGGTTGAGGCGAATGCGGAGGAAGATTCACTGGCCCGTTTCGTGTCGGTGGTGCTGGCCGATACCGAAGAGGTATGGGGCGAATTGTTCGAGGCTTCAGGGCTGACATACCGTGAACCTAAGCTGGTACTGTTCAGGGGGCAGGTGGAGTCAGCCTGCGGTTATGCCAGCGCCGCCAGCGGACCATTTTACTGTCCGGGCGATGAGAAGGTGTACATCGACCTCAGTTTCTGCGATGAACTCCGGAACAGGTTCGGGGCACCGGGCGACTTTGCCATCGCCTATGTAATCGCGCACGAGGTAGGGCACCATGTGCAGAATCAACTGGGTGTGCTGGGCGATGTGCAGAAACAGCGTGAGCAATTGCCGGAACGGGAAGCCAACCGGCTGACGGTAAAGCTTGAACTTCAGGCAGATTTCTATGCCGGGATCTGGGCGCACCATGCACAGAAGAAATTCGACATTCTCGAACCCGGGGATATAGAAGAAGCGCTGGGCGCTGCTTCAGCCGTTGGCGACGATCACCTTCAGATGCAGTCGCAGGGCAGGGTCGTGCCCGATGCTTTTACCCACGGCACCTCGGCACAGCGCATGCAGTGGTTCAGAAAAGGCTGGCAGAGCGGAAACCCTTCTGACGGAGATACCTTTGTCCGGGGAGCGGTTTAGGTGCCGGGCAAGACCTGCTTCATCCGGAGATTTCGTTTCTTTTCTTGAGACAAGGGGACAAGCCCTGTCTGCCTGAATGCTCCAGGCAGACAGGCAGGCTGCCCGCCGCAACAGCGTGCAGGCGGGGGGACGCGGGGACAAGGGGATAAATCCTGCTTTAATACAAATATTCGTGCATTTAGCACCAAAATCAGAAAGTAATAAGCTATAATGATTTTAATAAAGTAGAATTGATTACTTCCAACGGCTATGAGATCGAAATTCAATATGGTCTGAATCAACAAAGAATAAGTCAGAAATTGTTCAGCGGAACAGGTGCCGACAGGGAGTTTGTAAAGGAAAAACAATTTTTGTCAGGTTTGGCTGAGAAGACTATCTTTGCTGATAACACAACGGAAACCATCAACTACATCACCTCACCGGAAGGGCTAACCGCCATTGAAGTTATTGCCAATACGGGTAACCGTGAATGGTATTGGGTTTTTACTGACCACCTTGGAAGCATCACAACACTTCTGCGTGAAAGTGATGGCCAGAAGTTTGAAATGAGTTATGATGCCTGGGGCAACAGACGTGATCCTGCTACCTGGATTAATTACACAACAACACAGCCAGAATTTATTATTGACAGGGGTTTTACGGGTCATGAGCATCTGGATATATTTGGCCTTATCAATATGAATGGCCGGGTTTACGACCCCGTAGCAGCTCGTTTTCTTTCTCCCGATCCTTATATTCAGGCTCCTGGCATGCCACAGAATTACAATGGGTACATCTATTGCTTTAATAATCCATTGCGGTACACTGATCCAAGTGGAAACTTTTTTGTTCTTCCATTTGGTAGTTGGAGCGAAAAGGGAGGATTTGATATGGGCGTTTCAGCAGGCGTCGGTTTAAGTAAAATATCAAGTGCACAAATAACCATTGGTTATTCTTCGAAGAGTAATTCAGGATATATTACAGTTGGCGCAACAATTGCCGGTTTTACTGGTTATGTTGGTTATTCCACAAGTGGTGGATTAATAGCTGGAGTGTCTGCAGGTCTTGGTGTTTTCGGCATTGATAATAAGAGTCCGCTGAATTCAAACGCTTTTACGGCTGGGCTAAGTTTTAGTTCGCAGGGTGGAGTTGCTTTCAATGCATTTGGTTTTACATACAGCCGTTATGGCCTGGGTTTTGATCTAAGTGTTGGAATAAGCAGACCCTATAATGCTTACCTGAAAAAACTACCGAACGGATCTCATTTCTGGTATATTGGTGATTGGTTAGCTTCCAACGAACCAGAAGTGAACATGGAATTCCCTCCCGGTATCTGGCTTTCAGGGGTTGAAGTTATTTCTCATAAAGACTATTCTGTTGTGGTCAGATCTATAAGTTTGACTTATGGATATTATGCCCAAGGAGGAGGGGGTAACGGAATAGACGGAGATGATATCTGGGTTGGAGCTACTGGAACATATTTATCAACTGTTGGCAATGCTGGACAAAATGCTTGGTGGTGGAAAGATGCTAAAGGAGCATACCGTTCAACAAAACTACTGCAAGTAGGCTCAAATGGTAAATATGTACAAGGCGTTCAAGGTTTTAGAAATAGTTATGCAATTGCTGGTAAAGCATCAAGTCTGACAAAGATAGCAGGCAACACCTTGGGAGCCGTTGGGGTTGGTATTAGTGTATATGATATGACACAAAACGGTATAAATGTTAGCAATAGCATGGATGCGATTATGGGAGCTACAACTTTTATACCAGTTGTTGGTTGGGTGATTTCAGGTACATACTTTACTGCAAGTTTTATAACAGAGTTATCTACCGGCAAATCAATTAGTGAACATGCCCAAGGCTGGGTAAATACATGGTAAAAATTTATTTATGAAATATTTCGATTACATCTATTACAGGGTGTTCAGTACTTATCAGAAGTGGAGAGAACCAGACCCTTGGATTTATGCTTCTATACTTATTGCCTTACTGCAATTTTTGAATCTTTTAGTTATATATCTTATAGTAGATGGATTAATTAATACATCTGCAAATTTAAAGCCTGTAATTGTTGTATTAATTGTAGTATTAATAGGTTTGAATTTTCAAAGGTATAATAAGGTTAAACCCTATGAGAAGCTGAAAGATTTATGGAAAGAAGAACAAAAGGAGGCAAAAAAGAAAAGGGGTTGGTTTATTATTTTGTACATAATAATATCCGTGTTGTTACCTATAGCCTATGGCTTTATTAAGCACAATTTTATTGGAGGAAAGAGTTTTTTAGGATAAAATCAAAAAGCCCGGACTTGCCGGGCTTTTTGATTATAATGCAGCAATATTTTTTTGCAGGTAATCTTTTAACCTCTTTTTAGAAACGAAAGTCTCAATCAGCTTGAGCAGGATGCCGTTTTCTTCCTCGTTCAGCTCGTTAATAAGCTGTAATTGTTCAAGGGCTGCTTTGTCGTTCATGGAAACCTCGTTTGACACTCCGTTTTTCTCATCAAAGAAAATAACATCATCAACAGACATTCCGAAATTTTTAGCAATCTGGATATGGCCGTAAAACCTGAGAATACAGAATGATAATAAGCCTCGGGAGGAGGCCGGGGCTTAATACTTATAGGACTTTAATATTTTTTTGCAGATAATTTTATATCCACTTATAAGAATCTATAGTCACATCAACAGAAATAACGATTGAGAAAATAAGTGTTATTCGCCCAGGCTGTCTGATATTCAATTTTTTAGGGGTGTAAAACAGTTGTATGTAAGAAAATACTTATATATATTTGCTTTTTACACGTATTTCCGATTGTGTATCCAATGTCGTATTCTATGAAAAATCGTAATCTTTTTCTTTTACTGGTCATTGTTGTGCTGGTTGTTCCCGGTATCCACTTTTTTATTGCAGGTAAAAACGCCGAAACTTCCTCATTGCGGAATGTGCTGGTAGGCGTGCAGGTGTTGGTGGGGTTTGCGCTGTTGTTTCTGTTCAGGAAAGCAGAGGAAAAGAAATAACCGGCTCCTTCTTTACTCCAGTTAATTTCCAATCATTTTAAACGAATCTGAAGATGAATTTTCTCAAAAAGATTGTGTTGCCGGTCTTAGCCTCTACGGTTTGGATCAGCCTGTCTGAATTTGTAAGAAACGAATTCGTGCTCAAGTCGTACTGGACAGGGCATTACAGCGGCATGGGCCTTGATTTTCCGGATGAGCCGGTTAACGGGGCGCTCTGGGGTGTCTGGTCGTTGTTGCTTGCTGTGCTGATTTACCTGATTTCACGCAGGTTTACCCTGGTGCAGACCGCGCTGATTGCCTGGCTGGCTGCCTTTGTGATGATGTGGGTGGTGATCGGGAACATGGGCGTGCTACCTGCAGGAATCCTCGCTTTTGCCATCCCCTGGAGTCTGGCCGAGGTGTTTGTAGCGGCGCTGATTGTCAGCAAAACAGCGAAGTAGCTGCAGCAAAGGGGGAAGTGGGGAGTTGCGTTGACGGGAAGGGGATTCGGATTAGAAAATCCCGCGCCTGTGGGCCTGTGAATACTGGCAAACAGGCAGGCAAAGCCCCCGCCTACTGACCTCTTAATTGGTTTGTTCGACCCCGCTGGGGTCGGGATTGAGGGACGAGGGACGCTGAAAAGGGACGAGGGGCGGAAGACAAGCTCAAAGTAAAAAGTAAAAAGCCTGCCTGTCTGCTACAGGCAGACAGGTAAAAAGTAAAAATTTTGCACGTTTGGAGGCGCAATCTGCGATTTTACAATGAGCGACGTATGATCCGACCTCTGACTTCCTGCCTCTGAATTTTCGGATTCATCTTTTCTGCTAAACAGGGATTAGCCTGCCCATTCAGGGCGTAGGTTGAGGTATTAAATGGGCACATGGATTTGTTCGACCCCGCTGGGGTCGCGAATTATTATCCCGGATTCTATTCTATCAACGTTTGACCCCTCCGGGGTCGGGAATTTTCATCCCGGATTCTTTTCTATAAACATTTGACCCCTCCGGGGTCGGGATCAATCTTATCTCGTACCTCTTACCTCCTACTTCAT
>JAEUTG010000021.1 GCA_016788045.1 Bacteroidales bacterium
GAAATATGTTTTTGTCATGAATTATCAAAAAGGGGCTTATCTTACCAACGCCAGATTGATGTTCCAATCATTTATGATAACATTGAATTCGACGAAGGGTTGCGTTTAGACGTTTTTGTGGAGAAAAAGATAATTTGCGAACTAAAGGCCAGAGAAACAATAAACCCAGTTTGGCCTGCGCAAGTCTTAAGTCATTTGAAATTAACCAAGACACGGTTGGGATATTTAATAAATTTCAATGTTGTGAGTATCAGAAATGGTATTAAACGTATAGCAAACTAAGAAAAGTAGATAACCATCACAGAACTACACATGGTTCATTAATTCCTAACATGCCTGTATTATCTCAGCCCTGAAAATTGTTTAAATCTAGCAATATACCTGACTTAAAATAGAATGAAAAATTAAATAATAATTGGTGCTTACTTGGTGTGCTGGAGAATTGGTGTCAAAAAATTCTCCAGCACATTACAAAATGAAATACCCTTCCGGACACTTTTAAACAAAATTTAAAATTAATTGTTATGTCGGGTGTTTCGGAAAAAAGTTTAATTTTGCCGCCCGTTTCAGGAGCTTATTGAATCTCTGGCATCGAAACTTAATGATTATTTAACCTATTGACGATCAACAGATCAGATTTTTTCTCTTGCTTTGCCAGCCTGAACAACAACAAATTTCACACATAATTCAATCATGCCTTTAAACAAATTAAGAAACATTGGTATTGCTGCTCATATTGATGCAGGCAAGACAACCACCACAGAGCGACTGCTGTTTTTCACCGGTGTAAACCGCAAAGTGGGTGAAGTACATGACGGTGCAGCCACCATGGATTTTATGAAACAGGAGCAGGAACGCGGTATTACCATCGCTTCGGCAGCCATCACCTGCTCATGGAACGGAACACAGATCAACATCATTGATACACCGGGTCACGTGGATTTTACGGTAGAAGTAGAACGCTCGTTACGGGTAATCGACGGAATGGTCGCACTATTCTGCGCTGTTGGTGGCGTTGAGCCCCAGAGTGAGACAGTCTGGAATCAGGCTGAACGCTATAAAGTACCACGCATCGCATTTGTTAACAAGGTTGACCGCACCGGTGCCGATTACTTTGATGTAATCAAGCAAATGAATGAGAACCTCGACGCCAGGGCCATTGCGTTTCAGATTCCTGTTGGTCAGGAAGATGATTTCAAGGGCATCATCGACCTGATGGCTTGCAAAATGTATACATTTAAGGATAACGAAACCATTGTTTCAGACATTCCTGAAGATTATAAAACCAAAGCCCGCGAGTTTAAACAACAGCTGGTTGAAAACCTTGCTGATTTCAATGAGGAAATTCTCGAGCTTTTCCTTGAAGACAAAGAAGTCCCCAATGAACTGCTGAAAGTTGCAGCTCGTGAGGCCACGCTGAAACTCCTGATTACTCCGGTGTTCTGTGGAGCTGCCTATAAGAATAAAGGAATTACCCAGTTGCTTGATGCCATCGTGGATTACCTACCTTCACCTGTTGATAAAGGAGCTGTCGTTGGTATGGATGTTGACGATCACGATAAAGCCCGTCACCGCAACCCATCTCCCAAAGAGCCGTTTGCAGCACTGGCATTCAAACTTATCCACGATCCGTATGTAGGTCAGCAGACGTTTGTCAGGGTTTATTCGGGCACCGTCAAGAGCGGCATGCAATTGATGAACTCAACCAAAGGCAAGCCGGAGCGTATCGGACGTATTCTGAAGATTCATGCCAAAGACCGGGAAGAGGTGAATGAGGCCGGCCCGGGCGACATTGTTGCACTGATCGGCCTGAAATACACCAAAACCGGTGACACCCTCTGCGATATGGAGCACCAGCTTCACCTTGAGTCCATCCACATTCCGCCCAGTGTTATTGAGCTCAAGATCAACCCGGCCAGCCGGAAGGATCAGACCAAACTCGGTGAAGCCCTTTCAAAACTGGTAAATGAAGATCCTTCTTTCCACGCCCGGTTTGATGAAGAAACCGAGGAAACCGTAATCGCCGGGATGGGTGAATTACACCTTGAAATCATCGTTGACAGGCTCCGCCATGAATTCGGCATTGAAGTGGTTGTCGGTGAACCTTCTGTTGCTTACCGTGAAACCATCTCACAGGAAGTGGAAGTCGAATACCGCCACTCCAAACAGTCAGGTGGTAAAGGCCAGTTTGCTCAGACCTACCTCAGGCTCGAACCAAACGAAGGCAAAGGCTATGAGTTTATCGATAAAATCAAGGGTGGTTCAATCCCTGGTGAATATATACCTTCGGTTAACAAAGGAATTATTAAAACCATGGCCGACGGCGTACTGGCTGGTTTCCCGGTAGTGGATGTCAAGGTAGTGCTGCTCGATGGTCAGTTCCATCCGGTTGACTCATCTGACTTCGCTTTCCAGATCTGTTCATCCATCTGTTTCAAGCAGGGTTTCATGAAAGCAACCCCGGTACTGCTTGAACCGGTGATGAAGATCGAAATCAACACTCCGGATGAATACATCGGGGATGTGGTTGGAAACCTTAACAAAAGAAGAGGAAAAGTTGAATCGATGCGCCGTCACCGCAAGGGATCGCAGAAGCTCAATGGTCTCGTTCCGCTGATGGAAATGTTCGGTTACGCTACCTCACTGCGCAACCTCTCCAGTGGCCGTGCCAACTACTCCATGGAGTTTTACCAGTATATGCCGGTAACCAAGGCCGTTCAGGAAGAGGCCCTGAAAAAAATCGCTGAAAAGAAAAAAGCTGCCGAGGGCAGATAAACAAACAGCATCATGGGTTGAACTGCCGGCAGTTTCCTGTATTTCTCAGGATTGCCGGCAGTTTGCTTTTTACCTGATTCTGCCCGGCAGATGTTGTGCCTGGTTATCTGTGAACGGTTCCTGAAATCTTGCCGGAATTTCGTTACTTTGCAAAAAAAACGCATGAATATTCTGTTACTTGGTTCAGGCGGGCGTGAACATGCCATTGCCTGGAAGCTTTCACGGAGTGCCGGAATCAGAAAGCTTTACATTGCTCCTGGAAATGCCGGTACCGGGATTACCGGCATCAATGTTGATCTCGACCTCCGCGATTTTCAGGAGATCAGGCGTTTCGTGCTTGAAAACGACATCGACATGGTGATTGTCGGGCCCGAAGAACCCCTGGTCAACGGCATTGTAGATTTCTTTGAAGCCGATGAGCTGACCAGAGTGATACCGGTGATAGGCCCTGCAAAATCAGCTGCCCGCCTCGAAGGCAGCAAGGACTTTGCCAAAGCATTTATGCAACGGCACGGAATTCCCACAGCAGCCTACCGCACCTTCACGGCTTCCGAAGCCAGTGCTGCCCGTGAGTTCCTCAGATCAATGAAACCACCGTATGTGCTGAAAGCCGATGGCCTGGCAGCCGGCAAAGGCGTAGTCATCTGTACCAACCTGGCCGAAGCCGATCAAGAAATCACCGAAATGCTTGAAAAGGCACGGTTTGGCAAGGCATCTGAAAAACTGGTGATTGAAGAATTCCTTTCAGGGATTGAGCTTTCGGTCTTTATCCTCACTGACGGACAGTCGTGGGTACTGCTCCCCGAAGCCAAGGATTACAAGCGCATCGGCGAAGGCGACACCGGCCTGAATACCGGTGGCATGGGCTCTGTTTCACCGGTCCCGTTTGCCGATGAAGAATTCATGGAAAAAGTTAAGATCAATATCATTCAACCAACCATCGATGGCCTGATAAAAGAGAACATCCCGTACAGGGGATTCATCTTTTTCGGACTGATCAATGTGAACAACAACCCCTATGTAATTGAATACAATGTGAGAATGGGTGATCCCGAAACCGAATCGGTGATGCCAAGGATCAAATCCGACCTGCTGGATCTGTTCATAAAAGTCGCAGAAAAAAACCTTGCAGGTGCTACCCTTGAGATCAGTGAAGATACAGCCGCAACGGTGGTACTGGTGTCAGAAGGATATCCCGGCACCTATGAAAAGGGTGCACTGATAGAGGGCCTGGATAAAAACTATCCCTCTCAGTTGTTTCATGCCGGAACCACTGTAAACGACCAGCACGGAGAGGTCGTTACATCGGGCGGCAGGGTACTCGCGATCACCTCTGTGGCCCCTGAACTGAAAGAGGCATTGGCCCTCTCCTATTCAACAGCCTCAGAGATCAGCTACAAGGGCAAAACCTTAAGAAGGGACATCGGTTTCGACCTGTTCTGATTCAGCAACTTATTGCGATGTTAAAAGCACTGGCCCGGACAGGAATTATTACGCAGATGTCGGTAATACTGGCATTGCTTGTACTGTTTTTTGTAACTCCTCAGGCAGGTTTTATCTCAGACGGCCAGAAACTCCACCTGGCCCCGTTCGGTGAATGGATTTTTAATCAGCTGAATCTGTTCCCTGTGCTGGCATGGCCGGTATCGGTCCTCCTGCTGCTGCTCAACGCATTTTCTTTCAATGCCATACTCATAAAACACGACATAACACCCAGACAATCCCTCTTACCATCTGCAGTCTATATTTTTCTCATGCTCTTCACTTCCGGTGGCAATTACCTGGCTCCGGTGCTGATCAGCAGTCTGCTGCTGTTATTCAGTCTGCACAGCATCATGGATATGTATGGCAAACTATACCCATACACCAGAATCCTGAATGCGACCCTTGCCATTGCCATTGCCTCCATGATCTTTTTTCCGCTGATCCTGTTCACCGTGATGCTTTGGATCAGCTTTTTTACATTCAGGATTAATGCCTGGCGCGACTGGGTAATTTCTGTACTGGGGATTGTGATGCCTTTCTTTTATCTCGCCTTGCTTTATTTATGGAACAACAACCTCGTTTACGGATTAAAAGCCTATGAACAGCTTTGGTACGAGCTGAATTTTTCTTTACCCCGGCTGAATGTACAGGAGTTCTCAGCCATCGCCCTGATAGGTTTCTGGGCCATTGTTTCAGCTTCCCGGTTTCTTTCCGACACTGCTGACCGTTTGATCAGCATCAGAAAGAAAATGTGGATCATCAGCCATTTTGCCCTCATTGCACTGGCTTCGGTCTTGTTGTCGGGCAGCTCGATGCTGGTGATGCTGCCGCTGATCTTTGTACCTGTTTCTGCCATGATGTCGCATGCTTTCGCCAATCAGCGCCGCGGTTGGTTACACGATCTTATCTTTGTACTTACTTTTGCAGCCATCATGCTCAACCGGATATACTTCTGAACTGAGCTAAAAATTTAAGCCAGGCAGGAATAACCGGAATTACACCTATACAGAAGCATCGTCTTATGTTGAAACTCCGATATAGTCAGGAGAATATCACTGAAGCCGGCACCGATGAAGCCGGTCGTGGCTGTCTGGCTGGTCCTGTATTTGCCGCCGCGGTCATTCTTCCTGCTGACTTTAACGATGAGATGCTGAACGACTCCAAGAAACTTTCGCCCAGACAGAGGGATTACCTGAGAAGCAAGATTGAGGCTGAAGCGGCTGCCTGGTCTGTGGCTTCCGTAAGCGCAGGTGAAATCGACAGAATCAATATCCTGAATGCATCCATCCTGGCCATGCACAAGGCTCTGGACGGGTTAAAACTTTTGCCTCAGCTGATTCTGGTCGATGGCAACCGGTTTAAGCCTTACCGTGACATCAATCACTACTGTATCGTGAAAGGAGACGGCATCTACCTCTCTATCGCTGCGGCCTCTGTGCTGGCAAAAACACACAGGGACGAGTTTATGATGAACCTACACAATGACTATCCGCAATACCAATGGGATCAGAACAAAGGCTATCCTACTGAAATACACAGGAAGGCCATATTCAGGCACGGCTATACCAACTGGCACCGGAAAACCTTCAGGGTGAGCGAACAGCTCTCCTTCGATCTCAGATAGCACTCCCGCGGTTTGCCGGATAAATGCCGCAGCAGGAAGTTTAAAGGTCTGATTTATTCTGAAAAAGTGAGTAAGTCCCTGAAGCAGAGCCGCACAAAAAAATTCATCTGGGGAACAAAACCGCTGTTCGGATCAATGGCGATTTTCTTGTAGTAAAAGGTGAAGCCGGGTTCAAGAGCCACAGCCGGGCTGAATTCAAACCGCCCCCCGATGGTTCCGTACAATCCGAATCCTATTCCGCCCTGCCGGATTTCATAAGACTGCTGGTTCCCGCCAGGAATATAATTGTTGTTCCCGTATACGTTTACAAGGTTGTAAGATTTGGTTCCGATCTGAATCATGTGCTCTTTTACCAGGGAGTTGTTCATATTCACCCCGGCCCCGATCAGGAACCGTGAAACCGGATTTTTACCGAATGCATGAACGATCCCCAGATCAAGCAGGTTGCGCTCCTCGGTCCCATAAATGGAACATAGCCGGATATCGGGTTCGGTAAGGTATTCCTTGGGATCAACTTCCACGGAGACCACATCTTTTGCCCGGAGTTTTGCATAGGAGAACTGAAGGATGATTCCGGTGTTGCAGTTGAGATCATACCGGGCAAACATACCGAACGAAAAAGCCGGATCGTACTTCATTTCTTCGGGGTATTCCCTGACAAAAACCGTATCATATGCCCCCAGCAACTGATAGATTTCATTATACCAGTAAGTATTCCTGAAAACATAATTTACATTGTTTTCGTTCCCCGGCTTTCCGGAATAAAAGCCGGCGGTGGACTTACCAGCCATATAAAATCCGGCAATGCCCCCGTACTCCAGCCCCCGGCGCTCTTTACAACGATCAGGATTGCTGTAGTCATCCGGCTGGGAGAAACCGGCGAACGACAGGTAAACAAACACAAAAACAAAGACCAACCTCCGGGGAATCCTGAGTGAATGATACATAACGTTACTAGAGTTTCAATTTCCAAACCTACACAATTTTCAGAACATTCGCAGAATTTTCAGAATATGGCTTTCAACAGGGAACTGTTATGAACAAGCATCTGTTGATTAGTATTTAAGCTTTCCAATCTGCATCCCTGGATTAGAACTTATATTTGATAACCAGTACAAGCAAGCATCAATGAAAATCCGGACAAGCTATTTAATACCCCTAATTCTCTTTGCAATACTGACCATTGCTTTTTTTCCTGCCAGGAAGTATTACCTGTTTCTGAAGGAACCCACGGCACGGCTTTCCGATGCAATACCACCGGAAACAGCCCTGATGCTGAAAGCATCATCACTCAACAGACTCCTTGATGTTTTAAAAAGCTCTCCACTACTTGAGCAGTCAGAATCAATGTATTATCAAATAAATATTGATAGTATTTCGGATAAACTGACAACCATTATCCAGAAAAACAGTTTTTTCGGCGAAATGGCTGATCAGCATGAGGTTGTCCTCTGTGTTGTCCCAGACTCCGGCCACAGACCCCGTTTGCTCTTGTTGCTGAATACCGGCAAACTCTCTTATACCCGATTGCGGAAACAGGTTTCAGGCCTGCTGAAACCGGGTGAACAACTGGTTGAAGACAAAACCTTGCCCTTGAAAGCATTCAGCCTGATCTCGGGCGAAACCAGGGTATGGATATACGCTTATCAGGGGCTGATGGCCGTTGCATTCAGCAAAGAGACACTGCGTGCATCCGCCGGAACCCTGCGTTCAGATCAGCACCTCACCGATGATCCTGGTTTTAAGAAACTGTCAGAAACCTCCGGGAAGAAAGTTGATGGAATCCTCATGATCAACAGTGTGAACATGGCTGGCTGTCTCCTTCAGGCCGGGGATAACAATCCACTTAAATTCAGCGGCTCACCGTTTGATGGCTGGATGTCGCTCGATCTGCATATTTCTGAGGATAAAATTCTGATGGATGGTTTCACCTACGGGAAGGCATCGCCGTCAATCCTCGATTCGCAGGAGCCTGTGGATGCCACTTTTGCCGGGTACCTCCCTGCAGCCACTGCTTTGGCAGTGATGGTTTCGGTCAGCAATCCGCAGCATTACAGTGCGTTCTTTTACGATCCCGACACCCTCCACTGTATGGGCTACGACTCGGCTAACCAATGTTTCTCGAAAGAGATTTTCAGAAGGAATGAACAGCTGAATGCCTGGATGGGCAATACACTCTGTTTTGCTGCCTTCCCATCCTATTTCTCAGGGAACACCCAGTCGTGCATCACACTGATCGAGCTGAAGAGTGCCGACAGCGCCAGAATGATGTTAAAACCATTTATCCGTCCCTTTGAACAGGGAATCGGCCAAATCGCCGATAACCGGCTGTTCCGTAACTTATGGGGTGGTATTTTTGCTCAGGGATCTGAACAGTATTGCATTTTCCACGGCAAGGTTCTGGCAGTTTCACCCGATCCTGCGATCCTGAGGTCCTACATGGCTGATGAACAGCAGTTTGCTCAAAGCGAATTGTACAAACGGGCTCATGCTGTCATCTCCGACAAAAGCAACCTGCTCATTCTGGCAAAAGACAATATCTGGAGCAGGATTTTCGGTAAAGGAAATAAGATGGCTGATCCGGCAAAAGCCCGCGAATGGTTATGGCCGATGAGCAACACAAGCCTCGCAGGGATTCAGATGAGTGCAGGAGGCAGAATGCTGTTTACCCATGCCTTTGTACTTGCAGATAAAAAGGGCGTAGTACCTGACAACCTCTCCCTCGCAGAGATTCCGGCTGAACACGACTCTGTTCTGCCTTCATCACCTGAAAAGAAACCTGAAGTAAAAGCCGGGGCAAGCCCGGTATCAGTATCAGCTGCATCCAGACTGATGACTCCGGCTCTCTCCGGAAAAATAAGCAGAATGGTATTTGCTTTGAAAGGAAATGTCGTTGAAACCTACAGTGCCGGAGGTGAAAAACTCTGGGCATATACCCTTAAGGAGGATACTCCGGCAGCCATTTTTGAAGCAGGAAGGAAAGGATCGTCAGAAAAATACTATCTCATCGCGGGAACCCGTTCGGTTGTTCTGGTTGACAACGATGGCAGGGAAGTGAAAAACTCAGCAGCAAAATTACCATCCAACGTAAAGGGGGCGATGGCCCTCTTCGATTATGACCGGACAAAAGACTACCGGATCATCTTCAGGGGAAGTGATCAAAAGATTTACCTGATCGGTTTGGATGGGAAAGTATTGCCTGACTGGACTTACCCAGTGTCAGAAAATGCATTGGCCGGCCCGCCTGAGTTTATCAGAACCGCTGGAAAAGATTTCATCCTTTTTTCAGACAGCAAGGGTAAATTAAGCATCACCGATCGCCGGGGCAGGAAAAGGATTGAGGTGGCCGATGGCTTCAGAAAATCAGTAAAATCTGGGATTTTCGAAAACCGCAGCAACAGCAAAGGCTTGTTCCTGATGGCATCGGCTGAGGGAGTGCTGGCCTACATCAATTCAGAAGGAGTGATCAGCCTGAGTAAGTTCGGAGATCACGGTAAAGACCCGTGGTTTACTTACCTCGATTTCAACGGCGACGGCAGCGAAGACTTTATCTTTTCGGGCAAGGGGAAGCTGACAGTTTACGACAAGATGAAGAAAGTATTGCTGAATCTTGATCTGTCGAAAGGCAGTTTTTCTGATCCGGCTGTTTACACAACGGCAAAAACAAGCTGGATTGCATTACGCAACAGAAATACCGGCGAAATAATGCTGGTCAACAGAAACAATCAAGGGTACGGGGGCAGCAACAAACTCAGCAGCGAAACGGATCCGGTTTTCATCTTTGATGAAAAGAAAAGAAGGCCGGTGCTGGTAACCCAAAAGCAGGGAATGCCCGAATTCACTGTGCTGTAAAAGCAAAACGCCGTTCTGTTCAAACGGCGCCTTACTACCATAATAACCAAATCATATTTACCAAACAATCAGAAGAGCCCGGTTTATGCTTGTTGCCGTCCATCTGCCAGGAAGTGCTGATAACCCGGAGCAATCGCTGATTGATACAGTTTATCTTAAAAACAGTAAAAAGTAATCGCGGAAAAAGAATTTTTTCCGGAGATAAGAGAGAAAATTCCGAACCCGGAAGTGTGGCTTACCTCCTGCGTTTCTGCAATTCCAGGATTGTCCCCGGTTCAGGCTCATGGCCTTCCTGTAAGGCATTCATCCTGTACAATGACTTTAGTTTCACGCCATAAAGCTGGGAAACTTCCCGCATGCTTTCTCCTGCTTTGAATGTGTGATTTCTGACCGAGGCCCTTTTCTTCTTGGGTTCAACATAAACTACCTGCCCCGGCAGAAGTTGCTCATTCTTACCCAGTTCATTGTATTGAAGTATCTGAAAGGCATGAATTCCCAGATCTCTGGCAATTGTGTGCGGGGTATCGTCTGGTCTTGCGTAAGTCAGCTTTACATTGTTGTTAAGGTACAGCTTACGGTTGCCTTCTGCCACTTCCAGAAATTTAAAAGTCCCTGCCTTCTCCTGGCGGCTGATGGCTTTGGTTTCCTGTGATTGTTTGTTGTCGGGTTCCTTTTTACCGGCGATAGTGCCTGTAAAACCGGTATCGTAAAGAAACAGCTGATTCTCTTCAATGATCCGGATCAGCATTTCGGCATATTTCGGATTTGTGGCATAACCGGCACTTTTGAGCCCATAGGCCCATCCTTTGTAATCTTTCACATCCAGTTCAAAGAGTGTTGCGTAGCGGGCCCTGGAAGTCAGAAAATAGGAATGATCGCTGTATGATTCTTCGGCAGAGGCATATTTTCTGAAACACTCATTTTTCTCATCATCGTCCATGGTGTAGGTCATACCACTCCATTCCTTGTGGCATTTGATTCCGAAATGGTTGTTTGCATTGATGGCCAGTTCAGAATTTCCGCTGCCCGACTCAAGCAGTCCCTGCGCAAGTGTAATGCTGGCCGGAATTCTGTATTCATTCATCTTACGGATGGCGATATCCTTATAGGTTTCAATGTATTGGCTGTAAGTTATTTTCTGTCCGGCCGGCTGGGCTATGACTATGGATGAACCAGAATACAGGGAAACAAAGAGAAGTATCCGGAAGATATGTTTAAGCATGGGTGACATTTTTCAGAATTCAGAAGCAAAGGTATAAATGAACCGTGAAAGGAACGTCGGGAATTTACAAAGATTATGTCGCAGGTTTAAGCTTAAATGCTTAAAATAGTTAATTTAGCAATCAAATCGCACTATAAATCCAAGACCAGCCTATGCCGGAACCCAGGGTATTAATCGTTGAAGATCATGTGAAGGTTGCCGATTCCATAAGCAAAGGTCTCGAAGAGAACGGTTTTAAAACCGAAGTTGCCTATGATGGGTTTATCGGCAAACGCCTGGCCGATGCCAACCGCTATGATCTGATGATTCTGGATGTGAATCTGCCACAGATCAACGGCTATGAGTTGTGCAGTGAAATCCGTATAAAAAACCCGAAAGTACCCATCATCATGCTCACGGCCCTTGGCAGTACGGATGACAAACTGCTCGGGTTTGAAAAAGGCGCCGATGATTATATTGTCAAGCCCTTTGAATTCAGGGAACTGCTGGCCCGGATCAAAGCATTGCTCAAAAGGGTACAACCGGTTACCCTGAACCATTCAACCCTGACCGTAGCCGACCTGGTAATCGACCTCGACAGTAAATCGGTAACGCGTGGAAACAAAGCCATTGAACTGACTGCCAAGGAATTTTCGCTGCTTGAGTACCTTGTAAGAAATAAAGGCAAGGTGATATCCAAAACCGACATCGCCGAGAAAATCTGGAATATTCACTTCGACACGGGCACCAACGTCATTGAAGTGTATGTAAATTTCCTGAGAAAGAAAATTGACAAAAACTTCCCGGTTAAGCTGATCCACACACAGATCGGAATGGGGTATATCTTAAAAGAATCAGAACCGGATGCAGATCAGAACTAAGCTTGCACTTCAGTTTGCATTGCTTGTTGGCGGAATTCTCATCGCCTTTTCTTTCCTTATCTACATTCTTTCAGCCAACTACCGCAAACAGGAGTTCACACAGCGCCTGAAAGAAAGGGCAGTGAATACCGCGAAGCTGCTCATTGAGGTGAAAGAAATTGACGATAACCTGCTCAGGATCATTGACAGTTCGAACTATACCGCGTTGCGTGAGAATGAAGTCATCGTATATGATTACTTCAAGAAAAGCAGAATATACACCAATGCCGATTCATCTAGCCTTGACATTTCGGAAGAACTGTTGTCAAAAATCCGGAATTCGGGAGAATTTACTTTCAAGCAAGGTCGTCGCGAAGCCATCGGCCTGCTGTATTCCAACGACCTCCGGCGGTTCGTTGTCATCTCCTCGGCAGTCGATACCGATGGTTATACGAAACTGAAGAACCTGCTGCTGGTGCTGGTCATCGGGTTTATCGGAGCGATATTGCTTACGGTGCTCGCCGGACTTTTTTTCTCGCGTCAGTCGCTCAGGCCCATCTCAGATGTTATAAACCAGGTTTCTGAAATTTCGGGGTCAAACCTCCAGAAAAGGGTGAATGAGGGCAATGGAACCGATGAAATTGCCAGTCTGGCCATCACTTTTAACAAAATGCTTAACCGTATTGAAATGGCCTTTGAAGTGCAGAAAAGCTTTGTCTCCAATGCTTCGCACGAATTAAGGACACCCCTTGCCTCCATTACGAGTCAGATAGAGGTAGCCCTGATGAAGTCGCGGGAGTCTGCCGAATACAAACAGGTGCTTCATTCGTTGCTCGAAGATGCCCGAAGCCTAACCGCACTGGCAAACAACCTGCTCGAAATCGCCCGCACTGAACAGGACATGAAGCAACTCAGAACCTCATCGGTGCGGTTTGATGAGCTTTTTCTGCAGACTCAGTCTGATATCCTTCTGATACACCCTGAATACAGTATTGAGGCCATCATCAACGACAACCTCACCAACGAAGAGCAGGACCTTGAAATCACCGGCAATGAGAACCTGCTGAAACTGATCATCGTGAACATCCTTGACAATGCCTGCAAGTTTTCAGGAGGCAAAACCGTAAAAGCTGAACTGAATTACAACGAAGATCACCTTCATTTCAGGGTTTCTGACGAGGGTATCGGTATCGCTGCAGAAGACCTTCCCCATATTTTTGAACCGTTCTACAGGGCCAGAAATGCGCAGACCATCAGCGGTCATGGAATCGGCCTCTCACTGATTGCCAAAATTGTGAAAATACATCATGGCAGTATTACCGTAAACTCCATTGAAAACCAGGGCACAACGGTGGAAGTAACCCTGCCTTACAAACCATTTCAGAACCAATGAACCAGATAATAAAATACTTCCCTGATTTAACTCCCCAACAACGCGCGCATTTTGAGGCGCTTGAATCACTTTACAATGAATGGAACGCTGTCATCAATGTAATTTCCAGAAAAGACATCGGGAATCTTTATGAACGGCATATACTTCATTCTCTTGGCATTGCACGGGTGATTAAATTTGCCCCGGGCAGTCAGTTGCTCGATATAGGAACCGGGGGAGGTTTCCCCGGGATTCCGCTGGCGATTATGTTTCCGGAAGCGGATTTTCATCTGGTTGATTCAATCGGGAAAAAGCTGAAGGTTGTCAATGCCGTGGCTGAAGCATTGCAGCTTAAAAATGTGACCACAGAGCAGGCCCGGGCAGAAGACATCAGCGGGAAATACGATTTCGTGATCAGCCGTGCGGTAGCTTCCCTTCCCGAATTTATATCCTGGACCAGGAACAACATCAGCCGCAAACCACTGAATCCGCTTCACAACGGCATTCTGTACCTCAAAGGCGGTGATCTGACAGATGAGCTGAAAGCCAGTGGAGGCAAGTATCAGATTTACAAGCTGAACCGGTATTTCAGCGAGGCGTTTTTCGAGACAAAATCGGTGGTACATGTCTGGTTTTAAAATTCCCCGTTTGTAAGATAACCACACAGGCTTATTGAATGTCTGAACAAGCAGAAATTATACTGCCAAATTCTGTTAAATTTTACCAACCACCTTTAAAAATTGTATTTTAGCCCTGTTAAACCCAGCAATTAACATACAACCATAAAACTTAAAATCAATGAGTGATCAGATTCTGAATCTTGAACCCAGGGCTGTCTGGAAAAATTTCTACAGTCTTACCCAAATCCCCAGGCCTTCTAAAAAAGAGGAAAGGGTAATTGAATTTATGAAAAATTTCGGTGAATCACTGGGGTTAAGAACCATTGTTGATGAAACCGGAAATGTGATGATTTTCAAACCGGCTACTCCGGGAATGGAAAACCGCAAAGGGATTGTCCTTCAGGCCCATCTCGATATGGTGCCCCAGAAAAACAGCGACAAATCGCATGACTTTGAAAAGGACCCTATAGAAACCATCATCGACGGTGAATGGGTCAGGGCCAATGGCACCACCCTTGGTGCAGACAACGGGATGGGTGTTGCAGCCATCATGGCCGTGCTTGAATCCAGAGAGTTGGTTCACGGTCCGGTAGAAGCGCTGTTTACCATCGATGAAGAAACCGGTATGACCGGGGCTTTCGAACTGAAACCCGGCATTCTGAAAGGGGATATTCTGCTCAACCTTGACTCGGAAGATGAAGGGGAATTGTACATTGGCTGCGCCGGAGGGGTAAACGGCAATTTTGAATTCCCTTACAGCGAGGTACCGGTTGAAAACGGAAGCATTGCCTATAAGATCAACATCACCGGTCTGAAAGGCGGGCATTCAGGTCTTGACATTCCCATCGGCCGCGGCAACTCCTGTAAGATTCTCACCCGTTTGCTGTGGCATGGAGTAACCGAACATGGTTTAAGGCTTTCATCGCTTGAAGCAGGTAACATGCGCAATGCCATTCCGCGTGAAGGACATGCCATTGTCACGATTCCTGCATCAGAAAAGGAAAAATTCGAAAAATGCCTGCTGAAATCTGCCGAAACCATCAAAGCTGAACTCTCTGTTACCGAACCGGGACTTCAGATTACAGCAGTTGCAACCGAAATGCCTGGATCGCTGATGGATACCGACACCCAGAACCGCATGCTGCGTGCTGTTTACGGCTGTCCCAACGGGGTAATGCGCATGAGTGATGCGATGGCCGGGCTGGTTGAAACTTCCACTAACCTATCCATTGTACGGTCAGAAGAAGGCGTTGTTAAAGTAATCTGTCTGCTGCGGAGCTCGGTGAATTCAGCAAAAGAAGACCTTACCCGGATGATGGGCAGCATCTTTGAACTTGCCGGCGCCAAAGTTGAGTTCGATGGAGAGTATCCCGGCTGGAAGCCCAACCCTGATTCAGCCATTCTCAAGACAATGCAGGAAGTGTATAAAAACAGATTCGGCAAGGTTCCTGAAATCAAAGCCATTCATGCCGGCCTTGAATGCGGCCTGCTCGGGGCTGTTTATCCCAACTGGGACATGATTTCGTTTGGCCCTACCATCCGTTACCCGCACTCACCAGATGAAAAGGTTCACATTGAATCTGTTGGAAAATTCTGGGAATACCTTACCGAAACACTGAAGCATGTTCCGGCATAAGCGTTTTTGAAATTCAAAGGCCGGTTCACTGAAAATGACCGGCCTTTTTTTGTCTGAAAAGCTGAGGGATTGTTTAGTATTTGATGTGCCAGAAAAATATATTGCTTTTAACATAACCTCTAAAATAAAAAATGAGCCTGCTCCGAAAAGTCAAAAAAACAGTTTTCGGAGTGGACCCAAAATTTGACACCATCCCGATGTCCATCGGGATCCAAAACACTAATTCTTACCAAAAAAATTTAGAACCGATTCCTTAAGAATTGGATGCAATTGGTAAACAAAAAGTTGATGCTGCTTACACAGTACATAAGAATCCTGGACCTGGACTTCTTGAAAAATTCAATTTCTGCCGGCATTATTTCTGCCCTGAAAATTGTTTTAACATAATCAATACTATCCGGAAAAAATATCAACAATCCGCTGAATCCTTTGGCAGGATGGGAATAGTCAACGTTACGCCCCCCGCTTTCTTCGGGGCATGCCGCTGGGGCTTTCAATTTTGGTTAGGTCAACTTTACTATCAACCTTACGCTGCTCCGCAGCTTCATTTTTAGTGTCTAGTAAGTATAATACTCATATTCAATTATTTACATCAAGTGATAATAATTTTGACCATAGGGTTTGCGGATAATTTCCTTTTGCCAAAAATTTGTCCTGACAATACTGAGATTTAATCATATACATAACTCTAAAAAAATGAATTCTTAAATATAAGTTGGTGCCTGATTGGTGTCCTGGAGCATTGGTGTCAAAATATTCTCCGGCACATTAAAAAATGAAATACCCAGGTTTAGAAAAAAATCTTTCAGCCGGCTTGGAGATTTAATTTTTGTTTCTATCTTTGCAGTCCCAAAAAATAAGACTATGAGCAAGAGAACATTTCAGCCATCGCAGAGGAAAAGAAGAAACAAACATGGCTTCAGGGAAAGAATGTCAACCGCCAATGGCCGTAGGGTTCTTGCTGCACGCAGGGCTAAAGGCAGAAAGAAATTAACTGTTTCTGACGAAGGAAAGCATAAAGCTTAATATACAACAGCCTTTGGGCTGTCTGATTTTTAATAAAAGGAGGTGATGAGAGTTGCCTCCTTTTGTTGTTTTGCTGAACAGCCCGACAAGTGCCGCTGTACACATCATTTTACAGTCAGCCGCTTAAATATCTTAAAAAGCAGTAATTTCGCATTAGCAAAGTAATTTTCACAGATGGGCTTACTCAGATTTCTGTTTATCCTGCTGATCATCTACCTTTCGTTGAAGGTATTTACCAGATTTATACTTCCGGTTGTATTGCGAATCACCATGCGCAGGGTTCAGAACCGCTTTTATGAGCAGAACCCGCACCTGCGGCCGGAAGAACCACGGAAGGAGGGCAAGGTAACAATCAACCGGGTTTCAAAAGAAAAAAACAGCAACATTCCCTCAGATATCGGAGAATACACCGACTACGAAGAAGTTAAATAATCCAACCCTCAACTATGAAAAACATCAGTTTCAGGCAGTTTGTCCCCCACCTCACTGCGATTGCCATCTTCCTGATCATCATCTTCGGATATTTCAGCCCCTTGCTGGAAGGCAAAAAGCTGAAGCAGGGTGACATCACCAACTGGAAGGGTATGTCGAAAGAGATCACCGATTACCGGGCAAAAACAGGTAAAGAGGCCTTGTGGACCAATTCCATGTTTGGTGGTATGCCGGCCTACCAGATATCGGTTGAATACAATGCCAACCTGATGCGTTTTATCGATAAAATCATGACCCTGGGCCTTCCCCACCCTGCCGGGCTGGTTTTTCTCTACTTTATCGGCTTCTTCATTCTGCTGATGGTACTGAAGATCGACCCCTGGCTGGCCATTGCGGGCTCCATAGCCTTTGCCTTCTCCTCCTATTTCTTCATCATACTGGAAGCCGGCCACAACAGTAAAGCCCATGCCATCGGATACATGGCGCCGGTGCTTGCCGGTATTTTTCTGGCTTACCGCGGACGCTTGCTGGCCGGAGGCCTGCTCACCGCCCTGTTCCTCGCACTGGAGCTCAGGGCTAACCACCTTCAGATTACCTATTACCTTTTGATGATGGTAATGGTGCTCGGTCTGGTTCTTCTGGTGGAGGCCGTTCAGGAAAAAACGATCAACCGGTTTCTGAAAGCTACCGGAATACTCGTTGTTGCTGCACTTTTCGCTATGGCTACCAATATAACCAACATCTGGGCCACCTGGGAATACGGGAAAGATACCATCCGGGGTAAAACCGAACTCAGCTCAGAAAAAGAAAACCGCACCAGTGGCCTCGATAAAGACTATGCAACCCAATGGAGTTATGGTAAAGGTGAAACCTTCAGCCTGATGATCCCCAACATCAAGGGAGGAGCTTCCGGATACCTTGGCAACAATGAGAAAGCCATGGAAAAAGCCGACCCTCAGACGGCACAGACCATCGCAGGACAAAGTTCCTACTGGGGCGATCAGCCCTTTACTTCCGGTCCGGTATATACCGGAGCCATCGTTGTCTTTCTCTTTATCCTCGGCCTCTTTATTCTGAAAGGGAACCTGCGCTGGTGGCTGCTTGCAGTAACCGTTATTTCCATTCTACTCTCCTGGGGAAAAAATTTCATGCCACTCACCGATTTCTTCCTCCATTATGTGCCCGGATACAACAAATTCAGGGCGGTATCGATGATCCTGGTGATTGCCGACCTCGCCATACCGGTTCTGGGCATCCTTACCTTGAACGAAATCTTCAAAAAGCCTTCTATTATCAGGGAAAAAATAAAATTCCTGTACCTGGCACTCGGCATGACTGCCGGCCTGGCACTGCTGTTTTACATGCTTCCGCAGACATTCTTCAGCTTTCTCAGTCAGGCTGAAGCCGAAGCCATTGCCAGTCAGCGGAGCAGCATCGATCCTGCACAGGCAGGCCAGTTCGACACCATCGTCTACAATATGGAAGCCGTAAGGATTGCCATCTTCAGGAGCGATACCATCAGAAGTCTGATCTTTATTGTACTTGCCGGTGCCCTGCTCTGGGTTTACGGAATGCGGAAAATGCCGAAGGCAGCCTTTATTGCCGCAATTGCGCTGCTGATTTCTGTCGACATGATTCCGGTGGCAAAACGCTACCTGAACAACGAAAACTTTGCTTCCAGGGTTCAGGTGAACAACCCGTTTCAGCCCACCAGGGCCAATGAACTTATCATGAAGGATACCGATCCGAATTTCAGGGTTTTCAACGTTACAGTCAGCCCATTTCAGGATGCCAGCACCTCCTATTTTCACAAGAGTATCGGTGGTTACCATGGTGCCAAACTAAGGCGCTATCAGGAACTCATTGACCATCACCTGGTGAAAAACAACGAAGCGGTGCTCAACATGCTCAACACCAAGTATTTTATTTACCCCGACAACAACAAGGCTCCCGCGATTCAGATCAATATGGGAGCCCTGGGTAATGCCTGGTTTGTGCAGGAAACAAAAATGGTAGACAATGCCGATCAGGAAATCGATGCGCTTACCGCATTTGACCCCTCCAAAACTGCCGTGATTGACAAGCGCTTCAGCGAAATGCTCAGCGGATTTGCATTTGCCCCTGACAGCACTGCATCGATAAAACTTAACAGCTACGAGCCAAACAGACTTACCTACACTTCTGAAGCCCGGACAGAACAACTGGCGGTTTTCTCTGAGATTTACTACGACAAGGGCTGGAAAGCTTTCATAGATGGTAAGCCCGCAGATCATTTCAGGGCCAACTATGTGTTGCGTGCCATGAGAATACCGGCCGGAAAGCACGAAATAGAATACAGGTTTGAGCCAAAAGTCTATTTTATCGGCGAAAAGATCTCCTTTGCCAGTTCGCTGCTGCTGATTCTGCTGTTACTCGGCTTTTCAGGAAATGAACTCAGAAAGGTCATGAAAGGGGCTGTGGTTAAGGTAACGCCTGATAAATAGCGCTTTTCATGAAACGGGTGCTGATCATTACCTACTACTGGCCACCAAGTGGAGGGGCAGGAGTACAGCGTTGGCTGAAATTTGTCAAGTACCTGCGCAATGAAGGCTGGGAACCGGTGATCTATACCCCCGAAAACCCGGAATACCCCGCCTCTGACAACAGTCTGAGTGCCGACATTCCTAGCGGTATTGAGATCATCAGGACCCCTATCTGGGAGCCTTACAGTTTCTATAAAAAACTGGTAGGCGCCGGAAAAAACGAACGCATCAATGCCGGCTTTCTTTCCGAGAAGAAAAGGCCAGGGCTGGCTGAAAAGTTCTCCATCTGGCTGCGAGGAAATTTTTTCATCCCCGATGCCCGTAAATTCTGGATCAGGCCTTCGGTAAAGTTTCTGACTGAATATCTCAGCAAACACAAGGTGGATGCCATCGTTTCAACAGGACCGCCCCATTCGATGCACATGATTGCCCTGGGCGTGAAGAAAAGAACCGGGCTGCCCTGGCTGGCTGACTTCCGTGACCCCTGGACCAACATCGATTTTTACCACGAGCTGATGCTGAGCCGATGGGCTGACCGCAAACACCACCGCATGGAAATGAGCATTCTCAGGAATGCCGACGAAGTGGTGGTCATCAGCAATTCGATGAAAAGTGATTTTATCAGACTGCTGAAGCGGGAATATACTGTGATCACCAACGGCTATGATGATACAGATATGTCGACGGAGAAAATTGCGGTTGATGCAAAGTTTTCTGTTGCACACATCGGTACCATGGTAAAAACCCGCAACCCTGACATCCTGTGGGAAGCACTGAAAGCAGAGGTTTCGGAGAATCCCGGTTTCGCTGCCAACCTGGAAATCAAGCTGGTGGGCAGTGTTGACTACTCCGTACTGGAACGTATTGATCAGGCCGGGTTAACGAAATTCGTAAACAGAATCCCTTATCTGCCTCACAATGAGGTAGTAAAAATTCAACAACAATCGCAGGTATTGCTGCTTCTTATCAACGACACCCCCAATGCCAGGGTGATTCTGCCGGGTAAGTTTTTCGAGTACATGGCTTCTGGCAGACCGATTTTGTGTATTGGACCCTTTGACGGGGATGCAGCACAGGTAATCAGGGAAACCGGCACCGGCTATGTGATTGAGAAAGATGATCTGATTCAGATGCGTGCAACCCTGCAGCTGTTGTTCAGTAAATTCAGATCCGGGGATACCGCTCAGCACGGATCAGACATCGGAAGGTTCTCCCGTGCACGGCTTACGGCACAACTTGCGGAAAGGCTTGACAGAATCAGCCTTTGATCTTTAAGGAAATAATTACCCGGCTATGGGGCTATTGTTGACAATGTTGCCCACAAACTTTTTCACATTGTAATTTCCCCTGAAAATTTCATTCAGTTCATTCAGCATGTAGTATTCACCAACAGGGACCTGCATTTTCTGAAGCTGCTCACCGATGATTCCGGCGGCAATACGACCTTCAAGCACCACCTTTCCCGAGATATCGTCGGTAAAAAAGCCCTTTCCGATCAGCAGTCCGAGGGTTCTGTTGCGGCTGAGGTCGTTGAGTGAGGTGAGCCCGAAATCCCCGATACCGCAGTACCTGAACATGGTCTCCTGCTTGCCGCCAAACCTCAGCAGTACCTGGCGCATCTCATTGAAGGCCCGGGTAAAAATCATAAACCTCAGGTTGGGGGAATCAAAATGCGCATCCACGATTCCAACGATAATCGCATAGATATTCTTCAGGATACTGAGGATCTCCACCCCGGTAACATCATTGCTGTAGTCCGTATGAACCGAGGTTCCGCTGAAGACTTCATTCAGCAAGGCATACACGGATTCATCCTCCGACCCTACCGTCATGGAAGTCGGGATGTGGTTGATCATTTCGCGGGCAAACGTCGGGCCTTTCATGGTACATACCCGGTTTGAAACCTGCCGGCCAAGCACTGTGGTAATGGTCTCCCTGTCATTGCCGAAACCTTTGGCAAGATTCACAAGCAGGGCATCGGGGTTAAGAAAAGGCTTTATTGAGTTTACATACGAAACCACCACTACCGAAGGAATGGCCAGAAATACGATAGCAGCATCCTTCAGCAGGTTGTTGTCCATACTGGCGGTAAGAGCCGGGTTCAGGCGAATCTGGGGAAAATAAGCGGTATTGATGTGTTGCTTGTTGATGTCATTCACCACATCGGCTTCCACCGACAGCAGACTGACCCTGAGATTCTCCTTTTCAGCAAGAACCTGCCCCAGCGCAGTTCCGATGGTCCCGGCTCCGGCAATGCATACATTTAATGAACCTATCATATAATCCCGCTTACTACAACGGTGCAAATATAATCATAAGACCGGAGTATTGGCAAAACTAAGAGCGTTGGAAAGCTCTTACCTAATTATTGTTGTTATCTTTGTAGATCGTCACCCCTACTCAGATACTAAACATGCATTTATCAAAAAACACCGGTATTATCATCCAGGCCCGAACAGGTTCAAGCAGGCTACCTGGTAAAATGACGCTCCCGTTTTTTGAGGATATGAACCTGATTACCCTATTGATCAAGAATTTTAAACAAAATGCATGCGGAACACCCTTTATTATCGCCACTACTACTGCTGCTGGCGACGACATCATCAATGAAATCTGCGCTGAATTAGGTGTTCCCTGCTTCAGGGGTTCAGAAAACGATGTTCTCGATCGCTTTATTATGGCTGCTGAGTACTACCGGTTCGAAACCATACTCAGGGTATGCGCCGACAATCCGTTTTTCGATGTTGCCTCTACCCTTTTGCTAGCCGGAATGTTGTATATAAATAAAGTCGATTACATGGGTTATAAGATGATTGGAAACCTTCCTTCTATTAAAACACATATCGGACTGTGGGGAGAAGCCGTTACTCTAAAAGCCCTGGTTAATTCAGCTTCACTCACGAACGATTCACTTTACAGGGAACATGTTACCAACTACATTTACAGCCATCCTCAAACTTTCAGCATCGGCCTTGCCCCTGCGCCAAAAGGACTTGGCAATCGCACCGACCTGAGGTTTACCCTCGACACCCGAGAAGATTACGAACTTCATCGTAAAATATACCAGCAACTTACTGAGGGAGGCAATACAAATAACCTTTCTGCGTTGGTTGACCTGATTGATCGGAATAAGGGTTTTAAGAAAGTGATGAAAAATCAGATTCTCCAGAATTCAAAATAAACATTTAAAGTACCTATGAATCAAAGCACATACATCATCGGTGAAATAGGACAGAACCACAATGGTTCGGTTGAAATTGCGATTCAACTCATCGATGCAGTTGCACAACCTGTGGTTGACAATCTCTTTGGAGAGAAGCTTAGGCCTATGGATGCAATCAAGCTTACCCGGCGTGATCTAAATGAAGAGCTTTCGGCTTCGGCCATGATGAAACCTTACGTCAATCCGAATTCGTTTGGCAAGACTTACGGAGAACACCGGGCTTTTCTTGAGCTGAACGATGAGCAGCATTTTGAGATTTTCCGCTATGCAAAATCCAAAGGACTTGATTTCGTTGAAACGCTCTGTGCGCGGGGGTGTCTAAGTATACTTCGTTATTTTGAACCAGACCGGCTGAAAGTAGCTTCCCGCGACCTTACAAACCTGCCCCTACTTGAAGGCATGGCTGAAACGAAGATTCCGATGATCCTGTCGACAGGAATGGGCGGCCGGGCTGAACTGGATGCCGCACTTGAAGTGATTACACGGCATCATTCAAACATTTCGATCCTGCACTGCCTTTCACAATATCCCTCGGAATATCGGAATATAAACCTGAATACCATTACTTACCTTCTGGAACATTATCCGGAATACACCATTGGTTACTCCGACCATTCCATAGGTATCGTTATTCCAGCGATGGCAGTCGGACTGGGTGCGCGGATCATCGAGAAACACATCACCCTCGACCGAAACATGAAAGGAACTGATCACCGCGGGTCACTGGGCGTTGAAGGGATTTACCGGATGGTGCGTGATATCCGCAATGTGGAGATGGCTATGGGTGAAAAAGCGTTCTTTATCAGCGATGCCGTGAATGAAACCCGCATTAAACTGGAACGCTCACTGGCTACCATTAGACCTGTAAAAACCGGAGATGTAATCACCGAAGAAAATCTACATATGTTAAGCCCAGGAGACGGTCTTAAATGGAACCAGCGACATGAGGTTGTGGGCAGAAAAGCCGTTGCGGATATCCCGGCCGATGAAGTTATTTATCCTAATATGCTGACTGTATGAACATTAAACTGGCAATTACCGATATCGACGGGGTGTGGACCGACGGAGGCATGTATATTGACAATAACGGGAATGAATTTAAAAAATTCAACACCAGCGACAGCGCCGGTGTGCTCATGCTTAGGGGAATGGATATTCCGCTCGCTATCATTACCGGAGAAGACACGGAAATTGTCAGGCATAGGGCAAATAAACTGAAGGTAGACTACCTTTTTATGGGCATCCGCAACAAACTGCTGGTGGCAACAAATCTTTGCAAAGACCTTGGTATAAGCCTCGAAGAAACAGCATTTATCGGAGATGACATCAATGATATCCTATTACTCCGGGCAGTCGGGCTGAGTGCCACGCCGGCTAATTCAGTTGAGTATGTGAGAAAAGAAGCCTTGTGGCGGCTTGAAAAAAAAGGCGGTGAAGGCGTTTTCAGGGAGTTTGTCGAAAAAATCGCACTTGAAATGGGTGCCTTCGATCACGTGATGAAAGCCTATTTTGACCGTATCAGCGGCTACAACGGATAATCTCCAGTATCCGCTCCGAAGTCTGACCATCAACTTTGAAAGCATATTTTCTGACAAAATCGTTACACGCCTTGTCATCAATTTTTAGAATGCCTTTAAGTATCCCCTGAATTATGCCCGATAATTCCCCGGCATTGGTAGCTTTAAAAGCCACCCGTTGCTGGATATACCCTTGAATGTCCTCTTCAAGGTGATCAAGAATTATGAGTGGTTTGTTGAAGTAGACTGCCTCTGCTCCTACAGTGGAAAAGCAGGTGATCAAAAGCCGACATGTGGCTATCAGCAGGTATAAATCCGTGTCAGTTGCAATCGAATAATTTTCGCATCCAACTTGTTTGGCAATTCGAATATAGTAATCCGGATCTGAAACTTCCGAAGGATGCAGTTTAACAATCAGATGAACATTTATCAAGTCTTGAACAGACTTAAATACATCAAAAGCTGCGCGTTCACGCAGCACCGGATCCTGTTGGAGCTGGGATGCAAAAACAATGATCTCGCCCGGGGGCAGATTCAAACGGGTTTTCAGAGTTTGTTGCTCCCTGAGTAAAACTGGAATAACATCGGTACGGGATTGCCCTGCAACTTCCAGGCTATCTGAAGGATAACCTGCATTTTGTATTAGAAAATCCTTCCAGTAATCGCCCCAAACTATTGTGGTATCACAAAGAAGTCCGCGCTGAATATCTTCAGCAGTAAACCTGTAAGCCGGGTGCAGATAATGGATATTACCATGTTGGATTCCAATGGTTTTAATATGGCTGACCTTCGCGGCATCTAGGATACAACGAACCGAAGGACTGTTCTCATCAATGGTGGCGACACTCAGAAAATGACTCCGGCTGAAAAACCTTCGGTAGGCCAGGTTCTTGAATAAATACAACTTGGTAGCCGGGTGAAACTGCTGAATGCGCCTCAATATCCATGCATCACGCCCAACAATATATTTCTGCAAAATAGAAGAAAGAATTGCCCTGAATTCCTTATCAGCTTTTCTGAAGTCACTCCAAACCGAAGGTATAAAAATCGCTTTCAGCAGAATAAATTCACCTGGAATCCTTAACAAAGTTCTCCGGGTATTGACAAACATCCATTTTCTGAATTTAAACGGCCTGCCCATTATAAACTTCGGGGTTTCTATCTCGTCAATTACAGCGAAATCTTCACCAGCCTTATCAAAGATATAAGTAAGATTGTAATTTTCAGGCTCGGATTCCAGTGTCTTAAGATTCAGACAGGGCTGTTTTATGGAACGGTCAAGCAATAAATGCCTCGCTTTTACGGATCTGAACGATTGGAGAAATCCTTGGACAAACCTGATATTTAAATAGATCAAATACTTAATCATTGCCAGATAATTCCTTCTCTTTGCATTACCCTTAAACGGGTAATGAAAGCTTATATTTTTAGGAAAAGCTGTATGAATTTGAAGCTCTACCCCATCGGTAAACCATAGAACTTTATCAAAGCGTTTTGAAAAGTCTATGGCCATTTGCGCCTCATAAGCCAAGTTTCGCAGCATAAAATAAATCCTGTACTTATGATAATGCCATAAACTCACCCCATTTATTGTAAGCTGCTGAGATAATGAAATGCCATTCAGTACTGTCTCACCAAATGCAAGCAGACGCTTCATTTCATCATAGTTAATCGACCGCTTTATTTCAGCATCTTGAACCATCACTTTAACCGGAAAATCAAGCGTCATATTGTTAGTAGTAAAAACTTCTGAATCAGAATCGCCGTTAATCATGAGCATGATTTCATGTTGTTCAGCTTTTGAAATCTCCCGGTTGATTACAATGGCGGTCGTCATATCCTGTTGATTAAGTTTGCGATTTCACGACGATACAGCATTACCAGAGAAACCAACAACACCATAACGGAGGCTGAAGCTGTAATGTACTGGTTAAGTCTAAAAAACTCTTTGATGATTTCAAAGAGTACAATCGCGGAAACGCAGATAAGCGGACTATACATCAGTTTCCATAGGTTCCAGCGGATAGGGGCAATCCTCTGTGCATAAAAGTAGGTACCCAAAAGCTGAAGGATATCTGAAACCATGATTGCGATAACAGCTCCATAGATTAGAAAACGCGGAATTAACAGAAAGTTAAGCACGACGTTAAACGATAAGGTAGCCAGGTTAAGGTACAGAAAAAATTGGGTTTTCTTCTCATAATAAACTACGAATGAAAAGATAACATATTGTGTTCTGGGGAGATACCTGATAAAAATCAGTGCTATAAATGCCGACGCAAACCTGACATCGGTTTCATAGAAAAAAGTCAGGTAAAGCATCACAGGAATAATAGCGAGTGCAATCAGAGCCTGTGATTGAGCCATCAGCATGTTGGACATTGATTTTATTTCCTCTTCACGTTTCTTCATCCCCTCTTTCATATACCTGAATATTTCAGGCTGGGAGGCTCCCTGCAAGCCTTGCATAATGATTTGCATGCCCATAGCAAAGTTAATCGCAATAAAATAAATCCCCAGATCGGAAGGGAACTTTTCGAGAAAGTACTTATCGGCAAAAGTGAGACCCCATGAAAGCACTCCGTATTGAAACAAGGGCCAGGCAAAGCGGTTCATAGAAGCTGTTAGTTTCCGGTTATACGTTAATCCACACTGCCGGTATGAGTAAATTAAAACCCCGGCAGAAACAATGCTGCTTCCAATAGCACTGCCATAGACATAACCAAGGAACGACATTTCAAAATAAAACAATCCGATCAACTGGAAGGCGGTCCTTACCAAAGCTGTTGCCAGATTAACTATAATGAAAGCCTTAACCCGCTTTTCATTACGGAATAGTGTTGCAGCCGATATATTTATTGACCTGTTGATCCCCGTGATAATGGCAGCAAACCCATAAGTGTTGAAATTCTGAAGTCCCTCCTGGGAAAAAAGGTTCCCGATGTAATTTCGGAAAACAAAAGCCAGAATAAGAATTAAAAAACCACGTAGCAGTATTGAACTGTAAACAGATGATACTAGGCTGTTATACCTTTTCGGGTCGTCATCAACATCGTAAAAAAACCGGGAAATGGCGTTACCCATCGAAAAAAGGGAGATAGTAAAGGCCAGCGATGTAACCATCTCAGCCATCCCGATCTGGGCAAAATCAGGCGCACTAAGGCGATTTCTCCCTTCTATTATGGGTTGTATCAGTACCTGGATAACCGGAGGTACCGCAGCAACTGCCGCATAAATGAATGAAAGTTTTAAATGCTCTTTAACGTTTACGCTCCTCATCGGGTAGTAATAAACAACAAAAGTAGTTTTTCCTAAGTCCTCGTTGAAACGAAAAAGATTAATTTACCGGATTTGAACGTAGCAATGTTACGGCTCCTAGCGTGCGATCAGTGAGGGCAGACCCCAATAATTCGCACTTATTGTACTCAAGAACAATAAAATACACCCCTTCAGGACAATCAGAATTCTGGTAACGTCCATCCCAGCCCACTTCCATATCAGAAGTAGTAAAAAGTATCATTCCCCAACGGTTCGCAATAGTCATTCTATATTGACTGGATCCGACAATAACGGGCTTAAATACATCATTGTATCCGTCAGCGTTGGGTGTAAAGGCATTGGGAACAAACAGGCTGAACTCGCAGCATGGAAAAATCTGAATTTCATCAGAAACAATGCAGTTATCATAGGTTATTCCCTCGAGTGAATAAATAGCCGGCACTGTTGCCATAAAAGTACTGTCTGTGCTCCCATTCTGCCAGGTATAGGATTCAAAACCAGAGGACTGAAGCAGAATTCCATCATTGCTACACAACATCACATCCGGGCCAAAGTCTAGCACCGGAACAGAATAGACAATAACACTTGTAGTATCTATTGAATAACAACCATTTGCATTTGTTTTTCTGACCCAATAATCGCCTGGAGAATCAACAGTAATCTGAAAAGTAGTGCTTTGGTTACTCCAGGCATATTGAAATGAGCCAGCCCCTGCATCAATGTCTGCGTTTTCACCCGGACAAAAGCTTATGGAATCGGGCAGAGTAAGTGGAGGACTTTCCCATACTGCTACGCTAATATCGCGTGAAAGTTGAATGCCGGCTGCCGACATGGTAAATGTAACTTTATAAACTCCGGGACTACTGAATATGTGCAACGGTGCTGCAACAGCAGAAGTATTATCCGGGCTTGCCGGGTCACCAAAGTTCCACAACATCCAGTCTAGGTTTGCCTGAAGATCGGGTGATAGCATGGCATTAAACTGCGATGGAGTACTTTCACAACTATTGGTTGCTTCAATGGAAAGTGAAAGATCAAAGTAAGATTGAATAAAGGTGGGCAGTCCCATCGTTGAACTTCCTGACCCTAGATAAATGGCCTCATCAATATAATTGCAACCGGGGCCCGCCACTTCCGGATTGTTTATCACACCAAGATATTTTGTGGAATTGGTCGGTCTAAGATATCTCGCTACATAGATTTTTCCATCAGGTCCCAACTGAAGGGCACCCGGGAGTGCCGAGTTAAGTGTTGCAATCAGCGTATTGGTCTGAGAGGACAGCTGAATCTGATAAATCTGGCTCAGATCATAGGATACCGTTGCGTACAACATTTTACTGTCTTTGGAGAATTCAACACCATAAGTTGCATCGGGATAGTTAAAACCGAAACTGTAGGTAACATGTCCTGTTGAATTATTGAAAGTGCTTATATCAATCCGCCTATTGTGGTATGAAGCCATGGCCAACGTACTGCCGTCTGGCGAAATCTTCAGATAACCCTGCTCCCCGTTGGTTCCCAAGGCCGGGCCGGTGCTGCTCACAACAGATGAAGGGGTTACCCCATCTTTTGTAACAAGGTAGCTTCTGAAAACATTGTTACCCCTTTCATGAATAACCACCCAGATATCCTGCATGTTGCTATGATTTACCGCAGTTATTTTCTCTGCGGAACTGGTTTGCAGAAACGTATTTTTTGTAACAACGGCCCCTAAACCTCCATTCAGACTCATATCAACAATAGAAAAACATAAATCCCCTGCATTATACACATAATCAACGGTAAAAACAAGATACCGGGTTCCTGATAAAGGCAAAGGAACAATCACTCCTGACTGGGTTGAGGAGGGATGACCAGCAAGACCAAAACCATTTGCCATGATTGAATGATTTTTATTATAAACAGTCAGGCCGTCAGTATAGAAGAGCAGGTTGCCATTAAAATCAGAGATTGAAGATACTCCCTCAAAAGTGTTTAAAGCCCCGTCTTCAAGCACATGTGGACTGCCAGAATCGAAATCAAGACCACTGTTTCGTCCATAATACCAGACATTGGCTTGTTTCTGACCGAAAGAAATAATAGAAAGGAATAAAAAAATAACTAAACAACAGATCTTTGAGTTCATATTGGCTCCATATATAAATGCAGGTTCAAATTTAATTCAAAAATATTAATAATATTCAGTATTTGAGGTTGAGCCTGCTCCGAAAAGTCAAAAAAGAAGATTTGACAACAAGCCACCAGGACACTAATTTTCACAAAATATTGTATTTCATTATATTAAACTTGGTGAATTCCTTCCTGACTGCATCAAGCAGACAGATTTGTGTTTTTGTGGTTTGCTGTCAAAAAAACAGTTTTAGAAGGGGACTCAAGGTTAAAGAATCAATATAATTTAAACTCAATTCATTGTTGAAAAAGTAAGATAAAATCATCCTCAAAATGCAGTACCAAGTGATATTAATCTAAGGCTGTCTACTTTAATTTAATTGTTTTATTGCTTCTTGCTGCTATTATGCTGGCATTCAGTTCAAAACCCAGCAGGATGATGATGGCATTGAAGTAAATCCACATCATAAAAACGATCAGGGTTCCTATGGAACCATAGAGGGAATTGTATTTTGAAAAGTTATTCACATAATAATTGAATCCGACAGAGGCAGCGATAAACAGCAGGGTGGTAAAGGTAGAACCGGCCGAAATAAACCGGAAGTGCTGTTTGGCACTGGGTGCGAAATAATAAAGGAAGGAAAAAGCGAAAAAAAGCAGGGCCAGTGTCACGATCCATTTGCCTGCGGTGATCATGAATATGGTAATATTTCCTGTGAGGATGCCATGCGACTCAAGCCAGGTAAGCACCACCGGCCCTATGGTAATGATGGCAATGGCTACAATCACAAGAAACGATAACAGAAGCACCAGGGCTACCGAAACCAGTCTTTGCCTGAAGGCTGTTCTCGTCTCTAATGAATGATAGGTCTGGTTGAACGCTTCAATCAGGCTGTTGATGCTGTTGGTGGCAAAATACATGGCCAGCAGAAAACCAAACGAGAGCAAACCACCCCGCGGACGCTTCACGATATCGAACAAGGTTTCTTCAACCGCCAGGTAAGCCTGCTGTGGAATGAAATCCTGCATCAGTTCAAGCAGACTGTCCTGAAAATCGGTGATCGGGATGTAGGGAATCAGGGTAAAGAAAAAGATGATGGCCGGGAAAATAGCCAGAAAGGTATTGAACGACAAAGCTGCGGCCCTCGTGGTGATGGAACCTTTCTGTATTCCTTTGATAAAAAAATCGGCCACGTAATAAAGGGCTACACCATCGAACCCCGGAATAACTATCCTTTTCGACCAGATGAGCAATGTTCTGACAATCCTGCTTTCAAGGATGAGGACTTTCAGTGAATCGGTAAGCTTCAGCAAACGATCGCGCAGTTGCTTCATCAGGAATCGCAGGTTAAAAAGCTTTCAGGCTGAGGTCAAGGCTCCTGATCTGATGGGTGAGTGCCCCGACTGAGATAAAATCAACACCGGTTTCAGCATATTCCCTCAGGGTTTCCAGCGTGATGCCACCGGATGCCTCGGTTTCGTATTTCCCGGCGATGGTTTCAACCGCTTTTGTAAGGTCATCAGGCCGGAAGTTATCCAGCATTATCCTGTGAACGCCTCCTGTTTCCATCACCTGCCTGAGTTCCCCGAAATTCCTGACCTCAATCTCAATTTTCAGCTTTTTCCCGGTCCGCTGCAGGTACTGATTGGCTGAATGAATCGCCTGCACAATCCCCCCGGCAAAATCAACATGGTTGTCCTTGATCAGGATCATATCGAACAAGCCGAAACGGTGATTAAACCCGCCTCCGTGTACGACAGCCATCTTCTCGATTTCCCTCAGCAGAGGTGTCGTTTTACGGGTATCGAGTACCCTGGTTTTCAGGCCCTCAAGCGCTTTTACATAAAGTGAAGTGGTGGTTGCAATGCCACTCATGCGCTGCATAAAATTAAGCACCAGCCGTTCGGCTCTCAGGATGGCGGCCGAAGGTCCCTCCACAGTAAAAGCCACATCCCCTGTGGATACCTGATCCCCATCATTGAGCAATGGCAGCATAACAATCTCAGCATCAACTGCCTTAAATATCCTGCGGGCCAGTTCAATTCCCGAAATAATACCCGGCTGCTTGATAAGAAGCCTGGCCTTTCCCGTAGCCCCTGAGGGAATAGTCGACAAGGAGGTATGGTCGCCGTCGCCGATATCTTCAGCCAATGCAGCGATGATAATTTCTTCAATGGTCATTCAAAGGTAAATTGAGAATTAATCTTCGTCGGTTTCAAACTTCAGCTGATGAATCAGGGGCTGACCACCAATGACCTTCAGCAGAAAATAGGTTCTGAAAACATTGCTGCCACTCCGGTAAGAGCCAATGGCATACTGCGACCCATCGTTTGATTTGCCATGATGGCTGATGGAGAATGAGGCAGGCGGGTACTTCTGGAAAAATCCGCGCAAAATCATCTCAGCCTGCGATTTGCTGTAGGTACCTTCATTCCCCGGGGTGGTCAGATCAATCGGGTTGTTGAAGAAAACACTCAGATCCTTCGCACTCCCGGTCTTGATGGCTGTCTGAATCCTGGGATTGATCTCAGCCTGTGCATTAACGGTGTTAACACAGAAAAAAGACAGCAAAACCGAAACAACAACAGCACTGATGAGAGGGTAACTTTTCATTTTATTGCTTTTTAAACCAGAAAACAATCACGTAAAGTGGTTCCTGGCGATCCTGTCAGTACAACAAGCACCTGAAGAAAATTTCAGTGGTTATTGCCGAAGGTTTTTGAAAAATATCAAAAACCGAACCAAATATACTAATAAATCCCTGGATGTTGTTTTCAAAGACCGATTTTTACCAACAACCGGATTCATGAAAAACGGTTAAATTTGCATTTTGGCCCCTATGAGGATAACACTACTGGTAATCGGAAAAACCGATGAGGAATACCTGAGAAATGGCATCAGCAAGTATAGTGCCCGTATCGGGCATTACATAAAGTTTACGGTAAATGAAATCGTTACGCCTAAAAATTTCAGGCAACTGCAGCCAGCACAGTTGAAAGAGGCAGAAGGCAAGTTGTTGCTGCGCTTTTTTGAAGAAGCCGATCAGGTATTGTTGCTCGACGAAAATGGCCGGATGCATACCTCTGTTGAATTCTCCGGTGTATTGCAGAAATTCATGAATGCAGGTACCCGTCACCTGATGTTTGTGGTTGGAGGAGCTTTCGGCTTTTCCGAAGAGGTAGTTCAGGCCGCCAGCGGAAAGTTGTCACTTTCGGCCATGACTTTCTCCCATCAGATGGTACGTCTGTTCTTTACCGAACAACTGTACAGGGCTTTCACCATTATAAAGAATGAGCCATACCATAACAATTAAACGCAAAAATCCCACTGCATGGAAGCCATTGTATTTGCCACCAACAACAAGCATAAAATAGAGGAAATCCAGGCAATCCTGGGCAACTACATCCGCATCATTCCCCTGAGTGAAACCGGCTGTACCGAAGAGATCCCCGAAACCAGCCTGACCATAGAAGGCAATGCGGTGCAGAAGGCCATGTATGTTTTTGAAAAGTATCATGTCGGGTGTTTTGCCGATGATACAGGGCTTGAAGTGGAAGCCCTCGGAGGAAGACCAGGGGTAAAGTCGGCCAGGTATGCCGGGCCGGGCCACGACTTTGACGCCAATGTTACAAAGCTGCTGAAAGAGCTTCAGGGACAGCTGAGCCGCAGAGCCCGCTTTAAAACGGTGATCTCACTGGTAACCAGGGACCATGAAATGATTTTTGAAGGCATCATCAATGGAATTATCACAACCGAAAGACGCGGAAAAGGTGGGTTCGGCTATGACCCTGTTTTTATCCCTGATGGCTACGAACAAACTTTTGCCGAAATGCCCGCAGAACTGAAAAACGCCATCAGCCACCGGGCTATTGCAACCAGAAAACTGGTTTCCTTCCTGCAGGAACAGTACAATAAAAAATAAGAGAAGCTGTTCAATGCCGGGAGGGCATATAAACAGCTTCTCTTCAGACAGAAATTACGGGTTATTTCGTTGTCTTCACCTTGGTAACTGTCTTGTTTTCATAAACATAAACAAACTTACCATCGGTAGTGAGTGTTGTGGTTGCACCCTTTCTTGCTTTAAATTCCAGATAATTGTTACTATCAAGGTTAAAGGCAGCAATATCGGCTCCGGAGGTTTTCATCACCACGATGTTATCGAAGCGGTCTTCAAGGGCTGAGGTTTTATACTTTCCGCTTCCAACAAGATCTCCATTGTTCATTTTAAAGGTTGATACGCCTTTTTCACCGATAACGGTAACCATATCCTTGTAAGGGAAGATCATTTCTGCATTCCCAACGCCACCTTTTGCCACCGGAACTTCGTAATATTCTTTACCGGTATTCACATCCATCGAATACAAGGCTTTGCCGCTGGATACTATCACCCTGTCGCCGGCTTCGATCATGTTGGTGATTCCTTTACGGAAACGTTCAGAATCCCAGATCAGCTTTCCATCGGTCGTACTGAAAGCCTGAACTCCATTGGGCTTGATGTTCGGATACCAGATTCTCCATTCCTCGGTAATGGTAACTGAGCCGTCAGGATTATTGGTTCTCTTGTAAATGTATGCCTGGGCTTCAACGGTTCCCCCAATCTGAAGCAGAATCTTATCACCCATTACATACATATTCGGAATCGCCCTTGCATCTTTGATCTCGGGTGAAGTCCAGAGTAGCTTGCCTGAATTGAAATCGTATTTCTTGATGTACTGGTTGCGTTTGTTCGACATATCCAGTACATAAAGGTCGTCGCCTACCCTTACCGGATCAGCTACACCCCCGTAAACCCCGAAACGCTTTGCACCGGCAGGGCGGCCTGCCAGTCCGTCGGGGGTATAATCAAATGCAGCTGACCACAGGGAAGCACCGGTCTTGATGTCATACACCTGATACCCGTTCATTCTCAGGATTACCTTATCTCCCTCAACAAAAAGATCGTAAAGAAATTCCCTCGAAACTGCCTTACGCTCAGCCCTTCCGATATAGGTATTCTCCCATACGATATCGCCATTCTTCACATTGATTTTGGCAATCTGGTTCTTGAAGCCTGAAAACAAGGCCCCGAGAGAACTGGGAACAAAATTCACCGTAACCAGATATCCGTCAGATGTATATACATAAGCACCCACTACCCCTTTAAACTTAACCGTTGACCAGCGCTCTTCCCCGGTCTTGGCCTTAATAAATACCATTTCTTTTTTCATTGAAATGGCAAAGCTTTGCTCTTCAGGAATATAAACAACGTTATCTTCACTCACATCCTGATATTTATCGGTTGACCATAAAAAAGTCCCGGTCTCCATGTCAACACAGGCTATCTGATCCTTACCCAGCTTCCGGTCGAAAAGAAAAATAATGTTGGATTCCCAGAAAGGGATCAGCTCATCAATCTTCCCGAGCTTCGGAGCCACATCTTTGAATCTCTTGGTCCATTTTACTTTACCGGTGGCATTTTCGAAAACTGTAATCTCTTTGTCGGATGCAGCATAGCTGTATCCCCGTTCTTCAGTACCCGTGCCATTGTACTGAATCTTATGATCCATCTTCGACTCCCATACCACAGGCATGTCATCCTGAGCCCGGGTAAACATTGCACCTGTAAGAAGTGCAGCCATTAAAAAAAACTTTGTTTTCATGAATCTGTTGTTTTGGTTTGATGATTAAAAACTGAAGGTATATTGAAATTTATAGCTTTTACCTTTGGGAACCTTGAAGGAAAACCTGTACCGCTTCATTATATCCTTCATGCGGTTCTGCTTATCTATCGGATTCTCCCCGTCGTTTACCACGAATACAGTGGCAACCACCCCTTTTTCACGGATGGTTATGTCGAAAACATAATTGCCTGAAATATTGCTTTCCTGAATCTCTTTGCGGAAATCAGATTCAGGGGATGCCGATACCGAATCCAGTTCAGCAACCGCTCTCAGCACGATGGCATCTTTGTATTCGACCAATTGCTTTTTTTGCCCGAACGACAGCATCACCATCAAGGCAAACCCGAGTGTAAATAATACTTTCATATACAGCTGTTTTTATTGATGAATCATAAATCAACCCTGAACCTGTGTCCCGGTAACGGATGCTGAGCTTTTATTCCACTGGAAGGTTCCACTGCAGCACCTTGTTACCGAAAGTGGCAAATACCGACTTGTCGTCAGGTGTAAATTCCACAAAAACCCTTCCGTCGGAAGGCATATCCAGTTTATCAATCCCTTCAAACAGGCGGTAGCCCATTTCAAGCCGCTGATTCACCTGTCCATTGGTAAAATCGTGCACCCTGATCTCTGCAAACTTCCCCCAGCTTACCACCGCAATCATGCTGCCATCGTGGCTCAGCCTGAAGTCGGGTTCGTAATTGGAGTTTGAGGGAAATACAACCCGTGTAGCCTCCAGCTTTACGGCATCAATCACACTTATAAAGTTTTGCCGGCCCGAGGTTGCTGTTGTAGCCTTGGCATGCGGGATATTCAGACACAGGATGTTCCTGCCGTCACCGGTCCATTCCAGCCGGTAAATATTGTCGTAGAATTCATTCACCGAAGTCTGGTACGTAAAGTCATCCATTGAATAAATGGATACTACCTGTTTGTATTTCAGGGTAAATTTCTTCCCTTTTTTATTCTTTTTGAAATAAGGATCCTTGTTCAGGAAACTTTCCCTGGGTCGTTCCGAAATTCCGAAAAATCTGCCATCCGGACTGATGCACAGGCTGTTGGTAGCATATTCGTTGTTGATCGAGCGCAGCACTTTGCCGGTCGCCAGATCGACCACTTCGACCGTATTGCCCTGAAGGGTGAGTGCAAACTTTTCGTCAGGAGATATTTTTACATCGTGGTAGTTATCAAACCGTTTCACACTTTGTCCGCCCGATGCGTCCACAATCTCGAAGTCAACTTCACGGTCTTTGTTTCTGGCAAAATCAATATAAAACAACTGCTGCAGCAAAAGATACTTCCCTCCCGCCGACCAGCTTACCTTTGAACCGGCATACCAGTTGCCTACATCGAACTTCTTCACCGGTTTGCGGGAAGAAATATCCACGATATAAAGCGGATAACTCTGGGTGGTTGCAATGGCCAGGTATTGACGGTCGGGCGACATGGCCAGTCCCGACTGGATGTATTTGGCATCTATCGCCTGAAAACGTTCATACTCCGCATTGATGGTCTGCGCGTTGGAGTAGTTAACAGAGTTCAGTAAAAGAAGTGAAAACAGGCAAAAAGCCAAATGTCCGTGTCTTATCATTGTCATAGGATGGTTGTTTGATGAAGCCTGTATGCGGAACCTTCAATTAACAAATTTAAGGCAGGATTTAAAAAATGATATACCTATAAATACTGATATTTTTTTATCAGGCTTACCAATCATAAAAAATCTTATCTGATTGATATACAACACTTAATAAAAACTCAAATGGATCAGTCTGTATAAATCTCAAAGTTTAAGGTTACAAATCAGGCACCGGAATAACACTTTCGTGTGACTCAGGTACATAAAACCGGGTAAACTTCAATGGCACGAATCAGACTCTGTTTTCGACAAACCGCTCCCACCTGGCCAACAATTGCTGCATATCGGCAGGCAGTTCAGAATCGAAAAACATCTTTTTACCGCTCACCGGATGGATAAAACCCAGTGATTTTGCATGCAGCGCCTGCCGGGGCAGCAGTTCGAAGCAGTTTTCTACGAATTTACGATAGGTTCCCGAGGTCGTGCCTTTCAGTATCTGGCTTCCTCCGTAGCGTTCATCACTGAAGAGGGGGTGACCGAGGTATTTCATGTGGGCCCTGATCTGGTGTGTTCTTCCCGTTTCGAGACGGCATTCGACCAGGCTAATGTAACTGTAGCTCTTCAGCACCTTGTAATGCGTTACCGCATGGCGGCCATGCTCCCCATCCGGAAAAACGGTCATCACCAGCCGGTTACTCAGGTTACGCCCCACATGACCGGTAATGGTTCCTTCATCTTCCCTGGGCGTGCCCCAGACAATGGCCTGATACGAGCGTTCGATGGTGTGGTCAAAGAAATTGCGGGCCAGCAGGGTTTGTGCTTCTTCGGTCTTGGCTACCAGCAGAATTCCGGAAGTATCCTTGTCGATGCGGTGAACCAGCAGCGGGCTGGTAGCAGGCGGGCAACCGGGAGTATGCTGAAAGTGCCACAGCAGGGCATTCACAAGGGTGCCATCCCAGTTACCATGCCCCGGATGTACCACCATTCCCGCCGGTTTGTTGACCACAACCAGGGATTCATCCTCATAAACGATACTGAGAGGGATCTCTTCGGGCAGAATCTCATTCACCCTGGGCGGATGGGCCACCACCACCGAGATCACATCGCCTGGCTTAACCCGGTAATTCTGCTTCTCCGTTTTTCCGTTGACAAGAATATTGCCGGCTTTTGCTGCCTGCTGTATCTTGTTGCGCGAAGCATTTTCGATACGCAGCATCAGAAATTTATCCATCCTGATCAGCCCCTGGCCCTTGTCGGCCACAATCCGGTGGTGTTCAAACAACTCAGCTTCAGAACTCTCATCATCATCCGGGACAATGATTTCATCAAGCTCTTCCGGATCAGCTTCGTATCTGTCCATATCTTACAGGGAAATCAATGGAGAATCAGCTTTCCGCGCGCAACAAGGCTGCCGTCTCTGCGGGCAATCTGCAGCAGGTAAATGCCCTGGCTGAGCGTCCCGAAATCCTCATCGCTGCTGAATGGCTTCTCAAGGAGTTTTCCTCCTGAGATGCTGTAAACAATGGTTGTCAACTCCCCTGCTTCGACACCCTCCGGCAGTTCAATCCGCACCTTCCCATCCGCGGTCGGGTTGGGAAACATCCGCAAACCGGCCAGACTCTCCTGCGAAGGGATTCCTACAACCTTCATCTTGCCCAACACCGGCCTGATCATGAGGGCTCCTTTGAAAAGGCTGTTACTCCATGTACCATAGGTACGGTAAAGGATGTTCGAGGAAGCGTCGTTGTTCATATCAAAGCCAACATTCAGGTTATCAGACGAAAGCTGCTCCCAGCCTACGTAAAAAATAAGGTTGGGGAATTTTTCCGCTTCAATATAAATTACACTGTCGGGCCGGTAGGTGAAAAACTGGTTGAGGCTGTCTTCATATGCCGGTTCATAACCAAACTTCGAGTAAATCAGTTCTCCCGGTTCCCCGAAGTAATCATTCCAGATATTCAGGTAAAATTTACTGATGTTTCCTCCGGTAAGGGTCTGGTTGAAATACATCTGTACGGCCAGCAACGAATCCGGTGTGTTCAGTTTAAAGCGGTAGGCGAGTTGCGAGGCCGGGGCCGACAATCCATAACCGACCTCGGCAGTACCGTCATCGTAGGACAGGTAATTGGCAAAAAGCTGAACATTTCTGATGGTATCGTTCTCGGTACGTCCGAGGCTCGCTTCGGTGTTGATGATGTGCGTCGTTGTAAAGAAAACCCTCTCCTGATCGCCCACCGGGAACTGAAATCCCACTTCTGGACTCGAAAAAGGAGGATTGTTCACATAGCCTGATGTCACATAGGGCGGGATAAAGTAGTTACCGGCATTGTAGAAACGGAAAGGAGCCTGGTTGTCGCGCGAGACTTCAAACCGGTAAGAGGCATTGTAATCATCCCCGTCGAGGTTGGTGATTTTCAGGTGAATGGTATCGGCCATCTCTTTGATGAAGTTGGCCCGGTATTGGTTGTAGGGCATGGAAGTAAAATTCCGGAGCATGCGGGGTGCCTTGCCGGCAAAGGCCACATCTCTGTGCAGGGTATCAAAACGGTTTCTGCCGATGTTGAGGTAAACGTAATCGATGTTCCACTGATCGCCATTGCTCTGCCAGTCGGGAAGTATGCTGCTGGCCAGTGAGGCATAGTTCCTGAACCTGAACCTGAATCCATCGGTATAGAACCGGGCACTGTCGCTGACCGGAACCACCACCTGCCTGAACCAGGTACTGTCTTCGGCATAAAAATCGCGCAGGCTGATACCGGGGGTACTCCAGGCTTTTCTCCAGCCCTCCAGCACAATGGTATCGGCCGGGGTAATGATCTCCACCCCGCCCACGATACTCGTATCGGGAGGGATGATGGTGGTGATGGTTTCATCTACCGCCAGAAATTCGAGTACGAGCGAATCACCGGCAGCCGGACTGTTGCCGTTGCCTTGCGGCTGGTAATAAAAACTGAGGTACAGTGAATCGGCAGTAGTGATCCTGCGGGGCACCGGTGAGAATAAGGAATCCAGCCTGATGGGCAGTGACGTAAGCTGATCGGCCCTGAAGGCAAACTGACTGGCATTCTCATACAGGCGGCCCAGGTTGTTGATGGCATCCAGGGTTGCCACACCGACGGTCGGAGGATTCACGGCATAATCATCGCTGATAAAGGCGTCACTGTCAGACCACAGCATGGGATCAGGAAGAACTGATGGCCTGTAGAAGTCATCAAAAAAGGGAAGTGTGAGTACCTGTGTCTCCGTGCGTACAGCCTTTACCTGCCGCGACTTGTTTTTCACCAGCGGGTTTACCTGCAGCCCTGTAATCACTTCCTGGGCCGTGGCAATAGCCGACCAGGAGATCATCAGAACCATTATCAAAAAAAGCCTTTTCATAGATCACAATCTTGTTAGAAAATTCCGGAGGATTCAGCAACCTGCGCAACATGAAACCAATGTTCTTTATTCTGCTAACCCTTCCTTTTTAATTCATTGATCAGAATGTAAAGTTTAACACAATATACACCATGCTGAAAACCATTCTGAGGGTCTGCTGATTTTATTCCGCAATGAGTCTTTCAGCCTCCAGTATCAACTTCTCAACCGGTTCGAAATAAGGAAGAACTGTATCTTTTCTGAAGTCAAATAAATCATCGTAATCACCCTTTTGCCTCCAGTTAAACAACTGAGAAAATATCTTGCCCGATTCTTTATCAATTTTACCGGTCTTAACAAAATATACTGAAAAACAAGACTTTACCCCATTATGAGTGGTCGGTTTATAATCATCGCTTAACAAAAGGGCGATGATCGCATAATAGGCGGCATAATACAGTCGATTGATGGCTGAATTCCACTTGCCATTATCTGCAAGAATCCTGGCATCATCCAAGGTATCTTTGGCCCTGGAAATTCTGTATCTGATTAAATCAGCCTTAGTACCGCTCATTTCAACCTAATCCCTTCATTTTTAATATTTTCAAACAGAGGGGTGGTCAGGTAATTCTTGTTCCAGTCACTTTTTGAATAGAATAACGGAGATATTACTTCCCCGGTTTCCAATTCCAGGTCGTAAAATTCATTCATGAAATCTGTTTCAGATTTAAATGAAATACCTTGTTCATTGAGCAGGATCAGGAGGTCCCAATCGGATAGTTTCCCTGAAGTTCTCCTTGCATGTGAACCATACAAATAAACTTCAGCATCCGGGGCAGTTCTGTCAACAACTTTAATGATTTTTTGCAGTATCAGCTCTTTTCTGCTCATAAAACAAAGGTAACTATTTTGATTAATCAACAATAACCGCCTGTTGGTGGCAAACAGTTACTGTCTGATCATTCAGCATCTCAGAACTCATCTTCCTGATCTACTGAAGCGGTATCCGCGGTCATCAATTCAAGGTATGCATCGAAATCAAACACAGCGGGATCGCGGTAAACCAGGTTCACCGATTGACCGGCGTTCAGCATCATTCCATTGGCAAACGATGGCGACTGACTGTAAACCCTGGCTGTTTCAGGATCAGCATTCTCTTCAAAAGTCTCTTCCCCGACGAGCAGGTAGTTTTCCTGTATCAGGCTGTGGGCTTCCGCACGGGTTTTCCCGATGAGAAAGGGAACCTGGTATCGTCCGTTACCGGCATTCTGTCCCACCCTGAGTGATATCACCGAACCTTTCAGGACCATGGTTCCCGGCGCAATCTCGCGGTTTCTGTAAAATTGTGCCAGCACAGCATTGGCTGCAATGTCAGGCACATAACTGACATTACCCAGTTCCAGACCATAGGTTTCGAGTGCGGCACTCGCCTGACGCAGGGTGAGGTCGACAAGATCGGGCATACTCACCTGCTCGGGCAACACAGCCACGGTAGTCAGGTAAATCTTGCGGTGCTTCTTCACATTTGAACCGGCAACCGGATCCTGTATGATCACCGATCCGCTGGGTTGCCTCGAATCGAATACCGAATCCACAACAATCACCTCGAAGTTGTCAATGGTTTCAAGCTGCTCAATCTGTGAAGGGTTCAATCCAACCAGGTTGGGCACCACCACCGATTCACCATGGTGGGTGTACCATTTGAGCATGCTCAGCACAAGCGCCACCACAGCCGAAGTGATCACTATGGCAATGAGCAACTGCCTGAGAAATACACGTGTTGTAATAAACTGAATAAAATTCATGCAAATCAGATTAACCCCTGTACAAAAAGCTACATCCGGCCGTCAGGTTTATTAACTTTGCAGCCGTGAAATTATTGCCCGGTCAGCAAAGATATGAAACTTTGGCCGGCCCGGAAACAGGCATCCTCCGAAATCTTTGAACACTGCTTTCAACGGGTTTCATGGAGCTGCCACCCGGAAGGTTTCACAAGGGATCCGTACTCCCGGTTAAAAAAAATTGCAAACATCAGACATCCTATGAAGAAAAACATTGCGCTGCTCCTGGGCGGTTACTCCGCAGAATATGAAATATCGGTCAAAAGCGGAAAAGTAATTGCCGCTCACCTGGATCAGGACCTGTTCAATGTTTTTCCAGTAAGGATAACCGAAAAAAGCTGGCACTACACCGATCCTGAAGGCAATACGACAGAGGTTAACCGCAATGATTTCTCGCTTGTTACCGCAGCCGGACGCATCAGCTTCGATGCTGCCTTTATCGGCATCCATGGCACCCCCGGGGAGGACGGTAAACTCCAGGGGTACCTCGACATGATGGGAATTCCTTACAATACCTGCGGAAGGGCTACCTCAGCGCTTACCTTCAACAAATTTTTCTGCAACGAGTTTGCCGGACGCATGGGGGTGAACGTGGCCAAAACAGTTTATCTGCACAAACGCGACGTCATCAGTCCAGATGAAATAACAGCCATCACCGGTTTGCCCTGTTTCGTGAAGCCCAACAGCAATGGCTCCAGCATCGGCATCACCAAGGTAAAAACCCCGGAAGGCCTGATACCGGCCATAGAAAACGCCCTGAAGGAAGATGATGAAGTGCTGGTGCAGGAGTTCATTCCCGGTACGGAAGTAACGTGCGGTATCTTTGAAGAAAAGGGTCAGCTGAAAATACTGCCCTTAACAGCGATCATCAGCCACAAAGAGTGGTTTGACTACGAAGCCAAATACACCGACGGTCTGGCCGATGAAATCACTCCGGCGCCTATTGACATACACCTGGCCGATACCTGCCGGGAAACTTCAGCCATGCTCTACCGCAAACTGAACTGCCGGGGCATCGTCAGGTTCGATTACATCCTCACCCCGGAGAGCCACACAAACCCCGGCTCGTTTTACTTTCTTGAAGTGAATACGGTGCCCGGCTTGTCTGAAGCCAGCATTGTGCCACGCCAGGCCGCCAGTGTGGGCATCAGCCTGAAACAACTGTTTACCAAGGTATTGACTGAAACCCTGGAGAACTACGCTTAAAGTTGTGAACTACGGGTTCCTTCTTATTTGGCTTTTTTGCAACCAGCGGAATAAACCCTGATCGAAGGGTTCGTCCCTCGTCCCTTTTTCGCGTCCCTCGTCCCTTTTTCGCGTCCCTCGTCCCTTCTTCGCGTCCCTCGTCCCTTCTTCGCGTCCCTCGTCCCTTTTTCGCGTCCCTCGTCCCTTTCAGCTCAGTTTGTTGCTGAAGGTGACGAAATCCGGTTTTTGAAAAAATCTCTGTCCTGCTGAATTAAGCGAAACATTTTCCTTCTACCTTAGCTGTATTCTTATCATCTTTGTATTTTGAACGACCTGAATTGCGGTTATTCGCAGAACGGCTGTTCCGGTTTAAACGTTTAAAAACGAATTCATTTTACTGGCATAGTATTGATTTACAATGGTTTAATTTCAATGACTTAGGATTTTAAACAATAAGTTGATGTTGCGTGTATACACTTGTTAGGTGCAAGCTTAAAAAAACACGACCTTTGAAACAAACAAAGACAAACAGACGACATTTATAATGATTGAGAAACAGAAAAGAGATAGATACGAGATGCACAAGTATTGGGGCAAAAAGCCTTCTAATGACTTGAAATCCTTAATTGAGAAATACTCAGAGGAGGGAGACACTATTCTAGACCCTTTTTCAGGATATGGCGTTTTTTGCTGCGAAGCATACTTATTAAATAGAAATGTAATTTCTAATGACTTAAATCCAATAGCTAACTTTATTAATCGACAGTTACTTTCAAAGGAGTTTGACTTAAACAAACTTTCCAATGAATGGAAATCAATAAAAAAAGAATTTGAGCCATTTGTAAACCTTTGGTTCAGTTTAAACACAGGAGAAGAAGTAGTTCAACTTATTAATGTACTAAGGGACAAAAACGATAAACCTATAAAAGCAAGATTCAAAAGTTCAAAAGCCAAAAAAACAGAGGAAATATCCTTATCTGAAAATCAAATTGAAGACTTTCTAAATTTTGAAAATATTCAAGAAATTAAAGATTGGTATCCAACTGATGATCTTATTGAAAATTCAAGAATTTCTGCAAAAAAAGGAATGACGGTTGCTGACCTTTTTACAAAAAGGACTTTAGCTTGTCATTCAAGACTTTTAAGTCTTATAGAATCAAAATCCTCAGGTAATGAACAACAATTGCTCAAATTGGCATTCACTGCTAATCTTGCTAACTGTTCAAAATTAGTTCCTCCTATTAAGTCTAGAGGAGATATGTCACAAGGAGCTTGGATGACTGGATTTTATTTTGGTGACACATATCTTGAAAATAATGTCCTTCAATACTTTGAAAACAGATTAGACAAGATTATCAAAGGAAAAAAGGACTATATGAGCTTTTTTGATAAAGGTCTGTTTAATAATTATACCAATACATATACAGTAACCCAATACGATGCTAAGTCACTACAAATTCCTAGTGATAGTTTAGACTACATTTTCACTGACCCGCCTTACGGTGATGCTGTTCCATACTTTGAGCAAAGTATTATCTGGAATTCTTGGCTTAGGTTAACACCAGAATACAAAAAAGAGATTGTAATATCAGACAGTAAATGCAGAGACAAAAACACAGAAAAGTTTGAAGAAGAAATAAACGAGGCATTTTCAGAAATAAGAAGAGTTTTAAAATTAGGTGGTTATTTTTCATTAACCTATCATTCACTTTCTGGTTTGGAATGGAAAGCAATAACAAATGCCTGCTTAAAAAATGGGTTTGAAATGGTATCTTTTGAATGGCTAGTTCAAAAGACCTTCACTCCAAGACAAATAAATCGGTCAAAAAGTATCAAGGGAGATGTTCTTGTGACATTTCAAAAATCTCCAAGTATCAAATCAATTATCTTGGATGACAAACAAACTGAAACATTTTTCAAGACTGAAATTGAAAATTGGCTATCTATCGAAACTCTCGACACAAATGAAATTTTCTTAAGAATAATGAAGCTTATTTTTTCAAAAAAGATAATAATTGGGAATATCGATATTCTTGATATTCTCATTAAAAACTTTGGATTCACCGATAATAATAACTGGGTATTAAATGACAAACTTGAGCTTTGCTGAACTTGACACCTTTTTCAGAAAGGACGATTTCCCTTCAATTGAAAATGATAATAGAGGGATACGATATTTAAAACTAAGAAGCATGTCTCGAAGCGAGACAATGGAAGAATTTTGTTCCCTACATAATATAGATATTTCCCAATTACAATCGAAACAATACTTATCACATGTCTTTGATCATGCTGGGATTTTAAACGAACACATTGTTTCATTTATTAATCAAAAATATCAGCAGGAACGTGATTTACGAAAAGCTAATGAAGCTTTTTTAATCGACCAATTAAGCAGACTTTTAACTTTCGATTGGGGTGGCTCCTTCGGAAATAGTCTTGAAAAAAACATAGTTGACAATTATGTGAAAAAAATTCAATCTTACGATCAAATAAGCGAGGAGATTGAGGGCAGATTACTTATGAGTTTAAGGGGCTATACATTAAATTCATGGTATAATCATTGGACATCTATTTTAATTGAGGATTTATTTAAAGACCACCCGAATGTATTACCAACAGTAGGACTTGTAAAAAAGATTGATTTCTTTATTAATGATATACCTTTTGATTTAAAGGTTACATATTTCCCTGCTGAGTTGATGACAAGCAAATTACTGGTTGAAGGGTATAGAAAAGAATCAATAAGCCTGAGAGATAAGTGTAATGAATTGGGCATTCAAGTGCCTAATATTGACAACACGAAAGAACTAATTCGATTGTTTAAAGAGCTTCTTGGGGTTTATCAACAATCGATTACTGACTTTATTAGGGTGGAAAGAAATAACATTGAATCTCTAAAATCAAAATGCCTAGAATTAAACATTGGATTTGACGCAACTAAAGTCGCTAACGATTTAAAACGGGACCTAATTTCCTTACTGCGAGAGCATAGAGAGTCTATCAAAACGTACATTAGCTCAGTAAAATATCAAACAGAACTTAGTAAACTAAAATCGAAATGTAATCAGTTGAACATCCTTGTACCGGACGATTTAAGTGATAACGCTCTAGAACAACACCTTTATAATAAACTCTCTGAAGATCACCGACCTGAAGCAAGAGAATTTGTTAATGAAATAAGAGAAAGTAAGAGAGCTATAATTAATGAAGCGGAGCAAAATCCAGCCGAACTAAAAAAATGGCTATATGAGAATCAAGGTGAGGCTAGATTTGACGCTTCAAACAGATTCTTTTTAATTTTAACTGATGAAAATGAAATTTATAATAGTTGGAAATTAAAAAGAAGTATTCCTTTTCTCCGTGATAGAATAAATTCCCATCTTGACACAATTTTGGAAAGAACAGAAGACCTGAATACAGAGTTCTATTGGCATGCAGGCCAGCAAACATACAATTGTAAATCGGACATACTTTTTATTAAACAGACAGAATAAAAGCCAGCACCTAACAGCGGTTTGGCGTAATGGCGGGTTCAGTGCTTCGTTTGATAGGTTAGTGGTCGGTTCAAGTGCAGTTCTTTGATTGAAATTTTGTGCTAAAAATCCGCCACTTCGCCAAGCCGCAAAACGTTGTACCCGATTAATTAGAACTCTATGAAAACAAGGAGAATAGTAATAGTCATAGCTCTACTTTCCATTTACAGTTTAACATATTCTCAGAATGAATGGGATTCGTGGAATAATAATTACAAAGAAAAATCAATTACACAATTGATAAGAAATGAACGGATCTATGCTGATTCCGTGGAAAATGGATTGATAGAAGGTGAATATTATCTAAGGATGGATAATTACCGGTTTCAAGCAACCTTTAAAGGAGAAAAACGACCCATCCCGGAAGAAATCTTACAGTCAATGAAAAGAGTATACAAAGCAGTTGGCCAGCCGGAGTATCTTTCGACATTTGATAAAATCAAAAATGAATACCTGTTTGAAATTGATGGAAATGAATATTGGTTTCCGATTCAGCCGATACTTGAAAAACCGCTGAAAAAGGAGATAAATAAAAATGAGAAAGTTTACTTGTATTGTCTCTTCCTGAATGAGCATACGATAAAGAAAGAACTTTATAATACGCTGTTTATCTCTGAATTTAAAAAAGAATATTAAACCCTGCTCAATCGATCAGACGGCCGGCAAGCGATTAGACTCACCGGTGCGTCATCCGGCAAAAGCTCAGGAACACCTCTCACATTTGCCCCCGCGGTAGTGCCACTTTACCCTTCCTTGGTCAGACTAGACTCCCGGGCCTCGTTTTCTGTGCTTTAAATTGGCTACCCTGATCAGGCGGCAATTCCTGCATCCACCGCCCTCCCCCTGCGGCTGCTCTCCCCGGATTAGTCATTCTCGTTATTCAATTCCGCCCCGGATGCTGTTCACTTCACCCGTTTTGTCATACAGTTCACCATTCCGGATTGACGCTTCACAGGGTATTGGTTTTCAAGGGCCTCAGGCTGACCTATTTTTGCTTCATCAACAAAAACTGAAACCCTAACCTTTAAAATCCAATACCATGAAAACACAAATTCTTGCAGCCGTTGCTGCCCTGTTCATGCTCCTTAGCCTTTCGGCCAGTGCTGAGGGTAACAAAACCGCTCCCAAGCCCAATGTGAAAATCTTCCGCAACAACAGCGAAAGTGTGGATGTGTATGTGGCAAAACCTGCCGGCGAACTGCTGAAGATTGTCATTTACAGCGAATCGGGCACCCGCATGATGACCACCCGCGTTAAAAAACAATCCACCCGTTACATCCGCTACTACCTGAATGAGCTTCCGAAAGGCAATTACAAGGTTTCTGTGCTCAAAGACAATGAATCCATTGCCGACTTCAACCTCTCGCTCTGAATTGCCGCTAACACAAAACTGAAACCATGAGAACAGGCAGCCAAAACTTCCGCCATGTAACCGAAAACGCCGGGATCCGTTCCGGCGCTTTTCAGCTGCAGATTTCAGGAAGCAACCGGGCTGCATTGCTGTTCCGCCTGTCTGAAATAATCACCGATTTGCTACCTTTGAAGTCCGGCAGATACAACAACATGGTTAAAGGTATAGTGAACAGACTGATACCCAGATTACTGATCCTGATTGCGGCCAGCTTTCCCCTGAAACTGATGCTCGATCTGATCTTTCGTCTCCTTTACCGTAACCACGAGATTATCAGGCCGGCCGCAGAATATCTCGGTGCTGCCCTGCTGACCCTCGTTACACTGGAAATGGTAAGGCTGATGAAGAAGCAGCTTGAACGGTTTTTCCCATGGGAAAAAAGCCCCCTGCGCCGGCTGATCATTGAAATTGCTGCCGGTTCGGTGCTGGTTACCGTCATCATTCTGGCCATCAACATTCCCCTGAAAGTTTATCTCCTTGAAATACAGTTTATTCAGCTTTCCGATGAGATTATCACTACCCTTTACTACCTCTTTCTGTTTGCCCTGATCCCTGCTTTTACAGAGTTTGCCCTGTTTCTCCTCAAACGCTGGAGACATGGCCTTGCCGAGATGGAAAGGTTCCGCAAGGAAAACGCAGAGTATCGTTTCGAAGCCCTGCGGACCCAGGTAAATCCGCATTTTCTGTTCAACAGCCTGAACACCCTTTCCTCGCTGATGTACGAAGACCGCGACAAGGCGGCCGGGTTTATCCGCGACCTTTCCGATGTTTACCGGTATGTGCTTGACAACCGCAGCAAGGAACTGATCCCGCTGAGCGATGAACTGAAATTCATCCGTTCATTTGTAACCCTCTATCAGCTGAGGTTCGACAACAAGCTGGAGGTTGTATTTGACATACCCGAAGATCAGCAAGTAAGGCTGATCGCGCCCATGACCCTGCAGCTGCTCATCGAGAATGCCGTGAAGCACAACATTGTATCGGCCCGGAAACCACTCACCATCAGGATAGATGCCACCGGAAACGGCTGTATTGCTGTTTCGAACAACCTTCAGCGGAAAACCACCGGGGTGGTATCCTCAGGCATAGGGCTGGCCAATATCAGCAGCCGCTATGGCTTTCTCACCGAAAAACCGGTGGAAGTGATTGAAACGGAAACAGCGTTTATTGTGAAAGTCCCTTTAATCTGACCGATATGAAAGTGCTGATTGTTGAAGACGAACCTTTTGCCCAGCAGGAACTCAAACGCCTGTTAAAGGCAGTACGCAGCGAGGCCGTGATACTTGACTGCATCGACTCGGTAGAAGACACCCTTCAGTGGCTGAATACCCATCCCCTGCCCGACCTGATTTTTCTGGACATACAGCTGTCAGACGGGCTGAGTTTCGAAATCTTCCGTCAGAAAAACATCCTTTGTCCGGTAATCTTCACCACTGCCTTTGATGAATACGCGATTCAGGCTTTTAAGGTCAACAGCATCGATTACCTGCTGAAGCCGGTGAAACAGGCTGACCTGGAAGCGGCCCTCAGTAAATTTGATCAGGTGCGCGAAATGTACAGTTCAGGTAAACAGCCGCCTTTTGACCTGAGTCTGCTGGAACAGTTGCTGTCGCCTGCCCGCAGGGAATTCAAAGCGAGGTTTGTTGCCCGTATCGGGGATCAGTTCAAACACATCCCGGTAGAAGAGATTGCCTGGTTTTATGCCGAAGACAATGTGGTTTTTCTGGTTACCAAAGCCAACTACCGCTACATCATAGAATACACCCTCGACCAGGTGGGCAGTCAGCTTGACCCGGCGAAATACTTCAGGTTAAACAGAAGTTACATTGCAGCCGTTCAGTGCATTGGCAAAGTAAACAGGTATTTTAACGGCCGTCTGCTGACCGAACTCATTCCGGCAGCACCCGAACAGGTGTTTGTAAGCAGGGCCAAAGCGCAGGAGTTTCTAAACTGGCTTGATCAATAACGCACTTATGAAAATGAATTTCTTCTCTGAAACAAGACTTGTACCTGTGGCTTTGTCAGCCCTGATGCTGCTCTCTTCCTGCTACCGGCAGAAAATTGTTGTCGACCAGATCCCCCTCAACACACCGGCAAATTCAGCCATTTACATAACCGGTAATTTCAACAACTGGGATCCCGGGGATGAACGATTCAGGATGAACCGTGATTCGGCTGGCACCTATTCCATCATGCTGCCAAGGGGGATCGGAGAGCTGAGTTACAAATTTACCCGGGGCGACTGGACCAGGGTTGAAAAGAACGAATGCGGCTATGACATACAGAACCGCAGCTTGGTTTATGGCGAAGAGGATGTGGTGACCGATCAGATAGAATGCTGGGGAGATACCGAGCCGATGAACTGCACTCAAACAGTGTTTGTGATCGCCGATTACCCTGAAGATACCCCGGAAGACGCCCTCATTTATATGGCTTCAGAATACAATTTCTGGAATCCGGGCGATCTTTCCTATGCCATGCAGAAGCACCCGAAAGGTTTCTATTTCAGGAATGTTGAAAAACAAGGGGATTGCATTGAGTTCAAATTTACGATGGGCGACTGGGCTTCGGTAGAAACCGACAACAGACACCGGGATATTGCGAACCGCAGGTATTGTTTTGATGACAAAGACACGGTATTCTTGTCAGTGAAAGCCTGGAAAACCCTGAATTACAGGAAACTCAGCAAGGTCACCTTCGTTCTTGAAAAACTTCCGCCAACAACCCGCCCCGATGAAACCTTCTACATTGCCGGAGATTTCAACAACTGGGATCCCGGGAACCCTGATTATTCGTTCGGCCGCGATCAGAAAGGAAGACCCGTGATCACCATTACCACCGACAAGGAAACCCTTGAATACAAAATCACGCGCGGAAACTGGAAATCGGTAGAGACCATGCTCTCAGGCAAGGATGTACCCAACAGGCTGAACATCAACCACAACAACGACACCATCCTGCTGAAGATTGATCAATGGAAAGACAGAAGGTAAAATCCTTCTTCCTGACATCAACGCCTGAGCATGATTGATTTTGAACCGGTAAAAACAGCGGTTCACCGGGCATTTTTACCGGCTCATCGTATTTCACTTTTCCTCAGGATCATTACAACCTATTTTTGGCATCAAAAAGATCATCAGATGCCTGCGAATCAGTTTACTCCGACAGTTTATTCCCTCACCGGCAAGCCCGGCTTTTCCGGCAATTATCAGGAAACCCTCAGCGATTTCGGAAGATTCATGCGCTCTGAAATGGAAACCCGCCTGGGTACATTCATCGATCAGTACATGAATTTTCAGGAAAAGCAGGGTGAAACTGTGAGCGGCGACCGGGAAGTCTTTCTTTTTGAAGCCCTGATGCTGGGAGTTTTCTGGAACACTTACGGAGGTTACGCTGCCGGCTCGGGGAGTTCCGCCATCAGCCTGATGCAGCAGACTGCGTCACTTCGTTCACATGGTGGATTGAAACGAAAGGCAGCCGATATCATCAGGGGGGCCCTTGCTTACCGTTTGCTTGAGAAACCTTCTGACCGGTCACGTTTTCTGTTTCCTGACCCCAGGGGACTTGCCCGCCTGATCGCCTGGATGAAGGCAACCGGCGAATTCCACCGGGAAGCCGCCCGGCTTGAAACATGGAAAAATTTTCTGGAACAAATGGGCGACACAAGTGCCTTTGTTACGCTGAGCGTTTTCCGCGGTTTCGCAAGGTGGTTCAGCCATGAAAGCCTGCTGGTACTGGGCCCGTTTACGGAAGGGGTTACCCGGTTTGTAGCCGTGGCAGCCAATGCATACCCGTTGCGCGAAGACAAGATCTCTGTGCTCCGGAGCAGAACCGAGTACCACCTCAACATGCTCGGGGCTGACATCTACAACAGGGCAATGAAACCAGGGTTTGACAATTGTTCTGAAAGGATTGTCCTCTTGCCGGCCTGTATGAAGCTGAATGGAGGAAAAAAGTGCCAGTCGGCCATCAGGGATGGTTCAGAAATATGCACCGGTTGTACAGCAGAATGTAATATAAATGTGATCCGGAAACTCGGAAAAAAGCATAACTTCGGAGTTGAAATTATCCGTCATTCATCGGCGCTGACGGCCGGAAACAGCTTCAAACGGCCCGGCACTGCTTTTGTTGGCGTTGCCTGCGCGGCAACGGTGATCGCCGGAGGACTGGAATTACGCAAACACGAAGTACCTGCCCAGTGTGTATTGCTCAACCACAGCGGATGCCGCCACTGGAGTAACAAACCGGTTGCCACTTCCCTAAACATCAGTGAGCTGATGAACAGGTTGGGCATTGAAACCGATCAACAACCGGTACAGGAAGTTAAGTGCCAAAAAAGTGAAAAAACCCTGGCTGCCTGAACCTAAAAAACATAGCCATGAAAAAGAAAGTGAGCATCATCGGAGCCGGAATTGCCGGCATGAGCGTCGGCAGCTACCTGCAAATGAACGGGTTTGAAACCGAGATACACGAACTTCACAACCTGCCCGGGGGTTTGTGTACATCGTGGCAGCGAAACGGCTACAACATTGATGGCTGCATTCACTGGCTGGTTGGATCAGCCGAAGGCCAGAGCCTTTACAACGCCTGGAATGAGCTGATCGACATGAAGAAGCTTCAGATTTATGATCATGACATTTTCTACCAGTACGAGGATGAATCCGGAAAATGCATCAGGTTCTACAACAACATCGACCTGCTGGAGAAAGAACTCCTGGAGAAGGCACCCGAAGACCGGGAGGTGATCCGCGATTATATTCATGCTGCACGCCGGTTCTCGTCGATGAAACTCCCCCTTGGCAAGCCCCGCGAACTTTTCACCCTGAAGGATATGGGTGAAACAGTGTTCAGGCTGGGTCCTTACCTCGGGTTGCTCAACAAATGGTCGAAAGTAAGCATTGCTGATTTTGCCGGTCGCTGCAGGAATCCACTGCTAAGGAAAACCATTGAGAATCTGTTTGTTCCCGAAATGGGCATTGTGTTTGTGATGATCACCACAGCCTGGATGCACAACAAAACAGCAGGCTATCCAATAGGCGGCTCCCTGGCTTTTTCAAAACTGATTGAAGAACGGTATCTGGCACTCGGAGGCCGTATTCACTATCACAGCCGGATTGAAGAGATCATGACGCGGAGTGATGGCAGCAGAAATCAGGCCTGCGGAATTAAAGACAGCCAGGGAAAAGAATACCCGGCTGACTTTGTGGTTTCGGCAGCCGATGGTTATACCACCTTGTTCCGCATGCTGAAAGGTCGGTTTGTTGACTCGAAAACGAATGCCTTTTACAACAACAACCTGCTGTTCCCCTCCTACCTGCAGTTATCTTTGGGCATCAGCCGCATGCTTGAGTCATCGGCTTCCAGCCTGATTTTCCCATTGACACAGGCCGTGAAAATCGACCCGGCCAATACCCTCAGCGAGATCGGCATCAGGATTCACAGCTTTGATCCGAACCTGGCTCCCGAAGGAAAAACCCTGATCACTGCCCTTATCCCGAGCAGGGAGCACAAGTACTGGGTGAACCTGAGAACCGATGAATTCGAAAATTATAAAGAAGAAAAAGAGCGGATTATCCGGGAACTCGTTAGCGGGATGGAGAAAAGACTGGGGCCGCTGGCTGACTACCTCGAAATGAAGGACCTCTCGACCCCGGCAACGGTAATCCGGTATACCAACAACTGGAAAGGCAGTTTTGAAGGCTGGATTATGACGCCCTCACTCGGCTTCAGACAATTGCCATTATCGCTTCGCGGACTGGACAATTTCTGGATGGCCGGACAATGGGTAAGCCCGGGTGGCGGATTGCCCTCTGCGCTGATGACCGGACGCGGGGTTGCTGAGATCATCTGCAGAAAAACCGGCAGGAAGTTCAAAACCGAAAGCTTCAATTCCTGATAACAAGCAACTTATAGGTCTCACTGAAATTCATTCCGGTGATCCTGACAAAGTAATAACCGGGTTTCAGGCCCGAAAGGCTGAAAACACAGGAATTGCTTCCGGGGCAAAAATCCCCGGATTCGAGCACCGTTTGTCCCAACGAATTGAATATGATCATATTCTGTGCTTCATCTGTCTTGTCGCCCAGCAACACCGTAATCTGTTCAGTGGCAGGATTCGGAAAGATAACCGGAACCACACGGATGTAGTTTTCGCGCACCAGACTATCGGATCCGGCTTCGTTTGACACTACCAGTTTTACATTGAAGGTGCCTGTTCTCTGGTAAACAACATCTCCTGGAGTCTGAATTTCAGAAGATTGTGGTTCACCGCCCTCAAATTCCCAGTGCCAGGTAAGCGGACCACCGGAGGATAAGTCGGAGAAACGCACCGATGAGCCGACCGGAATAACGGTGGTATCAGCCGCAAACAGCGCATTCGCGAGGTTCAGGTTAAAGGAGCCGTTCAGGGTGGTGATGCCGGTGTTCAGCGGATCAAGCCAGGGTTTCAGCTGAACAGTGTCGTGTACGCCATTTGAAGTCCATGAATAATACAATCTGCCATAGAAATCAGGTCCGGTAAGGTTGCTGCACCCCGATTCACCACCGGTCAGCTGGCCGATCAGCAATCCGTTGTTGTCGAATAGCGGAGAACCTGAAGAGCCTCCTTCGGTAACTCCGTGTCCGTTTTCCGTTTCACTCCAAACAACCTGATAATGTGTTTCAGCCGTCTGGCCCCACTGATCCAGCGTCAACGGATCAGTATAAGTTGAGATCTTCTTCACATCACCTCCCGGATGGTGGATACACACCCCCGATGGGCTTATGGCACCGGAGCTGGTCCAGCCCGCATAATATGGCTGATAGGCAGCAGGAACCGGCTCATTCAGCCTGACCAGATAAAAATCGCTTCCATTGTTGCCAGCCGGCGAACTACTTGCCAGTTTGACCGCTCCGGTAAGTGACTTATTGTCTGAAACAGCCTGGTTGTCGCAACCCGGCGTTTCGTAATTGAAATAGAAAATCCACCGGGAAACATCATCGGGGCTGGAATAAGGTCCCGGGAAGGTACCGGCACAATGATCGGCGGTGAGAATCAGGGGTGCAAAGTCTGAAGCGGTATTGTTGACCAATGTCCCAGTACACCAGTACGATGAACCAGCCCGCTTGATCTGTATCCTGACCACGCTCTTTATCTGATCACGCCAATCGTCTCCCTCAGTGCAGGCAGCATTTACCTCACAACTCCCTGAAAGGGCTGCCGATCTGAAATCATCACCGGGAAACACCAGGGGCTTGTAGGCATACAATACTTCATCAATCACAAATGCCTGATAACCTGAATACTGAACCGGACAGGTGTATTCAATCACCAGAGCCTCCCCTTTGGTAATTTCAACGGCAAATTTCCCGGAAGGCTGGTTGTTGCGGCTGGTAAAGGCCCCCAATACCCGTGATTTATCTTCGGGATAAACAAAGAGCTGAGCACCCGCGGGCAGTTTGAAATCCGAGAAATAGAGCCCGAGTCCGTAGGCACCTGAACTTCTGACAACAAGAACCCATGTTGAAACCGAACCTTCGCTCAGTATCTTAATTCCTGAATTTGAAGTTGTTAAATTTACCGGGATACTGATGCCCATGCGTTCGGGCAGACCGGAAAGCCCAGCCTCCATGTCTTCCTTCTCCAGCGCCTCAACATCGGGCGGCGGGAGCTCCTGAATCAGCCTTTCCTGCTGCAACCGGCCTAAGTCAGGCAAAACAGGACGGCCGCTGACACTCAGCTGCCCGCAAACCGGGCTGGAAACTAAGAGCATCATTGTCAGTATTATACCAGATACCAACGGAATATTCCGGAATCTTCCTATATCAAAAAGCATGGGACTTTATCGTAGTTAGTGAATCATTGCAATACAAAAACGAAGTTAAGATTAATCTGAATATCGCGCACTTGTAACCAGGATTAATTCACGATTCACCCAACCATGCATTATTCTTAAAGCTGAACATATCTTCCCGGCTGTTGAAGTGAAAATTACAAGATTCTGCCGATTCACTGACAATGCAGGATCAGCCTGAAAAAAAATACGTAAAACACACATTACAAATTCATATTTACCTGATTATAATAAAAGAATGTACCCTGAGTGTACAACAAAACTTATCACTACTACTACAGAGCTCCGCTAACTATTGATTATGAGATTAATACGAAACAAAATCACCACTTACCTGGTAGTTACCTCCCTTGTATCCGTCGGAATTGTAACTTTCATATACCTGTATTTCGGGGCTTCCTGCGAAAAAATCAAACGGAATTATGCAGAATCACAGCTTGTGCTTCTGCAAAATCATCTCAAAGTTAACTCGATTCCGGGTAGCCGGGCATTGATCCGGATTTCTGAATCTGAATCTTTAAGGAGCAGCATCTGTCAGGAGCAAAAACTACCTGCAGGTCTGGGTGAACAGCTTTCGGCTGCCGGCTTTGAATTTGTTATTGCAACGGATGCCTCCCTGAAACCTGAGCTGGCTTATCCTCCCGCAGCCCTTGGTTACCTGAAGATACTCCCCAACGACAAAAAGGCATTTGAGGAATTCGTGAGCGACGGGAGAGTGACCAGATATTATTCCTGGCACAGGGATTCGCTTTATGAGCTGTCTGTTCTTAAAGCAGAACCCTGTAGCGAAGCGGGCGGAGGGTCTGTTCAGTGGATTTTTGGCGGAAAGTATATTGAAAAAGAACTGGCCAATACCCTGATTACCTCCGATCCCGGAAAAATCAGCGTTCAACGACCGGCTGCCCCGGCCGGCACTGCCTTCAGCAAGCAAAGCTCAAATTATTCTACGACACTACCCCTGTATGGATGGGATAATTATCCTGTGGCTTCTGTAAACCTGGAAACAAAGCCCGGACTTGTGCTGTTGTTGTCAGATCTGAACCGGATGTTGTTGTTGCTGCTTGCAGTCACAGTCGTTTTGTTTTCCCTTTTTTCCTTTGTTTACCTGAACCGGTATTACATCCTGCCATTGAAACTTATATCATTGGCAATCAAACACAAAGACCCTGACTACATCAAGATGATGGATGATAAGGACCCTGATTTCAATTCATTGCAGAACATGCTCATCAATGTCTTCAATCAGGAGAAACTACTATCTGACATCATGAACAGACGCAGCACAGAGATGATAAATACCTTTCATGCAGCTATTCTGTCGAAGCTGAGTGACTCAGTATATGCATACGACCACAAAGGCGTGATCACCTACTGGAACAAATCAGCCGAAGAACTCTACAGCATACCTGAAGAAGAAGCCGTTGGCAAAATTGCTTTTGAACTGATCAAGAGCAAATGGAAAATTGCGGAGGAAGAACGGTTTCAGGCAGAATCCCTGAAAAACACCGGAATCTGGAAAGGCCCGCTGGTACAGGAGTTGCCCGATGGTTCAGAGATCCATGTTGAGGCAACTGTATCAGTTCTCAATGACAACGAGGACAAACTGATCGGTTATTTATGTGTTGTCCGAAAACCCGTAATTCAGGCCTGACACACTCATTGCTTTTCCTGGAATAATGTCCTTAAACTCTGTGCTATTCACTTGCCCGGCCTAAACCTACTCTTCCGGGCTGGTCGTTATAGCCGTAATGTTAATCTTTGTGAAATCGCGGCAAATTGGCGGATATCCTTTGAACCCGGGGGCATTTAAAACTGTTTAGTTCAGAAAAGTATGAAACCATTTATGTTAGCTGCAATGGCTGTTATCTCGTCCCTGACGCTGACAGCCTGCAACCGGCAGTCACCTGAGGAAAGAGAGACCACCATGAACACCGGAAATATGAAGACTGACACTGCAACATTTGGTTCCGGATGCTTCTGGTGTTCCGAAGCCATTTTTCTTCAGCTAAAAGGAGTAATCAGTGTTGAATCAGGTTATTCGGGCGGGGCTCGCCCCAATCCTACCTATGAGCAGGTAAGCTCAGGAGCTACCGGGCACGCCGAGGTGATACAGGTGCTGTATGATCCGGAAGTAATAGCCTACAAGGAACTTCTGGAAGTCTTCTGGAAAACGCATGATCCCACCACCCTGAACCGCCAGGGAGCGGATGTCGGAACGCAATACCGTTCCGTGATCTTTTATCACAATGAGGATCAGAAAGAACAGGCAGAATATTACAAAAAGGAACTTGACGCCAGTGGCTCATGGAAAGATCCCATTGTAACCGAGATCTCCGCTTTCAAGGCTTTCTACAAAGCCGAGGATTATCACCAGAACTATTACAACAACAACAAAAGAGCGCCCTATTGCACTTTTGTAATCGGGCCGAAACTCGAAAAGTTTGAAAAAGTTTTCGGAGAGAAATACGGCAAATAATTCAATCCCGGTAGTCAGAAGAGGCCTCGTTGTGCTGCTCAGTTTAAAGCAATAAACCGGATTGACACTGGTTCATGTACAGACCATTCAGCCGGAACCGGTTGGAGCAACCACCCGGCCACCCTTCAGGATCATTTAATTGAGTCAATTCTGATATTTTCCCGGAATCAAGGGACAAGCCGTCGGGAGAACTAACGTTTAAAATCCGTCGCATTCTTGACTTCATCCACCGTGAGCAACGGCTTTTGTTCGAGATCAACGGAGGCCCCAACTTCTATGATGTTGCTTTTGTAGGCAGGGTTTGAACTGCTGCTCCTGTATGGTCTGATTCCGCGCAAAGGGACCCCGGCTCTGATCATTGCCAGTGCAACAATTTTTACATCCTTCAGCGGCACCTCAGAACCGAACCACAAGGCATTGGTTTGTTTCTTACTCATGTACTGTGATGGAGGTCTGCTTAAAAACTTATAACCAAGCGCCTCCAGTTCAAGAACCAGCCGCTTTTCGTCGATGGTTTTGTTGTAGTATTGAACTTCAACATTCCTTCCCGGTGAATAACCTTTCACCAGATTTTTTATCGCATCGTTTGCCAGGATGGCGTGTTCAAGAATTTCATCCGATGAGAGTGTACGGATGCTATCAACAGAAAGCCCATACTGGTTCATCAGTTCCGATTCCAGTTTCATTTTTTTCTCTTCCAGTGCTGCAATCTCAAACTGAAGAGCGTCGTTTTCAACTTTGTTTTTTTGCTTGATGGCTTCCTGGGCCCTGATTTCCTTATAAAGGGTATTCAACCGGACCGATCCGTATATAAAAAGTGCGAAAACCACCGGCAATACGATGATGCTGATAATCCGGCTGCTCTTTGCGACCCGGTCGATTCTGGCCATGTCAATATCGCCCCTGAGCTTTTCAATTTCCTTGTCTAATTTCTGATTATCCATAGCTCAAAACTTTCCGGTAAAAATAATTTTCATCGATTTCGACCACATGAACAGAATCCGGGATACGGCGTAGGCCAGAAATCCGGTCGGACCAATAAACAGCGCCAGTTGCTCCATGGTAATCTTTTCCTGACGGTAAAGGTCGAAGGCAAGGTAAATGATCAACCCCAGTGATAGTATTGCACTGATCAGGTAAACGAAGCGTTCAGGCTTAAACTTGCCTGTTATTTCGAGCACAATTTTTTTGCGGGCTTCGTAGGTCTCAATTGAGATACCGGAAGCATTTTCTTCATTGTTATCAGGCATAGCTCAGAATTTTTTTATTTCAGAAAAATACACTTAAAACAGCCAGCGGTGTGTAACCAAAGTCTGACTTATCTGACAAACTGATTCTCAGAATATTGAAAGCACGGACAAAGAACTATTTCAAAGGATAATCAACAACAGAAATAAGTAATTGTTTCATTCATAACTGAATCAGATTCAAACACCTGAATCCAGGCCCAGAAATAAGGGTAAGTTGTTTCAAGCGGTGCCTGTTGAAGCCAGTTCCAGACTCATTTAACCGAAAAATCAATTCTGATTCATGATCTGTCACACCAGGGTACAGCAGATCGGAACGATTCTGCTTTACAAAGCAGCATCTGACTGAGAAAGAAATTAAATCAGCCCTGTCTGTTCATTCCTGTTATCTGTAATATGGATACCGCATTTTCCGACCAAAATCCCTTGGTTAACCAAGGTACATGCATGCGTTTGCCGGTGTCAGCGCAACAGACAGATAAACTGATTTATTTTTATTGGATTCATGGAAAGAAATCAGAGACCGCCCGGCATCTTAAACTTTTATGGAAAACCAACCGGATAAATCCGCTTGATGTCGTTTATACTTATTACAGATAAGGAGACTCCCCGCTGCTGGCTGGGTCCGGTAATACTATAAGACAAAAAAAGAGGCTGTCTCATGAGTTAATACAGGCTTCGACTCCGCTCAGCCTGACATTTGATAATCAATGGATTGTCATATTGAGCAGCTTGCCCCGCCCACTTCGGCGGGGTAGTCGAAATATAGACAATCCCTGACTTTTGAGACATCCTCAATATATCTGTGCGGATAAGGAGACTCTCCGCTGCAGGCGGGGTCCGGTATTACAATAAAACAAAAAAACCCGCTTACGCGGGTATTATTCTGTGCGGATAAGGAGACTCGAACTCCTACGCCTCTCGGCACCAGATCCTAAGTCTGGCGCGGCTACCAATTACGCCATATCCGCTTCAGGGGTGCAAAGATACGAATTTATTTCAGCAGAGAAATATTTTATCCAGCCTTTAGCCCTCCGTTTAAACATTTGCACACTTCCTGCGTTTAATTCCCATAGATTCTGATTGTCAATATTTTACAACACAAACCACTGAATATGAAAACAATACTGAGTTTGCTCGTTTCACTCCTCCTCCTGATGCCCGGATATTCACAGGAAATTTATCAGCATGGAAGATTAACCCTGCTCTGGGAGAAAACTGAAGGCCTGAAAACACCTGAATCTGTGTTGTATGATCCGACAGGAAACGTTCTTTATGTTGCCAATATCAATGACAATCCATGGCAGAAGGATGGCAATGGTTATATCTCAAAACTGGCAACCGATGGCACAATTCTCTCAGCCAGGTGGGCAACAGGGCTCAGTGCCCCCAAAGGCATGGGCATCCTGAACGGAAAACTCTATGTCACAAACATTGATGAAGTTGCTGAAATTGACCTGGAAACCGGTAAAGTCATCAACAGGTACACCCACCCTGAAGCTGTAAACCTGAACGACATCGCCGTGAATCCAGATGGTCAGGTATATGTTTCTGACAGTAAGGGCAATTACATATATTATCTGCTGAACAACAAGCTGGAGATTTTCTCTGACTCCCCTGAAATACAAGGCAGCAACGGCTTGTGCATTTACAAAAGGCAGCTACTTTGCGGACAAGACAACAGTGTGGTCGCGATCAACCTCGTTTCGAAGGAAGTCACCCCATTCATTGAAGACACCGGAGGAATTGACGGCATTGAAGTTATCGGGAAAGACACCTTTCTGATCTCCGACTGGTCGGGGCATGTATACATGGCCGAACCAGGAAAGGAAAAATTCCTGCTGCTCGACACCACTCCGGTAAAGAAAAATGCCGCCGATATCGGCTACAACCGGTCGGAAGGCATCCTGTATGTACCAACCTTCTTCAGCAATGGGGTGACGGCTTACAGACTTGATTAAAACCCAGAAGGTCTGACAATCTTGACATCTCCTTCAAATACCTGATTATGAAAACAATATCATTCAGTTTTACTGCAATACTCGTCCTGATTCTATCTGTTGGCTGTTCAAAAAAATCGGAAAGTCAGCTTTACATCGGCTCAACAGCCATAGATACCACTTCGGTAATCACCGGACTCGATACGCCCTGGGAGGTACTCTGGGGGCCTGACAACCACCTTTGGATCACCGAAAGATATGGTCGTATCAGCAGGCTGAACCCCGACACAGGCGCGCTGATTCCGGTTTACACCATTCCTGATGTGGATGAATACGGAGAAGGCGGATTGCTGGGCATGGCCCTGCATCCCGATTTCCCGGATGAGTCCTATGTATATGTTGTTTACAATTACTACTCGGGAGAATACCTGAAAGAGAGGCTGGTCAGGTATTTCTATGACGGAACAACACTCACAGAGCCATTCGTCATGCTCAACAACCTACCTGCCAATTCCTACCACAACGGATCACGTCTTGTTTTCGGGCCCGACGACAGGTTGTATATGTCAACCGGAGATGCCGGCAACCTGAACAGTCCCCAGAACATGAATTCATTGATAGGGAAAATACTCAGGATCAATCCCGATGGTTCCATCCCGGATGACAACCCTTTTTCCGGCAGTTATATCTGGGCATTGGGTCTCCGAAACTCACAGGGATTGGTTTTCACCCCTTCGGGAAAGCTGTACGGTTCGGAGCATGGCCCCAACACCGATGATGAACTGAATCTGCTGGAAACTGCAACAAACTACGGATGGCCCACGGTTGCCGGGTTCTGCAACCTTCCCGATGAAATCGCCTTTTGTGAAGCAAACAATGTAAAGGAACCACTGGCCGCCTGGACACCTACCCTGGCCGTTGCCGGGATTGATTATTATAACCATACAGCCATACCCGAATGGGAAAACTGTATTCTGATGACCAGCCTGAAAGCTGGGAAACTGGTGAGCCTGAAACTCAGCAGCGACGGGAATTCCGTTACCGGGCAGCAGGACTGGTTCACGGATCATTACGGCAGGTTAAGGGATGTTTGCGTGGCACCCGATGGCAGGGTCTTTATTGCAGTGAGCAATCGCGACGGACGTGGCACCCCCCGACCTGGTGATGACCGCATCGTTGAAATCAGGGCTTCCGGGACAACCGGACAAACAGGTACCGGAAAAAGCGACGATGGTTTTTCTCTCCACCCCAATCCTGTGAAGTCCGGAACTTTTATCACCTTCCGCAACATGCCTGATCAGGGACAATTTGCTGTCTACAATGGTTTAGGGATGCTGGTCAAAGAAGGCCGGTTTGAACATCCCTTCCGGTTGGGAACAGCAGATCTTGAGCAGGGCTTTTACCTGTTAAAAATCATCAACGGTAACAGGCTGTTTTCAAAGACAATCATTGTTTTGTGAAAACCATTCCCACCGGAAATCAGGCACATACTGGTGAGTTGATTGCACCCGGTCAATCCCGTGTAAAAAACTTCAAAAAATCATATTGCAGATTCTGAGCATTACAATGAACAGTAATATGCTTCAATTTTCGCATAACAGCAATTAAAGAGGAGGCCCGGGACAGGATTCAGGGTCCGTGAATTGACGTTTCAGTAATTCCATCAACACAAACTGACCATATAATGAAATATAAAATCGGAACCAAAGAGCAGCCGATGGTGTTAAAAACACCACCGCTCACCAGTGAATACACCATGCACACAGAGGTTAAGGATGGAAAAGAAGTGCTGGTGTGCACGGTTGGAAAAACGGTGTTGCTCTACAACATTAATTGCATTGAAGACCTTCACCGGATGCTCAAAGCGCATGGTGACTGGATGGAACTCGGCAGTGCCGATGAACAAAAACCAGCCAGAGAAGGCACGGTTGAAGCCTGGGGCCGTTCAGAGAGCAATCCTGCTGGCGGCTGGTATGGGCTGAAAAAAGGTTTGCGGGGACGATTCGGGATGTATATTCCACCACTGCTTGAAGCACTCGGACTGGCCGAAGTCACCCATGATGCGAAAGGAAACAGGATGAGGGCCCTCTGAGCGTTTGCCAACCCGAGTAAGATAAAGTCCTGCTGATTCTTTAGTCTACCAGGCAGCTTTTTGTTGTGGATTTTTGAGGCGACCGGGATTCTATCCTGAAAAGGTCACGGCTGAAAAAAACAATCCTTCCCCGTTGAGGCGTATGTCCTGGGGGGAAGGATTGTCGTGGTTTCGTATTCAAAAAGACGGGGTATCCTGAATCAGAGCGCTTTAAGTGCAGCCTCATAATCGGGCTCCTGTGCGATTTCAGGAACCTGCTCGGTATAAGTAACAACGCCCTGCTCATTGACAACGACCACAGCCCTGGAATGCAAGCCAGCGAGCGGGCCATCGGCAATGGTAACGCCATAATCGGCTCCGAATGCACTTCCCCTGAAATCGGAAGCGGTCACTACATTCTGCAAACCTTCAGCAACGCAGAAGCGGCTGTGGGCAAATGGCAGGTCTTTTGAAACACACAGCACCACTGTGTTATCCAGTTTTGATGCAGCTGCATTAAAATGACGGACAGAGGCCGCGCAAACACCGGTATCAAGACTGGGAAAAATATTGATCACCAGCTTCTTACCTTTAAATTCATCCAGGGTTGCAGCACTCAGGTCAGATTTAACCAGGTTAAATGCGGGAGCAACACTGCCAACAGCCGGAAGAGTTCCTACGGTGTTGATTTCATTTCCTTTCAATGTGATTTTTGACATAATTCAGTTTACTATTGATGGGTTAATATTCCGTTGAATAAACAATCCGGCATGGGGTCAGTTCAATACCGGCAGATTTAAAGTTCTCCTGTTTTCCTGCGTTCACCCTAACACCGGAACCATATCATGAACAGGAGACGAGGCTCATTTATCGGTCATATACGGTCATTCCGTAACAGAGCGGTAGATGATCTCGTGGATTCTGGTCCGGATGTCCATCCGGGTAATTTTGTTGTTACCGGCATCTGGATATACCCTGTTGCTCAGGAAAACATAAACGAGGTCAGCATCGGGGTCAGCCCAGGCATAGGTTCCGGTAAATCCGGTATGCCCGAAACTGTGCGGCGAAGCAAGGCTGCAGGTTGGTCCCGGCTGGCCGTCAGGTGCCGGCTTGTCAAAACCGAGTCCACGCCTGTTTTTATTTTCAGGATATTGTGTACGGGTAAATTCCTTAACCGTTTCCGGATCAAGGAATACTTCTCCTCCATAGTTCCCTTCATTCAGCAGCATCTGCATGAGCACTGCCACATCCATGGCATTCCCGAAAAGTCCGGCATGTCCTGACATACCTCCCAGCATGGCAGCAGCAGGGTCATGTACATCGCCTCTGATCAATTGCTTTCTGAAAACAGTATCCAGTTCTGTAGGGGCTATTCTGCTAACACTGAAACGATTGCGGGGGAAGTAATCCAGCGTTAACAACCCAAGCCTGTCGTAAAAGTTGTGTTTCACATAGCTGCTCAGGGGTTCCCCGGTGACTTCTGACACTGCATCTGCCAGCAGGATAAACCCGAGATCGCTGTATTTGTATTCCCGCTTTTTGAGCAAGGGTGAGGCCGCAATGGAATCGCTGATGAACTTGTGCCATTGATCTCCGATATACATGGCATCAGCAACCCTTATAGGATAATTCACACTGAAGTGTCTGGCAATCAATGATGAATCCTGAAGGGATCCCTTCATCAGTTTGCGGTAAAAAGGAATGTAAGGCTGCAGGCCTGCCTGATGGGCCATGATTTCCCTGATTGAAAGCTGCGATTTATTGCTTTTTCTCAGACCAGGAAGATAGAAAGCCAGTTTTTCGTCAGGATTCAGCCTGTCTTCTGCCGTGAGTTTCATCACAGCCAGCGTGGTTGAAAGCATTTTAGTCAGGGAAGCCAGGTCGTAGAGATCCTGGTTGGTTACCGGCTCAGTCTGATCATAGGTCTTATTCCCGTATGACTTCTGTAACACAACCATTCCCTTTCTTATCACAACAATCTGGCCTCCCGGAAAAGCACCTTCGTCAATCGCCTGTTGCATCACCGAATCAACTTCAGCAATTTTCCGAGTGGAAATACCCGCCATTTCAGGCAAAGAATACGAAACCCTGATTTTCTCCATATGGTCGAGGCCCGTGCCACATCTGAAAGCGGAGGTGGCTGAAACCGGCAGTCTTCCTTTGACAGGCAATCCGCCAAAAAGCGCCTGCGCCGTTAACTGCTGCATGTTGGCGTTATCCTGATACGACACCACAACGGCGGCCATGCGGTCGGTATTTTTAAAGGTAGCCAGTGAATAGGGACTGGTAAAAATATTGAGCACCAGGTTGTTAACCGTGGCTAGAGAATCTACAAATGCTGCTGCCACCGGACTGATTCCGAAATTCTTTTGCGGCATGTCACTGGTTTTAACAAAACCAACAATGATGGTGTTGTACTTAGTGAGTAAAAGGGCAATAGAATCCGCCAGGGCTTTGTCGGGCTCTTTGGGCAGGTTAAAGTGATCAACCTGAGCGTAAGCAGAGAGCATCTCCTGAAAGGGTGAAAGCAAGGTATCACCGATCACGAGGCTGGCGAACCGGGTATCCGGGGATATCCTGAAAGGGATGGCAGCTGCGGGATCTGCCACCAGGGTAATTGCTTCAGCATTGGCTTTGGCGGTGATTACAGCCGCGGAAACTGAATTCAGCTCCCTGACGAGGTCTTTTGTTTCAATGGGCCTGAGACGGTTCAGCCCGGCTTCGTATTTCCAAAGCAGCACTTTTCTTACTTTCTGATTCACCAGATCCATTGACAGGTAACCGCTATCGATGGCAGCCCGGATATTCGACACGGCCTTGCGGGCATCTACAGGCAGCAGCAGGATATCGTTTCCGGCGATCAGCGCATCGGCTTCTACCATGCGGGGATCCGAAAAATCAGTCAGGCCTTTCATGTCCATGCCATCCGTAATGACCATTCCCGTGAAACCCAGTTCCCCGTTGAGCAGGTTTTTGATCATAGGTTGAGAAAGTGTGGCAATTGCTTTGGCCGAAGAATCGATCGCCGGTACAGCAAGGTGGGAGATCATGATTCCTTTGACACCCTGTCCGATCAGAACCCTGAAAGGAAAAAGTTCCGTAGAGTCAAGTTGCTGCCGCGATTTATTGATTACCGGCAGGGTATAATGTGAATCGGATCCGGTATCCCCATGCCCGGGAAAATGTTTGGCAACAGCAAAAATGCCGTGATCCTGCAGGCCCTTCATATAAAAAGCAGATTTCTGAGCTACCCGCAGGCGGTCTTCACCGAACGACCTGGCATTGATAACCGGGTTAGCCGGGTTGTTGTTGACATCGGCAACCGGAGAAAAACTGACATGCACACCCAGACGTTTCAACTGCGCTGCAATGCCAGCGCCCATCTGATATATCAGGGAATCATTCTGAATGGCCCCCAGGGTCATCTGTTTCGGGAACCAGTTTATGCTGTCGAGCCGCATTCCGGGGCCCCATTCAGCATCCAGGGCTACCAGCAACGGTGTTTGTGCAGTTTCCTGCAGGACATTGATTGCCTGAGCCTGCCTGACCGGGCCACCCTGAAAAAAACAGACACCTCCGGGATTAACCTCCCTGACAAGGGCAGCCAGATCGGTGAGGTATTGGGCATCACGGTTAGAATAAGCCCTGATCATCAGTAGCTGAGCAATCCGCTGATCGGTGCTCAGACTGTTCAGCACCGAATCAACCCAGAGCCCGGCTTCACCTTGCCGGAAATTCTGTCCGCTGACCGAAGATGGAAGGACCGGAATCAGAAAAAATGCTAACGTAATGATTTTAAGTAAATTGTCAAACTTTGTCAACTGAAACATAAAAAGGCCATGAGGGTGTATAAGGAACGCTCAAAGGTACGTGGATGTTTTTAATCGGCATAATTTTTAGATTCAGTCATGAGCGGATATACAAAAGCCCTATTTTTGAAGTGCAGACATTCAGTTTGTCAGGCACCTCTTTTACAGTTTTATGCCAGTGTTTCAGCCTCCGGCACAATAAAAGTCCAGTCAGTACGTCAGTATAATACAAACCGTTTACCGAATGAAAAAAACCATACTGCTTGCGCTGATACTGTCACCCTTTTTCATATTCGCTCAAACGGTCCGACCCGGGAATCAGGTTGAGCCGATAAGCCGCATCCTGTTTTTGTTTGATGGTTCGCAGAGCATGCTGGGCAAGTGGCAGAGTGATGTTAAGATGAATATTGCCAAACGGATGATGAGCAACCTGATTGACAGTCTGAAAACGTACGATAACCTGCAGATTGCGCTCAGGGTTTACGGGCACCAGAAACAGTATCCTCCGGCAGACTGTCACGACACCAAACTTGAAGTGCCCTTTGCAGACAATAATTTTGATCTGGTAAAAAACCGCATCGAGAGCCTCACGCCCCGTGGGACTACCCCCCTGGCCTACGCCCTCGAACAGGCAGCCAATGATTTTCCGCCATGCGATAACTGCAGAAACATTATTATTCTTATCACCGATGGCATTGAAGAGTGTGGCGGAGATCCCTGCACCTCATCGCTGCTTCTGCAGCAAAACGGGGTGGTGATGAAACCTTTCATTATCGGCATCGGTCGCGATTTTAAAGATGCTTTTAATTGTGTGGGAACCTATTTTGATGCCGCCAGTGAGGTTTCTTTCAAAAAAGCCCTGACCACTGTGATCAGTCAGGCGCTTCACTCAACCACCCTGCAGGTAAATTTGCTTGATATTAACAACAAAGCATCAGAAACAAATGTAAACCTCACTTTTTTCGATCACGTGACAGGAAAAGTAAAGTACAATTATATACATACGATGAACTCCCGCGGACTGCCGGATACCCTCGTACTTGACCCGCTTATAACCTATGACCTGATTGTCAACACCCTGCCACCAACCGGAATCGACAACATACGACTGGTGGCCGGAACCCATGTTACGGTATCGGTGAGTGCCCCTCAAGGCAACCTGAACCTGAAAATCGGGGCCAATGAAAAAATAGTGAAAAATCTGCAAACGATTGTCCGGAGGCATGGGCAGCAGGAAACCATCAATGTTCAGGCTTTCGGTGAAAACAAAAAGTACCTGTGCGGAAGTTATGACCTGGAGATACTCTCACTGCCGAGATTGTATATCGATGATGTAAGGATTATGCAGAGCCAGACAACGACCATTGATATACCCTTGCCCGGGATTGTGGTGCTTCGCAAAAGTGTAAACGGCTATGGCAGCCTTTACCTTGAGAAAAACGAATCACTGGAATGGGTTTACGATCTCAGGGAGAATGTCCTTCAGGAAACCCTGGTACTGCAGCCCGGCAATTACAGGGTGGTTTACCGGTCAAAGAGCGCCCAGCGGGCGATCTATACAATTGAAAGTACCTTTACCATTCTGCCCGGAGGTACAAGCAATGTGAACCTGTTTTCATACTGAGGTTTACACTGAAATAGCGGATATCGCGGAATCACGCAGCGTAATAGGGAATCAGCCATAGACAAAACTCAGGCTTATTTTATCCGTTCCTACTGATGGTTTCCAGCATCGGGATGTTCAGCAGTTCTATTTCGTCGCCCCTGATAACGATCAGCTCATCATCCTTAAAGGTCTTCAGCACCCTGATGGCACTTTCCTTGGTCATTCCGGATAAATCGGCCAGATCCTGTCGGGAAAGGCTGGTGATGAACGGATTGCTGTTATATACTTTAGTTGCCAGATAGATGAGGGTGTCGGCCATCCTTCCGGGAATCTGCTTCTGGGTAACGCTGGCGATCTGGGTGATGAGACTAATGGCCTGGCTGCTGATCTTTTTGATAAAGCTGTTGGCAAACTCAGGATTTGTGTTTACCAGATTTTGCAGCACTTCCGTCTCAACCAGACAGGCTGAGGTCTCTTCGCAGGCAACTGCAGTATAGTGATGGCGTTTGTCGACATAAGCACCTGGCACAAAAATATAATCAACCGGTTTAACAAAACCGATGATCAGTCTGCGGTCATTTTCACCTTCGATATATAGTTTTACGAGGCCGGATGTTATGCAAACGAAATCGTAGCAGGGCGAACCCTGTTTAAATACAATCTCGCCGGCCCTGTAATGCATCGAAACCCGGCATGATTCAACGCGGTCAAGCTCTTCTTCACTCAGGTGGTCGAAGATATCCGATTTTGCCTTACAATGCAAACAACCGCCATTCGATAATTTATTCATAATGAGCAAGATTAGTAAATTCCTGGTGAAAAATACGGGTAAATTAAGCAAAGAATCATTACAAATAAGACTTCAGATCAGGCAGGATGATGATTTAGATCAATTAAAAATCCACATAAATCACCATCAGAGGGCAAATATATCAACATTTACTTAGATTGCTTTATTCATATATGTATTTTCTTTGATGAAGCATAGAAAACCAAGAAACATGAAAAAAACAAGCCTGAATTTATCGTTCACTTTGATTTTTGTCTCCCTTTTTGCATTGGCTTTTTTAAGCGGATGTGAATACGATTTTGTTGAACCAGAAAATACGCCGATTCCGGATGAAATCAGTTTTGCCACTGATATCATGCCTATTTTCAATGCAAGTTGTAACATGAGCGGATGCCATGCTGCCGGAGCCTTTGCCCCGGATCTTTCAGCAGGCAATGCCTTTAGTGCCTTGAACAACGGGTTTATTGATACCGCAACGCCAGAAAACAGTCTTATTTATACGGCTATGGCAACCGGAAGTATGAAGTCTTTCACAACTGTGAGCGATGCGAATCTTGTTCTTGCCTGGATTAAGAAGGGTGCCCTCAACAATTAGAAACCACACCAAAATGTTAAAAATGATGAAGAATTACAGTTTTATCAGAGTAATCGGAGCATTTGCGCTTATTGTATCCATGTTAAGCTGCTACAATGGTTTTGCTCAGGAAGAAGAAGCTACAGAACCCGTAAAAGAGCGTCCTGCCAGACCGGCATTTGAAAGTGGCTTATTGTTTGATGCAGCCACCACCACCATTCAATCGGCCAAAACCCTTGAAATGATCATTCAGCATCGTTTCGGAACCATGGACAATGGTGCATCCGATTTATTCGGGATCTGGGCGCCTTCAAACATCAGGCTCGGGATGAACTTCAGCATACTCAACAATCTGATGGTCGGGATCGGAACAACCAAATACAATAAAATGCAGGACATTCAGATAAAGTACAACATCCTGCAGCAGACCCGGTCAAACAAAATCCCGGTTACCGTATCGGTTTATGAAGTAATTGGTATTGACGGCAGCGCTGATGACAAATTCGGAGTCAATTATAAGTTCACCAACCGGTTCAACTACCATACCCAGGTGATCATTTCGCGCAGGTTCAATGATATGTTCTCATTACAGCTTGCCCCCGCTTTTACACATTACAATTCAATAGACTCCACCCTGGATCACGACCGCATCTCCATCTCTTTTGCCGGCCGTATCAAGTTTTCACCGCAGAGCTCTGTAATAATCGGTGGCGATTTCCCGCTGCAGATTCAGGGTATTTCTGAGCATACCAAGGAATACAATGACAATGCTACCATGATGAAACCCAATATCTGCATCGGCTATGAGGTTTCTACCAGCACCCATGCATTTCACCTTTACCTGGCATCCGCACAGGGAATTCTGCCGCAGGAAAACATTATGTTCAACAGGAACGATTTCTTTGATAAAGGTATCCTCATCGGGCTTAACATAACCCGCCTGTGGAGTTTCTGATCTGCTTATTCATATACAAACTTCAAATAAAACCAAAACAATGAAAAACTCAGTGAAACTTGTAGCAATTTTCGGAATTGCTGTGCTTTACATGACGATCAACATCGCCATGATTCAGAAACCCGGCGGGCCATGGGATATTCCCGCGAAGTACAAAACCATGAAAAGCACCATCAAAGCCGGTGATGCTTCGATCAACACAACCGGCAAAGAGCTTTACAACAAACACTGCAAATCATGCCACGGAGCCAAAGGCCTGGGTGACGGACCAAAAGCAGCCAACCTCAAAACCAGCACCGGAGATTTCTCAGCCAAGAAATTCCAGGATCAGAGCGACGGTGAAATCTATTATCAGTCATTCATCGGCAGGGATGAAATGCCCAACTTTGAGAAGAAAATCACCGACGAAGCTGACCGTTGGGCAGTAATTTACTTCATGCGCACAATGAAAAAATAACAAAATATAACCTCAGGACATTCCCCCGCCGGGGGAATGTCCTTTTTGTAAATCACTGCCTTAAGATTTATTTCAAATGACCAATAAAACAGTTAAAAGGCACCGCAAACCTCTGGCCGCTTTCTTCGTTCCTGTCATTTTGTTGCTGACGATCTTTTCGGCATCTGTCGCATCAGACAAAAAAGCGAAAAGCCTCGATGACGAAAGCAAGCAATGCCTGAAATGCCATTCACAGGTCAGATATACCCTGGTTGACACCACCTCGGGGGATTCTGTGAAGGTTAAAATGTACAATGAATTGAAGATTGACCCGGTTAGCTACCTCAACGGAACCCATGGAGGCTTCAAATGTACCGATTGTCATTCAAGTGATTATGTAAATTTCCCACATCCGGCGAGTGTAAAATTTGAATCCAAATACACCTGCCTCGACTGTCATGGTGGTGATGAACAGTATGCCTCCTTCCATTTTGAAACCATCGATGAAGAGTATGCAAGAAGCGTTCATGCCGACAGCCTTGGTGATGAATTCACCTGCTGGAGCTGCCACAATCCACATTCCTACAGACTGACAGATAAAGACAATTCAATTACAAATCTGGTTGCATACAACAACAGTATGTGCCTTAAATGCCATGGGAATTCTTTAATCAGCAGCACCCTTACTGACAAGGATATCACGAATCTGGTCAATAAACACGACTGGTTGCCAAATCAGGCACTACATTTCCAGAAGGTCCGGTGTATTGATTGCCATGCAGCCCAGAATGACAGTCTGATGGTAGCCCACCTGATCAGACCATCGTCAGAAGCAGTAAAGAAATGTGTAGAATGCCATTCAACAAACTCCATTCTGATGTCATCGCTATATAAACATGCTGCAAGGGAGAAAAGAAATGAACTGGGATTCTACAACGGAGTAATTACCAACGAGGCTTATATAATCGGCGCCAATCGTAATTATTACCTGAATGTTGCAAGTATTGCCCTTTTCGCGTTAACCCTGCTGGGAATCGGAATTCACACACTATTACGGATATTAAAAAATCGCAGCAATGCAGACAAATAAACTCTACCTCTACCCGGTATGGGTCAGGCTGTGGCATGTTATGAATGCGCTGATGTGCCTCATCCTCATCATTTCAGGAGTCAGCATGCAATACTCCAACCCAGAGTACCCTTTCATTCGTTTTGATCTGGCAGTCAGTATGCACAACATCAGTGGCATCATTCTGTCGGCCTCATACCTGATGTTCTTTATCGGAAACCGGTTTACTGCCAACGGAAAGCATTACCGGATAAGGATTCAGGGACTGATTGCTTCGTTAATCAAACAGGCAAGGTATTATGCATTCGGCATTTTCAAAGGAGAACAGCCACCTTACCCGGTTTCAACCGAAATGAAATTCAACCCGCTGCAACGGTTCACCTATGGACTCACCATGTACCTTTTTGTACCCCTGGTGCTGATTACCGGTTGGGCCCTGCTTTTTCCTGAAACCATTGTTACCAACTTTTTCGGATTCGGGGGCATTCAGGCTACCAGTCTGCTGCATGTGACTGCCGGATTCCTGATTTCACTTTTTCTCATTATTCATGTGTATTTCTGCACCATCGGTCACTCTCCGTCGAGCAATTTCAAGAGTATGATCGACGGTTACCATGAGGCACATTAACAATCAAAGAACAATCACGCTTACCCAATTCACATAAACACAAACAAAAACAATTTAACATGAACCGAAAATCTCTATTTCTAACCCTGTTGACTGCAGGAATGCTCATCGCGGGCAACCTCTTCATCACAGGTTGTGTGAAAGAAGGCCCGGCCGGTAAAGACGGTCTGAATGGTGCTGACGGAGCCGATGGTGCGGATGGCCTTGATGGAACCGCAACCTGTATGACCTGCCACAGCCCCGACGGAATCGAGCTGGCTGCTACCCAGTACGAATTATCCAAGCACATGTACGGTGAGGCAGCCTTTGAGGAAGCCGGAAGTACCACCTGTGGCCCCTGCCACCTTTCTGAAGCATTCAAGTATGTATGCCTCAACAACACCCCATCCACCTTTACCCTGAATTCAAGCACCAACAAGTATGTGAATGACTATTTCGTGGCACCGACTGCCGCGTATGGTGAAATCACCTGCGGAACCTGTCACAGCAGCATCCACACAACCTACGGCGAAGGCGATCTTGCCCTCACAACCGTTGCGCCTGTTGATATGACCATGTGGGCCGGTGCAAAAACCATCAATCTGACAGCCGATGGCGGACGCAGCAACCTTTGCGTAAAATGCCACCAGCCACGTCCGTTTACCGCCTCAGCCGCTGATGGCAATGTGCTGGATTACGTAGGACTGGCAACCAACCCAACAGCTACTTTCTACAATCCTGACGGTACCGGTAACAAACTCAGGCCCGGATACAGAACCCATACTCACTATGGCACAGCCGGAGCAGTATTTGCCGGTATTGGCGGCGTTGAATTCGGTGGACTGGCTTACGAAAACTCAGCCCATACCGCCCTGGCTTCCTGTCAGGATTGCCATATGGCAACCATGCAGGGCAAAGCTGGAGGACATACCTTCTTCGCAAAAGGCAACTTCAACGGTTGCAATTCCGACGGCTGTCATACCGAAGCAAGTGCAACTTCTGACGGACTGTGGGTGAATCCAAGAGCAGAAATCAAATCACTGCTGGATGATCTTGCCGCAGCTCTCACCATCAATGGCGTTGAAATACTGAACAGAAACCCGGATGCAGAACACAACCTCTGGGCTGCCAATACCACCAACAAATACGATGGTTACCTGAACATTTACGACCCCATCAACAATCCCGACGGACCTACCAACAATCCTACGGTATTCCAGAACCCAAGTCCTTCAAACTCCTGGTCACAGGCCCAGAAAGACTACAACCTTACCCTTCCGAAAGTTACCCTCACCAATGCACAGATGGGAGCCATCATCAACTTCCAGCTCTGCCTGAGGGACTACAGCCTCGGTATTCACAATTATAAATATACCAAAGCCCTGCTTACCAATTCAATCAATGTACTTGGTTCGAAGGGAGTTTAATACACTGAGAATCTTTGAAAGAGCCGCTGCAGACGTGCAGCGGCTCTTTTTTTTATTGCCTTGCTAACCATCAGCCTGTTCAATTTACTGACAATCAAAGGTCACAACTTACAGGAATTGATTCAACCCCTTGATTTGAGTGATCTGAATCAGCAGAGTGTAAACACAAAATCAATGAGAACAAACAGGCAAATCACCATAGTTTGATTTATCTATCATATATATATAATTACCTTTGAGTAGTGATTTTTGCAGAAGACCTCTGTAAAACAACATTCAAAGAACATCAGAAAAACATTGCACCTGATTTTACTAAAGTATTCATTCACCAATCCAAATCTGTTATCATGAAAAATGCATCATTTCTTCTTGCCACACTGGTTACTTGTCTGCTAATGGCTTACAGCCCTGTTTTATCGGCGCAGAAGGCCGGTGCCCCCTGGACCATTCCGGCAAAATACAAAGCCATGAAGAACACGGTTAAACCCACCGATGCTTCAGTGATGACCACCGGGAAAGAACTGTACAACAAGCATTGCAAATCCTGCCATGGTTCAAAAGGGCTTGGTGACGGACCTAAATCTGCCACCCTGGAGACTCTGGTACCCCCGTTCAATTCAAAAACGTTTACAGCACAGGCCGATGGAGAAATCTATTATCAGACATTTATCGGTCGCGATGAGATGCCGAATTTCGAGAAGAAAATCACCGATGAAGGTGACCGTTGGGCGCTGGTGAATTTCATCAGAACCCTCAAATAGAAATTACCCGATCCACAATCAATCGCACAGGGCATTCATTAAACCGGATGCCCTGTTTTTAAAACTGTTTATCCCATCGCTAACCATCCGCTGCTGCTATGAAACTACCCAAATCAATTTACAACTGGATCAGCATCTCAGGCTTTATTCTTGCCATCAACAGCCTGATCATCATTTTTGTGCTTTACCTGTTTTCGTTGTTTTCAAATGAAAGCAATGCCTATATGGGACTGTTCATCTACATCATTGTCCCGGCTTTTATGGTTCTGGGGCTGTTGCTGATTCCCCTGGGTATGCTGATTAACCGGAAAAAAAAGCAGGAGGTACAGAAAAATACAGGAAAGTGGCCTGTTCTTGATCTGAACGACAGATTTCACCGGACAGCACTGATCAGAATCACTGTAATTACCGTTATTCTGCTGGTAATCTCTTCGATCGGGAGTTACAAAGCCTTTCATTATACCGAATCCGTTGAATTCTGCGGAACACTTTGCCATCAGGTGATGGAGCCTGAATTTGTTACCTATCAGCATTCATCACATGCCAACGTAAAGTGCGTGGAGTGTCATGTAGGTGAAGGTGCCGACTGGTATGTAAAATCTAAATTATCAGGCTTGTACCAGGTGTATTCTGTTCTGTTCAAGAAGTATTCGCGACCGATTGAAACGCCGCTGCACAACCTGCGGCCCGCGAGTGAAACCTGTGAGAAATGCCACTGGCCGGAGAAATTCTACTCCCAGAAACTGAGAAATCAGCGCTCGTTTCTGGCCGACTCAGCCAATACAGCCTGGGATATCTCACTGCTGATGAAAATAGGTCCAGAACACAGCGCCAAAGGCCTGACCGAAGGGATACACTGGCACATCAACAAAGATTATAAAATTGAATACAAAGCCAGTACCAGAAACAGGGAAAGCATTCCCTGGGTGAAACTTACCAACCTGAAGACCGGTGAAACAAAAATCTTTACCGACGAAGAAAACATGGTTGATCAGCCGGGACTTGATACCCTTGAAACGCGATCTATGGATTGCATGGACTGCCATACCCGTCCGTCGCATGTCTATAAATCGGCACCCGACTTTGTTGACCAGGCCATCGTTTCTGGAAAAATTCCCGGCAACATTCCGTGGATTAAAATGGCGGCCATGGAAGCCCTCAAGATTCCTTATGAAACGGCTGATCATGGCCGGCTGCAGATCTACCTGACTATGGTTGCCTATTACAAAGACAACTATCCTGAAGTATACCTGAAAGACTTTTTCAGGATTCAGAATGCCATCAAGGTTGTGCAGCAGGAATACAGCAACAATGTATTTCCTTACATGAAAGCCGATGCTACCCAATACCTCAACCACATCGGGCATCTTGAATCGGAGGGTTGTTTCCGCTGCCATTCCGACCGCCACAAAACAAAAACCGGCGAGACCATTTCGAAAAACTGCGATATGTGTCATACCATTCTTGCCCAGGGTATTACAGGAAATGCCCAGGTAGTTCCCCTCTCCTCCACCATGGAATTTGTTCATCCGGTTTTCATTCGTGGAAAGGAAAAAACGGCACTCTGCTCAGATTGCCACAATGTATTGTACGAATAGCACGCTGCAAAGCTGCTGAAATAATTTCCTGTTGAGAAAAACTGCCTGCGGCATAGCGCAGGCAGTTTTTTTTAAACATCATCAAAGCTTTGCGGAACCAAACAAGGCAGTGCTGCATCCTATGAAGGATTTTCGTAATTTAGTTGTTCCAAAGTGTTGTAAGATGAAGTTGCTGCTTCCTGTTTTCCTGTTTTTTAATCTCCTGACAATTAACGCCCAGCCTTTTAAGCTGCAGATGTCACTCAATTCCGGACTGGCAATCCCACTGGCAGATTTCCGGAATACAGATCTGCAGGAAGGTAGTTTTACCCTGCCGGGATTTACAGGTGCGATCGCGTTAAAAACAAGGCTCTTCAAAAACATTACGGGAACGCTCGAAGGAGGGTTTCAGCTGAATCCTGTCGATGTTGGCCTGCTTGGTTACGAAAAAATGCAGGCTGATCCGTTTATCGAAGACCTGTACATCCGGAGTGAACCGTTTAAAACCATCCATCTGCTGGCTGGTGCCGGAACCGGCAAACAATTGGCAGATAAGCTGCGGATCGACGGGGAGATTCAGGCCGGTGTCATCTTTTCATCAACACCTTATCAATTGTACAAAGCTACTTATTACCTGCTGGGTGAGGATTATTTTGAAATTACCCGTTCGCGGGATATCAGCTTTGCATACGGGGCCAGTATTCAGCTTATTTACGAAATTACGCCCTGTTACCACATTGGGTTGAACAATCAGTTCCTTAGCTCCCGGGGGGCGTACGATTTCCGCACCGGGGCAGGCATAAGGACCGACAAAAGAAACATTACCCTGTGGAATAGTTCATTCTCTTTAATTGTCAATATATTGTAAATCCTGCCTGCAAAGCGCAAATCATTGAACGGTGTGTTATCGCGTCGGTCTGTTTGTTATTAGCGGGTTGCTTGCTGACTTTAAAAGATCAAATAAAAAAAGCCCCGGAGCTGACTCCAGGGCATTTCTGTTTAAACCGCCGATGAATTAACCATTCATTGAGATCAGGAATTCTTCGTTGGTCTGGGTATATTTCATTTTATCTTTCAGGAACTCCATGGCTTCCAATGGGTTCATATCGGCCAGGTGGTTGCGGAGAATCCAGATTCTCTGCAGGGTCTCTTTATCAAGCAGCAGATCTTCGCGACGGGTGCTTGATGCAACGATGTCGATGGCCGGATAGATCCGTTTGTTTGAGAGTTTGCGGTCGAGTTGCAGCTCCATATTTCCGGTTCCCTTGAATTCTTCAAAGATAACTTCATCCATTTTGGAACCAGTGTCGATGAGGGCAGTGGCTATAATGGTAAGGGAACCTCCGTTTTCAATCTGCCGGGCTGCACCAAAGAAACGTTTAGGCTTCTGCAGTGCATTGGCCTCAACCCCACCCGAAAGCACCTTGCCTGAGGCGGGTGATACGGTATTGTATGCGCGGGCGAGGCGGGTGATTGAATCGAGGAGGATGACAACATCATGGCCACATTCTGTCATACGCTTGGCTTTTTCAAGCACAATGTTGGCGATTTTTACATGACGATCAGCTGGTTCGTCAAAAGTAGAGGCAATAACTTCGGCTTTCACACTGCGGGCCATATCGGTGACCTCTTCAGGACGCTCATCAATCAGCAGTACAATCAGGTAAGCCTCAGGATGGTTGTAGGCAATGGCGTTGGCAATTTCTTTCAGCAATACGGTTTTTCCCGTTTTAGGCTGAGCCACGATCAATCCACGTTGTCCTTTTCCAATGGGTGAGAACAGATCGATGACCCTGGTGGAGAGATTGGACCCGGGGTGACCTGTAAGGTTGAATTTCTTTTCGGGGAAGAGGGGTGTAAGATAATCAAAGGGAATCCTGTCACGCACTTCGTCGGGCGTACGTCCATTGATCAGTTCCACCTTGATCAGCGGGAAATATTTTTCACCTTCCTTCGGCGGACGGATGGTGCCGCGCACGGTATCACCGGTCTTCAGACCAAAGAGCTTTATCTGCGACTGTGATACGTAAACATCGTCGGGTGAGTTCAGGTAATGGTAATCCGATGATCTGAGGAATCCATAACCGTCGGGCATGATTTCCAGAACGCCGTCACTTGAGATGAACCCATCAAATTCCCATGAATACTCTTCGCGTTTGCGTTCGGGGAACCTGGGCTGACGGGGATTGTTAAAATCCCGGGCATACCGGTCACCTGGCCGGTAAGGCTCCGGATCGTTGTACCTCTCAACAGGAGGAGGAGGAGGAGGCAGCGGGGCAATGTATTCTTCCTCTGCAGGTGGCACAGATACCGGGGTATCAATTTCAGCAACAGGTACTTCAACCTCCGGAATATCGTCAACTACAACATCTTCAATAATGGGCTCAGTACTGAGGCGTATGGCTTCCTCGTCGATGTGGTCACTTTTCGAAACCGGAGGTGTTATGCCTGGTTTGTTCGGATTGGGTTTGGTCTCTCTTTTGGGGCGGCCTCTTCTGGGTTTTTCGGGTTCTTTCACGTTTTGGGGTTTAGTAGTCACTACCTGTTCAGCAGGAGTTTCAACCGGAGCGGCGATTGCTTCAGCATCTTCTGCCGGATTGTTTGCTGCTGCGGTAGTGGGATTGGAAGAAGCTACCGGCGATCCCTGTCTGGGTCTTTCAAATCTGGGTTTCCCTTTGGCAAACCGCTCATCGGGAATGCGTTGACGTTTGAATTTATTTTCTCTGGCTGCTTTTTCCTTTTCGAGCATTTCTTTTGAAGGATTCAATGCCTGAAAGTCAAGAATCTGATATACAAGGTCCTGCTTTTTTAAAGAGTCGTACCTGGGTATGCTCAGTCCACGCGCAATGTCTTTAAGCTCTTCGATCTGCTTGTTGTTAAGCTCAATAATATCGTACATAAATTATTGGTTAGGGTTTAATCCTGAAATAGTGGTTGGAAATAAAAGACTAGTTAATGAAACCGCGCTCCGGTTTTATCCGATTATCCTGCTGAAAAAAGAAGTAAATGAGAGAATAAAAAAGAGAGCGGGATTGAACTGTTTTTGAAGGCACAAAGATACAACATTATTTGTAAAAAAAAACCTGATGCCGGTTTTTACCAAATGAATTTCATCGGGTATTTCATTTTGTAATGTGCTGGAGAATTTTTTGACACCAATTCTCCAGGACACCAAGTAAGCACCAATTATTATTTAATTTTTCATTCTATTTAAGTCAGGTATATGGTTAGATCTAAACAATTTTCACGGCAGAAA
>JAEUTG010000051.1 GCA_016788045.1 Bacteroidales bacterium
TATTTTCTGACGCGTGCCACCTGTTTCGATTTTAAAACCGGCTTGTGCGCGGCTCCTGTCGCATGCCCCCAACTTCGATTTTGAAAGATGTTGGCGTGCGTCTTATTTTCTGACGCGCGCCACCTGGCCCCGATGGTGATATACGAATCATATGATTGTTGAGGGTAGGTTTAACCTGCCCCTTCAGGGCGAAAATTTTCCTTCTATCCCGGGTACCCGGGGCGCTGCCCCGGGCTTTTTTGAGCTGCCCTTTCAGGGCGCAGATTGTTGTTTGGCTTGCGCGGCTCCTGTCGCGTGCCCCCGGCTTCGATTTTGAAAGCGCAGGGCCGGTGGCTGAGTGATTTTCGGGATTGTTTGTAAATTGAGTGCCGGAATCTGATTCCGAAAATTGTATCGAAGCCACAGGCCCCCCGTTTGCGCGCGGCGCCTGTCGCGTGCCCCGTTGGCGCGCGTCTTATTTTCTGACGCGTGCCCCCAGCCCAGATGGTGATATACGAATCCAGATGTTTGTTGCGTGTAGGTTTAACCTGCCCCTTCAGGGCGAGAATTTTCCTACTAACCCGGGTACCCGGGGCGCTGCCCCGGGCTTTTTAAGCTGCCCTTTCAGGGCGCAGATTGTTGTTCGATTGCTGGCGCACATCTAATTTTCTGATGCGTGCCCCCGACCCTGGTTTGGGATTGTTCATGAAAATCGTGCATGGTCCCCATATCCGACCCCGCTGGGGCCGAAAATTTCAAATTCGCAAATCTTTTCTACCCACCTTTGACCCCTCTGGGGTCGGCATCTTTTTGAATGCGCAAGGCCGGTGGCTGAGTGATTTTCGGGTTTATTGTAATTTGAGTACCGGATTCTGATTCCGAAAATTGTATCGAAGCCACAGGCCACCCGTTGGCGCACGTCCCCCGACTCCTGCCCCCAACTTTGGTTTTGAATGATGCTGGCGCGCGTCTTATTTTCTGACGCGTGCCCCCAGCCGAGATGGTGATATGCGAATCCAGATGATTGTTGCGTGTAGGTTTAACCTGCCCCTTCAGGGCGAGAATTTTCCTACTATCCCGGGTACCCGGGGCGTTGCCCCGAGCATTTTTAAGCTGCCCTTTCAGGGCGCAGATTGTTGCCCGGCTTGCGCGCGGCTCCTGTCGCGTGCCCCCCTGTCCTCATAGAAGTAAGATCACGCAGAAAGCAAAAAGCTTAAAGAGAAGGGACTCACAACTCATAACTCACAACTCACCTCTCCAATCCCGTAGCTGAAACCAAATCGCGCAGCAGGTAAAAAGCTTAAAGAGCAGGGACTCACAACTCACTACTCATTTCTCACTACTCAGAATCCCGTAACTGAAACCAGATCACGCAGAAAGCAAAAAGCATAATGAGAAGGGACTCACAACTCACAACTTTCTTTCAACTCAATCTTCACGGCGAATTCCGTAGTCTGATTGCCTGAATCTGATGTCCAGTTCTGCAGCAATGTCATTGGGATTTGTCAGCGGCATATCGTTCTGGTGAATCGTGTAGCCAAGCAACTCCGATTTGCGGAAGCGTTCAAAGTAAGGCAACTTCGACCGGTTGGTCGTTTCGAGGTGATTGCCGTTTTCATCCACCAGAATTACCCTTGGCAAAAACACATCTTTTCGGCCAATAAATGCATCCATAATCTTTACAGCTTCTTCATATTCCTGTCTGCTTGAGCGTCCGAGCGATTCATACCGCCAGATTTTCTTACCATCCCAGGTCGATACCATGGCATAGCTTTCCGCAATTTTCTCATCGATGTTGTTGTAATTTCCCAGAGTGTCGTGTCCGGAAGGCATCAGCAGGACCTTGCCACCACCTCCTTCGATGTTGGCTGCGTATCTCGGCATGGTAATCCCGGATATCCAGCCCTGCAGATGTTTCATGTAAATCTTCCCGATCTGAACCGGTGTGATAAAATGTACAATTCCTTTCTCTTTGTGGCATTGGAGCAGGTAATAGGGATGAACACCCGCCCAGAACATCCGCCGGAAAGTTTCTGCCAGGGTTTTGTAGTTGTTGTTCACATGGTTCAGCAACACCGTCTGGTTGCGGATGGTAAAACCATGTGCCTGTATACGGCTGACAGCGGTAGCCAGATCTTCGGTGATTTCTCTGTAATGATTGATGTGCGTCATGAAATAGACATACTTGCGGATGCCTGTGTTGTAGCGGTCCGACGATTCCCTGATCAAACCGAGCAAGGCATCGGTGATCCCCATCGGCATCACCACCGGCACCCGGGTTGCAATCCTGAGCACCCGCAGATGCGGTATCCGGCTTAGCTCTTCAAGCACATAACGCAGTCGGCTGCTGCTCACCATCAGGGCATCCCCGCCGGTGATCAGCACCTCGTTGATGTTGGTGTTTATTGCGATGTAAAACAAACCTTTGTTAATTTCTTCGGAACTGACCTCCACCGTGCAGTCGAGTGATTTGGCCCGCTGACAATGGACGCAGTAGGATGCGCAACTGGTGTTTTCTGCCACAAAAAGCGCCACACGGTTGGGATACCGCTGATAAACGGCTCCGTAACTTCTTGAACTCTCATTCATGGCACCTTCAGCTCCGGTGTCGGGAAACAAAAGATTGGCCGGGGTGGGAACACTTTGCCAGAAAACCGGATCGAGACGGGTGGAGGACTTTTCACCGCTCATCATTACCGGATGAAAAGGATCTTCCTCCATCAGACTGGCATAATAGGGCGTTATCCGCAAAGGCTCCTTGCCCTGTTCTTTCAGCGTGTTTATTGTTCGTTCAATCTCTGCCCGCTGGTAATCACTCAGCCGTATTACCCTGGCTAGCTCATCCACTGTGCGTATGCTGTTTTTTTGCTGCCAACGCGGATCATTCCACTGTTCCTCCGTAACGTCCCTGAAAAGCTCAATGGATCTGTAATGACGGGGCTTGTAGAGAAATGATGCTTCCTTTTTCATAGTCTTCCTTTCATTTTCTGCCTGAAATTTACAGGCATACTCCATGGTCAGGAAAATGGCAGAAATAAAGAATCGGATTCTTTAAATGGTACTGAAATGATACCGATGATTTATGTGTGAGGGAGAGTCAGTACTGCCAATTTTCCATAACCGGAACGAACCAACAATGCATCAGTATCGTGATGTTTTTACAAATATAATATTTTCCGGCGAATCTGGCATGAAAATTCCGGATTTGGAATAAAATCCCCGGCTGGCGAGCGTCCCCCCGACGGGTGCCTCTAACTTCGATTTTGAAGGCGCAGGGCCGGTGGCTGAGTGATTTTCGGGTTTATTGTAAATTGAGTACCGGATTCTGATTCCGAAAATTGTATCGAAGCCACAGGCCCCCCGTTGGCGCGCTTCCCCTAATGCGTGCCCCCAAACTCGATTTTAAATAATGCTGGCGCGCGTCTTATTTTCTGACGCGTGCCACCTGTTTCGATTTTGAACCCGGCTTGCGCGCGGCTCCTGTCGCGTGCCCCCGGCCCCGATGGTGATATACGAATCAAATGATTGTTGCGGGTAGGTTTAACCTGCCCTTTCAGGGCGAGAATTTTCCTACTATCCCGGGTACCCGGGGCGCTGCCCCGGGCTTTTTAAGCTGCCCTTTCAGGGCGCAGATTGTTGTTCGATTGCTGGCGCGCATTTTATTTTCTGATGCGTGCCACCGACCCTGGTTTGGGATTGTTCATGAAAATCGTGCATGATTCCCATATTCGACCCCGCTGGGGTCGAAATATTTAAACGTTTGAATCTTTTCTACCCATATTTGACCCCGCTGGGGTCGGCATTCTTTTGAATGCTCAGGGCCGGTGGCTGAGTGATTTTCGGGTTTATTGTAAATTGAGTACCGGAATCTGATTCCGAAAATTGTATCGAAGCCACAGGCCCCCCGTTGGCGCGCGGCTCCCGACTCCTACTCCCAACTTCGATTTTGAAAGATGCTGGCGCGCGTCTTATTTTCTGACGCGTGCCCCCAGTCCAGATGGTGATATACGAATCCGGATGATTGTTGAGGGTAGGTTTAACCTGCCCCTTCAGGGCGAGAATTTTCCTACTATCCCGGGTACCCGGGGCGCTGCCCCGGGCTTTTTAAGCTGCCCTTTCAGGGCGCAGATTGTTGCCCTGCTTGCGCGCGTCCCCTGTCGCGTGCCCCCCTGTCCTCATAGAAGTAAGATCACGCAGAAAGCAAAAAGCTTAAAGAGAAGGGACTCACAACTCATAACTCACAACTCACCTCTCCAATCCCGTAACTGAAACCAAATCGCGCAGCAGGTAAAAAGCTTAAAGAGCAGGGACTCACAACTCACTACTCAGAATCCCGGTATTGAAAACTAATCCTGTAGCAGGTAAAAAGCTTAGTGAAAAGGAACTCACAACTCACAACCCTGACCTCAAAGCCCGGTCGTCTGCGTTACCTGCGGGACCACCCCGTCGGTTTTGTAGTTGATGGTGCCTTCGCTTCCGCTGAAGCCGTAAATTTTGAAGTAATAGCTGGTGTTGGCACTCAGGTTGGTGACCCTGAATTGCCCTTGACCGTAAGGAACTGTGAAATCGGTGGCGCCGTTGTATTCCACACCGTCAACGGGATCAGAAATGGCTGAAAACCCGCTGCTGCTCATACGGATCAGGTAGCCCTGGGGCAGGGTAGAACCGGTGGCATCGTTCCATTGCAGCAAGATGCTGTGGGCAGAGAATTCCGACGGGTAATTGCTGGGTTCCGGAAGGGCGGTGGGCGTACCTACACCCCAGATCTCATAGGCATAATCCGGATTGTCGATAAACGGGTTGCGGTTGTGCTGATAGGTGTAAACAGCATTGTTGCGCGCGATTTCTTTGGCAGAAACCGGATCGTTGGTGTGCCACTCACCCAGCAGGTTGAGAAACCAGGTTTCATAAGCCGGAAAGGCATTGTTCAGCAGAATAGCTTCAGCCTCGGGTGAATTGGCATGCCAGCCGGCGATCAGGTTCTCGTAACGGGTGGCCATGTAGAAATAGGTGCGCGCGAAATCGCCCTTGTATTCATCGATGGGCTCAAACACGGTGCCGGTATAGCCAGGATAGCTGCAGGGCCCTACTTTGCTGCCGTTTCCCGTGGTGTGCGTGGGACTGGCAACTTCCCCGTAAGGGTAATTGCCGCGGTATCCGTTTACCTTGCCATCGGTGGGATAAACCTGAAACAGGTCGCTCACCATGGGGGAGGCACTGTTGAACCAGCTTTGCGGAAAGCTGTGCTCGCGGTTGAAACAGTCACATTCATAGGTGTAGCCCCCGCACTGGTTGCTTCCAAAAGTGAAATTGCAGTTGGAGTACATATCCCACACGTAGTTATCAGCCCTCCGGTCGGTGTTTTCAAACGCACCCCAGAGGTTGTCATAACCGACCACCGTGTGGTTATCAATGATGTTGTAAAGCGCAGTCTTGAGGTCTTCTCCGGTGAGGCCATTGGCGCTGTTGTAATAGCCCGCCGGTGGCTGTGCCGGCAGCGAGAAGCTTAAAACCAGCCCCAGACAGAGGGCGAGGTGTTTTGCAGTGAGGATGGGGAATCTGTTCATAAAAAAAGACTGGCGGAAGAATCTGATAAACCGGTAAGCCCGGTGAACAGATTAATCCTTTGAGGCTGCAAAAGTAACGGATATTCCGTAAAGTTCCCCGGCAGGTCAAGACTTTGGTTTTTGTTTGCCCGTCCTTTCTGGCTGATTTGAAACGAAGTTGTCATTTTAATTTGTTTATTGAACTTTGCTTCTCTATATTTGAAGCGTGAAGTGCCGGGAAAGCCTCATTCTCACAACTTACTAGCTACCAACTCAATACACTCTTAACACAGATTTAACACAGTCTTAACCGCTGTGTAATGGCCAAATTTTATTTTTGCTTCGGCTGTTCTTTGAAATTTTTACATAGATTCCTGAAGTTTTGATTGCCGATTTCGCCTATCTGTCCTGACGACAGTCAGTCAGGGATTTCCGATTTCAGATTTCCCATATGGGAATAGGGGATAAGAAATCAGAACCTGGATACGAGAAACTGAGAATTAACCAGTGCCTTCATACCTCTTACCTCCTACATCTTACTTCCGACCTCCGACCTCTGACCTCCGACTTCTGACTTCTGACTTCTGAATCTTTGATTTTTTGAATTTTTCACTTTGAGCCTGTCTGACTGCCATCAGAGCAGGCAGGCTTTGAATTTTGAGCTTTGAGCTTGAATTTTACACTTTGAGCTTTAAACTTTGAGCTTGAATTTTTCACTTTGAGCCTGTCTGACTGCCATCAGAGCAGGCAGGCTTTGAGCTTTGAACTTTGAGCTTGAATCTTTAACACATATCTCCAATCTGAAATCCAATGTTGTATTGGAAATTGGAAATTGGACCTTGGAAATTGCACCTTGGACCTTGGAAATTGGACCTTGGAAATTTAATCCCCAGCTCTGAAACCTGAAAAACAACCAAAGAAAAATATTATGAAACACCTTCTACGCACAACCAAACGCCTCACCAACCTCCTTACCCTCGCTACCCTGCTGGCTCTGCCGGGAATGGGGTGGGGTGCCAATCTCATTAATGAGAATATTCAATCCTGGACTGTACGTGCTTCATATGGCTCATGGAATCAGGCAATTACTGCCGGGACAGTAAATATGACTCGCTGTATGGTTGCTCCTGCAGCAGCTGCAACAGGCACATGTACAATTGGTCGAGTTCAAATGGAATCCTCTACTGGCATTATTGAATTGCCTGTTCTCGCAAGTTGTGGCACTGCGGAATTTCATATTGTTGCGGGTGGGTCGAATAGAACTATTAAATTGCAAAGTTACAATGGCTCAAGTTGGAATGATTTAACAACATTTACAGGTATTGGAACTACCGGCGCTACATATACATATAATGTCAATTCGAGCAGTCCTACTACATTACGATTAGCATCTCCAAGTGCTGCAATTTACGTGCATGATATTATTATTACTGATTATGCGTCTTCCAATGATCAGACTTCTAAAGTAGAAGCACCAACTACTCAAATTGTAGCGGGTAATATAACTTCAACTGCTACTACAAGTGGTGGAGCTGTTGATGCTTTCAAATTTAAAATCAGCGATTTAGGAACAGCAGATGGATTAGCAACAAAGGTTACTGCTGTTAAAATTAAGAAATCATCAGGCACTGCCGACTGGACAGATCATATAGCCGGTGCAAGTTTGTGGGATGGAGCTAGTCAGATAACAACAGGAACTGTTGTTATCACAGATTCTGATATTACGTTTCCCATAACTTCTGGTAATCTTGATATTGTAAATGCTGGTAACAAAGAAATTACTTTGAAAATCTGGCTTAACTCGACAAATATAGTTGATAATTCAACAATGATTTTCACTATAAGCCAAACCAGCCACGGATTTACAGCAGATGCTACAGGTTCAGGTTTTGCTACAGATTTCGGAGCTAGTGTTACAGGGAATACTATGACAGTAAGAGTTGCAGCCACAAAATTGCTCTTTACTACTGCACCCTCAGCAACTGCATGTCCAAATACTAATTTAGCAACACCGCCTGTTGTTAAAGCAACAGATGCTAATGGTATGACAGATGCTGATTTTGTTAGTCAGGTAACATTAACAAATAGTGGAAGTATTGGAATGAACAATTATCAGATGGATGCTGTTGCCGGAGTTGCGAATTTCTCATCACTTCAGTTTTCAACTACAGGTAATGTCACTCTTACTGCAACTGCAACTGGGTTAACTTCTTCTGATCCAACTTCATCAATTACTATTAGTGTAAATAATGCTACCAACCCGGCAGCTACCAATGGCAATGCGCAATCTGTATTAACATGGACAAATCCTTCGAGCTGTTATGATGAGATAATAATCGTAGCCAAAGAAGGTAGTGCTGTTACATCAACTCCTACGGGAGATGGTACAGCCTATGCAGCTAATCTGGCATTTGGTGTTGGAACTGCGTTTGATGGTGGTTATATAGTATATAAAGGCACAACTTCTTCCCAAACTGTTACGAATCTTGTTAATGGTACTACCTATCATTTTACCTATTTTACCAGAAAAGGAACATTCTGGAGCAGTGGTATTTCTACTACTGCAACTCCAGTCTTATCCACAACTGCAACTGATTACTTCAGAACAAAAACATCTGGAAATTGGAATGCTACCTCTACCTGGGAATCCTCTGTTGATGGATCCACCAACTGGATTAGCGCAACTTTATCACCTACTTCTAGTGCAAATTCGATTTCTATTCTGAATGGTCATACAGTTACTGTTACCTCATCCGTTACAGTTGATCAGGTTACGATAGATTTAGGAGGAAGGATCAATGTTAATTCAAGTCAAACATTAACCATAGCCAATGGTGTTGGCCTTGATTTGAATATTGCAGGAACTATTGTCAATAGCGGGGCAATTACTTTACAGGGCGTCACATCCACTATTGTTGATGGAACTTTTACCAACTCCGGAACCTTAACATTAAATACAGGAAACACAACCCTTATTGTAAATGGCACATTTAATCAAACTGTTGGAACTGCAATAACCATTAGCAGCACCGCTACTACTCCAATAACTTTTGCAGCAAATTCAGTTTACAATCATACTGCTAATGGCGGCACAATTCCAACAGCATCTTGGAATATTACAAGTAATTGTAATATCACAGGAATGGTGGGCACTGTTCCTTTAGGGATAGGACAGACTTTTGGAAACTTTACTTGGAACTGCACCAGTCAGTCTACATACTTTAATATTAATAATTCAGCTTTTGGTGTTGGAGGTACATTGACTGTTTCATCTACCGGCAGCAGTAATCTTGCCCTGATGGGATCGACTACAACATCATTCACTTATAATTTCGGAAACATTAATGTAACCGGAGGAACATTAAATCTGAATTTTGTTAGTACTTCAAGTGGGGGATCATTAACATTGAACATTTCTGGAAATATTTCTGTAAGTAATTCAGCTACTTTAAATTTTGTTGCCGGAAGCGGCAATCCATCTTCAGCTTCTTACATGACTCTATTGAATCTTTATGGAAATATTGAGGTATCTCAGAATGCGAATTTCTCAGCCAATAATGCAGCTACCAATAGCTATGGTCTATTGACTTTTAGTAAGAGTGGCACGCAAACATGCAATTTCGTTAGTGGAGGCACAGGAGCACGCGGTAAAATTGACTTTGACATTGCTGAAAGTTCAACATTGCAGTTGCTTGAGAATCTTCCTATAAGCTCAAGGAATATTTCAGACTATGATGAGTTAACTGTAAATGGCACAATAGATTTTGGTATATACAGTGTTACCCAGGGAACGGGCTCAGCAGCCAAATTTAGTGCCGAAGCTGGCTCAACGCTTAAAACTGCCAATTCTTCAGGTTTGAATGGTTCAATAACAGTTTCGGGGTCAAAATCTCTAGATCCTTCTGCTAACTATATTTTCAATGCCACAGTTGATCAAACAACGGGATCACTTTTGACTTCTGCTTACAACATTGATTTACAAAATAATAACGGAAAAGTAACTTTATCCGGTAATATTGCAGTTTCAGGAACTTTGACAATACCTACAGGTAGCAAATTAGATGCAGCCTCATATGTTATTAGTGGAACAGGCGACATTGATCTCCAATCGGGTGGTACATTTATTACATCACATCCTTCGGGTCTAAATGGAAACAACACAACATCAGGAGGTTTGTCAAGTTATTCACAATCTGCAAATTACATTTATAATGGAACTTCAGCACAAGTAACAGGCTCACTTTTACCAACCACCGTAAATAACCTCACTTTGAGCAATTCAGCGGGAGTAACATTAACCAGCAGTACATTATCTGTTTCTGGAACTTTGAGCAATACTGGTGGTAACGGAGGTTTTGTTATCGAAAGTGGCGGATCCTTGCTACACAATTCTGATGCTGTTCCGGCAACCTTTAAACGCGAGATTGCCAGCGATAACAAATGGCATTTCCTTTCTGTTCCGATTAATCAGGCAACGATGCCAGTAATTCTTGATGGAAATTTTGCTCCGGTTTCTGGTAATTTCGATCAATCAAACGGTGAGACTTATGACTTCTACAAATGGAGCGAGGGTACCCAGAGTGAAGATAAAAACTGGCTTAACTTGAAAAATGCAGACTGGAGTTTGAATACAACAGATTTTGGTTCAACCCCAAGGTTTGAGACAGGTAAAGGCTATTTGGTAGCTTATAGTGAAACCTTTTCAGGAAGTTCAACAAAATCTGTTGCCGGCGAACTGAGCAATGGGTCAATTTCCATTCCGTTGACAGCTGGTGGCAATACTTATAATTTTGTGGGAAATCCTTACCCATCTTCCATCGACTGGAAGGCCACTTCTGGTTGGTCAAGATTGATGATTGCCGAGTTTAACGGTTATAATGTTTGGATTTGGAATGATGCTGCAGGTCAATATGGGGCATACAATTCATCTTCAGTTTCTGATGAAGGAACCAACAATGCGTCCCGTTACATCGCTCCTGGTCAGGCATTCTTTGTAAAAGCAGGCTCAGCAGGGACGCTTGTCATGACCAATGAAGTCAGGGTTCACAGTTCACAAAACTGGTTAAAGTCGGATGAATCCATTCCTGGTATTTTAAGGTTGTCGGTTACAAACAGTGCCAATTCTTATTCCGATGAAATTATGATAGAATTTGGTCACCAGGATAATCTTGGCGGTTCAGAGAAATTTTATTCCTTCTACCCGACGGCTCCGAATTTCTATTCAATTAAAAACGGAAATAATCTGAGTATAAACCTTCTTTCAGATATTTCAGAGAATCAGGTTATCCCGCTAGGTCTGATTCCCGGAGTTGATGCCAGTTACACCATCCATTCAAATGGACTTGAAACCTTCAACAAAGTGACACTTGAAGATAAGAAAACAGGTGCTGTAACAGATCTTAAGATTTCGTCTGCCTATAACTTTTCTGCCGTTGTAGGTGATGATCCAAATCGTTTTCTGCTTCACTTCAGCACCGTTGGCATCTCCACCCCCGAAACCACTTCCATCCAGATCTACACCCTCGAAGGCAAGGTTTACGTAAACGGGGCCCCGGCCAACGCACAGTTCAGCCTTACCGACATCACCGGCCGGATGGTGCAGCGTGTGCAGCTTGGCAACAGCGGCCTCAATACGGTTAACGTAAGCAACCTGCCCCACGGTGTGTATGTGGTTACGGTAAATGACGGAAAACATTTGGTAAGTCATAAAATTATTTTGTAAATTTGCCGGTTAAGGCCGGGCATGTCCCGGCTTTTAGCCATGGCAATTCAGCAGAAATAGCAGTAAAGTACTCAGAATCAGAAACAAAGAAAAAATTCAATATATGAAAAGGAACATAAACCTGATCGTTTTCACATTGGCCATGTTGCTGTTTGTCGGACTCAATGTCAGCATTGCCCAGGGTCCGCCACCCCCACCACCCAGCGGACATGGAGCATCAGGCAACCAGCAGCCCGCTGAGAACGGCGCTCCCATCGGCACCGGCATTGCGCTGATGTCGGGTCTGTTTGCAGCCTACGGGGCCAAAAAGGCCTGGGATGCCCGCAAAAAGCTTGAAGAATAATAGCCAGGGCCTGGTGGCTGAGTTTTTTTGGAATCTGAGCCAATCCGGAACCTCATTTTGAACCCGAAAAATGGTTCGAAGCCACAAGGCAACGGGCTCAGTGCACAAGGCAAACAGGCACCCATCTTCTTCTGGTGCCATAGCTTGCCAGCCGCAGCGCAGGCAGGCTTATTGCCGAAGACAGGAGAACAGCGGTCAGTAGTGAAACGGAAGCGGGAGGCAATAACCACAGCAACAAATGATTTCGATATAATTTACATCACGAATCATGAAATGGCGTAGGATCAGCTCCCTTCTCCTTCAGGAGAAGGGTTGGGGATGAGGCAAACCCATGCTCCCGGCTATTTCCCCACCCCGAAAATACAACCCATAGTTACCAAATCAGATTGAAACCCAGCCAGCCGGACGAGAGTCTGGCTGGTTTTTTTATGCAGTGCCCCGCCTGGAATGCGGATTTGATCGCTGATCATGCGACACGGAGACACGGGGACACGGAGACACGGGGACAAGGGGACACGGAGACAAGGTGTCTTGTCCTGAAATAGGTTTACTGGAAAAGTAAACTTAAATCAGGACTATGAGAGATGCTACTCTTCCTATCGAAAGACAAATGCTGAAAATAACCGGAATCCCGATCTGAAAAAGGATCAAGCTCCCTTCTCTGAAGGAGAAGGGCGGGCTTGCCCCGCAGGAGTGAAACGGAAGCGGGGGGGATGAGGCGAAACGGATGCGGCAGGGTGATGAGGCGAAACGGAAGCAGGGGGCAATTCCCACAGCAACAAATGATTTCGATATAAATCATATCACGAATCATGAAATAGCGTAGGATCAAGCTCCCTTCTCTGAAGGAGAAGGGCGGGCTTGCCCCGCAGGAGTGAAACGGAAGCGGGGGGGATGAGGCGAAACGGAAGCGGGGGGATGAGGCGAAACGGATGCGGCAGGGTGATGAGGCGAAGCGGAAGCGGGGGGGGATGAGGCAATATCCGATTTTAATTTTAATTTGAAAATCCTTAACTTTGTTTCTGAATGGATTGACATCCGCCGCATTAACAACCGCTTTCCCGAAAAACTTCTATTCATTTAATTACATACCTTATGAAAATCTCTTTCCGCTCAATGCTATGGCTGCCTTCCCTTGCAGCAGTGTCCATCATGCTGATGCTGTCAGCTCCTGTGCAGCTCAGGGCTCAGATCTATGAACCCGAAGGCCTCAACATGCCCGGGGCCTGGAATTCGTGGGTGAACCCTCCGGCCAACAACCTGGCCCTGGCCAACCCCAATCAGGTGACCAATGGCCGGCTTATTAAAATCAGCGCCGGACAAGCACGATGGCAGACCATTTTCAGTGTGGCAGCCACAGGCGCCGACCTCATCGGGGGCAGCTACGAATGGCTCTTCACCAGCGGCCCTTCAACCAACTATTACCAGAACAAATGGTCAGGGGTGACCATCGTGATGAACACCCTGCAGACCTACACCAAAGAAGCCCCGGCCAACAACAGCATCACCCTGGTCGATGGCAAATGGTACACCATGAACTGGGAAGATGCCGGCTACCAGAATACCCGCGCCATCTTTATGGAAACATCCGCTGAGCCTGTTACCATTGCTTCAGTGTCGGTTCCTGTCAACCCGGTTGAGAACACACCCGCCGACATCTCCGTCACCACCTCCGCGGCCCCCTCGGCCGAAGAGATCGTCTACGTGCGTTACACCACCGATGGCTGGGCTACCTCGCAGGCTTTAACCGCAACCATGACCGGAACCACCGGCACTGCTCAGATCCCGGGCCAGCCCTCGGGTACCGTAGTCGCTTACTATGCCTTTACCTCCACACTGGCAGCGCTGACCGCAGATTTTGATCTCTGCACCATTCATCTCAACAACAACAGCGGAACCAATTACAGCTACACCATCGGCACTGCCCCCGAACCCGAAATCACCTGGGCCAACCTGCAGTGGCCGGGAAGCGGCAGCATAGAGCTGGGTGGCGATTTTACCGTTTACGGACAAGCCTACATTGAAGGCATTACCGGGCAGGCAACACCGGCACCCGGGCTGCAGGCCTGGATCGGCTACAGCACGGCCGACACCGACCCTGCCACCTGGACCGACTGGGTAACAGCAACACACAATGGCCCATCGGGCAACAACGATGAGTTTACCGGGAATATCGGAGTAGTGATCCCGGCCACCGGCACTTACTACTATGCCACCCGTTTTAAATACAACGACGATCCTTACGTGTACGGCGGATTCAGCGACGGCTTCTGGAACGGCACCACCAATGTGTCGGGTGAACTTACCGTGAATGAGGTGATTCCCGATCCCGATTTCGACTGGGTGAACCTTCAGTTCCCCGGAAGTGCCACCATTGAGCCGGGAGAGAACCTCGATGTGTTTGCCCAGGCCTACATCGAAGGCGTTACCGGACAACCCACCCCGGCACCGGGTGTTCAGGCGTGGATTGGTTACTCCACAGCCAACAGCAACCCCGCCACCTGGACCAACTGGTTCCCGGCCACCTTCAACGCCCCGTCGGGCAACAACGACGAATACGTGGCCAACCTCGGTCAATTCATTACCTCAGAAGGAACTTACTACTATGCCAGCCGTTTCCGCCTCAACACCGGAACATATTTCTACGGGGGCTACTCTGAAACCGGTGGTGGCATCTGGAACGGCACCGACAACATCTCCGGGGTGCTGACGGTAGAAGCACAACCCGTTCCTGAAATCGACTGGGCCAACCTCCAGTTTCCCGGAAGCGGGGAAATTCAAGTTGGCGAAGCCTTTGATGTATTCGCACAGGCCTGGATCGAAGGAGTTACCGGTCAGGCTTTGCCTGCCGATGGACTCGAAGCATGGATAGGTTACAGTCAGGACAATAGCAGTCCTTCTGCCTGGACAAACTGGGTAGAGGCCTCCTTCAACGGACCGGCCGGCAACAACGACGAGTTTATGGCCAATCTTGGACCGGAGTTTACCCAAACGGGCACCTGGTATTATGCCAGCCGTTTCCGGTACAACGGCGGGGCTTTTGTTTACGGAGGATTTTCAGAGAGTGGTGGTGGCTTCTGGGACGGCACAACCAATGTTTCGGGTATGCTAACCGTTACAGAACCCCAGCAGACCTTTCCGGTGCTGTTTACCATCATCGATGCTACCCAGTTGCACGATGCCATCAAGCTCAAGGGCGAGATGACCAGCTGGGACACCATCGCCATGAATCCCGACAACCACACCTGGACGCTTACGCTGGATATGGTTCCTGGAACCTACGAATGGGGGGCCATTGAAGATGACGGTACAGAATTCGGACTCTGGCTGATCGAGGGTGGAAACCTGGTGATGACCCTGGCTGCTGACGGCACCGTAAGCGGAACCACTACCTACACCACGCTGGTAACCAGCACGAACGAACTGCCGCTCGGGTCAAGGATCTATCCGAATCCGGCAAACAACCGCCTGAACCTCGAAGTCCCGGGACTCACATCATACACCCTTTACGATCTCAGTGGAAGGTTGCTGATGCATTCCGCCCGTCCCGAAACCACGGTTGATCTCTCCGGAGTGCAGCCGGGGGTGTATCAGTTGCGGATAATGGTGGGTGGAAAGATGATTAACCGGAAGATCGTGAAGCTCTAAAACCCGCCAGGTTTTCACCGATAAGCAAGCGGAGAACACCACCGGCGAAGCCGGTAGAAAGCCTAGCCAACAGCACGATTCAACCTGGTGGGTTAAGCCCTGGCGGGGTGCCTCGGCCAACCCGCCAGGTCTTCACCGATAAGCAAGCGGAGAACACCACCGGCGAAGCCGGTAGAAAGCTTAGTTAACAGCACGATCCAACCTGGTGGGTTAAGCCCTGGCAGGGTGCCTCGGCCAACCCGCCAGGTCTTCACCGATCAGCGAGAGGAGAACACCTCCGGCGAAGCCGGTGATAAGCCTGACCAACAGCACGATCCAACCTGGTGGGTTAAGCCCAGGCGGGGTGCCTCGGCCAACCCGCCCGGTCTTCACCGATAACCCGGGTGGTTAACCCAGGCTTTAACCAATCATCCTGAATTGAAAAACGAAATCACGCATCATCCAGTCAAACCATGAAAGTTGAACCCATTGTCCCAGGAGGAACTTTTCATATCTACAACAGGGGAAATAACAGAGGAATTATTTTCCCTGAACCAAAAAATTACGTTTACTTCATACGTCAGGTTCAGAAATACCTGCCTGAAATTGCTGAAATTTATGCCTATTGCCTTTTACCCAATCATTTTCATATGGCTATCCGCATAAAAGATGTAGAACAACTTCAGGTGAAATTTCAGGAGAAGCCTTCACAGGCATTTTCCAATCTGTTTAACAGTTACTCCAAAGCAATCAACAAGCATTATGGCAGAACCGGAAGTTTGTTTGAAAAGAATTTTGAACGAAAAAGAATTGCTGATGATGATTATTTCAGAAACCTGATTCTTTACATTCATTGTAACCCGGTACATCATGGGTTTTGCGATCATTTCCAGGAATACCCTCACTCCTCAATACATGAATATGTTAACAATGAAACGTTTATAATTGAAAAGACTTTGCCTCTTCAGCAATTTGACGGACTGGAGAATTTCCTTTTGATGCATAACCAATTTCAACAAAGTAAGCATCGTAAGGTGTTCTTTCTTGATGAGTGAGATCGGAGAAAACCTTCCGGATAAAGTAGAACCCGAAAGTCTGGTACTTCGCGATGGCTCAGCGTGAATTTTTAATCATAACAAACTGATTGCGTTTACCTCGAAAAGTGAAGGAGGGATATTTATCAATGACTTCAAAATAAATCAATCATGAACAGCTACAGACAGATTCTTTATCACATCGTCTTCTGTACCTACTGCAGGAGACATACGATACCGGAGGAGCACCAGGAGGCGTTATATAAATACATTTCAGGTGTCATATCAAACAGGAAATGCTTTCTATACGAGATAAATGGAGTTGGAAATCATTTACATATACTCTCCGACCTGCATCCAACAGTAGCATTGTCTGATTTTATCAAAGAAATAAAGACAGCGTCGAACAAATGGATGAAAACGAGTGGCAACTACCCTGCTTTTGAACATTGGGCTGAAGGGTCTTGCTCCCTTACCTATGCCTATCGTGATAAAGAGATGATTGCCAATTACATTCGAAGGCAAAAGGAACACCACGGAAAGATCAGTTTTGAGACCGAGTATAGGTCTTTACTTGAAGAGAACGGAATAGAGGCAGATGAGCGGTATATCTTTTAGGGTTTCGGACATCTCCTTCAGAGTTTGGAATGAACGCTGATAGCTCCTGACCTCCGGTTTCAGCCTGAGGTAATTTGCGGATTGCTCTTACAGAGCGATTCAATGTAGAATAGAGAAGTGCTTAAAAGGTCATCATGCAGAACAATAGCAGAACTCCGCAGGAGTTCAACCAAAAAAGCGGCAGGAGCAACCTGCTGCAAATCTCCGTCCAGAAAGCAGCGGGTGCAATCGACACCAGTCGCTCCATCCCGACTCCGCATGAGTCTCCCTTAGGAAGATCGGCGGGTGCAACCCGACGCAGGATGCACCACCCTGAATCCGCAGGAGTCCATCGCTCAGAGAGCGGCGGGTGCAACCCGACGCAAGACGGACCATCCCGACTCCGTAGGAGTCCCCCCGCAATAACGCCGGGTGGCACCCGGTGCCCCTACCCCGCATATACTCCCTCATCCTCATCCTCACCCCATAACCACCCCAAGAACATGACAAGAAACCTCCTCCTCCTCCTCCTCACAATGATACTCTCTGGCACCGCCTTCCCCCAGATCTACGAACCCGACGGCCTGCGCATGCCCGGCACCTGGAACAACTGGGTGAACGATCCCGGCATGGGGGGCAGCTTCGATCTGCAGAAGCAACACAGTGGAACCCCGCGCTGGACTACGGGCTTCCAGTACACCGGCACGTCCGGCGCCAATGCCTTCAAATTCGTGAGTACCTCCTTCGGGAACCCCTGGGGTAATCAGTGGGCAGGCAATACGGCAGTAAGCCTCAACAGCCTCAGCAGCTTCACCTACGGCACGCCTGCAGATCCCGACAACAGCATCAGCCTCACGCAGAACCGCTGGTACTCGGTGGCTTTCCAGGACCTCGGTTACATGAACTGCCGCGCGGTCTTCATGGAGACCTCCAACGAACCGGTGAGCATCGGCAACGTGCTGCAGAACCCGGTGATTGTATCAGCCAGCGATGCGGTAGCGGTGAGTGCGACCTTGTCGGCGGTTCCGTCGCCGGAAGAGAAATTTTACCTGCGCTACAGCACGGATGGCTGGCTCACTTCATCGGCGGTGATGATGGGCGTGAACGGAACCACCATCAGCGGAAGCATACCGGCGCAAGCCAGCGACACCACGGTGGCTTATTACCTCTTCAGCAGCGTGGTGGCTGGCCTTTCGGCGGATTTTGATCTGCTTACACTGAAGATGGAGAACAACAACGGCCTCAACTACAGTTACCTCGTTGATCAGGTGTTTGAGTGTGGTGATCAGTTGAGCCTCGTGAGCAACGATCCCCCGTTCCCCATCGAAAACCAGCCCGTGACCATTTATTTCAATGCCGCTTTTGGCAACGGCGGGTTGTTCGACTACGAGGGTGAGGTGTATGCGCACACCGGGGTGATCACCAACCTGAGCGTCAATTCATCCGACTGGAAATACGTGAAGACGGAATGGGGCGAAAACACCCCTGAAACCCTGCTCACCCGTCTTGACGACAACCTCTACAGCCTGACCATCCCCAATATCCGCGACTATTATGGGGTGCCCATGGCTGAGCAGATCAGGAAGCTGGCGTTTGTCTTCAGGGGAGCTGAAGAAGAGCCTGAAGGATACTACCGTGAACACAAGAACGCCGATGGTTCGGATATCTTTGTGGAAGTCTATTCGCCGGTACTTAACGTGAAGATACTGAATCCCTCGCGCCGCGAGCCGCTGGTAAGTCCCAATTCGGTGGTGCCCGTGTGTGTGGAGGCTTTGCAGAACAACCAGATTACCCTCTTTCTTGACGATCAGCAGCTGTTGCAGGAAAGCACCTCCTCCGTATCTTATCCGCTGGTATTGCAGGGGCTGCAGCCCGGCGCCTACTGGATCAAGGCGGTGGCCACAGGAACATCAGGACAGGTGCGCGATTCGGTGCAGATTTACCTGCGAGGCCCGGTGGTGACTGAAGCCCTTCCATCAGGAATGAAAAACGGGGTCAATTATATCGACAATACCACGGTTACGCTGGTGCTGAACGATCCGGCCGGGCTGAAGCAGTTTGCTTTTGCCATCGGCGAATTCAGCAACTGGCTGCCCAACGATGCCAACTACATGAAGCGTACGCCCGATGGTAAGCATTATTGGGTAACGCTTACTGGTCTGGAACCGGGGAAAGAATATGCCTATCAGTATTACATCGACGGCAGCCTGAAACTGGCCGATCCTTACAGCCGCAAGGTACTCGACCCGTGGAGCGACCGCTGGATTCCACAAATCACCTATCCGGAACTGAAAGCCTATCCCTTCGACCTGACCATCGGCGTGGTGAGTGTTTTGCAGACCAACAAGCAGGCCTTTGCGTGGGAAGTGCCCGATTTCACCCCGCCCGCGGTGAATGCCACCCAGTCTGACCTCTTCGTTTACGAGCTGCTGGTGCGCGACTTCACCACAGAGCGCAGCATGAATTCCGTAAAGGAGAAGCTGGATTACCTTCAGCAGCTGGGGGTAAATGCCATTGAGCTGATGCCTGTGATGGAGTTCGACGGCAACGAGAGCTGGGGATATGCCCCCAACTTCTACTTCGCACCCGATAAGTATTATGGTACCGAAGAGGCTTACAAACAGTTCATCGACGAATGCCACAGCCGCAACATGGCGGTGATCCTCGACGTGGTGCCGAACCATTCGTATGGGCTCAGTCCCATGGTGCTGATGTATTTCGACCCCACCGCCGGAAGCAGCGGGCAGCCCACGGCTTCCAACCCCTGGTTCAATCAGCAGGCCACCCATCCCTTCAGCATCGGGTACGACTTTAACCACGAGAGTCCTTACACCAGGCAGTTTTTCAAGGATGTGTTTGAGTTCTGGCTCACCGAATACAAAATTGACGGCTTCCGTTTCGACCTGTCGAAGGGGCTTACGCAGACATACTCCGGCGAGAATATGGGCATCTGGAGTGCCTACGACCAGAGCCGCATCGACATCCTCACCGATTACTACAACCACATCAAGTCGGTGAACCCGGAGGCTTATGTGATCCTGGAGCACCTGGCCAACAACGACGAAGAGACGGTGCTGGCCAACCGAGGCATGTTGCTCTGGAGCGCCATGCAGGAGCATTACGGCCAGGTGGCCATGGGCTGGCAGCAGAACTCCGACCTGTCGTGGGCGTACCACGGTAACCGCGGGTTTACCTATCCCAACCTGATGGACTACATGGAGAACCACGACGAGGAGCGTCTGATGTCCGAAGCTTTTTCATACGGAAATTCTTCACCGGCATACAACCTGAGGGATACGCTCGACGCCCTCACCCAGATGCAGACGGCGGCGGTGCTCTTCTTCGGCATCCCTGGACCCAAGATGAGCTGGCAGTTCGGCGAGCTGGGCTACGATTACAGCATTCTGTTTGGAGGCGACCGCACGGCCAACAAGCCGCCACGCTGGGATTACTTCGACCAGCCGCAACGGCAGGAACTGTACCGGGTATATGCTGGCATGGCAGCGCTGAGGAAAAGCGATGCCTTCCGTTTTGGCAGCTTCACGAGCGACCTGGGCGGATACGGCAAACGGATGTGGATTGCCAATAGCAGCATGAATGTGGTGATTTCGGCCAATATGGGGGTGACCGCCTTCGATATGGCGCCCGGTTTCCCCTCGGCAGGCACCTGGTACGACTACTTCACCGGCGAAGCAGTGAACATCACCAATCCATCCGGACAGAGTTTCAGTTTTGCCCCAGGAGCTTACAGGGTGTTCACCAGTGTTCAATTGCCCCGGCCTTATTACCGGGTGAATGTAACGGTTACCGATTCCGTTTCCGGAGTGCTGATCGGATCGGCCCTGGTGAAGGTGGAGGGTTCGGGAAGCCAGCTCAGTCCGGTGGAAGGTAAGGTCGGTTTTACGGCCTTCCCCGGCACAGCCCTGCTGAATGTAACCAAAGCCGGCTACAAGCCTTACAACAAAGCCATGGCGGTGAATGCCGACCTTGACCTCACCGTGAAGCTGCAGGCCGGCAGCAACATCGGCATAGCCGAGCCGGCTGACGCTGTTCCGGTAAAACTCTGGCCCAATCCGGCCGGGGAGTGGGTTACGGTGAGTGCGGATAAGGCCTACCACGTTTCGGTTTATAATCCCGATGGCCGTCTGCTCAGGCAGCAGCAGCTCCGCAGCACCACCGATCGGCTCAGCCTCAGCGGATTGCCCTCCGGCTTGTATCTGTTGCGGTTCACGGATGGGGAAAAGAGCTTCGGTGCCAGGCTGATGAAGCAGTAAGTGGTGTTGTTGTTCATGTTTTTAGGATAGTTAAGAACCCTGAATCGGATACAGCGTATGCTCTACTTCTCCTTTTTTTGAGCCAGATTAGGTTATAAACAGAAAATTTTCTTACTTTTACAGGTTAATTTACTGTGGCCCTGCCGGATGGAGGACTTTTTCCTCTATAGCAGACTGTTTTTGAAATCAACAATTGTTTAATCATAAAATTTGGGGGTATGAAGAATTTACAACAAAGAAATTTTTTTATTGTTAATTGGATTTTGCACTTAATCCTTGGTTTTTCAATAACCACAAATTCATTTGCAAGGACTTATGATGGTTATGAAAAGATATATTTAAGGCCCGCTGGTGCTGATATCGATTGGTTGGGTTCTGGCGCAAAAGTTGGAATGTATTTTAATGATGGGACAAGTGGTGTTTTTGTAGAGTTGTTTTGGTTAGTTGACAATGACGGAGGAAACATTTGGTCAGCATCAGTCCCAAGTGGTAATTGGACCCAAGTAATTGTAACCCGGCATTCTACATCCCCTATCACTTGGGAAAATAAATGGAATCAAACTGGTGATATTTCAATTCCAACTGTTGAAAATTACATTCAAAGTTTTTCAAATAATTCCTCAACCGCAACCTGGCAAACATTAAATGCACACTACCGTTCAAAAGCTACTGGCAATTGGTCTGCTTTAGCTACTTGGCGAGCTTCTTTTGACTCAAATTGGGATAATGCTTGGAATTATTTTGATGCCCATTATATTCCTAATAATAATGATTTATCGGTAACAATTATGGATGGCCACACTGTTACACTTAATCAAGCAACTGTTATTTCCTCTTTAAAAATCAATTCTGGAGCAACCTTCACCGCCAGTGATGCCACACCAAGAATTCTCACCATTGCAAAATCTGCCTCCGGAAGCTCAACAACCTTATCCAACAACGGCACCTGGGCAAATGGTACCGGTGGTTCAACCGTAATATTTACGGGTGCACCATCTTCTGGTGATGCCATTCATACCATTTCTGGAATTATCGCTTTTCAGAATATTACCTTAAACAAGACTGGGGGATCATCAAATATTGGAGCATCCTTTGGGGCAAACTCATCGGTATCCGGTACACTTGAAATCGGTACAGGAGGATTTATTTCAACAGCTCCACCATCAAGTTTTTATGGTGCAAATGCAATTCTTAAATTTAATCAGGGTAGCGGGGCTAATTATAATGTCGGAGCCTCCGATTATACATGGTCAACCAGTGTGATTCCAAATTTCATTACGATCAGCTCAGGTACAGTTAATCTGAATACTGCAAGAACAGCTTCAGGAAATCTGCTTATTGATGGTGGGGCGTTGGTTCTAAATGCTGGACTTATCATTGAGGGTAACTGGACCCGATCCAGTGGAACCTTCACCCCAAATACTCAAACAGTCACTCTATCAGGTGCAACCAATACGATCATCAATACAGCGACTGATGCAACATTGTATGATATGGTGGTTAGTAAAACCGGAGGAGCTTTTGTTACATTGGAGAATAACTTAACGGTTAGCCATGACCTTACCATAAGTGCCAATGCAATACTTAGAGTACCTTCAGGGAAAGGACTTACCGTCAACGGCACCATCACCAACAATGCCGGGGTAACCGGGTTGGTCATTAAATCGGATATTACCGGCACCGGTTCACTGATCAATTCAACAGCCGATGTAGAAGCAACTGTTGAGCGTTACCTGACGGATTATGAAACTACCAACGATCAGCGGTATCATTTCATTTCCTCGCCAGTTGAAACGCAAGCGATTCAACCAGAGTTTGTTGCAAATTCTCCTGTTGGTGGTGAAGATTTCTATTACTTTGATGAATTAACCAACATGTGGATTAACTCCAAGGCTGAAGGAGGTGGTTGGAACAGTGGATTTGAAGATAACTTTATTGTAGGAAAAGGCTATCTTGTTGCCTATCCTGAAATTGTGACCAAGAATTTTACAGGTGAATTAAATACGTATCCTTCTGCAACACCCTTAGTACTTACCTGCACCAATACAACTGGCCAGGGCAACGGATGGAACCTGCTAGGCAATCCTTTTCCCTCTGCAATTGATTGGAATTCTGTTGCCAGAGGAGATGGAATGGATAACGCTCTTTATTATTACGACAATGCCCAGCAGAATTACCGGTATTATATTTTACTTGCTGGAGATACTCAAACAGATCTGGGAAGTGGTCAGCAATACATTCCTGCCATGCAGGGCTTTATGGTTCATGCCAAATCCACCGGAACAAAAACTGTTACCATTGATAACGATGATAGAACCCACAATGGGCAGAATGTATTCTATAAATCATCAAACACCACTCCAGGTAGCTTTTCATTGAAGGCCATAGGAAATGGTTATGAAGATGAAGCTTTTATCCATTTCAGTGAAAATGCAACCACCGCCTTTGATGGCGATGCAGATGCCTATAAGCTGAGAAGTTATAGCGAACTGGTTCCGATGATTTATACCATGGGGTCTGATAACAATCAGCTTGCAATTAACGGACTGCCTGCTTTTGAACTTTCAACTGTGATCCCAGTATACTTTGAAGCAGGCGTTGACGGTGATTATTCAATTGAGGCCAACCTGGAAGCCTTCAACGAAGCCGATGTGTACCTTGAAGACAAACTGTTAAATCAGGTACAGAACCTTTCCGATAATCCTGTCTATGGGTTTACCGCTCTGGCTGGAGCTGAAGCAGATCGTTTTAATGTCTATTTCAGTCCCGTTGGTATCAATGATCCATCAACAGCATCCCGGATAAACATCTTCACTTCCGACAACAACCTCCTCATCTCCGGCGCTTCAGCCAACGCTGAAATCGTGGTCACCAACTTGCTGGGTCAGGTGGTGCTGCAAGGCAAAGCAAGCAATGCAGGGCTTACGGTCATCGGGACGGGCTCACTCAACGATGGCATCTATGTGGTTACTGTGGTTTCGGGCAAACAGGCCGTCAGCAAAAAGATCAGCATCCGCTAAGGAACGCGATTGAAAATTCAGGAGCCCTCCGGTTTCGGGGGGCTTTTTTTTGGCATTGGGGCATGTGTCGGGGGTCGCGCGCCAACGGTTTCAAAATCAAGGCGTGTGGGCTGCGCACGCATTGGCTCAGGGCTAACATCTGCGCCCTGAAAGGGCAGCTTAAAAAGCCCGGGGCAGCGCCCCGGGCACCCAGGATGAATGGGCATTTTCGCCCTGAAGGGGCAGGTTAAACCTACCCGCAAAAACATCCGGATTCTTATATGACCAACGGGGCTGGGGGGCATGCTGCGGTGGCCGCGCGCCAACGGGCAGTATTGGTGTCGTTCACACGCGTCAGAAAATAAGACGCGCGTGAACATCGGTGAAGGAGGACGCGCGCAAGCTAAGCATCCTTGGTGGTTGAGCGGTGCCAATAGTTATCGGTACGAAACCACCTTCCACGATGGGTGCAGCAATGACAAAATCTCCGAATGACGCAGAAAGCATGCGCCAACCGGGGTGCATGCGCCAACAGCTGGATGCCGACCCCGGAGGGGTCAGATATGGGTAGAAAAGATTTACAAATTGAATTTTAACGACCCCAGCGGGGTCGAATGTTGGTACCGTGTCCGGATTTCCACGAGCGCAGCCCGATCGGGTTGGGGGCACGTATCGGGGGACGTGCGCCAACGGTTTCAAAATCAAGGCGTGTAGGCCGCGCACGGATTGGCCCAGGGCTAACATCTGCGCCCTGAAAGGGCAGCTTAAAAAGCCCGGGGCAGCGCCCCGGGCACCCTGGATGAATGGGCATTTTCGCCCTGAAGGAGCAGGTTAAACCTACCCGCAAAAACATCCGGATTCTTAAATGACCAACGGGGCTGGGGGGCATGCTGCGGGGGCCGTGCGCCAAAGGTTTCAAAATCGAACAAGGGGGCACGCGTCAGAAAATAAGACGCGTGCCAACGTTTCGGGTGTCAATTGTCGGAGGAGAAACGCTAACGGGTTGTATTGGTGTCGTGCATACGCCCCGGAAAATAAGACGCGTGCCAACGTTTAGGGGGGGCACATGGCGGGAGAGATGCGCCAATGGTTTAAATTGGTGTCGTTCACA
>JAEUTG010000042.1 GCA_016788045.1 Bacteroidales bacterium
CTGGACCGCCCAGAGCAATGCCGGCTGGTGCACGGTCACTTCCGGAGGCACGGGCAATGGCACGATCACGGCGACCTACACGGCCAACACAGAATTGAGCAGCCGCACGGCCACCATCACGGTGTCGGGAAACGGGGCGAACAGCCAGACGGTCACGGTGGTACAGGCCGGAGCTGCGCCGGCACTAATGGTCAGCCCATCATCACAGAGTGTGACCGCTGCTGCCGGAACTACGAATTTCACCGTCACCTCCAACACCACCTGGACCGCCCAGAGCAATGCCGGCTGGTGCACGGTCACTTCCGGAGGCACGGGCAATGGCACGATCACGGCGACCTACACGGCCAACACAGAATTGAGCAGCCGCACGGCTACCATCACGGTGTCGGGTAACGGTGCCAACAGCCAGACGGTCACGGTGGTACAGGCCGGAGCCGCACCGGCACTAACGGTCAGCCCATCTTCGCAGAGTGTGACCGCTGCAGCCGGAACCACGAGTTTCACGGTCACCTCCAACACCACGTGGACGGCTCAGAGCAATGCCGGCTGGTGCACAGTCACTTCCGGAGGAACAAGCAACGGGGCGTTGCTGGTGAATTATGAAGAGAACACGGCAACATCCTCCCGGTCGGCTGTGATCACTGTTTCCGCGGATGGAGTTGCTGATCAGGTCGTTACCGTAGATCAGATTGGTACTGACCCGGCCCTTTCGGTATCGCCTTCCAACCAGGATGTTTCTTATGAATCCGGAACTACCGGGTTTACCATTGCTTCGAATGTCGGATGGACCGCTGTGTCCGATGCACCCTGGTGCACTGTGACATCCTCAGGATCGGGGAGTAGTATCCTCACAGCGGTTTATGAAGAAAATCCGGAGCTCATGGTTCGTACTGTATCCATTACCATTAGTGCTGCCGGACTTACCGGTCAGGTGGTGACAATTACACAGGGCGGTACCCCGGTTACACTCACAGTGAGTCCGGGAGCTCAGTATGTCAGTTCTGCAGCAGGAGACACGACCTATGCAGTCTTCAGCAATGCCGCCTGGTCTGCCAGCAGCAGTTCGGAATGGTGTCTGGTGACTTCCGAAGGTACGGGGAACGGGATTTTGCTTGCGCAATACGAAGAAAATCCGACCATCTATGAGCGGTCCGGAAGCATCATTGTTTCGGCCGAGGGTGCTGCGGATCAGTTGGTTTTGCTGATACAGGCCGGTGCAGAGCCTTTGTTGGTGCCCGGTAACGATTCAGTGGTTGTTAGTCCCGAAGCCGGTTATTTTTCGGTGGAGGTTACCAGCAACTCGTACTGGTACGCGCAAAGTGATGCAGAATGGTGTAAGACCACATCCTCCGGGAACGGAAATGGGATGCTGTATGTGGTTTATGATGAAAATGAAAGTTCAGATGACCGGAGTGCCAGCATTATTCTGACCGGAGAGGCTTCCAACCAGCAGGTGATCAAGGTGATACAGGCTGGTATGATTACTTCGGTTACTGATTTTGTTACTCACCCGCTGAAGATCTTCCCCAATCCGTCAACAGGATCATTTACCATTGCCGGTCAGGCTGGAAACGCAGGGATTACTTTTGTTTCACTGAAAGACATGACCGGAAGGCCTGTGTTTTGTCAGGTAAGGCAAAGTTCAGCAGGGCTGATCGTTGATACGGCAGGTGCTGCAGAAGGATTGTACATCATTACCCTGAGCAGTGGAACGGAGATTTATCAGGGTAAAATACTGATAAAGTAGGCGGGATTACACTTTTTCCTTCCGGTATCTGATGTTACCTTTATTCAAACGAGGGATGTACGGATTGTCAGATTACTGTTCTTACTAAAAGGTTGGCTGAGGGCTTATCTTATTGATTGTCAGGCTTATCGGAGTCGAAGCCATGTTTCGACTCCGCCTGCCTCTTTGATATGGCAGACAGGCCTGCTTGTATGCTTGAGGCAACAAGCAGACAAGCTCAACATGACATCGGCTCAGCCTGCCTGTTTGAATAGGCAGACACGTTGTTTTATAATGTTTTCAATGATTTGTGCATTGCAATGAACAATAGTCTATCTTTGCAGTTCATTTAAAGTAGCTGATACTCATTTATAGGTTTATATCCTTTCCTGCCAATCGAACCTTCGTTAATCTCCGATTCTTTCAGAATTTAACACAGGACACTCCGAAAAGCCACGGTTGTTTGCCGGCTGCGATCACTTTATTATTTTTACATGACATTCGAAGATCTGAACATCATTGCGCCCATTACCCAGGCGTTGAAACAAAAGGGTTATGTTGAACCAACACCCATTCAGGAAAAAGCAATTCCCCATCTGTTAAAAGGCTCCGATGTGTTCGGAACAGCCCAGACCGGCACCGGAAAAACGGCTGCCTTTGCCATTCCCATCCTTCAGAAATTATACAACCAGCAGGCTGACCGCAGGAGTGCGGGTATCCGTGCGCTGGTACTCGCGCCCACCCGTGAGCTGGCTATACAGATCAGCGAAAGCTTTTCTGACTACAGCAAAGGCCTGCGCCTGAAACATACCGTTGTCTATGGCGGGGTATCGCAAAACCCGCAGACTGACATTCTCCGCAAAGGGATTGACATTCTGATTGCCACCCCGGGTCGACTGCTTGACCTGATGAATCAGGGATTTATCCGCTTGAATACCATTGAGTTTTTTATCCTCGATGAAGCCGACCGCATGCTGGATATGGGTTTTGCACCGGACATCAAACGGATTATCGCAAAACTGCCTGCACAGAAACAAACCGGTTTCTTTACGGCCACCATCCCGGATGAAATAAAAAGTCTGGCAGACAGTCTTTTAAGGAATCCGGTCAAGGTAAATGTGGCTCCTGTTTCTGCCCCGGCAGAGCTTGTGAACCAGTCGGTTTATTTTGTGGAAAAGGCTGATAAGAAAGCCATGCTTCAGCAGGTATTTGATTCTGAAGAGATTGAATCGGCGTTGATCTTTACCCGCACCAAGCATGGTGCCGATAAAGTAACCCGTGACCTCATCAAACTTGGGATTCCCGCTGTAGCCATTCACGGCAACAAATCGCAGAATGCCCGTCAGAAGGCCTTACAGGGTTTCAAAGACAGGAGCATTAAGGTGCTTGTAGCCACCGATATTGCTTCGCGCGGAATCGATGTGGATAAGCTGTCGCACGTCATCAATTTCGAATTACCCGAAGTGCCTGAAACATATGTCCACCGCATCGGCCGCACCGGCAGGGCCGGGGAGTCGGGAACTGCCATCTCCTTTTGCGCCAGCGAAGAACGCGGCAGCCTGAAAGACATCAACAAACTGCTGCCCCGGGCTATTGAAGTAAAACGGATGAACGGGTTCGTGGCCAGTTCACATACCGCCCTCGATATGGTTGCAGCTGAGCGACCGGAAAGGGAAAATACACACAACCGTCATGCACGGCCAAACAACGTAAAAAGGCCGTTTCAGCGGAAGCGCTGGTAGATTCTGACATTCTGTTGATATGGATCGCATCAGCAGTGCGGGTAAGTCAGCAGCAGGAAATGATCATGTTTCGACTTCGCCTGCCTCTTTGATAAGGCAGACAGGCCTGCTTGTATGCTTGAGGCAACAAGCAGACAAGCTCAACATGACCACGACAACGCCTGCCTGTAAGTGCAAGCAAACAGGCAGGCGCAGTCGATGACAGTTTCACCAGGCTGGAACACACTATTCTGCAAGCGTTCTTTACCATCTGATCTCGTTAAAAATCTTAATTCTGCAGTCAACGCGCCACCGATGGATTTGGATTTTTCGCTAATTTAGTTGGCTCAGAAACATCAGGATGACCTTGAAGACAGACCAGTTCCGGCTCGATGAAAGCAACGCTGAATTCCGCTATGCCACTGAGTTTGTGCTTCACACCAACCGGATGTTGTACCTTACCGGAAAAGCCGGCACCGGGAAAACCACCTTTCTGCGACTGCTGAAGCAGATCACCAACAAGAACATGGTGGTGCTCGCCCCCACCGGAGTGGCGGCGGTGAATGCAGGCGGGCAGACCATTCATTCGTTTTTCAACATCAAACCCAGTGTTTATGTGCCCGGCGACAAGCGCCTGAGGGTGCGTGTTCCGGCCGACGACCCCGACAAGAGTGTCATCAACGACCATTTCCGGTATCACCGCGACAAGCTGGAGATTATCAGGGGGCTTGAACTGCTGGTGATTGATGAGATTTCCATGGTCCGTTGCGACCTGCTTGATGTGATCGACCGCCTGCTGCGCGTCTTCAGGAAGCGTGAGTTCACTCCCTTTGGCGGCGTTCAGGTGGTGCTGATCGGCGACACCTTTCAGTTGCCCCCCATCGTTAACCACGACGACTGGAACATCCTCGGGCAGTTTTATAAAAGTCCTTTCTTCTTCAGCGCCAGGGTGATGCAGGATCAGAAACCTGTTTACATAGAGCTTAAAAAGATCTACCGCCAGACCGATCAGGATTTTATTGACCTGCTTAACCGCATCCGGATCAATCAGCTGAAGGACGAAGACCTGCGTTTGCTTAACAGCCGTTATCTGCACGGGTTTACACCGACGGAAGAGGAGGATTACATCATCCTGGCCACGCACAACCGCATGGTGGAGGAAACCAACGAACGAAGGCTACGGGAGATCGACGAACCGGTGTTCCGGTTTGAGGCGGTGGTGGAGGGTACTTTTCCTGAGAGCAGTTATCCCGCCGATTCGATACTCAAACTGAAAGAGGGCGCCCAGGTGATGTTCCTGCGCAACGATCGCAACAGGCGTTACTACAACGGAAAGATCGGTCATGTGGTGGAAATTTCAGATGAGGGTCTTTTTGTGGAACTCCCCGAAGGAGACATCATCAACGTTGAACGGGAGGAGTGGGCCAACATCCGGTATTCATGGGACAGCAAGGAAAGTAAGGTCGTGGAGGAAGCCATCGGCAGTTTTGTGCAGTACCCGCTCAAGCTGGCGTGGGCCATCACGGTGCACAAAAGCCAGGGACTGACCTTTGAAAAAATCATTGCTGACCTGGAGGAAGCTTTTGCCCCGGGACAGGTGTATGTGGCTTTAAGCCGGTGTACCTCCTTTTCAGGGGTATTGCTGAAGACTCCCCTGAATGCCCGTGCCATCAAAACCGACCCGGTGGTGCTTGAATTCGCCCACAACGAAACGCCGGAAACCCTGCTGGTGAGTGAACTGGAAACGGGCAAATCGGCCAATTTCCTGAAGCGTGCCCTGGCTGCTTACCTTGCCGGGGATTACAGCAAATCGGGCAGCATGCTGATCGAAGCACTGGGTCAGCAGGGGAATGATGCCCACCCCAGGGCCTTCGGATTGCTGCAGTTCGTGGTAGAACGCTTTCTGCGCAGCAGCCGCTTGCTGAATGATTTGGATGCTGATACAGGCGATGGTGCGGATGAGCAGGTTTCTTTCGGGGATGTCATGGTATCAGGTCGGAACAGTTCACCCACGGCGGTAAGGCGGAAAACTACTGCCCGGATCAAAAAACTGCTGAAACTCGCCGAATCGCTTCAGGACATGCTGGCTAAACTCGAATTTCTGGGGTATTTACCTGACCAGCTCAATGGAGCTGCCGCTCAGATACGGCAGGAGTCAGACAGGCTGAACGGTGTACTGGCTGCGATTAAGTCCATTAAGAAGAAGAAAAGGGACGGATAGCTGTACACCTGCAGGGGCGGGTGCTTTGGGGGAGTTGATGTGACAGGCGGGAGTTGAAAGCAGGTCGGGCCGGGTTGATGATTCAGGATTTTCAGAATGGTAGGCTTCAAACAGGTGTTAAAGGAATATTTTTCACTTGTTCAGTACCTTGCAATAAATATCCGGTCTTGAAAATCAGAATGAAATCAGGGATTTTCATTACCTTTAGTGCATGAAACAAAGAATTTATATCGACACTTCAGTTTTTGGGGGCTATTTCGACGAGGAATTTTCTGAATTCACCAGACCGCTATTTGAGAGACTTCAAAATGGGGAATTCAGACTTTTATTCTCTGCTGTAACTCAGGACGAGTTGAGTTATGCACCTGAGAAGGTTAAGAAACTTGTTACAGGTTTAAGAGTTGAGAATACCGAATTTTTGGATACCAACGACGAAGCTGTTGAGTTGGCAACTCAGTACATTGCAGAGAAAGTTGTAGGCCAGACAAGTTTTGCAGATTGCCTTCACATCGCCCTCGCAACAATAAATCGTGCAGACTATCTGATCAGCTGGAATTTCAAACATATTGTGAATGTTCAACGGATTCGCGGCTACAATTCAATCAACATCAAGAATGGTTACAAAGAATTAGAAATTCGTTCACCCAGAGACTTTATGACCTATGAAGACAATAACTAAGAAAACGTTTGACGCAGTAAAATTCATGCGTGACCAGAGAGAGAGATTGACTGAAAAGCTCTCCAAAATGACAAAGGAAGAGATTGTGGAGTATTTCAGGAAGAAAAAACTGGAGGATTCAACTAAGCCCGGTGCTTAACAGTATCTCTGCACAATGGCCTGGTAAAGTGTAAGTTGAAACAGCATGGCTCGTGGGGGCATTATCCCGGAATCAAAAATAATGCAATTCCATTCTTTATAGCAATCAACTCCCGCATCTGACTAGCATTTTCCTCCTTTATTATGGTTTTTTTGAGAAAAGATCAGACAGCTAACGAAATATCAAAAGATGCAGTTCGATGGAGGTTTACAAATGAACTAATAAACCATTTGATATTCAGTCAGGGACTTTTCTTTTGATGAAGTGGGGTTTAGAGATTCCTGGCTGCAGTTATTGAGAAATGCAAACTTATACGAACAGTGTTTTATGAGCAATGTCTGGCAATATCCTGAATATGTTGATGTTAAACATTTTTTCATCTGACCAAATTGAATTACTTTAATGAATCCAATGTACCATTTCATAAAATAAAAAGATCCTGATCTATGTATAGCTTGTTGGCTTTAACAAACAGATTACTAGACCAAAGTTCAATAACGATATTATAGTCAATGGTTTCGTTAATATTAATTGAGGTTAATATTTTCATTGTCTGATGAGGCAAATAATTAACACTCGTTAGTTCAATGCTATCCCAGTTAAAGTCTAAGAATGAATCCGCCCTTGAATCTTCAAAAAAGAAAAGAGATACTTCGTCTAATACTATTTCAAATTTGGTGATTTTTGCGTCATGATTAACCTCAACTGAAAGTGTAATGCAATGGCTACCAATATCGTAATGGAAACTTGTTACAATACCACCATATAAATAATTTAATTTTTCTTGTAAGTTCATTTTACTTTTGCTTTGCTATTTCAACAATCCTTTCCCAAAACCAGGATGTAGATCTTTGCTCCAAGATCAAGCCTGCTTGGCATAACACCCCACCCTCTTCCCGAAGAAGAGTCGGAACAGGTCTTCAAGGAGAGGGCTGCTTTTGATGAGTATGAGTGTTTGAGTAACATTCTGAACAAAAATCAAATAATCAAAAATTATCGAAATCCAGCTCCCTCTCCTTCTGGTCCCTGAGCTTTTCGCCGAAGGCAGTAGAGGCGGGGGGTGAGGCCTTACCCAGCCGCACAATGAATTATTGCTTTTCTACTATCAAAGATGTTGTTTACCGGCTGCCTGAGTATTGCACCTCACCCAACCCTCTCCTCAAGGAGAGGGCCGCAATTGAGAATTTTGAGTTTGTTAGTAACAACCTGTTCAAAAATCAAATAATCAAAAATTAACGGGATCCAGCTCCCACTCCACCAGGAGAGGGCGGGGGGTGAGGCCTTACCCAGCCTCAAAAGTGAATTATTGCTTTTCTACTATCAAAGATGTTGTTTACCGGATGCTTGAGTATTGCACCTCACCCCACCCTCTCCTCAAGACGAGGGCTGCAATTGAGAATTTTGAGTTTGTTAGTAACAACCTGTTCAAAAATCAAACCTACAAAAATTAACGGAATCCAGCTCCCTCTCCTTCTGGTGCCTGAGCTTTTCGCCGAAGGCAGTTGAGGCGGGGGGTGAGGTCTTACCCAGCCGCACAATGAATTATTGCTTTTCTACTATCAAAGATGTTGTTTACCGGCTGCCTGAGTATTGCACCTCACCCCACCCTCTCCTCAAGGAGAGGGCCGCAATTGAGAATTTTGAGTTTGTTAGTAACAACCTGTTCAAAAATCAAATCTACAAAAATAACGGAATCCAGCTCCCTCTCCTCCAGGAGAGGGCGGGGGGTGAGGTCTTACCCAGCCGCACAATGAATCATTGCTTTTCTACTATCAAAGATGTTGTTTACCGGATGCCTGAGTATTGCACCTCACCCCACCCTCTCCTCAAGGAAAGTGCCGCAATTGAGAATTTTGAGTTTGTTAGAAACAACCGGTTCAAAAATCAAACCTACGAAAATTAACGGGATCAAGCTCCCTCTCCTTCTGGTGCCTGAGCTTTTCGCCGAAGGCAGGAGAGGGCGGGGGGTGAGGCCTTACCCAGCCTCAAAAGTGACATTTACCTGACCATTCTTATAAATGCAGATTCCCAATTGCCTTCTGTTCAGCGGCTTTTCTGGTAGCCGGGTTCAGGAAACGGAGCTTCCAGAAGTCGATTATCCCCCGAATATCCCCCTGATCTTACCAAGGACATCTCCTCCACCTTTTCCGGTCAGCGACCCGATGATGCCTTCAAGATCAATGCTTGAGTCGTTCGGGTCGTTGGTTTTGCTTTTCAGTTTATCCATCACCACTGGAACAATCTGCTGTACGATGTTCCCGGCTGCAGCCTGGTCAATCCCGAATTTCTTCATCAGGTCTCCGGCAACACCGGAAGTCAGGTTTTGGATGACCGGACTTGATGAAACCTGACCACTCCCTTTAAAGATATCGAGGATGGAATCCAAGCCTCCTCCGGCCTGGCCTTTCAGACTGTTCATGATTGATCCGGCAGCGGTTTCAATGGCCTCTTCGTTGCGCTCATCCGGAATAACCGGATTTTTTACAATAGCCTGACCGGCATTTTCTTTTACCAATTGCAGAAGTTGTTCAAACATAATGGTTGTTTTTGGTAAGTGTATCAACAAAGATCTGAAGCTTAGGTTCTCCCTTCCGTAAAGATGTGATGAAGTCGATTCATCTTTTCGCTGTAAGGGCCACCGTGGTGAAGGCTGGCCGGCATTTCTTACCTTTGCCGAAAATTAATGCATGTACGACTATACCGATGACGACCGCCTGCCGGTAACCATTCTGACCGGTTTTCTGGGAGCCGGCAAAACCACCCTGCTCAACAACCTGATCAAAACCGGCCCGGATAAGAAGTTTGCTGTAATTGAAAATGAATTCGGTGAAATCTCCATCGACAACGACCTGATTGTAGGAGTTGAAAACGACAACATATTCGAAATGTCAAATGGCTGCATCTGTTGTACCCTCAACGGTGACCTGGCTGAGCTGCTGTTCGATATCCTCAACATCCGCCATAAGCTTACGCACATGGTGGTCGAAACCACCGGTATTGCCGACCCGTCAACCGTGGTGCAGGCATTTATGTCGTCGGAACAGATCGAGATGTTTTACCGCATCGACAGCGTGGTTTGCCTGGTGGATGCGCGCAACATCAAAGCCATTGCTGCTGATACGGAGATGGCTGCCAAGCAGATCACCTACGCCGATACCATTGTGCTGAATAAAACAGATCTGGTGGATGAAGCTACCCTGGCGGCAGCAGAGGAGCTTGTAAGAACCTACAATCCATTCGCGAAAATTATCCGCTGCAGTTTTGGCATGATTGACCCTGAGGCCTTGCTGGATACCTGGGCCTATGCCCCGCCGGTAATTGAGTCCTTCTCACTGGATGCATCGCGGATGAAATTGTCTTCCGGTGTGCTGAAACCGGCCGGATTTGCCCTGGTACAGAAGCAGCAGACCCCGCTGGCGCATGACATCGAATCGCACAGCTATACCTTTACCCGCGATTTTGATCCGCACAAGTTCAATTTCTGGCTCGACCACCTGATTGAGTATTACGGGGCCGGCATCTACCGCATCAAAGGCATTGTGAGTTTCGCCGGGGTGGCTCAGAAAGTAGTGGTTCAATCGGTGCGCGACCACATCATGATTTCAGCCGGTGAAAACTGGCAAGCGGATGAAAGCCGCAGCAGCAGAATTATCTTCATCGGAAAGCAGCTGAGCCACCTGAGGCTGGAAGAGAGCCTGGTGGAATTGCTGGGAGGCGACCTGCAGCAGAGTGTAAACCTGCTTCAGCGCTGATCAGAAGACAGCCCTGGCAATCTGCTGTATATTGTCGCTCTTCCCCATCGAATAGAAGTGCAGCACCGGTACCCCCGAACGGATAAGCCCGCGGCTCTGCTCAATGGCCCATTCTACGCCCAGTTGCCTGATCTGTCTGTTGTCGGTGCATTTTTCGGCCTCCTTAACGAGATCTTCGGGCAGGTCGATGGAGAATGTTCTGGGTAGTGCCGACAACTGGGCCCGCGTTGACAATGGTTTAAGTCCGGGAATGATCGGCACGGAAATCCCGGCTTCGCGGCAGGCTTTCTCAAAACGGAAAAAAGCAGCATTGTCGAAAAACATCTGGGTTACAATGTAACTGGCACCGGCATCGATTTTCTCCTTCAGGTGCTGAATGTCGGTAGCAAGGTTGGGTGATTCGGCATGTTTTTCAGGATAGCCGGCAACCCCGATGCAGAAACCGGTGGGGTTGGGGTTGATGATGTCTTCTTCGAGATAAACACCGCGGTTCATGTCAACGGCCTGCTTCACCAGTTCAAGGGCATACCGGTTGCCGCCGGGTTCAGGCCGGAATGATTTTTCCCCGGCCGGGTTGTCACCCCGGATCAGCAGGATGTTGTCGATGCCAAGAAAATAAAGGTCAATGAGCGCATTTTCTGTCTCCTCGCGGGTAAAACCACCACAGATCAGGTGGGGAACAACATCCACATTGTACTTGAACTTTATTGCTGCAGAAATGCCCACCGTACCGGGCCGCTTGCGGATGGTCCTCCGTTCGAGCAGGCCATCGGCCCTTTCCTTGTAGATGATCTCTTCCCGGTGATAAGTTACGTCAATGCAACAGGGGTCAAACTCAATCAGGGGGTCGATGGTCTGGCTGGTTGAATCGAAATTTTCGCCTTTCAGCGGAGGGAGCAGCTCAAAACTGAAAAGGGTCCGTTCGCCGCGATTCGCTATATGTTCGGTAAGTTTCATCAGAATGGTTCAGTAATTCAGTTTTAATGTTAAAGTTTGTCCGGGCAGGTGCCGCAGTATGGTTCAGTAGTTCAGGTTCTGCGCCAGCAGTTTTTCAACATCAGCAACAGAGAGTTTTTTTCGCCGGGCATAGTCAGCCACCTGATCGGTGCTGATGCGCCCAACGTTAAAGTACTGGGAGCCGGGGTGGGAGAAATAATACCCGCAAACCGAGGCTGCCGGATACATGGCATAATTTTCAGTCAGGTGTATGCCCGACTTCTCAACATCCAGCAGGTCGAAGAGTTTGCGTTTCTCGCTGTGTTCCGGACAGGCGGGATAGCCCGGCGCAGGTCGGGTGCCCTGATACCCTTCCACCAGTATCTGCTCCAGCTTCAGGTTCTCATCGGGTGCATACCCCCAGTATTCCTTACGCACGTAGAGATGAAGCACTTCGGCGAAGGCTTCGGCCAGCCGGTCGGCTAAAATTTTGATCATGATGGCCGAGTAGTCATCGTTTTCAGCAACGTATTTTTCGGCATGTTGCTCAATTCCAAGGCCCGCTGTCACAGCAAAGAATCCGATGTAATCCTTCAAACCGGAATCGCCCGGGGCAACAAAATCAGCCAGGCACAGGTTGTGAACGCCTGTTTCTTTCTCTTCCTGGTTTCTGAGAAAATGGAAGGTTCCGATGGGGTTATCCGATGCCTCACCGTACAGGTGAACGCTCTCATTTTCAGAGTTGGCCGGGAACAGGCCGATCACTCCGTCGGCCCTCACCAGTTTCTCATCAATGATGCGTTTCAGGATCACCTGGGCGTCGTTGAACAGCTTGCGGGCTTCGGTTCCTTTGGCCGGATCGTCAAAAATATCGGGGTATCTGGCCCCGATCTTCCAGGCATAGAAGAAATAGGTCCAGTCGATGTAGCGGCTGATCTCTTCAAGGGGCCAGTCGGTGAAACGGGTGATTCCGGTTTTTTTCGGAACCGGCGGGGTGTAGTTGTTCCAGTCGGGAAGGAAGCGGTTTGCCCGGGCTGTTTCAAGCGGGATGTAAGCGACTCCCGCGCGGGTATTGAGGTGCTTCTGCCTCAGGCCTTCGAATCGTTCACGCAACGAGGCGGTGAAGGCCGGTTTCTGATCGGCCGACAGCAAGGCAGCAACCACCGAAGTGGCCCTGCTGGCATCCCGCACATGAACCACAGGTTCGGAGTAGTGCGGCGCAATTTTCACCGCGGTGTGCATCTCGCTGGTGGTGGCACCTCCGATAAGCAAGGGCACCTTAAGACCTGCCTTCTCAAGTTCAGCAGCTACATGCGCCATCTCTTCAAGCGAGGGCGTAATCAGTCCGCTAAGGCCGATGATGTCAACCTTATGCAGGATAGCCTGTTCCACGATGCGGGCTGCAGGAACCATTACCCCGAGGTCGACCACTTCATAATTGTTGCAGCCCAGAACCACCCCCACGATGTTTTTACCGATGTCGTGCACATCTCCCTTTACGGTAGCCATCAGCACCTTTCCGGCAGAATGACTTCCGCCCTCCGTCTTTTCGGCTTCGAGGTAGGGGAGCAGCACTGCCACCGCTTTTTTCATGACCCGCGCACTCTTCACGACCTGTGGAAGAAACATCTTGCCTTCGCCGAACAGGTCGCCCACGATGTTCATGCCTTTCATCAGCGGTCCTTCGATCACATCCAGCGACCGGGGGTACTGTGGCCTGATCTCTTCAACATCTGCGGCAATGTGGGCGTCAATGCCATGAACCAGGGCATGCGAAATCCGTTCCTCTGCCGGCAGTAACCTCCAGGCTTCAGTTTTCTCTTCACGGGCGCTCTCCTTTCCCATGCCGGCTGCATAGGCGGTTAAACGTTCAGTAGCATCGCTGCGCCGGTTGAAAATCACATCTTCAATCATTTCAAGCTCGGCCGGGTCAATGTCGCTGTACACCGGCAGGTTTCCGGCGTTCACAATGCCCATATCCATGCCGGCTTTCACAGCATGAAACAGGAAAACGGAGTGCATGGTTTCGCGCAGTTTCTCGTTTCCCCTGAAGGAGAACGATAGGTTGCTGATGCCTCCGCTTACCCTGGCGTGAGGAAGGTTTTGTCTGATCCAGACAACGGATTTCAGGAAATCCACAGCATAGGTGTTGTGCTCTTCGATGCCGGTGGCCACCGTAAGAATGTTCGGATCGAAGATAATGTCCTGAGGCGGGAAACCAGCTTTTTCTGTCAGCAGGTTGTAGGCCCTGCTGCAGATTTCGGTGCGGCGTTCAAAAGTGGTGGCCTGACCCTGTTCATCAAAGGCCATAACCACCACGGCAGCTCCGTAATTTCTTACCAGTCGGGCATGGTGCAGAAAGGCTTCTTCGCCCTCCTTGAGGCTGATGGAGTTGACGATTGCTTTGCCCTGAAGGCATTTCAGCCCTGCTTCGATCACACTCCATTTGGAGGAGTCGATCATCACCGGAACGCGGGCAATTTCGGGTTCGGCCATCAGCAGGTTCAGGAACCTGACCATCGCTTTTTCGGCATCGAGCAGGGCGTCGTCCATGTTGATGTCGATCACCTGAGCGCCGGATTCAACCTGTTGCCGGGCTATTTCGAGGGCTTCGTCGTATTTTTCTTCACGGATGAGCCTGGCAAATTTCCGTGAGCCGGAAACGTTGGTGCGTTCTCCGATGTTGATGAAGTTGCTGCCCTCGAACGTTTGCAGTGGTTCAAGTCCGCTGAGGGTGAGGGTGGCTGGGATTACGGGTCGTGGCCTCACAGCCTGTGTGCCGGCCAGACGGGCAAGCTCACGGATGTGGTCAGGCGTGGTGCCGCAGCAGCCCCCGATGATGTTCACTGAGCGGCTGCTCAGCATGGGTTTCATATGCCCGGCCATGGTATGCGGCGATTCGTCGTATTCGCCAAACTGGTTGGGCAGCCCGGCATTCGGGTAGGCACTCACATAAAACGGCGACTTTTCCGAAAGTTCTTCGATAAACGGCCGCAGCTGCTCTGCCCCGAGTGAACAGTTAAAGCCGATGCTCAGCAGGTCGATATGGGATACAGAGTGAAGAAAGGCCTCGAGGGTCTGGCCTGAAAGTGTCCGTCCGCTGAGGTCGGTAATGGTTCCGGATACCATCACCGGGAGTTTCAGGTTTCTTTCTTTCAGCACGTTGTTGATGGCAAACAGGGCTGCTTTGGCGTTCAGGGTATCGAAGATGGTTTCAACCAACAACAGGTCTGCACCGCCGTCGATCAGTCCCCGGGCTTGTTCGCTGTATGCGTCTACCAGATCGTCGAAGGTCACGGCCCGGTATCCGGGATCGTTCACATCGGGCGACATGGAAGCGGTTTTGTTGGTCGGTCCCAGGGCTCCGGCCACAAAGCGCGGCTTCTGCGGATCGGCCCGGGTAAAGTCATCGGCTGCCCTGCAGGCTATTTCTGCCGCCGCCCGGTTGATCTCATAGACCAGCCCTTCCATCCGGTAATCAGCCATGGAGATGCTGGTGCCGTTGAACGTATTGGTTTCAATAATGTCGGCTCCTGCTTCCAGATAGGCCTGGTGAATTTCTAGGATGATATCGGGACGGGTAAGGCAGAGCAGGTCGTTGTTGCCCTTCAGGTCAACCGGATGATTCTGGAAACGCTCACCCCTGTAATCTTCCTCCTTGAGCCGGTACTTCTGTATCATGGTACCCATGGCGCCATCGAGCACCAGGATGCGTTTTTCAAGTTCCCTGCGGATATTTTTATCTTTCATATTCTCAGTTTTCCGGTACGGCAGGAGTCGGCGCGACCATGCGTACATTTTATGATTAAGCAAAACACAATGAGAATAGCCGGATTCTGCAATGCAATTGTGTTTCAATTATAATTTCCCTGTGAAGGGAACAGGTTTTGGCACCGTTTCTGCCGGTAAGCAAATGGTTGCCAGAGGTTCACTGAGCCTGGTCTCTCCCCTCTTCTTTATAATTCAAACATTTTTCCGGACAGGAAAGATGTTGTGTGATGGTGCAAAAATACAACCAAATTTAAGTGCTACAACAGTTTTGCCCTCATTTTGTTTCACTGATTCCAGATGCTGTATTCTGAATAAACACTGTATCAGCTGATTCCGGCTATTTTTAACTTACAGAAATGACTATTGAACTAAGTAATGATTAAATTTGTTCAGAACATGTGTCAATCTGATTGCCCCTGTTGAATTAAAATAAAGTTACTGCCATGAAAATTCTTACCGGAATACTGCCCATACTTTCTGTTGTTTTCTTGCTCAATGTATTTCCGCTGGCTTCCCCTGCGCAGATTGTGGCCGATCATACGGTTGTAGCTGATTTTGATAAAATACCCCAGTCGTATCTGAACGAGGTAAAGAAAATGTGGGTGATTCTGGCTGGCGAATCTCATTCCAAGGGGTACCGTATTGGTTGTCAGTTGCTCGAGAATCTGGATCCCCGGTATCAGGTCAGTATCAAAGAATCGGGCACTCCCGAAGGTTACACCGATCAGCACCTGCGTTTCAGCCGGGCCACCTGGGGCGATTATACGAATGCCAGCGGATGGATTTACAATTACGGGGAGGAAGACTGGTTTACCAACGAAACCGCGGTTGCACGCACCAAAGCACATCTGACCTATTGCAACACCCACAACCTTGCAATTGCTGCCATGGGTTTTGGCTGGTGCTGGGACATGACCGGCAACAACTGGCCTTCGGGCACCCCAGATCCGGTGTACCAGGTGCGGTGGGCCGGAAGAACCGAGTATGGTCCGGAGGGAAGCCGCCGCTGGGGACTCGATGCAGGAGACTTTGACCTCACCGGCAACAGCGTAAGCATGGATACATACCTCGATGCTACGCAGCAGTATGAGAACCATTGTGCTTCGAATGGTTATCCCACGAAGATATTCTACACCACAGGTCCGGTGGATGCCAACGAAAACCTGGGTGAAAACGGCTATCAGCGACACATCAAGCATCAGTACATCCGCAATTTTGTGGTATCCTCACCGGGCAGATACCTGTTCGACTACGACGATATCCTCTGCTGGAGCGATGCCGGAGAACGCCGGGAGATTACCTGGACCGACTATGCCGGGGTTACACAGACCTTTCAGGCCATTCATGCCGATAACATGCTCGATATGGATGGTACTTACACCGAGGATGGCGATCACATCGGTCAGCGGGGTGCCCTCAGACTGGCCAAAGCCTTCTGGTGGATGCTGGCCCGCATGGCAGGCTGGGATGGAGAAACACTGGGCGTGAATGAAACAGATAAGCCCTGCAGGGTTACCATTCAGCCCAATCCGGTGTCGGATTATCTGGCAGTCAGGCTGGATGATTCTGTTCGTAACGGAAGCCTGGTGCTCACCGATATGAACGGAAGGGAAATCCTCAACCGCCCGCTGGCGGAAACAGGCAATGGCATCGACATGCGTGGATTTTCAGATGGGATGTATATTGTTAAGCTCATTTTTGACGATACAATGCAACTGCATAAAATCGTAAAAAACTGATTTCCAGGTCCCGGATGCTTAGATTTTCAGTTCCCGGGCAGGATCCCAGAAAATGGTTTTAAAATCCTTTATCTGGTTATTTTCTACAATAATACCCTCACTTTCAAGTAGTTGTTGCATCAATTCAGGGGCCCCGAAATGGTGCCTTCCGGTGAGTACGCCGATGCGGTTTACAACCCTGTGTGCCGGAATTGCTTCAGCCGATTGGTGTGAAGCATTCATGGCCCAGCCCACCATGCGCGCCGATCCGCGGCTGCCCAGATAGTTGGCGATGGCGCCATAAGAGGTAGCCCGGCCATAGGGGATCAGTTTCACCACCTCGTAAACATTCTCAAAGAAAGAGAATTCTGTATCGACTTTATAGTCAGCCATCACGAACTGATTCTGAATCTGAGGTATTTGATGGGTATGCCTTCAGCCAGGAATATTTTTTCGTAATGCGTCTGCGTGAGCATCACGTCCTCCTGAAGTCCGCTGTTGTAAAGATCAAAGGTATGCATCAGCAGCTCCAGCCCCTGCGCCTGGATGGTTTCAAGCGTATATTCGAAAAAGCCCGGGTTGTCAGTTTTCAGGTGCACAATGCTGCCGGGTTTGAGAATCTGCCGGTACCGGTCGAGAAACATTGGTGAGGTGAGTCTTTTGCGTGCCTTCTGAGGCTGGGGGTCGGGAAAGGTAATCCAGATGCCTGAAACTTCCTGATCAGCAAATGCTTTCAGAATCATATCGATACGCATTCTCAGGAAAGCAACATTGGTGTAGTGGTTTTCCTGTGCTGTTTTCGCACCTCTCCACATGCGGGCACCTTTGATATCAACCCCGATGTAATTATTCTGAGGGTACCGGGCTGCTAGTGCCGTGGTATATTCTCCTTTACCGCAGCCCAGTTCGAGGATAACCGGATGCGTATTTCCGAAAAATGTGTTCCAGTTGCCTTTCTGACTGAAACCTGACTGAAGCTCATTGAAATCGGGCTGAAAAAGATGCCGGAAGGTTTTGTTCTCAGCAAATCGTTCGAGTTTTCTTTTTGCCACTTAACGTTGTTGTTGAGATTTATGCAAAGTATTCCACCGGTTGAGCGCAGAGCCGTGAATGCCTGGAGCATCAGCCGGCAGCATGAACGGAACCATAGTTTGGGGTGTGATTAGCTTATTCTTTGCTGAGCAGCCAGGCATTGGGATAACCGTTGGTTCTGATTTCGGCCATCTTTTCAATAGCCAGCTGCTTGTCGCTGAATCCAAGGATACTTACCATGTAGAGCCCTTTCCGGTTCTGGCCGGTGATGAAGGAGTCATATCCCCGGGTTCTGAGGTCTGATACGAGGTTTTCTGCATTTTCTTTCACTCCGAATGCCCCGACAATCACAAATTGGGTCATGGATTTTTCTGTTTCCGGCGCAGAAATGCTGACATCTTCCGGTGCTTTTTCCGTTTCGGCGACGGGATTGTTTTCTGCTGATGTCAACGGTTCCACTGCGGTTTCCTGGTTCGTGAGCTCAGCGGCATTCACTTTTTTCGTTTCTGGCTTCAACCTCACGGGTGGAGTTTCGGCAGTCCATTCAGCGGGCAGGAAAGTAGCCGGGTTGGAGTAAAGGTTTGTTATTTTATCGGGATTCAGGGTAGCCCAAAGCCCGAGACCGATCAACGGCAGCGCAACGGCAGCCCATTTCAGCGTGGCTGGTAAAAGCCTGGCCGATTTGATAGCCTGCCGGGGAGCAAGCTTGCGGCTGATTTTTTCATGCATGGCCTCGCGTTTGATGGCCGGTGATGTAAAAGAGGTAAGCCCGAAAGAATCGTTGAGGTAATTAACACTCAGATCGGGATTGAACTGTACGTTCCGCTCTTTGTCAAGAAAAAGAGAACCGATTTTCGGAAGGTGCAGGTTCTGGTTATTGTTCAGGTTTTTCTTCAGATCACCGACTTCCCTGGCAATGATGTCAACAGCTTCATTATAAGAGATTCCCATTTTGCCAGCAATGGCGTTGGCGAGCAAACCATCGTTGTGACGCAATGCGGCATTGAAGGCAATGCTGCGCGCAGGCGGGCTGAAAGTGTGCAGTACCGGATGAATCTGTGCAGGGGTATATTTGGCGATGAACCCGCCCAGATCAGGCACTATCACACAGTCGTGCTCATAAAGAAGACTGATCAATAATTCTTCGGTAATCATGGCATGCGATTTTGCAGTGAAACAACTCAGCACACAGTCATTTGATTGTGAGGATATCTCACCCCGTATCTCTTAGCTGTTCTGAACCCGCTAAAATACGGCGAATGCGACCAAATTTCAAGAAATGTTGGTAAGTTTTAATAAATCCTCAGGGGTGTCAATGCCGACAGTTTCAAAATCAGTTGTTTCGGTATAAATCCGGTACCCATTCCAAAGCCAGCGCAACTGTTCGAGTGATTCAGCAATTTCAGGCGGTGCAGGACTTAACCGGATAAGCTGTTGCAGCATTTTTGTGGTATAGGCATAGATGCCAATGTGTTTCCAGTACACATGGTTGTGAATCCATTCGTTTTCAGGAAGTCCACGAAAGTAGGGGATGGGGTGGCGGCTGAACATCAGGGCCTGCCCGCTGATACCTGTAAGAACCTTCACAACATTGGGATTAAAAAGTTCGTCGGGTGCTTCTATTTTTTTAATCAGGGTCGCAATTTCCGTTTCCGGATTGTTGAACAGGCTGATCACCTTTTCGATCTGACCGGGCTGTATGTAGGGCTCATCACCCTGGATATTCACGGCAATATCGAAGTTCAGGCCTTCATCCGCGAGCAGTTGTAAGGCTTCACCAAGCCGGTCGGTGCCGCTGGGGTGGGTTTCTGCCGTCATCACCACCTTGCCGCCGAAATAGGTTACATGATCAAAGATTCGCTGATCATCGGTGGCAACCACCACTTCATCAACAGAGCGGCAGGAAAGAACCTGGCGGTAAACCCGTTCAATCATGCTGAAGCCATTGATGATGGCCAGTGGTTTTCCCGGAAATCTCGTGGATGCATACCTGGCAGGGATTATCCCCACGATTCTGCGCTTTTTTTCAGAAAAGGCCATGAATTTCGGCGTTTATTTTATCGATGACACCGGCAAGGTCTTCAGGTTTTTCAGAGAAATTGATGTTATCGACTTCAACAATCAGCAGCTTGCCGAGGGTATATTTACTGATCCAGGCTTCGTAACGGTCGTTGAGGCTTTTCAGGTAATCGATGCGGATGGAGTTCTCATAATCACGTCCGCGTTTCTGAATCTGGCTTACCAGTGTAGGGACACTGGCGCGCAGGTAGATCAGCAGGTCAGGCGGTTTCACAAAAGTACTCATCAGTTCAAAAAGCGAGGCGTAATTGTCAAAATCACGGGTGGTCATCAGGTTCATCGCGTGAAGGTTGGGCGCGAAGATGTAGGCATCTTCGTAGATCGTGCGATCCTGGACGACCGTTTTTCCACTGCTCCTGATCTCAATGATCTGCCTGAACCGGCTGTTGAGAAAGTACACCTGCAGGTTGAACGACCAGCGTTGCATGTCTTCATAAAAACTGGGAAGGTAAGGATTGGTTTCCACATCCTCATAATGTGGCTGCCAGCCGAAATGTTTGGCCAGAAGTCCGGTAAGCGTTGTTTTTCCGGAGCCGATATTGCCTGCGATTGCTATATGCATATTTCTGAAAGATAATATTGAAGTACTTTTTCCCGGTATCACCGGCCAAAGGTCAAATGTAAGAAGTAAAAGTTTAAAGCAGAAGCTTTTTTAGTGTGAAATGGCGAAAGAGTTTACTGTTTTTGGGTTCAGAACAGAGAATCAATAAATTACACTTTTGATATGGTCGGGTATTGACTGAACAGGTCTGCTGACAGTTTTATAGCATCTGTGGAGAGGTCAGAACAGCCTCTGCCCCTTGCCAGCAATACCCGGGACCGGAAGTTTCCGGAATGCCTGAAGGCTCTTATTCAGATGACTGTAAGAATGTCTTCCAGGATTTGCCGGTTGTTCGAAAGACGGGGCACCTTGAATTGTCCTCCGAGTTTGTCGCGCTTTTTAAGCCAGTTGTAGAAAGTTCCATTAGGCATCGCCCTGACGATGGGTTCTCCCAGGATCATGTTGTGATAGCGTTTGGCCTCATAATCTGAATTGAGCGCTTTCAGAGCGTTGTCGAGCATCTCGGTGAAATAGGCGAGGTCAGAAGGTTCCTTCTCGAACTCAATCAGCCATTCGTGGGCACCACTGCTTGTCTCTCCGAAATATACCGGTGCCGCGGTGAACTCGTTGATCTGGGCACCCGTTTTTTCACAGGCACTCTGCAGGGCTTTCTGGGCATTGTCAACGATCAGCTCTTCACCAAATGCGTTAATAAAGTTTCTGGTTCGCCCTGTAATCCTGATTCTGTAGGGGTCGGTGGAGGTAAAGGTGACAGTGTCGCCGATCTGGTAACGCCACAGGCCTGCATTGGTGCTGATTACCATGGCATAATTGACGCCGGTTTTAACGCCGTAAAGGGGAATGGCCATTGCTGATGATTCCCCGGCCTCGGTGAGTGGTAAAAATTCGTAGAAAATGCCATAGTCCAGCATCAGCAGCATGTCTTCAGCCTCATTGCGGTCCTGAATGCCAAAAAAGCCTTCGGATGCATTGTAGGTTTCAAGGTAGTTCATCGCACCGGGTATCAGTTGCATAAACTGGTTACGGTATGGCAGAAAACTCACCCCGCCGTGGATAAACAGTTCCAGGTTGGGCCAGACTTCCCTGATGTTGCTTTTCCCGGTGATTTCAAGCACCCTTTTGAGCAGTACCAGGGTCCACGACGGCACCCCGGTGATGTTGGTAACATTCTCGTTTCGGGTAATCCGGGCAATCTGCTCAATTTTGCTTTCCCATTCAGCCATCAGTGCGATCGAAAGGTCAGGGGTTCTGATAAGTTCAATCCACGATGGAAGGTTCTCCATAATGATGGCGGAAACATCGCCTACGAAGGTGCCGGCCCCGGGATTGTCAGGGAAGTGTGATCCGCCCATACCCAGTAAGCGGCCAGAAAAAATTTTTGTATCGGGATTGTTTGAGCAATAGATCGAAAGAAGGTCTTTCCCTCCCTTGAAATGACATTCTTCAAGCGCCTCCTGGCTCACAGGGATGAACTTGCTCTTGTCGCTGGTGGTTCCCGATGATTTGGCAAACCACTTTACTTCAGAGTTCCAGAGAAGGTTCTGCTCTCCGTTCCTCAAACGGTCGATGTAGGGCTTCAGGTCGTTGTAATCATTCAGCGGCACCTGATTGATGAACTGATGATAATTGCCGATTGACGCATATCCGTACTTCTTGCCCCACTCTGTATTTTTGCCTGAATTGATGAGCTTCTTAAACCATTCCTCCTGCACATCGAGGGGGTATTTCATAAACAGTTCAATCTGATGCATACGCTTCTTCATGAACCATGAGATCACGGAGTTAATAATGGTCATGGCAATTTCTTCCTTTCAGCAAATTTAAACCGAAAACAGCTTGTATTGTTGAATGCTGAGTTAATTTGGTCAGATGTATTTGCTGTAATCCTTTTCTGAACTCTGACAGCAGATACTGAACACAAATTGTTTGCGATTCGGCTCCGATGCATGTATATTTGCATCTATCGCCACTTCCGGTACTTTTAACAATTCTGCCTTTATGATTGTATTCCCCAATGCCAAGATCAATGTGGGCCTGCGCATACTTAACCGGAGAGATGACGGTTACCACAACATTGAAAGCATCATGGTGCCTGTTAAACTTGCCGACGCCCTGGAGCTTACTCCTTCTGCGGACGGGAAGTTCGGCTTTACCTCCTCAGGAATAGAAATCGAAGGGGATCCTGGCGACAACCTCTGCGTGAAAGCCTTTCGCCTGATGCAGTCGCGATACCAGTTGCCTGAAGTGAAAATCCATCTGCACAAAGTGATTCCTGCAGGCGCTGGTCTGGGCGGAGGTTCTTCCGACGCGGCTTTTACCCTGCGTCTGCTCAACCGGATGTTCTCACTCAGGCTGTGTAATCAGGAACTGGGCTCTATGGCTGCCGAACTGGGCAGTGACTGCACCTTTTTTATTGAAAATCGCCCGGCATTGGCAGGAGGAAGGGGTGAACTGCTCTCACATGCTGACTTTTCACTGCATGATTATCAGATAGCGATTGTTAAACCGCATTTCCCGATCTCCACTGCAGAGGCTTACAGCCTGGTGAAGCCCTCGGGCATCGGCTTGCCATTGCCTGAAATTCAGGGAGCTGATCCGGAGAAATGGAAGGATTTGCTGATCAACGACTTCGAATTACCGGTTATAGAGAAGTGGCCTGAAATCGGGGATCTGAAGCAGCAATTCATGGGTATGGGCGCTGTTTATGCCTCCTTGAGTGGCAGCGGGTCAGCTGTTTTTGGGTTGTTCCGCAGTTTTCCGCACGCCCTGAAAGAAGCGTTCGGCGACAGGTTCTTGTGGACCGGCAGCGCTGTATAAGAAAGACCTTTTGTGCTATTTGGGAGCTATCCTCAGCAGATAAAAACCCAGAATCCCGAAGATCACATTGGGAATCCACACGGCAATAACTGGTGGCAGGTTGCCGAAAGTTGCAAATACAGTGGTTATCTGCATAAACAGAATAAAGGCAAAGCAGATGGTAATGCCCACCCCGAGGTGGAATCCGATACCGCCCCTTACTTTACGGCTCGACAGTGAAACCCCGATGATGGTGAGCACAATGGTTGCAAACGGAAAGGCAATGCGCTTGTGTTTCTCAATCTGAAATTTCATCAGGTTACCCGATCCCCGGAGTTTCTCCTGGGCAATAAAGTTGCGCAGTTCCCGGTAGTTCATGTATAAGGCATCGTCGAAATCTACAGAAAAATCACCGGGTTTAAGGTTAAGTAAAGTGTCTTTGGTAGCACCACGGGTAATCAGTTCGCCTTTCGGATTGATTTGTCGTTTCACCCACTTATCAAGCTTCCAGATTCCGGCAACACTGTCCCATCGGATATTGTCAGCAGTGATTTTGTATTCCATTCCCTCCTCATCAAAGCCTTCCAGCGAAAAACGGTAGCCGGTATTGTTTGATTTGTTGAAACTTTCAACATAGGCAAAAACCCCTGGGCTGATCTGCATGTGAATATTGCTGTCGCTGCCTTTCTTCCCCTTTTTCAGGTATTTTTTCTGAAACTCCTGCATGTTTTTACTGGTCTCAGGAATAATGAAGTTGGTAAGCACAAACGACATCGATGCCAGTACGAATGCGGAAATCAGGTAAGGCCTGAGCATTCTCCTGAAGCTGATCCCGCTGTTCAGAATTGCGACAATCTCGGTATTCGAAGCAAGTTTCGAGGTAAAGAAAATAACGGCAATAAAGGTAAACAGCGCACTGAACTGATTGATAAAGAACGGTATAAAGTTGAAGTAGTACTGGAAAATGATTGACTGAAGCGGTGGTTTGCGCTCCAGAAAGTCATCTATCTTTTCGGAAATATCGAAGATGATGATCACCACCGCCAGCAAAGCAATTGCATAAAAGAAAGTTCCCAGGAATTTTCTGATGATGTAAAGGTCGAGTTTCTTCATTTGCCAGATGCTGTGCTGCGTTGTTTCAACGGGAATTCGTTTGAAATATTATCAGATCCGTGACGACAGCCGTTTGACCATCACTGACTTCCATTCTGCAAAAGTCCCTTCAGAAATCCTTCTCCGGGCTTCATCCACCAGCCACAGATAAAAGGCAATGTTGTGCTGACTGGCGATCATCGGGCCAAGCATTTCACCGGCCACAAACAGATGGCGGAGGTAGGCCCTGCTGTATGCCTGATCAACAAATGAGGTTCCGTTCGGGTCTAAGGGCGAAAAATCGGCTTTCCATTTTTCGTTTTTCAGGTTGATGATGCCTTCTGAAGTGAAAATCATGCCATTGCGGCCATTGCGGGTGGGCATCACACAATCGAACATATCTACTCCCAGGGCGATGCTTTCGAGGATATTGACCGGTGTACCAACACCCATCAGGTAGCGGGGCTTGTCTTTGGGCAATATGCTGCAAACAAGGTCGGTGAATTCGTACATGGTTTCGGTTGGTTCACCTACCGCCAGTCCGCCGATCGCATTGCCTTCAGCGTTGCAGGAAGCAATTTTTTCAGCCGAAACAATCCTCAGATCGCGGTAAATACTGCCCTGGACAATGGGAAAGAGTGTCTGGCTGTATCCGTAAGGGTTTTCCGTTTCCCCAAACCGTTGTATACAGCGATCGAGCCAGCGGTGGGTGAGCTCCATCGATTTCCTGGCATAGTCATATTCGCAGGGGTAGGGGGTGCATTCATCAAAAGCCATGATGATGTCAGCCCCGATGATCCGCTGTATATCCATCACCCTTTCGGGACTGAAAAGGTGCCTTGATCCGTCGATGTGCGACTGAAACACCACCCCTTCTTCCTTCATCTTTCTGCGATCGGTAAGTGAATAAACCTGATAACCGCCGCTGTCGGTGAGTATCGGTTTGTGCCAGCCGTTGAATTTGTGCAATCCCCCGGCTTCGCGCAGTACATCCAGTCCGGGCCTCAGATAGAGATGGTAGGTATTGCCCAGAATAATACGGGCCTTAACATCCTCATCCACATCACGGATGTGCACTGCTTTTACACTGCCGGCAGTGCCCACCGGCATAAAAACCGGGGTGGCAATTTCGCCGTGGTCGGTGGTGATTAACCCCGCCCTCGCATTGGATCCGGTATCGCTTGACTGTAAACTGAATGTCATTGCCTGATTTTCATGCCTGAAGTTATTCAGGGCGGCAAAGTTAGCAATCTTATGGGTACATCTGCCTGCCGAAATGCCAACCTTCCACTTTTCCTGGAATTTTCAGTTGCAGCGTGTCCTTTCAGGGAAACATATCCGCTGACAGAAGGTTCCGGTTTCAGACCAGCTACTCAGGGTGTAGCTATAACACGGGTATTCAGGACTTTAAATTCCGCCCTGAGGTTGTTTGTACTCAACGTGAAATCACCCTGCTCCACCACCCAGGCGTTGTCGTTGTTCACAAAAGCAAGGCTGCTGACTGGTATTTCAAAGGCAACGGTCTGCGACTCTCCGGGCTGCAGCATGATTTTCGTGAACCAGCGCAGGCGTTTTACAGGGGGGGTGATGGAAGCCACCAGATCGGAGCAGTATAGCTGTATTACTTCCATACCCGGTCTGTCAGACAGGTTCATCACCTTCACACTTCCTTTAAGGGTATCGGCAGCCCTGTATTTGTTACTGCTTAAAATAAGGTTACTGTATTCGAAAGTGGAATAACTCAGGCCGGACCCGAATTCCCATTGCGGGAAGAAAGCAGATTTGTTTGGCGATGAAGGATCGTCAAGCTGCTCGGTATAGGCATGATAATATTGCTCCAGCGAGTTCTGGTAACGGGGATAGGTAAAAGGCAACCGCCCTGAGGGGTTTACATCGCCATACAATATGGATGCGATGGCGTCACCCCCATAGTTGCCTGGCAGATAGGCCTGAAGGATGGCTGCGGCCAGTGGCTCAATGGCACTGATGATTCTCGGCCTCCCCTGTACCAGTAGCAGAATCACCGGTTTCCCGGTCGAAGCTGCCAGCCGGGTCAGTTGCTGCTGATTTTCCGACAATGCCAGATCATTCAGGTTGCCGGGGGTCTCGGTATAGGAGTTCTCACCAAGGCATAAAACGATGTAGTCCGCTTTTCGGGCAGCAATGAGAAATTCGCCGGGGTTTCCGTTGATCTCATTCCTGTAATCACCTTTTTTGTCATATTTTAATACCTCGCTGAGCATTATATGCAGGCTGTCTTCAGCCATTCGTTGGAGGGCTTCGTAGATGGTATGCTTGTCAGACGCAAATTCATCCGACAAATCACCCTGCCACGAATAACTCCACCCTCCGTTAAGGGGTCTCATGGAGTTTGCGGCGGGACCGGCAACCAGGATTTTTGCATTTTTGGACAAAGGAAGAATCTTATCCTGATTTTTGAGCAGGGTCACCGATTCTTCGGCAACCTGACGCGCCTGGGCTGAGAATTGCTCCGAACCGAATTCGGTATAGGAATCTGCAGTAGCTGAAGGCTTACCGAAAAGCCCCATGTTGTATTTGACCGTCAGAATCCGGCTTACGGCATCGTCGATTCTCGAAACAGGAACCTCGCCCTCCTTTACCAGCTCAATCAGGGTGGTGGCAAAGTCAAAATTGTATGGAACCATGGACATGTCAATGCCTGCATTGATGGCCATTTTTACTGCTTCTTTATAACTGGCAGCAACCTTGTGCCGTGTATAGAGAAATTCAATATCCTGCCAGTCAGTAACGGCAAACCCTTTGAATCCGAGTTCTTTTTTCAGCACATCGGTGATCAGGTGTTTATTGGCATGTGCAGGCAGCCCATTCACGGCTCCGGAGTTGATCATAACGGTCATCGCACCTGCCTCAATCGCAGCTTTGAAAGGGGTGAGGTGATATTCGGTAAACTGGTGATCAGGAATCATGGCCGGGGTTCGGTCTTTCCCGGTTCGTGGCTGCGAATATCCGGCAAAGTGTTTGAGGCAGCATCCTACCCTGTTGAACTCGTCTGTTTGATTCTTTTCGCCCTGAAGGCCAATGATGAGCGACTTTCCCATCATGGAAACAAGGGTGGGATCTTCGCCGAAGGTCTCCCAGAACCTTGGCCAGCGGGGATCAACGCCCAGATCCATTACCGGGCTGAAAATCCAGCTGGCTCCTGTTGAACGGGTTTCGTAGGCTGTGATTTCACCGGCAGTGCGCGCGAGCTCGGTGTTCCAGGTGGCTGCCAGTCCCGACTGCTGCGGGAAGAATGTAGCTCCGGCTACATAGGAAGCCCCATGGATCATATCGAGGCCATAGATTACCGGAATCCGGTTGGGCGAATACTTCATTGCCGCATCCTGAATCTGCCCGATCAGCCTGTTCCACTCCCTTGGATCGCGGGCACGGTTATTGGGCGTATTGAGCACCGAGCCGATAAAGTATTTTCCGAATGCTTTTCTGAGCATCGCCGTGTCGAGCACTACCGGTTCGTAACTGCTCAGGTGATCAGGCCCGAAGGTGAGTACATCCAGGGTTACCTGAGTCATCTGACCCACCTTCTCTTCGAGGGTCATCCGGCTCAGCAGTTCCTTCACCTTTGCCGCTGTCTCATCTTCGGACGATGAGGTCCGGGTTTTGAAACTACACGACGAAAGAAGCATCAGACTGCAGAGCAGAAAAAACGCAGCATTGCTGATTTTCATAGTACTATACGGCTTAAAAATCTCCCTGTCCGGAAAAGGATGTTATATCAGATATTCAACTCAGCATAATGGTGGGAGGTTGTCGCACTATTTTGTATAAAGGCGCACATAGTCAATTTCCATTACAGCTTCTGAAAGAGCCGGGTCAATCCCTTTTTCTCCGCCCCAGTTGCCTCCCATGGCAATGTTCAGGATCAGATGGAAACGTTTGTCGAAAGGCCAGGTCTTAAAATCTCCGGCTTTATCGTTGTTGAAAGTAAAATATTTCTGGTCGTCGATGAATACATCAATTTTGTCGGCCGTCCATTCAACCGAATAGGTGTGAAACTGTGTGGCATAGTCAGGAACATTGATTTTTGTGCCAACCTGTGTACCTTCAACATGATTGTATGCTTTGGTATGAACAGTTGCATGCACAACCGTGGGGTTATGTCCGACATGTTCCATGATGTCAATCTCACCGCTCTCGGGCCAGCCACCATATTCCCAGTCGGTTGACAGCATCCAGATTGCAGGCCAGGTGCCAATTCCGGTGGGGAGTTTTGCCCTTACTTCGAGACGACCGTAGAGAAAATCAACTTTGTTCTTCGTCACCAGTCTGGCCGAAGTCCACTTTCCGTCCTCTTTAATGGCCCTGATGAGGAGTTTACCGTCTTTCACTTCAGCATTGCGGAGCTGGCTGGTATAATTCTGCATTTCATTGTTGCCCCAGCCATGATCACCCAGATCATAGCCCCAGAATTCCGTAGCAGGTAACCCGGTATAGTCGAACTCATCAGCCCATTTCAGCCTGTAAGCGTCCTGAGCAAATGCAGAGGTGGAGGTGATGAGAAATGCAGAAATCAAAATGCTGAGTTTTTTCATTGCTTCTTCTTTTATGTTTTTATTTCATGTATCCTGAAAATGGTTGTAAAGGATTCCCCTTATCCGGAAAGCATTCCCGAAAGCCTGAAGAGCGTGAGTGAAAAGAAAATCAGGGAATGGTTAAACGATGCTGCAATTCGATAAAAACCAACCATTATCATCATAAGCACCAACAGAATGAACTGTTTGATTTAACCACCCCTGATTTCAACAGGCACACATGTTAACCAACCAACCTGTGTATTATAGCCTATCAGCAGTTACAGTAACTGATAAGACGAAGTGTAAAGCGATCAGTAACCTGCATTCTGGGTAAATGAACCGCCCGACATATCCAGTTCTGACTGCGGAATCGGTAAAAACCCTTTGGTAGCAGGATTGAAGGTTACATCAAAAATCTGCTGGTCTCCCACGTAATTGGGGCCCCTGATTCCTGAGTAGGTGAAGGTCTGGTTTGCATAATCCAGCCCTTTGCGCAAAACATCAAAGTAGCGGATGCCTTCGAGGGAGAGTTCCAGCCTTCTTTCCTTGTAGATATTTTCCTGTGTTGCAGGAATGCTGCCGAGACCGACCCTGGCACGCACCCTGTCGAGGTATTGCTGGGCATTGCCTGAACCCAGCTCTGCGGCCATCAGCAGTACATCCGAAAAGCGGATTACACGATGGTTACAGGTGCGGTTGAGCTCAAACTGACCGTTGCTTCCCCAGTGTTCAGCATCGGAGCTGTATTTCTCTGAGAAATATCCTGTATGCTGGTACCCTTTATCAAGTGTGCCATCAAGCTCCTCCTGTGTAAGCACGGTAAACTCAAACCTCGGATCGTCTTCCAGGTCATTGACCAGTTTCTGGCTAACGGTTCCGAAGCTCCAGCCACGGTTCCATTTCTGTGACCCGGTAACACGCGGTCCCTGCATCTGGGCGGAAAGGTTGCCTTCACCACCCCTTACATAGCCCCAATCCCACCAGGGAGGGGTGTCGCCGTAAGAGATTTCAAACACCGACTCTTTGCCGTATTCTCCGGCAAGCTTGAAATTCTGGCTGTAATCTTCGAAAAGATCGTGTCCGCTGTTTGCAATCAGGTTGTCGAGGTAACCAACCAGTACCTGTTTGTTCACCACCTGATCACCAGCCTGAAGGTCATTCCCGTAAACGCCGTTGTAGAAAAGGTACACCCTGGCCAGCAAAGCCTGTGCAGCCCATTTGGTGATCCTTCCGGCTTCAGCGGGAGGTACACTTTCAGGCAGGTCGTTCATGGCCTCGGTAAGGTCGAGTGCAATCTGGTTGTATACATCTGCAGGGGCTGCCTGCGGCTGTTTGTATTCCGAAGGGCCGCTAAGTGTGCGGGTCAGCAATGGGATATTTTCAAAGTAAGCAACCTGCTCAAAATAAAAATATGCCCTGAGAAACTTGCTCTCAGCAATCAGTCGCTTTTTAAACTCATCGGAAGCATCCACACCCTCGATCTTCTCAAGCAGAACATTGGCCCGATAGATTCCGGTGTAGTTCTTAATCCAGATAGCCTGAACAATTTTGCTCGTGGTAGGGATGTTGAAGTTGTTCAGTTCATCTTCATCCTGACCATCGTTGGCATCGGCACCACCGGCATAAGAGTCATCGGAAAGCACATCAGAGATGGTAATAAACGGAGCCCAGGAATAACCCGGGGTGTCCTGGTAGCCCAGTACGTCATACACCGCAATCAGGGCCTGCATGGCCTGCTCTTCTGTTTTATAGAATGTTGAAGTTACTTCCTGATCCAGAGGACCCAGGTCAAGAAAATCGTCGCTGCAGGATACTGAAAGCGTCACCAACGTGATGGAAGCGAGTATTTTATAGATTATTTTTTTCATGGTTTCAGGTGTTAAGGTTAGAAAGTAATGGTGGTTCCTAAACGCCATGTTCTGGCCTGTGGATAAATACCACGGTCAATGCCGATGTCAAAAGCACTTCGGGCCCCGATTTCAGGATCTGCACCGGTGTATTTGGTCAGCGTGATCAGGTTTTCACCGGATACATAGATCCGCCATACGGATGCCCCGATTTTTTTAAGGAAATCTGCCGGAATAGCATAACCCAGCTGCGCATTTTTCAACCTGAGGTACGATCCGTCTTCAATATACAGGTCAGAAACCCTGTAGTTGTTGTTGATGTCGATCCAGGTGTAACGGGGTACATCGGTGGAGGTTCCTTCGCCTGTCCAGCGGTCAAGAATGGCTGTGGTGCGGTTGGTGAACCGCAGGTCCTGACGCTGGCTGCCATTGAATATCTCATTTCCGTAGGAGCCGGTGATCAGCATGGAGAAATCGAAATTCTTATAATTCGCCGATGCATTAAAACCGAAGGTCCAGTCAGGAGTCGGATTTCCGATCATAGTGCGGTCGTCGGTATCAATTTTTCCATCGTTGTTGACATCCACAAAACGTACATCTCCAGGTTCTGCATTGGGCTGCAGGGGCAGTCCGGTAATCCCGATGTGCTGGAAAATCTCTGATTCATTCTGGAATATTCCATCGGTCTTGTAACCCCAGAAATAGCCGATGGGCATACCTTCTTCGGCCCTGGTGACGGTTCCGGCAATGGCCCAGGAAGCTCCGTTGAGCACCTTGTCTTCATTCCCGATGTATGTCATCTTGTTCTCGTTGTATGAAGCATTGAATCCCAGTGAATACTGGAAGCCTTTCTTCATGTGCCGCCAGGTGATGTCAAATTCAACCCCCTTGTTCTGCACACTGCCGACATTGGCTACCGGTGCATCGTTGCCGACATGTCCGGGGATGGGAATTCTTTCAAGCAATCCCTTGGTGGTTTTAATATAATAGTCAACAGTGGCAACCAGGCGGTTGTCGAAAGCACCCAGGTCAATGGCAACATCAATTTGTTCTGATTCTTCCCAACGGATGTCGGCATTCTCAATGTAGGAAGGCGATGCTCCTACGATACGACCCGAGCCGAAGATGTAACCCCTGCTTTTGTTGATGGTTGAGATGTACTGGTAATCCCCGATGTTTTCGTTTCCGTTGATACCCCAGGAGGCTCTCAGTTTCAGATTATCCAGATTCCTGACTTTCCCGAAGAAGGGTTCATCACTGATCACCCAGGATGCTCCGAATGAGGGGAAAACACCGTAGCGGTTGTTGGCCCCAAATCTGGAGGATCCGTCGCGCCTGATGATACCGGTAAATGCATACCGGTCCTTAAAGTCATAAGTTAAACGGCCAAAAACGGAAGCCAGTGCCGAATGAGAGGCGCCGCCATTGGCAACCCATACCGTATCGGTAGCCATGCTCAGGTATACATTGTCGGGATCGAACAGCGGAACCTTGGCATTAAAGCCATAGAGGTTCTCATAGTTTCTTTTGAATGCAGATGTTCCGGCAAGTAATGAGAAATTGTGTTCCTTGATTTTCCGGCTGTATGAAACGGTATTCTCCCACTGCCAGTTGTAATACCTGTCAATGCTTTTGTTAACAGAAGTCTTTTCAACATTCAACTGCGCTCCATTGAGGTAAAAGAGCGGGCGATACCCGCCATTGAGTACATAAGCCAGATCAATACCCAGACTGGTGTTGACCTTAAGTCCCTTAATGATCTCAGCCTCCCCGAAGATGTTGCCGACAATCTTATCAACCCTGGTTTCACCGTTCTGAATTTCAAGCAGGGCCATGGGGTTAACGACCTCTGCCCCTACGTAGTTTGAGATACCGTAAACCCTTCCTGAACCATCCTTAACAACCGGTTCTGTGGAGTAGGGTGCCTGTGCGAGAATATCAGGATTCTCTTCGTAAAGCGGGGTTAGCGGATCGAGGTTCAGGGCGCTGCTGTATGCTCCGTTGAAGGATTCGTTACTTCCGATACTTTTGCGGGCTATGTAGGTATAGGCCAGATTGTTCCCGAATGTAAAGACTTTGTTTACCTTACTCTTGGTGTTCAGCCTGGCGGTAATCCTGTCGAACTGTGATTTCTCACCGCCGATGATCCCTTGCTGGGAGAAATAGGAGAGGTTTGAAACATAGGTGGTCACCTCATTGCCTCCGGTTACAGAGAATTCATGGTTCTGCATGGGTGCATTTTTCTGAAACAGGTGATCCTGCCAGTTGGTATTGTGCAGCGGTATTTCATTCAGATCAAAGGGTTCAGATAAGCCGGCATTGCGTGCACCTTCGTTCATAATCATGCGGTACTGTTCAGCATCCAGCATATCCAGCGTATGCGCAACATTCTGAATTCCGGTATATCCTGAATAGGTGACATTCATTTTTCCGGCTTTCCCGCTTTTGGTTGTTATCAGGATAACGCCGTTGGCTGCCCTGGCTCCGTAGATGGCCGCGGAGGCTGCATCCTTCAGTACATCCATTGATTCAATGTCGCCGGGATTCAGATAGTCAATTCCGCCAACAACAATTCCATCAACAACGTATAGTGGAGAAGCATCACCGGTGGTTCCTGCACCGCGGATGCGGATAGAGGGAGCTTCACCAGGCTGACCCGAAAGATTGGTCACCTGAACCCCGGCAGTGCGGCCCTGAAGCGCCTGCTCAACACGTAGAATCGGGGTGGAGGTAATATCCTCACTGTTTACACTCGAAATGGCCCCGGTCACCACCTTTTTCTTCTGGGTTCCGTAACCGATTACCACCAGCTCGCTGAGGTTGGTGGCTTCTGCCTTCAGTACAACATCGATCACCGATTTGCCGCTTACGGCAATTTTCTGCTTCTGAAAACCGATAAACGAAATGTCAAGTGAAGCATTCTGATTGCTGACCGTAATTGTGAATTTACCATCGATGTCAGTAGTGGTTCCGTTGTAGGTACCCGTTTCAACTACCGTTACACCAGGCATTCCCATACCGGTTTCCTCTTCGGTGATTTTTCCGCTTACCTTAAACCCCTGGGCGAACAGCAGGTTGGAAGTGAAAAAGGAAACCAGCAATATGATTAATTGTAGTTTTTTCTTCATAAAAGGAATTATTAGAGTTTAATTAATTGACTCTGAGTGTTTCTTGTAAAATCAATTGCACAATGATGCATCAGGATGTCAGTTTTTCTGAAATACCCTGATGTAATCAACCTTCAATTGCTGAGGGAAAACTGTGGTTGCATCGGGATTACCTGGCCAGATTCCACCTACAGCTACATTAAAAATGAAAAACTGCTTGAGGTGAAATTCAGTCATGTGCCCGGGTGTGATATCAACTTCGTTGAATTTCACATCGTTAACATACCATTTAATGGTTGTTTCATCCCAGATGATGGTAAATACATGGTATTCATCGGCGAAGATTCCGGACGAAAGGGTATACGACTGCCCATACTGTGCGTGACCGTTGTTTTCCCAGTGCAGGGTTCCGTGAACGGTTTTTTCGCGGTTGCTGCCACCGATCATTTCCATAATGTCGATTTCCCCGCAGGCCGGCCAGCTTACAGTGGTGATGTTGTTGCCCAGTGTCCAGAGCGCAGGCCAGATACCTTGTCCTTTCGGAAGCAACGCCCTGATATCCACCCTGCCATAGGTAAAGGTTTTTTTATCGCGGGTTACAAGTCGTGATGAGGTGTAGGCACTGCCGGAGTAACTCTCCTTACGTGCTTCAATGGTAAGCACCCCGCCATCAACACTGGTATTCTCGGGGCGGTAATACTGCAGTTCATTGTTGCCCCAGCCTCCGGCCCCTGTTTCGTAACTCCAGAACTGGGTGTTCAGCACGTTTCCGTCAAATTCGTCATTCCACACCAGCTGATAGCCATCATACTGCAAAGGGGTTGTATATCCCTCACCGATGGTTATCGGGTCCTCATCGGTAAGAACTATCTGACGCGAATCCTTAATATAGCGGCCTGAACTTCCATAGGCCCTGACCTCAATCTGGAAGGTTCCCGCAAGGGGAAACTCGTATTCGAAATGTCCGCTGGTGTTTGTGGCAGCCGCAGTCGTGGAACTTCCCACATACAAGCGGTATTCGGTTGCATTGTCTGCTGTTGCATGAATTACAACCACACCGGGACCTTCATCGGGGAGTGTTACTTCCACGGTAAGATTTGTCGGGTCGCCGGTTGGATTTTCTTCTTCATCCTTGCAGGAGATCAGGCTGATCGTTACTAAAAAGAGGAAACTCAGTAACAGACCGTGAAAGATTGGTTTTTTCATTGTCGTGCTGACTTATATTATCAGGCTGTTTCAGAAGTCCGTATTGCTCATTGTCAGGCCATGAGAGCAAGCACAGAACGAATGCTGTCTGCAGGGCCGGATTCAGAACAGGCTTCTGAAACAGTCTGATAATAAGGTGAATAACTATTCAAATTTGAAATTGCGGATGTAGAACGTACCCTCGTCATCGTGGCCGCCACCACCGAGTGATACGGCAAAGAAGTCAAGGTCGGTTCTGGTAGCCGGGGTATATACACCCATTCCTGGTCCGCTGGAAGGCGCATCCAGGTTAAAGGTATAGGTTACCCATTGATCCATAACCGTTGCCTCAGCATCGTACTGGACATGACCATTCCACCACTGTGCTGTCTGGCTTGCTTCACCGATGATAAGGGCGATCCCTTTGGTGAGCGTTCCGGAATAATCGTTTGAGGATGGTACGTAGACCTCAATGGATATTTTTGTGAAATTGTTAAACTGGATGTCATTCGGCATCTGGAACTGAAGCTCCTGATAGGTGCCTTTTCTTTCGTACATACCACAGTTTGGACCAGCACCTGCAGGATCAGCAACGCCCATGGTAAATACCATTCCGCCATTGGCAGCTGTGCCATTGCCCGGGTAAACACCTGCGGTGTCAAGCACGATGAAACTCGTGGCTGTTTCGAAAGTATTCCACATTTCAGTCGGTGTCAGATTGGGAAGGTCTTCACCATATGGAGGCTCAACCTGAACAACATCAGGCTCGAGTGCGGGGTTTGAATAGCTGACATAGGTGAAATCCCAGTAAAGGGCAGCATAGGTATAGGAAATGGTCATCAGATCGTATCCGTCTTTTTCTTCAATAACGGCTTTGAACGATTTTGAAGCTTCTGGTACAATGGATTCAACGGAGGTGCCAAGCTGAGGAAGACCCATCCAGGCTCCCAGACCGGTTAAAGTAATGGTGTTGGTTGTAGGTTCATAAGTATAGGAATGTGTCCCGCTCAACCAGGCGCTGACATCTGCTCCGGCTGAATTGATCATGTTGGCTGGAATTGCTTCGAAACATGATTCATTTACGGCTGTGCCGGAAAAAACAGCACCCTCACCCCAGAAAGCTCCTTTATCATCAAATACAAAGGAACCATCGCGTTTAAAAGTAAACTCCTGGAAGTAATAACATGGTCTGGCGCCTTCATTCGACAGCGACCACCAGATGCGGGGACTGTTGGCATCGGGACCAACACCCATGGAGGTTCCTTCACGGAAAAGCTTCCATGTTTTGGAAGTCTCGCCTGCCAGCAGACCCAGGGCAGAGTTCGGATCCTTGATCTCAACGGTCTGGTTAAAAGTAGCAGACGCATTGGCTGAATTCTTGGCCGTCAGCACAATGGTATAATTACCTGCTGCTGCATAAGCATGCACCGGGTTGGCCTCTGTTGAAGTCTGACCATCACCGAAATTCCACTCGTATGAAGTAGCGTTCTGTGAATAATTGGTGAAGGTAACTTCAAGGTAATTGGTAGTACTGACTGCATACTGAAAACTGGCGATCGGATTTTTTGGCGGATCTTCATCCTCATCCTTGCAGGAAACAATCGTCATCGTCGAAAGAACTGCAACAAAAACCAGCAATAACTGGCTCCATTTTGAAAATTTGTTTCTCATTTTTGGTGTGTTTTGGTGATTGGTTGAATAATTGGTTAACTGTTTATGTTGGTTACAATAATTTTCAATTCCCACATTCATTGAAAAATTTCTGCTTACAGAAGCCAATATTAGCGTAATTCAGGCACACTTGTCAAGATTTGTTCTACATCAAATTTACGTCATGCCATTTTTTGTATTACATCAAAATTACATCAATAACTTCATAATAGCAACAAAATCAATAAATAATCAATGGAATATAATTACATCAGGGTGCAATGATCCACTTACACAAATGAAAAATTAACTTGCATAGTCATCATGGAGTCTGAGGGTTTCACAAAAGGTGAAAAATTCGTTTTTCTTAAACCGGAGGTTTGGTCCCCTGTTTTATAAACATCTCTCAATCAATAATATGCACTTTATTTCTATTCAAATTCCAGGGGTAAATCATCAACATACACCCGGCAAATCTCCGGGAACCTCTTACAAAAGCAGGTTTACTTACCTCAATCGATTGAAATCTAAAAATTCAGGATGTAGTCTGTCAGATTGGCTTCCCGTTCGAGCTGCAGTTTTTTTCTCAGGCGGTAACGGCTGATTTCAACACCCCGCACCGAGATATTCATCAGGGGTGAAATCTCTTTGGTGGAAAGATTCATCCGCAGGTAGGCGCATAACCTGAGATCTTTCGGCGACAATTCCGGGTGTGCATCCTTGAGCCGTTTCAGGAAGTCCTGGTGTACCTCATCAAAATAGGCGTTGAAAGCTTCCTGGTGTTTTTCATTGCTGAGTTCCCTGTTGATTTTTCTGACCAGTGAAGCAATTTCATGTTTGTGGTCGTTCCCGGATCCGGCTTTCTGCAAAAGGTCGGATAACTGGAGTTTCAGTGTAGTCAGGATTTTGTTTTTATGCAGCAGATTCAGGGTAGAGTTTGCCAGCTCTTTGTTCTTATGGTTCATTTCATTGATCAGGGTCTCATTTCTGAGGTTGATGATCTCTTTTTCCTGTATCAGGGTTTGTTCTCTGAACTGCATCACCTGATTGTTAAGTTCTTTTTCGTGTTTCTGAAGTTCGCTGGCTCTGGTTTTTTCAATTCTTCTTTTCTGGAAATAAATATTACCGATCAGCAGAATGACGAGAAAAGCAGAGTAGATCGAATAAGCCGCTACTGAGCGGTGGAAAGGCGGTTTTATGCGGAAAGTAAAACGGCTTGCCTCTCCCGTGGCATGATAGGCATTCATGGCCCTCACCTCAAAGGTATAGATTCCTTCCCTGAGGTTGGTGTATTCCTTAAAGCTGTTTTTATCCCATTCTGACCAGTTATCATCAAAGCCTGTGAGACGGTAAGAGAAAAGGGTACTTCCGGGTTGTTCGTAACAGGGACTGGTAAAACTGAAGGTTACGGAGTTGTTTTTATAAGGGATTTCAGCCCTGACTGAATCATTTTTCGCGGATCTGAGCAACTGATGATTACCGGAAGCCAGAAAAATGGTTACCGGGTTTTCCGGATCCGGAAAGGTTGCCTGCCTGATGTAAACCGGATCTGTCTGACGGTAATTCACGGTCAGTTCAGGGTTGTAATGAATCAACCCGTTCTGGGAACCAATAAAGATATTCTTGTCATCATGCAGGTAAATACTTTCGAAGGTCGGAAGCAGTGAAGAATTGATGGGATAAAAAGGGATCTCGATGTTGTTGAAGCTTCCATCCTCCAGCAAACGGTTAACCCCGGTTTTGTATAGCGAAAAATACCAGAGGTTGCCGGAGGCATCTTTGCTTATTTCGCTGATAAATTCCTGATTTCTGAAGATTTCATTGTAGTTGCCCTGGCTCACAAACTGCTGACGATCCTTGTTAAAGGCATAAAATCCCCGGGGGGTAGAGATCAGGATTTCATCATCAATCTTGTTGAGGTTGTAAGGAAATTTCCCCGGCAATCCATGCCCTTTGTCATACAGAACAGAATTTTTTACCGTAGTCAGATCATCACTCAAAATAAGGTGAAAAAGTCCGCGGTAACCATGGGCTACCCAGATGCTGCCATCTCTGTCCTGTTCCAGAAACCGGCAGGACTCGGTAAAACCCTTGATTTTACCGGCATCTTTCCAGGTGTTGTTTTTTCTGAGCAACAGCACCAGCCCGTTGTAGGTGCCTGCCAGCAAGGTATCGGAAGAGCCATTGTATTCTATTATTTTCCAGAATCCCGGGGTATCGGATATGCGCACTGCTGTGCCGTTTTCAATCTGAAAACACCCGTAGTTGTGCCCGCAGAGCAGTTTGTTGTCAATAATCGTCAGTGACCAGACCTGGCCTTCGGTGCCTTTGATCAGGCTGAAGCTGTTGTTCAGATTACGGTTCGTCAGGTTCTTCAGCTCAGAGGCATACAGGCCCTGATTGGTGCCGACATACAGCTTGTCCTCAAACGCAATGGCTGCATAGGTACTTTCCAGATTATAAGTATAGTTGTAGATACTAAGCGGTGAATTCAGTTCGATGTAGTCGATTCCGTTATCCAGCCCCAGCCAGAGGTTATGACGTTTGTCTTCAAACAAACTGAGGATGGTGTTGTTCTGCAATCCCTTCTGCCTGGTAATCTGCTGAAATATAACACCTTTCAGGTCGGCAATATAAAGCCCGTTTCTGACTGTGCCGAAGGCGTAAAATCCGTTGCTCAGTTTTATTCCGGTGAATAAACCGTATTCAATGAGAAACCTGTTAAGGGTATCATCCCAGGGATAAAGTTCCTTACCATCGAAAACAAAAACCCCGCTCGTGAAAGTGCCTATCAGCAGTTTGCCCGGGCTGAGTTCCATCACACACCTCACTTCATCGCGTTGAAATACCGGATGATTAAACATGAATCGAAGTCCCCCGGGTGTAAGTTCATACATGCCGGTCTCCTTATCAAAAACAACCAGCCGGTTGTTGAGGTGAAAAGAATACAGAAATGAGGATTTTGGTTTTATTACATTAATCCGGTTGTTGTTATACACAAAGATGTATCTGAACGACTGAAAGACGATGCCAAAGTCCGTGCGGTGAATTTTCCAGACCTCATCAAATTTCCGGTATGGTTTGGGAATAAGCTCCACATAAGACCGGTACTCCAGCTGTCCGTTGCCGGAAGCCGAGAAATATCCGATCTCCTCAAACGAACCGGTGTAAATGGTGTCGCCAACGGTAAGTACCGAACGTACAATGGTTTGTGCCGGCAGCGCTTTGGTTACCCAGTGCTGGCCGTCGAATTCAAGCAGTCCGTCGTTGTTGCCGAAATACAGAAAACCCTGGGAATTCTGGGCGATTGACCAGTTCTGTGTACTGGCATTGTAAGTAGATTTTGAGTAGTTGCTGATAAATGGCAGACCGGTCTCCTTTATCTGGCTGGTTCCGCGAAAGGGCAGGCACAGCAAAGTTGCCGTAATGATCAGTAAAGAAGAAAGTGCCGTATTAACGCTTCTGTTCATTTTCGCCTGAATGATGTGGTTGCTGAAACCTGAGATGGGATAAAATTACTTATTTCTGCCGGAAATGCGCACACCCCTGATTCTTTCGGCCATGCTTTTTTCTTTTTCGTTAGGGCAGGCCCGGATGTTGAAAACTTGTTTCATTGTTTTGGTGCCGTTTGGGTAAATTTGCCGTTCGAAATTCTTTTTCAATGATCTGGCTTCAGGAATTGTTAGCTTCATTCTGGTTTCCGTATATCATCGCCCTGTTGGCGGCATTGCTGATCCAGCTGGTTTATTATTGGTTGATATTCAGCCGTCTGGCATTTTACAACGGGAAGAAGCGAGCAGTTGCCGAACAGAAAGAAGCGGTGTCGGTGGTGATTTGTGCGAAAAATGAATACCACAATCTCGTAAAATACCTTCCCCTGATCCTGGAACAGGATTACCCGGAATATGAAGTAGTGGTGGTAAACGATGCTTCGGATGACGATACTTTTTACCTGCTCAGGGAACTGGCCGATAAATACAGTCACCTGAAACTGGTGAATATCACCCATAACCTCAACTTTTTCAGTGGCAAGAAATTCCCTTTGTCAATCGGCATCAAATCAGCCCGCTACGATCTGGTGCTTCTTACCGATGCTGATTGTTACCCAACAGGCCCGAAGTGGATAGAGTCCATGCAGGCGGCATTTACAGGCAAAACGGAGATTGTTCTTGGCTACGGTGCTTACTTTCCGCAACCTGGCCTGCTCAACCGGATTATCCGGTATGATACCGTCTCCGTAGCCATGCAGTACCTTTCTCTGGCCCTGGCTGGCATGCCCTATATGGGTGTGGGACGAAACCTTGCCTACCGCAAGTCACTTTTCTACAAAGAAGGTGGTTTTGTAAAGCATTATAAAATTATTTCGGGCGATGATGACCTTTTTATCAATGCAGTCGCCCGTAAAAGCAATACCAGGATTCAGCCCCTGAATGAAGCTACAACCTATTCACGTGCCAAGCAGACTTTTGGTGCCTGGATACGTCAGAAGAAGCGCCACCTCACTTCAGGGAAATTCTACAGGCCGGAACATAAACTTGTGCTTGGTTTATTTGGATTTAGTCAGCTTGCTTTCTTTTCGCTGATCGTTTTTCTGGCCATCGTGGGTGTTGACTGGATGTTGCTGGCAGGTGTCTTCGCCCTCAGACTCTTCAGTCAGTTGTTTATTCTTAAAAAATGCATGATCCGGTTAAAAGAGAGGCAATTCCTGTTACTTTCACCCTTGTTTGAGATTATACTATTGTTGATCAACCTTATACTCGGTTTCACCGGACTTTTTTCCAGAAAGACCCAATGGTAAAAGATATCCCGAACAATAAAGACTCTTTTTCGCGTGATCTCAGATTGGTAGAAGAGGCCATCAGCGGAAATCAGAAGGCATTTGCCGGTCTGATGGATCTTTATGAGGATTCCCTATACCACATGTTACTTAAGAAGGTGAACGATCCGGTGGTTGCCGAAGATCTGACCATTGAAGCTTTCAACAAGGCTTTCCAGAATCTTGCCCGCTTTTCACCCGATTTTGCATTCAGCACCTGGTTATTCAAAATTGCCAACAACAACTGTATTGATTACCTGCGCCGTCAGAAAAAAGACCCTTGTGTCAGGGACAGCAACCAGTTGCTTGCGGTGCAGTCTGATATCGTCGATTTATCGTTCGGGCCGGAAGAAACTTTTATCCGCGACCAGCGGCAACGGCTGCTCAGGGATGTTGTTGAAAAACTCAATCCGCGCTACCGTCAGCTCATCCGGCTGCGTTATTTTGAGGAACTCTCCTATGAAGAAATCTCAGTGCAGCTCAACCTCCCCGTGGGCACTGTTAAGGCTGGTATATTCAGGGCCAAAGATCTGCTTTACCTTATTCTGAAGAATTCAAGGGATATCTGAACGGCATTCTCCGGGAATGCCTGATTCCCTCTCTGTGACCTGACACAGACATTTCATCATTGTTTCTTACTTATGTCGCTGTATTTTGCTTTTTTAAAGGCACTTTCAGGGTTACATTCATGCATATCTGCGATTAACTGAAACAATTGAAATTCAAATCATTTTCAGAAAAATTATCATCCTTTCAGTTACTTAAACTATTGAATATGCAGACAGAACAGGTGATTTATACAGAAAGTGACGGATGGGTATTTGTGAAACAGGCGGAAGAAAGGCTGAAAGCCTCTCTGGTTCTGGTTTTCGGTCACAAGGATCTGCTCCGCGAACAAAAACATTACAATCATCTGAAGCAGTTGTATCCGGAAGCTGAGATCGTAGGGTGTTCAACTGCCGGAGAGATCAGCAATCCGGGTATACGGGGCAACAGCCTTGTTTGCAGCGCAGTAAGATTTGAGCATACCCGCTTTAAGGTAGTGAAAGCGCTCATCAGCCAGGCTGACGAGAGTTTTATGCTTGGCCGGCAGATTGCTGATCAGTTATTCAGCGAAGATCTTACCCATGTGATGATCCTTTCTGAGGGAATTAACATCAACGGAAGTGACCTTACCCGTGGCCTGAATGACCGGCTTGGGCTGAAAGTGCCGGTAACTGGCGGACTGGCCGGTGATCAGTCGGATTTCTCTGAGACATACCTGATTCACAACGGGCAGGTTGACAAGAACCTCATTCTGGGGCTCGGATTTTACGGAAATCATATCCGGGTAGGATACGGATCGATGGGTGGCTGGGATTCCTTTGGTGTTGACCGTCTGGTTACAAAGGCAAAAGCCAATGTCCTGTATGAACTGGATGGACAGCCGGCGCTGGAGTTGTACAAGAAATATCTGGGACATCATGCAGGCGGATTGCCGGCTTCCGCAATGCTTTTCCCCCTGAGCCTGAGATTCAGCAATTCAGACAAGGTGCTGGTCCGGACAATTCTATCGGTAGATGAAGAAAATGGCAGTATGACCTTTGCCGGGGATATTCCGGAAGGTGAATATGTGAGACTGATGAAAGCCAGTTTTGAAAAGCTGGTGCAGGGCGCCGGGGATGCTGCGCAATATGCAGTCAGTAGTCTGGGCTTCGAAAACCCTGATCTGGCCATTCTGATCAGCTGTGTTGGCAGAAGACTGGTGCTGAAACAAAGAACCGATGAAGAAGTTGATGCTGTAAAGGAAGAACTGGGCATGGACACCACCATAACAGGTTTCTATTCTTACGGCGAAATCTGCCCCCATCATACCGATGGAAAACAGTGCGAGCTTCATAACCAAACCATGACCATTACCCTGTTCAGGGAGTTATAACTGCATTCCCTATGGAAGAAGCATACAACAAGCTATTCCTCAGACAACTAAAGAGGCATTTTGGTTCCCCGGATAACATCCCGGTTCAACTTGCTGCTTTTATCCATGATATCAACGGAACTTATCAGAGCTTTGAAGATGACATCATGCTGCTTCAGCATTCGCTTGATCTTAGCTCGCAGGAGCTAAGAGAGGCATTTCAGAAGAAGAAACAGGATGCCGATAGCCGCAAAGAGATCATCGATAAAATAAAAGCCGCAATTTTTGCCCTCAATCCCTCTTCTTCAGGCAGGCAGGAATGCCAGACTGATGAGGATACTGACTTCCTGTTTGAATCCTTACTCAACCTGATCAGACAGCGTCAGCAAATGGAAATCTCCCTGAAGGAGAATGAATTTTACCTGCGCGAAATTCTCGATTCCCAGGATGTGGGTGTGACAATCATTGATCTGGAAACCCACGAGATTTCTTTTATCAACAAGAAAGGGGCTGCACTCTACGGGGCTGAGAAAGAGGCCATCATTGGTCAGGTATGCTATGAATTTATCTGCCCAACCCGTTGTGGTGATTGTGGATTTTCCGGCGAACTCGACAATCATGTTTCACTCGAAAAAACCTTACTGACAGCCAAAGGAGAACAGATCCCCGTGATTAAGTCGGTGGTTCATGCCAATTTCAATAACCGCAGATGCCTTGTTGAATCCTTTGTCGACATCACCGAACTGAAGAAGGCTGAAGCAGCCATCATCAGGGCCAAGGAAGAGGCAATCGCGGCCAGCCACGCCAAATCAGAGTTTCTTGCCAACATGAGTCATGAAATCCGCACTCCGCTCAATGGAGTCATCGGATTCTCCGACCTGCTTATGAAATCTGAGCTGAACAGTACCCAGTTGCAATACATGCAAACGGTCTATTATTCAGCCAATTCTTTGCTTGATCTGCTCAATGATATCCTCGATTTTTCAAAAATCGAAGCAGGAAAACTCGAATTGCTGGTTGAGAAGACTGACATTATTGACCTTTCAGAGCAGATCATTGACATGATGCGCTTCAAGGCTCATGAGAAAGGGCTTGAGCTCCTGCTGAATGTACCGGTGGATATCCCCAGGTTTGTTTTTACCGATCCGGTCCGGTTGCGCCAGATTTTGGTCAACCTGCTTGGGAACGCGCTGAAATTCACCGATGAAGGGGAAGTTGAGCTGCAAATTGAAATGTACAGGGAGGAAGCTGACACAAGCTCAGCACGCTTCACCTTCGGAATAAGGGATACCGGGATCGGAATTCCCAAAGACAAACAGCACAAGATTTTCGAATCGTTTTCACAGGCTGACAACACTACAACCCGTAAATACGGCGGTACCGGGCTCGGTCTCGCGATTTCAGCCAGGCTCGTCGAAATGATGGGTTCTTCACTTCTGATCGAAAGCGAAGAAGGCCTGGGAAGCCGGTTTTTCTTTACCGTCGACCTTAAAACAGAAGAGGGAGAGCCCCTCGACAGGCAGAATTTCAGCCATATCAGCAAGGTGTTGATTGTTGACGACAACGAAACAAACCGTCTGATTCTTCAGCGAATGCTCGATGGTGTCGGAATAAAGTCGGATATGGCTGAGAACGGTGTTGAGGCGCTTTCATTGGTGGGAGGCAACAATGGGTATGATGTTGTAATCATGGATTACAACATGCCCGGGATGAATGGTATTGAAACCATCCGTTCAATCCGGAACAGGATAGGTCTCCCCAAACCTGAACAGCCGGTTATCTTTCTGCACAGTTCTTCTGATGACCAGGAGATACGCAATGAAAGTCAGAAGCTTGGTGTTAGCCATGCCGTGATCAAACCGGTTAAAATGAGCCAGTTGCTGGCTGCTCTCACTGCGGTGGAATCAAAGTCTGCTCCCGCTGATGTGGAACCGGCACTTAAGAATGACCTTCAGTCGGTACTTCATCAAGCGGTGAATACATACAGAATTATGATCGCTGAAGACAACCGGACCAACATGATCCTGGCAAGGGCCATCATCAACCGCCTCCTGCCCGGCTCAGAGGTTATACAGGCTGTAAATGGGGCTGAAGCCGTGGAGAATTACCGCCTTTACCGGCCTGATTTCATCTTTATGGATATTCAGATGCCTGAGATGAACGGATATGATGCAGTGAAACAGATCAGGGAAATAGAATCTTCCGGCAACCGGCACTGCCCCGTAGTTGCACTTACTGCAGGGACTGTAAAAGGGGAGGAAGCCAGGTGTATCGAAGCAGGAATGGATGACTATATTTCAAAACCTGTTGTTGAAAGTACCATTGAAAGGGTCATCCGCACATGGCTTACCCACCGGTCAGAAATTCCTCAGCAATCACTCAACGGATTGCCGGAAGGAGGACTCCTGCATTTCGACTACGATATCCTGCTCAACAGGTTGAATGGAGACAAAGAACTGGTCAGGGTGCTTTTACTCGATGCAATAAACAGATACCCCGGAATGGCCGGAAACCTGAGAGCTGCATTTCAGAAGGAGAACTGCATGGAAGTCAGACTGATTGCTCATTCGTTAAAAGGTGCCGCCCGCAGTATTTGTTGTTACGGACTGGCCGACATAGCCACCCGTATTGAGCTCCTGACCGGTGAGGATAAAAGCAGACTGCTTGGATTGCTCGAACTGCTTGACGAAGAACTTAAAATACTGCTCGGGGATTTCCGGATGATAATCCATGATGAGGTGCCTGAGGAGAACTGAAAGGGTATATCCTCAGATAATCCATTCCCTTACAAGCCCTGATTCGTTTCCGGCATTGGTTTCGGCAGTTGGAAGGCGTAGCCCCGCGAGGGTCGCTCTGTACCCTGTTTCTATAATGTCTTTCGCCTTGTAAAATTCCAGCATGTCGGCCATATTGACCGGAAGGTTAATCAGGAGGTCGGGCTTCTGCTCCTTCAGCGAAGCCTCGGTGAGTTTGTGCTGCATCATTTCAAAAGACCCGCTCACAATGTCGAAGAAGCCATGGATGGGAGGAACTGCCGCCTTTCTGCCCGACATCGCCCCGTTCCATTTCTGATTGACAAACTCCCTGATTTTATGATAGGATGAGTTTGAAGGAGTCTCCTTTTTCGCGTGAAGCGGTTGCCGTGGAGCATTTACATTTACAGCCACCAGACGGTCATTGCCGCTTCGGCTTACCCGATTGATTGGCAGGGGATTAACCAGTGCACCGTCAACAAAGCAGTCGTTACCATACTGCAACGGAAGCAGCACGGTGGGAATGGCCGCTGAAGCCCTTACCGCTGAAAAGAGACTGCCATGCCTGAAGATGATCTCCCGGTGATTAAAAAGATCGGTTGCAACAGCGGCGAAGGGAATGGGCAGGTCTTCAATGTTGCCCTCACCGATAAAGCGTTTGATTTCTCCGAACACTCTTTCGCCTTTGATGATACCCTGTTTGCTCACAGCCAGGTCCATCAGCCGGATGACATCGATTCGGGTAAGGTTGGTTATAAAATCGGAAAATTCCGGCAGTTTCCCGTTGGCAAGTATGGCCCCCACCAGAGCCCCCATGGAGGTGCCCGAAACAGCCGTGATGCGGTATCCCTGCTCATGCAACGCCCTGATCGCCCCGATGTGCGCCAGTCCCCTGGCTCCACCGCTCGACAACACCAAAGCTATGTTTTTCGTTTCCATCGTTTCGCCAGCCTAAAGATACGGGATTCCAGCCGGATTCAACAACACTGATTTGTCAATTTCGGTCACTTCACTTCCGAAGTCATCAGTCATTGAACAGGCTGAAAGCTTGTATCCTTCATAAAAATGGTAATTCTTCAGAAAATAGCCCTCGGCTTCAGGATCTCCCGACAGTATATACCTGCCCTGTCCGGATCGCTGCACAGAAAACGACCCGAGGCTTTTGGTCAGCCCCTTGCCTGTCGCTTTCAGAAAACTCTCTTTCAGGGTCCACAATGTGAAGAAGATGTCGGCTTTCTCCGTTTCATTTTCTGCATGTTGTAACATTTCGTTCTCTGGCATGGAGAAAAACCTCACGGCTACACCTTCCGGTACTTTCTTTATTTTCTCAACATCAACTCCTACAATCGTGTCTGAGACAGCCACTACCACCCAGGCTCCCGAATGAGAAATGTTGAAATATTTTCCGTTGAAGCCTTCGTGGAAGGGTTTCCCTTTGCTCCCGGTTGTAAAGGCCTGATCAGGAAATTCCGTACCTGTTTCTCTGGTCATCAGATACCGCGAGAGCAATTCGCCCCAAAAACTTCGCTGGGCATCGTCGCTTCTGACAAACTGGCTGATCTTATGCCGTGCAGCTTCAGGCAGCAATTGCAGAGCCTGAGGCCTGATGTGCTCAAACAGGCCTTCATCCATCAGTGAAACCGCATAAATGGTTGTCATGGGTAAACTATTTGATCCTCAGCATTACTTCGTAGCGGAGGCATAAGCTTCCACCTCCCGCATTACCCTCAGCAGGTTGCCACTCCAGATCATCCGGATTTGTCTGGCCGAATAACCTCTCCGGAGGAGTTCAAGTGTGATGTTTCCCATCTCTGAAGCGTACTCGCAGCCCTTCACAGCGCCGCCTCCGTCAAAATCAGTGCCAATGCCAACATGCCTGATGCCCGCAACGCTGACTATGTGATCTATGTGGTCAACCACATCACTTACGGTCGCAAGTTCCTGAGGATAAGTATCTTCTATGGCGTACCATTCTTTGCGTGCCTGATTCATCTCTTCGTCACTCAGGCCTTTGAATCCCCTGTATTTCAAACGAAGCGCTGCCTGCGCCGAATCGCGCTGCGGGTAAGGGACCGGTGTCTTCACATAACTGCTCAATATGCACATCTGTATTACTCCGCCGTCAGCGGCCAGTGCTTTTAGCATAGCATCGTCAAGGTTTCTGGGATTGTTGCAGATAGCTCTGGCGCAAGAATGGGAAGCAATCACCGGGGTTTTGCTTGCCTTTATGGCATCATAAAACGATTTGTCAGAAACATGCGAAACATCCACCATCATCCCTAGCCTGTTCATCTCTTCAATGACTTTATAGCCAAACGGACTTACCCCCTGGTGTTCGGTAGTGTCGGTGGAGGAATCACAAAGGTCGTTGTTACGCGTGTGACAGAGGGTGATGTACCTGGCCCCGAGGTTATAAAACTTCTCCACGTTTTTAAGGTCATTCCCGATCGGATAACCATTCTCAACACCAATAAAAACGGCCAGTTTGCCCCGTTTGTTGATGGTATAAGCCTCCCTGGAGGTGGTTGCCATTTCCAGAATGCCGGAGTGCCGGTCAACGGTTTTCCCGATGGCTTCGAACAATTTAAGGGCCTCTTTCATCGCATGGAGGTTGCCTTCTTCGGTACGTTCTCCCTGACTGGTAAACACAGCAAAAAAAGCACCGTCAAGTCCGCCGGTCCTCATGCCCGGAATGTCAACCCGGTTGCGCGGCCTTTTGCCACGGTGATCTTCGGCAAAATTATAAGTGGTATCGGCCAGCCACATGGGCGTGTCGTTGTGCGAATCCAGTGTCAGCACACTGCGGTGGATGCGATCGGCTTTCTGCCTTAGCCTGGCTTCAGGGTCTTTTCCGGCAAATCCGGGTTGAGCGGTGAGTATCAGAAATGCTGTGAGTGCAGCGACCCGGTATGCAGAGTTTTTCATGGGTATTAATGGTTAAGTGTGGCTGCTTTTCTGGCAAACAACCGTACAACATTCGCTTCGCCCCTGTGCAGCAATCCTTCGTCCAGGTGGGCAATGGCATCTCCGGACTCGAGAAAGTCAAGCTCGGGAAAATCTCCGGTAATCTGTTCGTTATTGTATAAAAGTTGTTCTGTTTTCGGGCCGCCGCTGTTATTTTTCAGCTGATCTTTGGTAAACGCCTCGAGAATCAGGTATCCTCCGGGTTTAAGATATTTTGTAAGGGTTTTGTGAACACGGCTTCTGATCTCTTCCGGCATGTGAACAAAAATCAGCGCGATAACATCAAATGACCCGGGTTCAGCTTCAAAATGGGTAAGGTCGCTGAGATTGTACACGATCTGTACATTTTTCTCAGCAGCCAGCCTCAACGCTTTCGACCGTCCTTCAGCACTCTGATCAAAAGCTGTTACCTCCCATCCAAGGGTGGCTGCGTACACGGCATTCCGCCCTTCGCCTTCCGCCGGAAACAAAATTCTGCCCACAGGGATTTCCTTCAGCTTTTCAGCCAGCCAGGCATTGGGTTGTTTCCCATATATGTATTCGGGTTGGGCATAACGCTCATCCCATGTATTTTTCATCATTTAGCTTTTTACTTGTTTCAAGGATAATTTTCCAGGCGTTCTCAACATGATGCTGACCGATATAAGTTTGTGCTGTAACCATGCGCAGACAGTAACTTCCATTGAGCAGGGTATGCGACAGGTAAAGCTTGCCGCTGCTGTTAAGGCGTGCGAGCAGTTCCTGATTGAGCTCATTCAGATGTTCTGCTTCCCGGATGTGCGACGGGGTGAACCTGAAACATACCAGACTGAAGTTTACAGGGGCCATCAGTGTAAAATCATCAGACTCTCCGATTCTTTCGCTCAGCCAGCTGGCCATCTCAAGGTGTTTCCTGACCGTTTCCCGGATGCCTTCCGTTCCGAAATTCCGGATGACAAACCACAACTTGAGTGCCCTGAACCTCCGTCCGAGGGCTACCCCCCAGTCGCGGTAATCATTTACTTTTCCCCTGGTGCGGGTTTTCAGGTACTCGGGCAGGATTTCAAACGTGCGGATCAGCAACTCCGGGTCACTCACATAGTAGGCCGATGCATCAAAATTGGTGAACATCCACTTGTGCGGGTTGAATACATAGCTGTCGGCCAGCTCCAGCCCATCGGCAAAATGCCGCATCTCAGGCAGTATCAGGGCAGTTCCTGCAAAAGCGGCATCAATGTGCAGCCATACATGATATTTCCTGCAGATTTCACCGGTTTTCCTTACCGGATCTACCGCTGTTGACCCCGTGGTGCCAATGGTTGCAACCACACAGCAGGGCGTAAACCCTTCCGATAAATCGCGGCGGATCGCTTGTTCCAGCGCCTCAGCATCCAGAGCGAAATTCTTGTCTACTGGGACCTTGACCAGATTTTTCCTCCCGAATCCTGCTATTTTTACTGCCTTTTCAATGGATGAATGGGTCTCGGTGGATGCATAAATCCTCAGTCCGGAAGCAGAAGGAAAGCCCTCACTGTTGGTAATGAAGCCGGTGCATTTCTCCCTGGCCGTAAGCAAAGCTGCGAGGGTTGAGGCTGAGGCCGTATCCTGCAGCACCCCGGTCCAGTGTAAAGGCAGGCCGAACATCTGCTTCATCCACTGCATCACACGCTCTTCCAGTTCTGTCGCAGCCGGGGAGGTTTCCCAGATCATGGCCTGCTGGCCAAGGGCGGCGGTTAACCATTCTGCCAGTACGCTGGCATAGCTGCTGTTGGCGGGAAAATAAGCGTGAAAATCCGGATGTTGCCAATGGGTAATTCCCGGCATGATCACCCGCTCAAAGTCGGCCATAATGTCCTGAATCTCCTCCGGTAATGCCGGTGGCTGTTCAGGCAGTAAGGAAAGGATTTCCCCGGGTTTTACCTGCGATTTTACAGGATAACTGCCGATTTCTTCAAAATAATCGGCGATCCGGTCAGCCATCCGGTGAGCCTCACGTCTGAATTCACTGGGGTCTTTTATCATTGTTTTTTCCGGATTCTCCTTTGGTTTTACTTAACGGCAACAAGAACCGCTTCCGTTGTCTTGCCGTTGTTTACCGACCGGTAGTGAAATTCGTTTTCGTTCAGGTTAATGATCTCAAGTGTAAACAACGAAGTGCCCATTTTTACTTCTACCGCAGTAGAATCTGCATTGAGCGACCACTTGCCCCTTTGCCGGATATCGGGATCACTGTCGTTGCAGCGGCTTTTGCCTTCCCGTGCTTCATACACAAGGTTCCTGAAATAATGGTCTGTATTGTCAAGTTCACAAGGGTTCAATCCTTTTAACTGATCCTCACCATCAACGTGAAAGGATTTGATTGCCCAGGCTTTGCTGACATCGCCGGCCAGCAACCGGGAAATGCTTTTCCTGCTTACCGCACTGTCAGCCGGTATTTCGGCAGATTTATTGTTTACCTTGCACGATAAGAGTGTGGCAGACAGCAGAATCAATGCGGATATTGCCAGGGTCAGACTGATTTTCATTCCGTGTGTTTTCTGCAAAATTAATGTACTTTTTGCATAAGTGCCGTTGCAATGTTGCCCGCAGTATCCCTGATTTCATTCAGGAGCAGCCGCAGGTCGTGATTACCGGTAAAAGGGTTCATCAGGGTAACCCGCAGAAAAATCCTGCCTTTGATACTGGTCTGGACAATGTAAAATTCCGCTTTTTTCACAATCTCCTGCCTGACCATTGCGTTCAGCGTGTTTAAATCTCCGTTAAAACCTTCGGGGCAGCAGCGGAAACAGACGATGTTGCCATCCGGTTCTACCGCCAGTTCAACATCGTCGTAAAGACCGGTGAGTCCGGCCAACTCTTTCCCAAGATCGTAGGTGCCGGTGATATAATCCCTGAAAAGCTCTTCACCGTAAAGTTTAAGCAGGACATATACTTTTACGCCCATCATTTTCTTGGTACATTCCAGCGTTCTACCAGCGCTGTCGTACCAGGGTTTCTGCTGTCCGTCGCCCAACAGGTATTCCGCTTTCTGAGCGAACGTTTCTCCGGCATGTTGCCCGTTTTTAAAAAGTACTGCAGTGGTAAGGGCTGGCGCCAGCATCATCTTATGAAAGTCAATCACCAAAGAATCAGCGCGTTCAATGCCATGTGTAAGGTGTTTGTATTTTCCGGCCAGGGCAGCGGCGCCGCCGTGAGCCCCGTCAACATGGAACCAGAGTCCGTGTTTTGCGGCAAAATCAGCCATGGTATTCAACGGATCATAGGTTCCTGTGGAGGTGGTGCAGGCATTCCCGACAATGGCAATGACCTTCAGCCCTTTAGCGATTGCTGCCTGATACGTTTCTTCCAGTTTCGAAGCATCCAGTTGCATCCGTTTATTCACGGGCACTTTAACCACACCTTTTTCGCCCCATCCCATAATGCGGGCTGCTCTCGAAACACTGTAATGGGCTTCTTCCGACACCATCAGGGCCAGGGGTTCCGAAGCTGTATTGCCCTCGTCCCAGACATTGAATCCGCACATGGCCTGCCGGGCAGCCAGCAAGGCGGTCAGGTTGCCAGCTGAACCTCCGGAGGTAAGTACCCCATCAGCCTTGTCGCTGAACCCCATTTTCCCGGCCAGCCATTGAATCACCGTTCTCTCAATGGCCGTAGAGGCAGGCCCCATCTCGTAAATGGCCATGCCGTTGTTCAGAAAGGCTTCCAGCAATTCGGTGAGCGCCGACAACGGTGCCGGTGGTACCACCTGGTGCCCCATGTAACGCGGGTGATGCAGGTGGTTCGACTGTCGGATCAGGGTTGAATAAAAATCGTGAAGTTTGAAACCAGGCGTTTCCAGGTCTTTCTTCCAGAATTCAGCCAGGGCATCGGGATCGGAGGGAGGCAGCACTGGCATGGGCTTTCCGCTGAGGCAATCCTCCAGGTATGTCGAAAGCTGATCAACCAGTTTGTGGCCTTCACGCCGGAATTCCTCAGGGTCGAAGGCTTTATGAATCAATGAATTCATCGCGGAGCAGATAAGTGTGCGGCAAATGTAAATAATTCCCGGCTGACGGACCTGAATCCTGTTCCCGGATTTTTTGTTTCCGTGAGGTTGCCGGTGAGGTAAAAATTTAAGTTGCAGTGATGACAATCAAAAATCCTTTCTAACTTTGCCCCTTTCTTAGTTAATCAATTGTAAATCAATATAAAATGCAATTATCTGATTTTCAAAAGGCCATCAGTGCCGGTATTCCTTCAGCGTTACCCCAACCCACCCCGCCGGATCCATCGGTAAGCCATGCCCCTGTGCGCAAGGATATACTCACTGCTGAAGAGAAGAAACTTGCCCTCCGCAATGCCCTCCGCTATTTCGATCCGGCGCACCATGCTGTGCTGGCTCCTGAGTTTGCCGATGAACTGATGAAGTACGGGCGTATCTATATGTACCGTTTCCGCCCGGCTTACCCAATGTTTGCGCGCCCGATAGAAGAGTACCCTGCCCGCTCCCGACAGGCCGCCGGTATCATGCTCATGATCCAGAACAACCTAGATCCGGCCGTAGCACAGCATCCGCACGAGCTGATTACATACGGAGGCAATGGTGCGGTCTTCCAGAACTGGGCCCAGTACCTGCTTACCATGCAGTACCTCTCCGAAATGACCGATGAACAGACGCTGGTGATGTATTCGGGCCATCCGATGGGCTTGTATCCCTCGCACAAAGATGCCCCGCGCGTGGTGGTGACCAACGGCATGGTAATCCCGAATTATTCAAAACCTGATCACTGGGAGAAATTCAACGCACTCGGGGTTTCCCAGTACGGGCAGATGACGGCCGGTTCCTATATGTACATCGGACCCCAGGGCATCGTTCACGGTACCACCATCACCGTGCTCAATGCCGGACGTAAAATCGACAAAAACCAGCAGGGTATCGCCGGTAGGTTGTTTGTAACCTCCGGCCTCGGAGGCATGAGCGGCGCCCAGCCCAAAGCCGGTAACATCGCCGGTGTGGTTACCCTCTGTGCCGAAATCAACCCCCATGCCGCACATAAAAGACACAGCCAGGGCTGGGTGGATGAGCTCTCCGGCGATGTGGATGCGGCCATTGACCTGGCACTGAAATACCAGTCAGAAAAGAAAGCCCGCTCCATCGCCTACCTGGGCAACATTGTTGACCTGTGGGAGCGGCTGGCCGAACGAAACATCGTTGTGGACCTTGGTTCAGACCAGACCTCCCTGCACAATCCCTGGGCAGGAGGGTACTATCCCGTCGGATTGAGTTATGAAGCGGCTAACGAAATGATGGCCCACCAACCCGAAGAATTCAGAAACAGGGTCCAGGAAACACTCAGGCGTCATGTGGCTGCTGTTAATGCACTGTGCAACAGGGGAATGTATTTCTTTGATTACGGAAATGCCTTCCTGCTCGAATCGGGCAGGGCAGGGGCTGATATTTTCAAATCCGATGGCTCTTTCCGCTATCCCTCCTATGTTCAGGATATCATGGGCCCCATGTGCTTCGACTACGGATTCGGGCCGTTCCGGTGGGTATGTACATCGGGCAAACCCGAAGATCTCGATGTTACCGACCACATCGCCATGCAGGTGCTGGAAGAAATCGCTGCCAGCGCACCAGCAGAAATCAGTCAGCAGATGAGGGACAACATTCAGTGGATCAGAGGAGCCAAGGCCAACAGGCTGGTGGTCGGCTCTCAGGCGCGCATCCTGTATGCCGATTGCGAAGGCCGTACCAGCATTGCCGCAGCCTTCAACAAAGCCATTGCCGATGGACGCATTTCTGCGCCGGTCGTGCTGGGGCGCGATCACCACGATGTGTCCGGTACCGACTCTCCCTTCAGGGAAACCTCCAATATCTATGACGGAAGCAGTTTCACCGCCGACATGGCCATACAGAATGTGATCGGCGATTCGTTCCGGGGGGCTACCTGGGTTTCGATTCACAATGGTGGCGGGGTTGGCTGGGGTGAAGTGATCAACGGAGGCTTCGGCATGTTGCTCGATGGCAGTACCGATAGCGACCGCCGCCTGCGCTCCATGCTTCACTGGGATGTGAACAACGGCATCTCACGCCGTTCCTGGGCACGCAACCACGAAGCCATCTTCGCCATCAAACGCGCCATGGAGGCCGAACCACTGCTCAGGGTAACCCTTCCGAACTTTGCCGATGAGGCTCTGATTGACGGGATTTTCTGATTTGGTAATGCCTTTGCAGAATTTCGGACAGCTTATCAAAAAAAACTCCGGGGGACTCCCGGAGTTTTTTTTCATTCTGAAACTGCCTACCTAACCACACTGATTTTGTGATTGCTCACCTGCTTGCCCTGTTCAATCCGGATAAGGTAAACGCCCTCTTTCCAGCTGCCGGTGTTAACGTTCAGCTTGCCGGAGATTTCAGTTTCAAAAACTTTCTTACCCAGCGGATTGTAAATGGTTACCAGAGACTTACCGTTCAGATTGCTCTGGGGTTCAATAGTCAGGCTGCTTTTGGCAGGGTTGGGGTAAAGCCTGTAGCCGTCACTGAAGTTCAGATCCTCTGTTCCCACACTGATCACATCGAACTGGGCAAAGACTTCTGCCCCGAACTGGGTGCCCTGCGCAATGGTTACGCTGCCCGATTTCAGGCTGTAGAAGCCCGTTCCGTTTGAACAGCAGAGTCCGTTGCCACCGGCATCGTACACGGTAAATTCATAACAATCGTCGAGCGGGAGGACATCGTCGTGGGTGTAAACGGTATTGGTAAGCTCGTAGGGCCCGCCTGAAACCACCACTTCATCGGCGCTGTTTTTAATGTCCCAGGTTACCTCTTCGGGGAAATTGTCGGTACGGATCTTGATCTGTACGTTTCTCGAAGCTACCACTGCCGGTACAAATGAATGGGCAAGGGTGTCGTTTTTATGATAGTTGTCAGCTACACCGTTCACAGCATCCACATATACTTTCAGCTCATTCTCCGCCTGAAGGTTAAAAAGAACTTCAGGAAGTTTGATATTGGTTTTATCAAGGAAAGCGAGGTTGCCATTCCAGGCGAAATCGTGGATTTCTTCGTCGTTAACCTGATACCGGATCGCCAGGCTGGTAATGGGTGAATTGCCGTTGTTGCGGATGCTGAATTCGGGACTGAAGGTCGATTCGCAATATTTTTCAATCATGTTGGTAAAACCGGTGAGCTCAACATCGTTGGCGTGAAGTGCAGTCAGTGGCTCAAGCTGCAGATTGGCCGACTGATGTACCTCTTTGGTTGTCGGGTTCTGCACAAAACCCACAACACTCAGTTCATCCAGATCATACACATTGGCAAGCGCCCAGTACGACTGCAGGATCACATAGTCACCTGTCGCCATGGGAGTGGGCAGTGCGATGCCGGTTTTGGTCGGCAACAGTTTTTTCATCACATTGTAGAAATCCTTTTCCCCGTTGCTGCCCGGAGCAGTGTTGAAGTGAATGTGCTTTTCGATTACGGTCATGTAAGCTGAAATCGGGCCGGTAACATCGGCGGTAGCTTCAATCAGCATGGTAACATACAGGGTATCGTTGCCCGGACTGAGTTGCTGATTGATGGAAAGACTGAAAGGGGAGGGGACGGCATACCTGGCGTTTACCGTGTTGATGTTCCATCCGCCTGGATGGCCATTGTAGTAATTGCCGTCAAGCACCGAATTCGGAACACTCGTTACACCATAATAAGAGGTTCGGGCGCCGGCATCCACGGTGTTGTGGTTGTACATCGGGTCGTAGCCCGGCCAGCTGGTATGAATGCTGATGGAGGTGATTTTATCGGGATTGGCTACCAGCAGGTTGTGGATGGAAGGATTATAAGTGGCGCAGGGGTCACAGCTTGCCTGGGTGAATTGCTCAAGCAGAACAAGGCGTTGTGATTGGCTGAATACCGGCAAAGACAGAGTTATTAACAGTGTGTAAAGAGCTAATTTTTTCATAGTGTGTGATTTAAAAATTTGTTGCAGTCACAAAGATCAGCATTTTTTTAATCGCTCGTTCATGTTGAAAAGTTTTTAAAAATTATTTTAAAGAATTTCTACCCTCCAAATGCTTAATTACTTAGTTTTGCTCGTTCACTGAAGGAAAGGTTTGTTATCGTGTTTAGAATCAGCGTGTTTAACAATATTTGTGAATTTGGTGGCTGTGCAATTACCTTTAGCACAATTTTTGATCAATAATTGTTTACTAATTCTGTAGTTATGAAAAAGATTTTACCTTTAATATTACTCCTTTTAACCTTGGCTACAGGGCTGAAAGCCCAGTCTTTGCTGCTGTATAATGGAGATGATCCTATAGGCAACGGCTCGGAGTTGTACATTAATTATGGCCCTGAGCATGATCCCGTGGAGCTTTCACTTATCGTGCTGAACAACAGCAATAACGGGTTGGATGTTAAGGTGAGGCATACCGATCTGAGCCTTGTTGAAGGAACCAGTGCCAACGTGTGCTGGGGTGCATCCTGCTACCCGCCGTTTGTTTATGAGACGCCCGAAGCAGTCCGCATGGATGCCGGAACAACCAACAGCACTTTCAGGGGCGACTATACCCACGGAGGGGCATTGGGTACTTCCAGGGTGATGTTTTCTTTTTTTGATGTCAACAATCCGGCCGACTCAACCTGGATAATTGTGAACTATACCATTGCCAACATCGCGGCCAATTCCTTCGAAGTTACCTATGCAGGTTCTGTGATTACCAATAACCAGGAGATTACCATTCAGAACGAACCGAATCACGATCCTTCTGAAATTGCCGCCATTGTAAAAAATATCAATACCATTGGCGTCAATGCCAAGGTCCGGAAATATGATCTGAGCCTGCTGGAAAACACATCCTCAAATATCTGCTGGGGCCCTTCCTGCTATCCGCCCTTTGTATTTGACACCCCCGAAGCAGTAAACCTCGCTTCCGGTGCTTCCGATGAATCATTCCGTGGCGATTATACCCACGGTGGTGTTCAGGGTGCATCAAAAGTCAGGTTTACCGTTTACAATGTTGATAATGCTAACGATACCTTATCGTTCGTAGTCAACTATATTATTGGCTATGTCGGCGTAGATGATTTTACAGTAAGCAATCCTGAAGTTTCTGCTGCATTCCCTAACCCTGCTACCAGCAGTATAAGCTTTAATTACAGGCTTCCCTCTTCTTCTACCGGTGCAAAAGTTAAAATAACCAGCCTTCTCGGCACGGTTGTTGATGAAATTATACTTGACAAAACCGAAGGAAAAGCAAACATTAATGTCAGTAACCTTAAGAACGGAATCTATTTTTACTCACTGATGCTCAATAATTCTGCTGCCATCACACGAAAATTCGTTGTTAAGCGTTAATTCTCAAAACCCGTAAAACTCGGAATACTTGTTTGACTTAATGTAAAAAGCCCCGCCAAAAGCGGGGCTTTTTTTAACTATCTGTCATTCAGTCAGATGCCGAATGCTGCTTTCACCTTCTGCACATAATCCAGTTCTTCCCAGGCAAAGAGTTTAACTTTCTTAAAGTGTTTTAATTCACCTTTTACTTTTTTGTCAAACGTGTCACCGTTGGTGTAATAGACCTCAACTTCTTCGGTTCTGGCATCGCGTCCGAAATGGCCATAGCTTGCGGTAGGCGTATAAATAGGGTTGCGCAGCCCGAAACGGTTCACAATGGCGTAAGGCCTCATGTCGAAGAGATCATTCACCACTTTCGCGATTTCTCCGTCGGGCAGGGGTTCGCCGGTAATGCCTTTTACTTTGGCCGTTCCGTAGGTGTTGATGTAAAGTCCCACCGGGCTGGCTACGCCAATGGCGTAAGCCACCTGTACCAGTACCTCATCGGCCACACCGGCTGCCACAAGGTTTTTGGCGATGTGACGGGCAGCATAGGCTGCCGAGCGGTCTACCTTTGAAGGATCTTTTCCTGAGAAAGCGCCACCACCATGGGCTCCCTTACCACCATAGGTGTCAACGATAATTTTGCGCCCGGTCAGTCCGGTGTCGCCATGCGGGCCTCCGATCACGAATTTCCCGGTCGGGTTCACCAGCAGCCTGAAACTGCTTTCAAACAGCCGGCTGATGCGTTCCGGTAATTTCGATTTTACCCGTGGAATCAGAATGTTGCGGATGTCTTCCTCGATGCTGAGCCGCATTTTTTCATCACCTTCGGCTTCGGGCAGCGATTTATCGGCAAAATCATCGTGCTGGGTTGAGATCACGATGGTGTCAATCCTTACCGGATGGTTGTTGTTGTCGTATTCTACGGTTACCTGAGATTTTGAATCCGGCCTCAGGTAGGTCATCATCTTCGCTTCCTTGCGGATGGCGGCCAGCTCCTGAAGCAGCATGTGCGACAGTTCGATGGGCATGGGCATGTAGTTGTCCATATCGCGTGTGGCGTAGCCAAACATCATTCCCTGGTCACCGGCGCCCTGGTCTTCGGGTTTCTCGCGCACCACGCCGCGGTTGATGTCCTGCGACTGCTCGTGAATGGTTGAGATTATCCCGCACGACTCCGCTTCGAAGCGGTATTCGTTTCTGGTATAGCCGATATCGGCGATGGTTTTGCGAACCACCTTGTGCAGGTCAACATACCCTTCGGTGCGCACCTCGCCGCTGCACACGGTAAGGCCAGTGGTTACAAGGGTTTCGCAGGCAACTTTTGAGTTGGGGTCAAAACGGAGAAATTCATCAAGCAATGCATCGGAAATCTGGTCGGCTACCTTGTCGGGATGCCCTTCCGATACGGACTCTGAAGTAAACAGATATGCCATGATAACATAGAATTAAGAGATTACTGAATGTAGTTAAAGGAAAGGTTGATCAATGGCTGGAATTGCTTTAGCATTTTTTTAAATGGTCGCAATCAATCAAATTTTTCCATCACGGTGTTCACCGATGCGGCAAAGGTAGGTAAAATTTATTTTGGATTGCGGATTATCTTAAAGGGATGAGTGACGGGAGACAAGCTCAAAGCCTGCCTGTATGCCACAGGCAGACTGGTAAAAAGCTCAAAGCCTTCCTGACTGTCGTCATGTCAGAGCAGGCAGGCTCAAAGCAAAAAGTAAAAAGTTTCAGACCTCTTACCTCTTACTTCTTACTTCATTTTCATTCCGACCTCCGACTTCTTTCTGTCTCAATTCTCAGGGCTTCGTCAGCTGCTGGAACACATCTTCCAGGCTGCTGGTCTGCTTCTGCATGGAGAGTACGGTCAGGTTGTGCTCAACGGCATACCTGAAAATGTCCTGGCGCACATCGGTGCCCGCTTCGGTTTCTACCAGCCAGGTGTTGCCCTGAAGTTTTTTCGCGAGTGTAACCCCGGTAATGGTTTTAAGATCGGAGGCTTTGATTTCCCTGTCAAACTCAACGGTGACGCTTTCGTGGGCGCCAGCTTTGCTGAGCAGGTGTCCGGTGCTGTCGTCGGCCACAATTTTTCCCTGGTTGATGATGATAGCCCGGCTGCAGATGGCTTCGACTTCCTGCAGGATGTGGGTGGATAGCATCACGGTCTTTTCCTTGCCGATCCCTGCGATCAGGTTGCGGATTTCCACCAGCTGGTTGGGGTCAAGGCCAGAGGTGGGTTCATCGAGGATGAGTACTTCCGGATCGTGGATCATGGCCTGGGCCAGCCCGACACGTTGCCGGTAACCTTTCGACAATGCCCCGATTTTCTTACCCTTTTCAGGCATCAATCCGGTCATCTCCATCATTTCGGATACCCGCTTTGTGGCGTTTTTGCCCAGCTGATGAATTCCAGCAACAAATTCCAGATACTCCCGGATGTACATATCTGTATAGAGCGGGTTGTTTTCGGGCAGATAACCAACTTTCTTCCGTACTTCGAGTGATTGCTCACGGATGTTGAAGCCATGAACGCTCACCTCACCGGAAGTTGGAGGGATAAAGCAGGTGATGATCTTCATCATGGTGGATTTGCCGGCACCGTTGGGGCCCAGCAAACCGACGATCTCACCGGGTTTGATGGTAAATGAAACACGATCAAGGGCAAGCTGCCTGCCGTATTGTTTGCTGATGTTGCTGACTGTGATTGACATCTCCTGAAGGCAATGGTTGGATGATTGCCGCAAAGGTAGGAAACAAAAAAGGACGTTGTGCGCTTTTTCCTTCCGGATGATCCTGCAGGCACTGATTCATGAATTGAACTTCAATTCCAATTCGCTGGTAATGGGTTCCTGCTTCGTTGCAATGGCGCTTTACCTCAGTCATGGTTGCCAGTCATTGTGAGTCCCGCATCTGCGGGATGAGAAATCTTCAGATTAGACTCAAACCTGTAACCTTTGTCTTTTTCTATTCGTTGGTTATGGGTTCCTGCTTTGTCGCAATGGCGCTTTACCGCAATCATGGTTGCCAGTCAGCTCAAGTCATGCATCTGCGGGGTGAGGAATCCGGTGGAGAGGCCTTACTTTGACTTGGGCGGTTATTTTCACGACATAGCCAAATGCCATGGAACATGCTTGCCAAAGCAATGTGAAATTCGTAAATTTGCCTAAAAATTTGCAATGCAAAGTTTACTGGCCGATAACATAGATAAGATAAAAGCATTGTGTGAAGCACATAATGTTAAGTCGTTATTTGCCTTTGGATCAGTTTGCACCGATCGGTTTAATGACGAAAGTGATATTGATTTATTAATTTCATTCAAGCCGATGGATTATGGCGATTATGCTGACACTTATTTTATTTTAGCCGATAAGTTTGAGTATTTGTTTAACCGAAAGGTAGATCTGGTAACAGATAAGTCATTGTCAAATCCTTATTTTATTAGTTCAATAAACCTGACAAAGACATTGATCTATGGAGCTTGAGATAAAGAAGTATCTTTTTGATATACATGAATCAATAGCATCCATAGAATCCTTTCTGGGAGACACACGTGAATTTAAAAGTTATATGGCTGATAAAATGCTTCGCCGGGCAATTGAACGTGAACTGGAAATAATCGGAGAAGCGATGAGCCGGATTGAAAAGCTGGACTCAACAATTGAAATTTCGGGTAAAAGACAAATAATCAGTATGCGTAACAGGGTAATACATGGATATGATAAGATTGATAATGAGATTATCTGGGGAACAATCATCAGGCATTTACCAACATTGAAAACCGAGGTTATGAAGCTATTGGAAAAATAATGAACCTGGTACGATGTATATGATTTAAACTGACCATTCCTGAACCTTGTCTGAATGCTCATTTATCAGCCTTACAATTTAAGTCCGGGACTTTATTAAATTCTGGCATATAATTCTAAGCAGAGATACACTACTAAAATTATAAAAACCCAATAGATCGGATTGGGTAAATCGCAATTTGGTTGTTAATATTGGCTGTTTTCGCAACTATCATTTTATCAACATTTTATTGTTTACAAATTTGTTAAATCAAAAAAGTTCTCTACCTTTGCACCCCTTTTAAAGCACAAGTGTGTCCGTGAACGGCCGTAACCTGAAACGTGAAATGCTTGTGGCTGTAGAGGCCCATGCCGTAAGCAGCTGAATCTCATGCCCGTGAAACAGTTGCCGGGACGGTTGTTTTATTGTTTTTAATAATAAAAATCACAAATGAACACGTTAAGTTATAAAACTTTGTCGGCAACTCCGGCTACCATTCAGAAGAACTGGGTGCTGGTAGATGCAGAAGGACAGACACTCGGACGTATGTCGAGTAAAGTTGCCAATCTGCTGAGGGGCAAATACAAAACCAATTTCACCCCCAACCTCGATTGTGGCGACTATGTAATCATCATCAATGCAGAGAAAGTAAAACTCACGGGCAAAAAGCTGACTGATAAGGTTTATGTCCGTCATACCGGTTATCCCGGCGGACAGCGTTTTACGACTCCGAGGGAGTTGCTTCAGAAACATCCGGAACGGGTGATTGAGTATGCAGTCAGGGGAATGCTCCCATCCAACAAGCTGGGTGATGCATTGTACCGTAACCTTAAAGTTTATGCCGGTTCAGAGCATCCGCATCAGGCTCAGCAACCGCAATTGATTAACCTTAATTCTATCAAATAAGTATGGAAGTGATCAACACACTTGGCAGAAGAAAAACTGCTGTAGCCCGTATATATCTGAAAGACGGCAATGGCGTCATCACAGTAAACGGAAGGGATTACAAAGAATATTTTCCTACCGGAACCCTGCAGTATGTGGTAACCCAGTCGCTTGAAGTTGCCGAATCAATGGGCAAATACGACATCAAGGTTAATCTCGATGGCGGCGGAATTACCGGACAGGCCGAAGCGCTTCGTCTGGCCATCGCCAAAGCGCTTTGCGAAATCAATCCCGAACATCGCCCGCCGCTCAAAGCCAAAGGGCTGTTGCGCAGGGATCCGCGTATGGTTGAAAGGAAAAAACCGGGACAGAAGAAAGCCCGTAAGAAATTCCAGTTCAGCAAACGTTAACAGTAAATTGTGTTTAGTATCTAAATTGCCAGGACCTCGTTTCCTGCGCGTTGCTTGCTGAACTGAGCTACCTGGCAATTGATTTTCACAGAATGTAAACAACTAACAAATTTTTAAATGGCAAGAACAACTTTTGAAGAATTACTGGATGCCGGTTCACATTTCGGACATCTGAAACGCAAATGGAATCCGAACATGGCTCCCTATATTTTTATGGAGCGCAATGGCATTCACATTATTGACCTCTATAAAACCGTTGCCAAGATCGACGAAGCTGCTTCAGCATTGAAACAGATTACCAAATCGGGCAAGAAGGTGCTTTTCGTGGCTACCAAAAAACAGGCCAAGGAAATTGTTGCCGAACATGTAAAAACCGTTGGCATGCCTTACGTTACTGAGCGCTGGCCTGGTGGAATGCTCACCAACTTTGCTACCATCCGCAAGGCTGTCCGCAAGATGTCGTCGATCGACCGACTGATGACCAGCCCGAGTTATACCAATATTTCAAAACGTGAGCGTCTGCAGATCGCCCGTGAGCGCGCCAAGCTCGAGAAGAACCTTGGTTCAATCGCCGATCTGAGCCGCCTTCCGGCCGCTGTTTTTGTGGTTGACATCAGCAAGGAACACATTGCTATTGCTGAAGCCCGGAAACTCAACATCCCTACTTTCGCCATTGTTGATACCAATTCAGACCCCAACATCGTTGATTTCCCGATTCCGGCCAACGACGATGCATCAAAATCAATCTCCCTGATCATCGGAAAGATGGTTCAGGCCATTGAAGAAGGTCTGATGGAACGCAAAATCGATCGTGACAAACGTGCCGATGAAGACCGTGAAGATGGTGCTGGTGGTTTCCGTAATTACGACCTCGACGATGAGGAAGAAGACGAGATCTCAGTAACCGGCGAACGCCTCCGTGCAAAGCCCGCAGGAGAAGGTGAAGGCGGAGACGACAGCCGCAGCCGCAAACCTGGTACAAGAAAACCGTTGGGACGTAAACCAGGCGGACCAAGAAAATAATACTAACATATTAACTGAACTTTTTTATGGCTAATATTACAGCTGCTGATGTAAATAAATTACGTCAGATGACCGGCGCCGGTATGATGGACTGCAAACATGCCCTCCAGGAAAACGACGGCGACTTTGAAAAGGCAATTGACTATCTTCGTAAGAAAGGCCAGAAACTGGCCACCAAACGTGCCGACAAAGATGCCAACGAAGGCATCGTGCTGGCCCGTACCAACGAAGCCAAAAATTTTGCCGCCATCTTTATGCTCAACTGCGAGACTGATTTTGTTGCCAAGAATCAGGAGTTTGTTGATTTCACCAATCTGCTCATGGCTAAAGCCATTGAAAAGATGCCTAAAACCAGCGATGAATTCAAAGCCCTCGACCTGAATGGCCGCAGTGTAATGGACAACATCACGGAAATGGTTGGTAAAACCGGCGAGAAAATGGAACTGGCTCATTTTGAAGTGATTTCAGCTCCCAGGGTGTTTGCATACAACCACCCGGGCAACCGTTTGGCCACCATCCTCGGTTTGTCGAATGCCGATGTTGAAGGCGTTGATCAGGCTGGCCACGAAGTGGCTATGCAGATCGCTGCCATGGCTCCGATCGCTGTTGACAAAGACGATGTTCCTTCAGAAGTTATCGAACGCGAGATTGAGATTGGTAAAGAACAGGCCCGCCTCGAAGGTAAACCCGAAGATATGGTTGAAAAAATCGCCCTTGGTAAACTGAACAAGTTTTACAAGGAAAGTACCCTGCTCAACCAGGAGTTTGTACGCGACAACAAACTGTCGGTACGCGAGTACCTCGTGAAGCTCGACAAAGGTCTTACTGTTACTGCATTCAAACGCTTTATGCTGGGCGTATAACTGAACGTTACCCTGAAAAAAAAAGGCTGGTTTCAACACCAGCCTTTTTTTTTGACGGTTTTCAGTTTATTGCCTGATCAAAACCAGTTGTTTCGCGTCTGCAACCGAAACTTTCTGCATGAAGTCATAAAACGCAGCATAATCGGTAGCCGGAAAGGTCCCTCCGAAAAATTCAAAACGGCGGATGCACTGAATGGTATGGTCAATCAGGCTCGTCTGCATGGTATAGTTGCCGAATTGTGCTGAGGAGAGTTGGCTTTCGGGCAACTGCTCGGGAATGAACCCGGCCGGCAGATTGATCAGCAAGGTATCGCAACCTGAATAGGGAACCGGGAGGTAAAGGGGCCTGAGGCGGGTTCTCATTCTTTTCGGTGCTCCGATCTGATTGTTGAGGTTGAGCGAAGCAAACAAGCGTTCGTTTTTTCCCGTAAAAAAGGAGTGAAGTGCCAGGTTTGCCTTTAGCGAAACCGAATGGGTGGTATTTTCCGAAACCTCGAATTTATGATCAATCACGGTAAAATCATTGATCTCCAACTCACAGTTGAGCCACAACAACTGATCGGCATTGTTCTGGCTGGCTACAGTCACCGGTTCATCCATCAGCAGTCCGGAATAGCGGAACGAACACGCTGCAGCTGTTCCTTCGTCACTGTAGTCTATGCGTATAAGTGAGGAAGAATGGTTTTCGTTCATCCTATATTCCGGAGTATGGGCAAGTATCCCGGTGTTGTTTTTAATCAGCAGCACCGGCCGGTTGTCGGTGAAATCGCCGAGATACCCGAAAGGAATCGTCTGACTGGTACACTCCAGCCAGATGGTGTCATGGGGCTGTGGGATGCATACAATGGCATGGTTAAACTGATGGCCCGGCTGATCGGGCTGAAAGTTATACCTGCCGTAGCCTGCCTTCACCAGGGTATAGTATGACTCAATACCCACGGCTTTGAGCATGGCCACCATGTAGTTGCTCAGGTCTTTGCAATCTCCGTAGCCCAGTTCATCCACTTCAGTGGCATGGTGGGGTTGCAGACCACCGATGCCCAGTGAGATGTTGATGTAATGCGTGCGTGATTGCAGGTACTTGTACAATATGCTCGCTTTTTCCCTGTCGGATGAGGCTCCGCTGGTCATCTCCTGCAGCCTGGCCACTGTTGTACTGTTCAGGCTGGTGCGGCCTGCCGAGAGTTGTGAAATCCAGCTTCCGAAGTTTGCCCAGGTGTCACATTTTCCTTTGTATTTATTGTATTGTATCACTTCGGGTGAAATGATAATCGTGGGTACATAGTCTTCAAAGTGAGGCTCATAAGGCTCTGAAACCAGTGGTTCAAGGTTGGAGAAGTCCCAGGTAACCGATGTGCCCCTTATGGTTACCGGGGCATCCTCAGGCAGGTTCAGTTTACTTACCTTCACGGGAATCCCGCTACTGTTATCAAGAGTCAATGCCGATCTTTCCACACCCTGCAAATCAGAGATGTAGGGCGAGAAAAACTCAAAAGTATAAAGCCGGTTATAGCTGATTTCATACTCATACACAATCGTAAAGGGATAGCTGATCGGTATTATTCTGCAGTAAATTACCCGGTTGTCGTTGTAAAGGCTCGCATTGTTCACAGCGCTGCGTTCGATCATGTCGGAATCTTTTATACTCTTTGTTCTGACACCGGCAGCATTGTATATTTCAGCTTTCTTAACTGTTACCTTTTCACCTTTGTTGAACGGTATAATCAGGTGCGCTTCCTCCAGAGATTTCTCATTCAGAATTGTAAGGCTTAACGAGACGTTCTCCGTCATTTTGTCATCATCCGGAAAGGAGATGGTTTTGTGGTAGTTGCGGATAACGGAGTTGGCTCCTTTGGAGATGTTTTCAGGAATGGATGAAACCGCCAGATTTTGCGGATAAAGTTGTGCAGAAAGCAGGCAGGACAAGCAAATTGCTGCGAAAAACAGGATTTCTTTTCTGTTCATTGATCAGCGCTTTTTCAGAACGATCAGCTCTGAATTCTTGGCAACAATATGTGAATAGAGCTCTTTCAGATAGGGATAGTTTTCGGAGGTTATCACAGCGGTTCGCAATGCGAGAACGCTCATAAACTGAATCATGCTACCGTTTACCGCAATTGAATACCTGAAGTTTCCCAGCTGGTCGGGCAGTGAGATCATCGCACTTTTAGGCAATTCAGCAATGTCGTATCCTTCGGGTAAGGTAATGGTATTGATGATTTTCTGTGAGAAGGGATTTTTGAAATCCACCGGGTATTCGCGGCTTTCGGCAGTAAAGGGATTGGATGATAAACCCGCACCAAGGGTAGGATTCATGTAAATGATGTCTTTTATACTTTCATCGGAAAGGTTGTACGTGCCTTTGTATTTCAGATATAGCGGCTGAAGGCGGTCATCGGTATTCTCGATGGTCATTTCATCAATATACAACCCGCTGTAATCGGATTCATACTTTGTTATGTAATCATCTGTTGTGTTCTCTGCCCGTATCTGTTCGGCTCTTTTATGCGCGTAATAGGCTGTTTCCATCAGACTGAATTCTCCGCTCACGTTTCCGTTTGCGTGTAGCGAAGTAACTGCATAAAGCTGCCGCTCGTTCGATACTCCACCCATCAGATTCACCCAATCGTTGAGCGAAGGAGTCTGTGAGATTCTTCTGCCTTTTCCGTTAAGGCACCTCTCAGGGAGCATGGTGTAAGGCAGTTTCTTATCTGTTGCGTCAAGCAGAAAGCGCTCTTCCCCGATGCGGGCCTCTGCAATCACGTAGTTGAATTTGCCGAGAATGATCTGCCCCGGGTGCAGGGCTCCGTTCTCCCGGGTACTCAGGATTACCGGGTCGGCTTCGATGCCGGCTTCATTCAGCAGCGATACCAGCAGCAGGTTGATGTCAGATGATTTCCCCTTCTTCTCATCCCAGGCTGAACGCAGGTTCTTTGTAACATATTTGCCGTATTTATCGTTGTAGCTCATCGAATTTCTGATTAATTCAAAGGCTGCGATCATCCGTTCCTTAGGATCAGGTTTTGAAATTTTAAGCGCTGCTGCTTCGTCCTTCAGCGGACAACTGCGTTTGAGCTGTACCCCGAAATCAGTATCCTCAAGCAATTCCTTGCTTATTTTTTCCCACGACATGGTATAATCTCTCTTTTTCAGGGGGAAGTTCTCTGAACCGAGTTCAAATTCTATGGCCGCGAGGTAATTGTTGACCGAAGTCATAAAGGGCTCTTCACGAAATGCCGGAACATCGTTGAACCTGAACTTCTTCGAGTTGTCGGCATAAACCACCGAATTGCTTGTGCCGTCGTTGTAGCGGAAAATGATGCTTCTGTTATAGGTCTTTGACTCGGTGCTTGTCGGCGAAATGTAGCCTTTCATCAGGGTCTTAAAGAAGAAATACTCTGGTGTTGTCACAGTAAGTTCACTGAAAAGCGCTGGTTCCGTGTACTGAAATTCCCAATCCGGAAGTATCCAGTAGAAGTCGGAAATGATGTGGTATTCGACTTCAAATACACAGCCTTCTTTAAGGTTAGGAACACTGAAATTGTTTGACTTCTCTTTTGAACTGATCTCATCGATGAATACATTGTCCTTTGTCAGGCTGGTTTCCACCATTTTACTACCCTCCATCATGTAAGAGGATGCTTTGAGTTTGGTGATCTGTTCCTTGTATGTGGGGCCAAGGTCCATGGTCGTAATTTTGAAATTCGCCAGGTCAAACCCATGCGAATTGAATACTTTAACCCTGAAGTGGCGGTGAAACTCCATACACCAGCCTCTCGCATCGTTCCAGGTAATGCTGATGTCACCGATATCACCCAGAATCAGGGCCCCGGCGCTGCTGTCGGCCGGATAGCTTTTCATGGAGAAATATTCAGGATCGATTTTTCCGAATTTCATTGCTGATTTCTGAGCCAGCACCACCATAGAGCATAATACCAGGGCTGCTGCAAATAGTTTCTTTTTCATAAAGTTGATAGGCAATGTTTAATAATTGGTTGATTATAAGTTGTTTAATAAGGATTAGCTTCTACGGTATTTCATCGGAAAGATAGCAAGAGTGGAGATAATTCTGATATTCTTTTTTATTATCATAGAAAGAATGAACCAGATTTATCCAGGGTATCCGGAGTAAGTAAATGGATGTCAATGAGATAAATTGTGGCTTACAACTATTTAGAATGCGTATAAATTCGATTGCTTTACCAGTGAATCAATATATCCGGAAGAACTGTCTGCACAGGTGGGATTGTCAGACCTGATCTCTTGCAACGGGTTGAGGCTGAAAGCAAAAAAAAGCTGCAAAAGCAGCTTTTTACCAATCTTTTAGCCGGGTATTCAGGTCAGCAATTCCTTCACTAGCATTGAAATGGTTTTGTTATCGGCCTTGCCGCTGAGCTGAGCTGAGGCAGCAGCCATAACCTTACCCATGTCTTTTATTCCGGAAGCACCTACCTCAGTGATGATTTTGCTGATGATGGGTTTCAGCTCATCAGGGCCTAACTGAGCCGGCAGGTAGGCTGATATGATTTCAGCCTGAAACCGCTCTGTGGCCGCCAGGTCAGCCCGGTTCTGTCCTTCATAGATATCGGCGCTTTCACGGCGCTGTTTCACCAGTTTCTGCAGAAGTTTCGTCTCAGTTTCTTCTGTTACCTCACCGCCTCCCTCGCTGGTCATGGCCAGAAGTAAAGCCGATTTCACAGCACGAAGTGCTTCAAGCTTGTCTTTTTCACGGGCAAGCATCGCTTTCCTGATATCTTCGTTAATCTTATCAGTCAGTGACATTACTTTTTACTTTTTACCTGTCTGCCTGTAGCAGACAGACGGGCTTTTTACTTTTTACTTTTTCCTTTTTACCTGAGAATAGTCTTTAGTCAGCCTGATCGTGCAGGTAAGAATTGTTCTGTCTGATTTCCACCGACTTGTTTTCACTTTTAAAAAGGGTGAATCTCGATACTTCCGAGCTATCGGAAGAGGGTGTTTCCTTCAGTTCAACGTTGCGTCTCAGGTATGCCGGTTGATTTTCGAGTTCAGCAAGGCCTTCGGGGGTGCTGATTTTAACACTCACCTGGTTGAACTTATCAAGGCGCATTCTGGCCCTTTCTTCCTGTCGGGCTGTTTCTTCAGCATTGGCATCATCATGCTGAGGTGCATTTCGGAAATCACGCAAAAAATCAAATCCCGGCTCAGCTTTTCTTGTTGCATTTACCGGTGTGTAAGTAAATGCTTCATTTGCTTCTTCTGAAGCCCCGGAGGCAAGGGGTTCACTCACCTGATTGTTGATTTCAAATACAAAGCTGCGTTGTGGTTCAGCTGCCTGGTTTGATGGTTCAGAAGTGATGGAATTATCCTCTTCGTGGAGTTTATGAACAATCCTGATTTCTTCAAGCGGGGCAGGCTCCGGTTTTACGGGTTCTGCCGGTTTGTGCTGCTGCTCAGGTTGTCCATTGAGCGGATAAACGACCACATTGGGTTTTAATGCAGTGGGGGTTGTTTTTTGCTGCGAATCGAAACCGGTAGCGATCAGGGTAATGCTGATTTTATTTCCCAGGGTTTCATCGGTGCCGTTGCCCCAGATGATGTCGGCCCCTGAGCCGGCTTCATGCTGAATATAATCGGTGATTTCCATCACCTCATCCAGGGTAATCTCCTCAGAACCTGAAGAAATGTAAAGCAGGATATTGCTTGCCCCGCGGATGTTGGCATCGTCGAGCAGGGGGGAGGTCATGGCCATCTGAACTGCTTCGAGGGCGCGGTTTTCACCTTCAGCCATCCCGGAACCCATAATGGCTTTACCACTGTCTTTCATTACCGTTTTTACATCCTCGAAATCAACGTTGATGTATCCGGTAACGGTTATGATCTCGGCAATGCCTTTGGCAGCAACGGTGAGAATGTCATCGGCTTTGCTGAAGGCGTCAGAAAGCTTGAGGTCGCCTTCCAGTTCGCGGAGCTTGTCGTTGCAGATGATCAGCAGGGTATCTACCGACTTGCGGAGTTCGTCAATTCCGGCGCGGGCCTGCTGTATACGTTTGCGGCCTTCAAAAGAGAAGGGAAGTGTTACAATTCCAACCGTAAGAATACCGAGTTCCTTGGCAAGGGCAGCGATTACCGGGGCAGCGCCGGTACCTGTACCACCGCCCATTCCGGCAGTGATGAAAACCATCTTGGTGTTTGATTCAAGCACCTTGCGGATTTCATCAATATTCTGGGTTGCAGCATCTTTACCAACAGAAGGAATTGATCCTGCACCAAGGCCTTTGTCGCCGAGCTGAACTTTCACGGGCACCGGACTCATATCGAGCGCCTGACAGTCGGTATTGCAGATCAGAAAATCAACACCACGGATTCCCTGCTTGAACATGTGGGTAACGGCATTGCTTCCGCCGCCGCCGACCCCGATAACTTTTATGATGGACGACTGGTTTTTTGGCAAGTCGAATTTGAGCATATCTGGCATATTTTTGGTCTCCTAAAATTAAATTTTATTAATGTTTCCGGCCTTGTGCTGTCAGAGTATTTATCAACAGGCTTTTTGTTAATATCTCAGTTTTCACCGTCTTCTTCAAAGAACTTCTTGATGCCATCGAAAAAGGACAATCTGGGTGCCTTTTTCTTCTTTTCAGCCGGTTTTTCTGTCTTCAGCATCTCTTTTTCAAAGCGTTGTAATCCTATGATTACCAAGCCAATGCCAGTGGCATACATGGGACTGGCCATCTCTTCAGGCACACCCGGGGCAAGGTGCTCATTGGGGTAGCCGATGCGCGTATCCATCCCGGTAATGAATTCAGTAAGCTGGGTAATGTGTTTCAGTTGTGCACCGCCTCCGGTTAGTACTATGCCGGCGATGAGTTTCTTTTCAAAACCGGAATTCTTGATTTCGAAGTAAACATGTTCGATAATCTCTTCCATTCTTGCCTGAATGATGCTGGCCAGATTGCGCATGGTGATTTCTTTCGGAGGCCTTCCGCGCAGGCCTGGAATGGCAACGATCTCTTCATCGCGGTTTTCGCTGGCAAGCGCTGAGCCGAATTTGACTTTCAGGTCTTCCGCGTGTTTTTTGATGATGGTGCAGCCTTCTTTTATGTCTTCGGTGATGATTTCGCCTCCGAAGGGAATTACAGCAGTGTGGCGGATTATCCCATCCTGGAAGATGGCAATGTCGGTGGTACCTCCACCAATATCTACCAGCACAACGCCGGCTTCTTTTTCTTCGTCGCTCAACACGGCTTCGGCTGAAGCCAGAGGCTCGAGCAACAACGAATCAACCTCCAGCTCGGCTTTCTTTACACATTTGAAGATGTTTTTGGCCGCCATGGTCTGTCCTGTAATGATGTGAAAGTTGGCTTCAAGCTGATGGCCCAGCATCCCTTTGGGTTTGATTCCGGATTCTCCGTCGATGGTATAATCCTGCGGAATCACATCGATGATCTCTTCTCCGGGATTCATAGCCAGTTTGAACATATTCTCCGTAAGGCTGTCTATCTCTGTCTGAGTGATCTCCAGGTCGGCATTCGGCCTGATCGATGATCCGCGGTATTGTATGCTCTTGATGTGCTGACCGGCAATTCCCACATTCACCGTCGCAATGTCCGAATCAGAAGAAGCTTCAGCTTCCTTTACTGCCACTTTTATACTCTGAACAGTGTCTTCTATATTGGAAACGACCCCTCTTTTCACGCCAATAGACTCTGTTTTGCCGAAACCCAGAATCTCAATTTTATTGTTCTCGTTTCGTCTGCCAACAATGGCGGCTATCTTGGTAGTGCCGATATCAAGGCCAACGATTATTTCTGAAGTTGCCATATTAATTTGGTTTTGAACATACTATCTGGTTACGGAACTTGAGGTTGATGGTATGATACGCATCCCATCCACGCTGTTTCATTCCTTCGGTGTAAAAGATCTTCAGGTTCCTGAGTTTTTCAGCTATCCCTGTAGTATCACCGATGATGATTGACTGGTGACCTATTTTCGGATATAATTGAAACTCCTGATTTTCATCAAGGTAAAGCTGCTCAATCAATGCCTCATAGAACGGATCTTTTTTCAATGCCATCGCAATAAGGTAAATGCTTTTCAGGTCCGGCCTGAGGTTCTGATACTGCGGTTTGTCTTTGCTGACAACGTTGCTTATTTTGTTTACCGGTCTGATGTTGCCGTTTGCGATTACCGTTCTGGCCGAAAATTCATGGCTGAGGGGCATCAGAAATCCTTCTTCATCAATATAGAACTGCCTGCCCTGCAAATCGGCAACCCTGACCAATGGTTTCCGCTGCACCACCGCAGCTTTCACAATGCCATTCACCCCCACGGTAAGGGTGGCTTTCTTCACAAACGGATTGCTGTTCAGAATGCTGTGGATTTTTTCAATCTCAAGCTTTCCTGTTTCATTCCCCTTTATCTTGAGCTTGTTCTGTGTAATTTCCTGCCTCAGGGTTGTTTTGGAAACCAGCTCCGGGGCGCCTTCGTAATTGATTTCAATTTTAAATTCCTTGCAAACCTGTTTCTCCTGCTTTTTATTGGCAAAGATGAACAGGGTGGTAACAGTGGCTACCATAATAAGCCAGAACACGAGGGTTATCAGTCTTTTCATGGTTGGATTGTTGGGTTAAACCGTTGTTCAATGAGCGGCACCAGTTTGTCGATGTCGCCGGCACCCAGGGTCAGCAGTATGTCGGGGCGGAGTTTCTGCAGGAGTTCCGGAATTTCTTCTCTGCTGCAGATCTGTTTATCTGCGAGTTGGATACGGCTCAGCAGCATCGCAGAAGTAACCCCTTCGATGGGGAGTTCCCTGGCTGGGTAGATGTCCATCAGAATGACCCGGTCGAGCAGTGAAAGACTCTCTGAAAATCCTTCGGCAAAGTCACGGGTCCGGGTGTACAGGTGAGGCTGGAACACGCCGGTTATGTGCCTTCCGGGATACAGTTTTCTGACCGAACTGATGCATGCCCTGAGCTCTTCCGGATGGTGGGCATAGTCATCAATGTAGAGAAAACCGTTTCTGTTGATACGGTGATCAAACCTTCTTTTCACCCCTAGAAAGGTGTTGATTCCGGTGAGGATCTCCTCGTGCGTACTGCCTCCCAGCCAGGCTGCCGAAGCTGCGGCGATGCTGTTCTCCACATTGAACAACCCGGGAAGTGAAGGCTTTAGTCCATGGATAATCTCTCCGGGTGTCTGGAGGTCGAAATGGTAAATACCGTCAGAAAGCGTCATATTCAGTGCCCTGAAATCCGATTCTCCGTCGATGGAATAGGTGAAAGATTTTACCCCGGGCTTTGTAGCAGTCCGGATTCCTATGCCCAGGCGGGTTACAAGAAATCCGTTTTCTTCAATATTGGCGGTGAAATCAGCAAACGATTTTTTCAGCGCATCGTGGTCACCGTAAATATCGAGGTGGTCAGCATCGGCTGAAGTGATTACGGCAATCCAGGGAAACAGCCGCAGGAATGACCGGTCAAATTCATCTGCTTCAGCAACAAAGTACCGGCTGGCCGGGTTCAGCAGAAGATTGGAATCGTAATTCTTGGCAATGCCTCCCAGAAATGATGTACAACCGTTGTGACCCGGGAAAAGTATGTGCGACAGCAGGGTTGAAACGGTGGTTTTCCCGTGTGTTCCTGCTACCGCAAGGGTTTGCTTGGTGCGGGTGATTTCTCCGAGCAGCTCAGAACGTTTCATGACAGGCAGTCCCGACTTTTGTATCTGCCTGAATTCTGACAGATCTCCGGGTATAGCCGGGGTATAAACGACAAGCTGTGTATCCTGGGGGATCAGATCGGGCCGGTCATCGTAATGGATCACCATTCCTTCCGATTCCAGTTCTGCGGTAAGTGTGGTAAAGGTTTTGTCGTACCCATGAATGCTGACTCCGGCTTTATGCAGATAGCGGGCCAGAGCACTCATTCCGATGCCTCCGATACCCAGAAAATAGACCGTTTTCAGCTGTCCGATATTCACCTTTGTTGCGAATTACTGGTTTTTAATGTGATTGAGGATAATCTGAGCTATCTGCCCGGCAGACCCGGGCTTTCCGAGCGCAGTAATATTTTTACTTAACTCCTGCATTTCAGCCTTGTTGTTTACCAGTCTGATTGCTGTATTTACGAGGTTTTCCGGAGAACCTGCATCGCTCACCATCAGGGCTGCATTGGCTGAAACCAGGGCCATTGCGTTCTTTGTCTGGTGGTCTTCGGCTACATTGGGTGAAGGAACCAGGATACTGGGCTTACCGGCAAGGCAGAGTTCCGAAATGGCAATGGCACCTGCACGGCTGATCACGATATCTGCAGCGGCATAGGCCATCTCCATGTTTCTGATAAAATCCATCTGCCGTATACCCTTTTGGGCCAGGGGTTTTACTGCTTCGGCAGCTAGCGGGGCATAGAACTTACCGGTTTGCCAGATCAGCTGGATGTTGTTTTCTGCGAAAGCTGACAAGCCCTGGTGAATGCTTTGATTGATGGTCCGGGCACCGAGGCTGCCTCCTACCACCAGCACGACCGGCTTAATCGGGTCAAGGTCAAAAAATCTGAGCGCTTCATCGCGGGGTATTGTACTTTCAGCAATCTCTCTCCTTACAGGGTTTCCTGTCACAATGATCTTCCCGGCCGGGAAAAACCTTTCCATTCCGGGGTACGCCACACAGATATTTATTGCTTTTGCAGCAAGCATCCGGTTGGTTATACCGGGATAGGAATTCTGTTCCTGTATAAAAGTCGGGATGCCCATCGCCGCTGCAGCTTTGATGGTGGGTCCGCTGGCATATCCTCCGACACCAATTGCCGCATGAGGCCTGAATTTCCTGATGATGCTCCTTGCTTTAAGGGAACTGTGGATGATTTTGAGAGGAATCAGCAGATTCTTCAGACTTAAGCTGCGCTGAAATCCGCTGATCCACAAGCCTTCAATTTCATATCCTGCCGCCGGCACTTTTTCCATCTCCATACGTCCGACCGCTCCCACAAACAGTATCCTGGCACTGGGGTTGAGCTCCCTGATGGCATCAGCAATGGCAATAGCCGGGAAAATATGTCCCCCGGTTCCACCTCCGCTGATGATTACCCTGACTTCAGGCAACGACATGGTTCGTATTGTTTGGTTCGTTTTCTTTTTCGTTCTGTGCTTCTATTTCCCGGCTCACACTCAGGATAATCCCGATGGCGATACTGGTAAACCAGATCGATGTTCCACCCATACTCACCAGCGGCAGTGTTTGCCCGGTGACCGGCAGAATGTTAACAGCCACCATCATGTTCACCATCGCCTGAAACACGAGGCTGAATGATACGCCGAAGGTTAGAAATGCCGGGAAATTCCGCGGACTTTTCACAACCACTTTCACTGCCCTGTAAAACAATACCAGGTATAGAAATACGACAACAATGCCACCGATAAGTCCGTATTCTTCCACAATAATGGCGTAGATAAAATCGGAATAGGGGTGGGGCAGGAAATTTTTCTGGGTCGAATTACCGGGCATTTTTCCGGTAATACCACCGGTTGCGATGGCTATTTTCGCTTGCTCGACCTGATAATTGGCTTCACTATCGCCACTGAGATGGCTTTCAATGCGGCTTTGCCAGGTTCCGATACGACCTCCCAGCTTCGGAGAGTTTACGGCGATGGTAACCAGCAGCACAAGACTGGCAATGCCTACCAGCACGAGTATGCCAATGTACCTGAACCTGACTCTTCCTACAAACATCAGCACCAGACAGGTTGTAAAAATAAGGGCAGCTGTTGAGAAGTTGGCTGGTAATATCAGCACAGTGATGATCACCACAGGAATCATCAGCGAAATAAAACCTTTTTTGAAGTCTTCGATTTCACCCTGTTTTTTTGCCAGAAGCCGGGCAACATACATGATGAGTGCAAGTTTTGCGAAATCGGAAGGCTGAAAGGTCATGTTGATCAGCGGCAGGGTGTACCACCTGCTCGCTTCATTCATGCTAGTGCCGAAAAACAAAGTGTAAGCCAGCAGTGGGATAGAGGCAAAGATTGCCAATTGCGACAGCCTTGCATAGTATTTGTATGGTACCTGATGGGCCAGAACCATGAGTACAAAGCCCAGCATCAGGATGCTCATGTGCTTGAGTAAATAGTATTCAGTGTTTCCTGAATGCTTCCGGTAGGCAAGGGTTCCCGTAGAACTGTAAACCGCCAGTATTGAAAATACCGACAGCAACAGCACCACGGCCCAGATAACCTTGTCTCCTTTGATATTGTTCAGGATCGCTTTCATCAGATCAGTAGGGTTAAAGTGCTTTTACAGCTTCTTTGAATTTGCGGCCACGCTCCTCGTAATTCTCGAAAAGATCGAAGCTGGCGCATGCCGGGGATAACAGCACCGCATCACCTTTTCGGGCGAGGTAGTAGGCCATATTCACCGCTTCTTCCACAGAAGTGGTCTCCGAAATGAACTCAACTTTATCCTTGAAAGCGTCAATCAGCTTCTCATTGTCTATACCCAGGCATACGATGGCTTTAACTTTTTGCTTTACGATGTCCCAGAGCTTGGAATAATCGTTTCCCTTGTCAACTCCGCCGGCTATCCAGATCACCTTTTTATTGAGGCTCTCGAGGGCATACCATGCAGAATTGATATTGGTTGCCTTTGAGTCGTTGATGAATTCAATGCCATGAATGTTGGCAACAAACTCAAGGCGGTGCTCAACATTTTTGAAATCAGAAAGACACTGCTTGATGGTATCTTTCCTGATGTCGATCAGCCTGGCGGCAACACCGGCTGCCATTGAATTGTAAATGTTGTGTTTGCCCTGTAAAGCAAGTTCCTCTAATGTCATATCAAATGTTTCCCCTTTTAGATTGAATACTATTTTCTTCTGGTCTGCGTAAGCTCCGTTTTCAACTTTGCGTTGAAGACTTATCTGAAGGTTATTCTGCATTAATTCTTTTTCTGCAGCCAGGGCAGCAATGGTTTCATCATCCTGGCACCAGATGAATGCATCGCTGGTGGATTGATTCCTGATGATCCGCATTTTGGACCGGGCATATTTTTCAAAACTGTGATCGTAGCGGTCAAGATGATCGGGTGTGATGTTGAGCAGAATGGCGGTTTCAGCCTTGAAATCAACCATGCCGTCAAGCTGAAAACTGCTGAGCTCAATCACGAAGTAGTCATGATCCTTTTCAGCCAGTTGCCGCGCAAAACTCTTCCCGACATTCCCTGCCAGACAGACATCCAGTCCTGCGGTTTTCAGGATGTGAAAGATCAGCAGCGTGGTGGTGGTCTTCCCGTTACTGCCGGAAATACAGATTTTGTATGCCTTGGTGTAGCGTGCCGCGAATTCGATTTCTGAAATCACCTGCAGCCCATTCTGTCTCGCACGTTCAAGTACAGGAACTGTGTCGGGGATGCCCGGGCTCTTGACAATCAATCCGGCCGAAAGGATAATTTCGGCTGTGTGCCCGCCTTCTTCGAATTCAATACCGTGTGATTCAAGTTCCTGCCTGTATTGTTTCCTGATGGTACCACCATCAGATACAAACACACTCAACCCCTTGCTCTTGGCAAGTAGTGCGGCGCCGGCTCCACTTTCGCCGGCGCCCATGATCACTACTCCGGGGTTTAATCGCATCTTACCGAATCTTTAATGTTATGATGGTGGCTACTGCCAGCATAATTCCTACAATGAAAAACCGTTGTACAATTTTCGGCTCAGCGTAGCCGAGCTTCTGGAAATGATGATGCAGCGGAGACATCAGGAAAATGCGCCGCCCCTCACCGTATTTCTTTTTCGTTCTCTTGAAATAACTTACCTGAATGATGACAGAAAGATTCTCAGCAATGAAGATTCCGCAAAGAATGGGGAGCAGCAGTTCTTTGCGGATCATAATCGCCAGCACGGCAATTACACCTCCCAGCGCCAGTGAGCCGGTGTCGCCCATGAATACCTGGGCAGGGAAGGTGTTGTACCACAGAAACCCGGTGCAGGCCCCGACAAAGGCACTCACGAAAATTGTAAGCTCACCGGTATTGGGTAAGTACATGATGTTCAGATAGTCGGCAAAAACAATGTTGCCCGATACCCAGGCCAGTATGCCAAGGGTGACCCCGATGATGGCTGAAGTTCCGGTGGCCAGCCCGTCGATCCCATCAGTCAGATTCGCACCGTTTGAGATGGCGGTGATGATCAGGATTACAATCGGCACAAAAATCAGCCAGGCATAACCAGCAGCCTTTTCTCCGAAGGGCTTCAGCAGGATGGCATAGTCAAATTCATTGTTCTTGAAAAACGGGATGGTTGTTTTCGTGGATTTTTTGTTAACCCGCGAGAATTTCTTTGAGTGGTCTGATGTACTCTCAAACTCGCTCAGGGCGGATACCGATCTTGAACTGGTTGGTGCGATCTTCTCACGGATGACAACCCCGTCGTGAAAGTACAGGGTGAAGCCTACGATAATCCCGATAACAATCTGCCCGAGAATCTTGAATTTGCCGGCAAGCCCTTTTTTGTCGTTCCGGAATACCTTGATGTAGTCGTCAAGAAAACCTATAAATCCCAGCCAGATGGTTGTTACCAGAATGAGAATGATGTAGATGTTGTTGAGCTTGGCAAACAGCAATGTGGGAATGATGATGGCGCCCAGAATGATCAGACCACCCATGGTGGGAGTTCCCTGTTTCTCCTTCTGGCCCTGAAGACCTAGGTCGCGCACTGTTTCACCTACCTGTTTCCTGCGCAGATAGTTGATCAGCGATTTGCCAAAAAGGAGTGAGATGGTTAGTGAAGTGATGACAGCAAGAGCAGCCCTGAACGAGATGTACTGAAACATCCCGGCTCCGGGAAAGTCGTAGTATTTGTCAAGGAAATCGAATAAATAGTACAGCATGGCTCTCTTGTTTTAATTCACTTCTCCCGGATTCACGTTGATCTGCAGAAACTCTTTCAGTACCTCCCGGTCATCGAAATGGTGTTTTATTCCCTTGATTTCCTGGTAGGTCTCATGACCTTTACCGGCAACCAGAATGATGTCACCCTGAACAGCCAGCGTGCAGGCGGTTTTTATGGCCTCTTTGCGGTCGGTGATGACCAGGCAGTTCTTTTTCTTGTCAGCGGCAACCCCTTCAAGCATTTCTTTCAGGATATCATCCGGGTTTTCGCTGCGTGGATTATCTGATGTCAGGATGGTAAGGTTGCTGTTTTCAGTGGCGATGAAGGCCATTTTCGGCCGTTTCGTACGGTCGCGGTCTCCCCCGGCCCCGGCAACCGTGATGAGCCTCCCGCTGCCCTGCCTGATGCTGTTGATGGTTTCTATAACATTCAGCAAAGCATCGGGGGTGTGTGCATAGTCAACTATGCCGGTAATGCCTGTTTCGGAGGTGAAATACTCAAACCGGCCATCCACAGCCTCCAGCTTGCTCAGGGCTGTCAGGGCTTCTTCCTTGCTGATGCCAAGCAGGGTAGCAGCTGCATAGATGCTGAGAAGGTTGTATGCGTTGAAATTCCCGACCAGTCTGCACCAGAGCTCTGTGCCGTTGATGTTCAGCAACAGTCCTTCAAAGTGATTCTCAATGATCCTGCACCGGAAATCGGCCTCTTTTTTCAGGGCAAGGGTGTAGATGGTGGCTTTGGTGTTCTGAACCATCACTTTTCCATGCCGGTCATCGGTATTCACCAGGGCAAAAGCATTGGCTGGCAGTTGATCGAAAAGTTGTTTTTTGGCAGCCAGATAAGCATCAAAGGTTTTGTGAAAGTCAAGATGATCGTGGGTGAGGTTGGTAAACACAGCGCCGGTAAATTGAAGCCCGGTAACCCTGTTCTGAACCACTGCATGAGAGCTCACTTCCATGAAGCAGTAGTCACAGCCTGCATCAGCCATCTCCCGCAACATCCGGTTCAGTTCAACGGCATCAGGGGTAGTATGTGTCGAAGCAACTTCGGTAAGGTAGATCATGTTTCTCACCGTGGAGAGCAGTCCCGCCCTGAACCCCAGGCTGAGAAACAATTTGTACAGCAGGGTGGCAATGGTCGTTTTCCCGTTGGTACCGGTGATTCCCACCAGTTTTATTGTCTGGGATGGATTGTCGTAGAAATTGGCCGCCATCCGTCCCAGGGCTTCACTGCTGTCGGCAACCTCCACATAGCAGGTTTCCTCATTGGTCTCAGCTGGAATCTGCTCGCAAACAATGGCCTTTACACCGGCCCTGACAACCTCTGCAATATACTGATGACCATCAGTCTGTGTACCTCTGACCGCTACAAATACACATCCCGGCACAGCCTTGCGCGAATCAAACACAACCGCTGAAATTTCAGTGGAAGTGTCGCCGGCAACCCGCGATAATCTGCATCTGTACAATATTTCCTGAAGTGTCTTCACCTGCCTGCCTTTTATCCCAATTCAATGATACACTGACTACCTCGCCTGGATTTTGTTCCGGCGGGCAGTGATTGTTTCTTCACCAGTCCCTTGCCTTTGATCTGAACCTTAACCCCTGCATTTTCAAGAAGATACACCGCATCACGGGCGCCCATACCGGTAACATCGGGAATCTGGGTTTCTGAGATTGTCAGCGGTTTTATCTGTACACTGCTGTCAGATGAATTAAGGCTTGCAAAATCGTGTTGCAGCGAACTGCCTTTCCACACCACATTGGTTTCCCGGAAAATGGTTTCCAGGTCTTTCGCATATCCGGCGGCCAGTAAAGGCGGAGCTGATTCAAGGGTATCTGACTTACTTCTTACCGGATCAAGTCTGGTGGCATACACCTTGTCAGCAATTTCCCTGAAAACCGGTCCTGCAATGGATCCACCGTAATACACTCCCTTTCTGGGATTGTTGATCACCACGATACAGGTATATTTTGGATTGTCAGCCGGAAAATAGCCAACGAAGGAAGCCTTGTAGTTCGATTTGTTGTATCCTGAATTCTGCTGAGCGATCTGTGCAGTTCCCGTTTTACCGGCTATTTTATAAACCGGATTCCTGAGGTTGGTCGCAGTTCCCCTTTCAACCACCCCTTCCAGCATGTTTCTGACTTTAGCAAGGGTTTCCGGATTCTGCACGATGGATTCTTTCAATACTACCGTTTCAAATTTTTGTGTCGTTTTACCACCAAGGTGTATCTCTTTGATAAACTGAGGTTTAACCATTTTCCCATTGTTTGCAATGGCATTGTAGAAGGTGAGGGTCTGCAGCGGGGTAATGGCTACTTCATAGCCGACCGACATCCAGGGCAGCGACACTTTCGACCAATAGCGGTGTTTTGTGTCTTTGATAAAAGGGGAACCTTCACCCGGGATGTCCAGCCCGAGTTTTTCGTTGAGCCGCATGGAGTACAGCTTGCTGATAAACTGTTCAGGCTTGTCGCGGTAAGCTTTGTGAATTACTTTGGAAATGCCGACATTGGAGGAGAGCTCAAAGGCCCGCTGAACGCTGATTCTTCCGTAACCACCTTCGTGTGAATCTTTCATGATGCGATTGGCAAACCTAACCGCTCCCCCCTGTGTATCAACAGTATCGGTGAGTTTAACCAGTCCTTCATCAAGGGCACACATCAGGGAAGCCAGCTTAAAGGTTGAACCGGGTTCAGAACTTTCTCCTATGGCATAGTTGTACTTTTCTTCATATTCGCCGTCTTTGTTCTTTCCGAGGTTGGCGATGGCTACAATAAAACCGGTGCTGACCTCCATAAGTACAGCACAGCCATGATCGGCTTCATTGGCGATGAGCTGCCGCATCAGGGCGTCCTCAGCAACGTCCTGAATATTGATATCAATGGAAGTCAGCAGATCATGTCCGTTGCGCGGCTCTATCTCTGTTTCCTGGTTAAGAGGGCGGTAAGCGCCGTTGCCTATCCGCTGCATCAGCCTGCGGCCGCTCTCTCCTTCCAGTATCTCACTGTAAGCACCTTCAAGTCCGATGTCATTGTCCTCCCCTGGTTTGTCCCACCCGATGGTACGGAAAGCCAGCCAGCGGAAAGGCAGCTCACGGCGGTTGCGGGCTTCTGCAATGAGTCCACCTTTGTATTTTCCCAACCTGAAAATCGGGAACTTCCGCACTTTCTTCAGCTCTACATAAGAGATGTTGCGTTTGAGCAGGAGGTACCTGTTGTTGTTTTTACGGGCTTTCACCAGCATCTGTTTGTACTCCTGTCGGGTTTTATCCCTGAAAAGGTCGGCCAGATGCCAGGCCAGTGAATCGACATGCTCAGAAAAGAAATCATCGTTGTAATGGGTGTTGCCGGCATCTATCCTGAGATCGAAAACCGGAATGGAGGCGGCAAGCAGACTACCGTCGCTGGCCAGAATGTTGCCCCTTACAGCCTCAATTTTCTCAAACCGGATCGAAAGTTCTTTTGCCTTTTCACGCCATATGTCTCCTTCAACAAACTGAATGTAAAATACTTTGGCAACAACAGCAACGCCAAGCAATGCCACAGCAATGTATACGAGGTACACCTTCTTCAATATGTCGCGCCTGTTATCCATTCTTATTCCGGGCTTTTATATAGAGTTTTACCGGAGGAACCAGTGATTCCTTTACCCCGCTGTTGCTGAGTTTTGATGCCACAGCCGATTGCTTGCTGTGAAACATCAGTTCTGATTTGGTTGTGATGTATGAAAACCTGAGTTCTTCAATCTGCCGTTTGGTTCTGCCGATTTCGATGATGGTTTTCTCAGCATTGTACGAATTGGCGATATACAGAATGCCCAGGAAAGTGAGGAACAGGATAAACGGGATCTGCCGCCCCAGATTTTCACGGGAAAAAAGGTTGGATGGGATGGCCCAGGATACCGGTTTTACCGATTTCAGCTTGCGGTTAATGGTGGTGAATGACCCGAAACCGAACCTGCGTTCCTTTCGGACCTTGGGCTTCTGATGGATGGTATTGCGGACTTTAGGCATCATGCCTCCTTTCTGCAATTCTCAGTTTTGCGCTCCGGGCCCGTGGATTCAGACTTATTTCGGCTTCATCCGGTACGATAGGCTTTCTGGTCAGAGGGGTGAAAGGAGAAATAAGATTTCCGAAGAAATCCTTGTTTTCGGTTCCTTCAAAATTGCCCGTTTTGATAAAGTTTTTAACCAGCCGGTCCTCCAGCGAATGGTACGACAGCACTACCAGCCTGCCCCCGGGTTTGATTGCCTTTACAGATTGAATCAGCAACTCCCTCAGTGCATCAAGTTCACCGTTTACTTCAATCCGCAGAGCCTGAAAAACCTGGGCAAAGAACTTGTTCTCCCTGCCTCTTTCTGCCAGGGGGGCCAGTACTTCTTTCAGTCTGACAGTTGTATCAATTTCTGCCGATTGCCTGGCGGCGATTATCTGCTGGGCAGTGCGGAATGCGTGTCTGATTTCTCCGTACTCCGCGAAAATCTTCTTCAGCTCATCGAGGGGGTACTCATTTACCACCTCACGGGCCGAAAGTCTGGCTTTTCTGTCCATCCTCAGGTCAAGACCGGCTTCAAACCGGGTCGAGAATCCGCGCTCAGGCAGATCAATCTGGTGCGACGATATGCCCAGATCAGCCAGGATACCATCTGCCGGCAAGGCCTTGTAAAGCCTCATGAAATTGATCAGATAGCGGAAATTCTGGTTGATGAATATAAGGCGGTCATCCGCAGGGATATTCTGCATGGCATCCGCATCCTGATCAAAAGCCAGCAGTCTGCCTGATTCCAGCTTTTTCAGAATAGCCTGAGAATGGCCGCCTCCCCCAAAAGTTACATCCACATAGGTGCCCTCCGGCCTGATGGCCAGCCCTTCTATACACTTATCAAGCAGCACCGGGATGTGATACATCTGATTAATCCTCTGTTTCGTTTATCTGACCCATAACATCTTCAGCCAGTTGTGAAAAGTCGGGCAGGCTCTCTTTAATTGAAGCTTCGTATTTGTCTTTGTCCCATATCTCTATGATGTTCAGTGCCGATGCAAGTACTACATCACCCGAAATGGAGGCAAACTGCGCCAGATCTTTCGGTATCTGAATCCTTCCGGTTGAATCGGTTACCACTTCACGTACCCCGGCCATGAATACCCTGATAAAATCATTGTTCTTCTTGACAAAGCGGTTCAGCTTGTTTACTCCCCTGGCAGCCCGGTTCCACTCCGATTTAGGGTAAAGCTCAAGGCATGGCTGGAAAATGCTGCGTTTGATGATAAATCCTTCAGAAATAATGGTTTCCAACTGTGACTTGAGCGCCGAAGGAAGCATAACCCGCCCCTTGGAATCTACCCTGCAGTCGTGAACACCAATGATTTCTAACATCTTATTTTTTATGGAAATGTGGTGTAAATATAGTGCAGTTTTACCACTTTCTACCACTTTCTACCACTTATGTTAATAACTTTTTGTCAAAAGGGTAATTCTGACCCGATATTACTTTTTTAATGTACTGATATACAGATAAATAAAATTCCGCATAGCATTTCAGCCATGGCTGGAATGGATGAAATAGCCCAAAAACGCTGATATTTTATACTGTTGGCCGGTGTTGCGAAAGGAAATGATTAAATTTGTAGTTTAAAACCATGCTCAGATTACTATGGAGAGGCAAGAGACGGGGTTGGGTGATTCAGATCAGAAGCTGATTGATATTGAGAAGGTTATTGCCGGTAAAAACCCACGTTTGCTCAGGTTTATTCCGCGCTTTCTTATCAGTTATCTGAAGCGTATTTTGCATCAGGATAAGCTCAATGACTCCCTGTTCAGGCACCGTCATCTTCAGGGTCTTGATTTCGTGAATGCCATCCTGAAAGATTTCAATGTAAAGATCATAGTAAATGGCGAAGAGAATCTGACCTCTGTACAGCGATTTGTTGTGGTGTCAAACCATCCCCTTGGTGGCCTTGACGGACTGGCGCTGATGCAGGCAGTTGGCCGGATCAGGCCTGATATTGCTTTCCCTATCAATGACTTCCTCATGCACCTGCCCAATTTGCGGCCGCTTTTTATTCCGGTCAACAAGCACGGCTCAAATGCATCCAACATCGCACTTTTCGATCAGACTTTCAGCTCTGAAAAAACCATTCTGTATTTTCCTGCCGGTTTGTGTTCGCGCAAAATCAAGGGCGAAATCATTGACCTGGAGTGGAAGAAAACCTTTTTGTCCAAAGCCAGGAAGTTTGACAGGGACATTCTGCCGGTACATATCAGCGGGAAGAACTCTGATTTCTTCTACAACCTTGCCAATCTGCGTAAATGGCTGGGCCTCAAAGCAAACATCGAAATGCTTTACCTGGTAGATGAAATGTTCAGGCAGAACAACAAAAAGATCATCATTACTTTTGGCAAGCCCATACCGGTGAGTGTTTTCGACCGTAAAACCAGCGATTCACAGTGGGCATCACTGGTCAGAAAGCATGTATACCGGCTTCAGGATGATCCTGAGGCCTCATTCGTTGCTGAGTAACACCTTAATCAAGATATGGAAAATGTAATTCCACCGATCGACCGCGCGTTGATAAAGCAAGAGCTGACTGAAGACAAACTCATCAGGAAAACCAATGCCGGCAATAACCTGATATACATTGTCAACCATTTTAATGCGCCGAATGTCACCAGGGAAATCGGCCGTTTGCGCGAAATCACTTTCCGTGATGCCGGAGGGGGAACCGGGCTCCCGATCGACCTTGATTATTATGATACCTGCGAAAACCCCTTTGAGCAGCTGATTGTCTGGAATCCGGAAGATCAGGAAATCGTCGGTGGTTACCGCTATCTCGACTGCGGCACCCTGAGCATGGGCGCCGACGGATCATACCATACGCCAACGTTTAAATTGTTCGGATATTCCGATCAGTTTGTCAGGGAGTACTTACCTTATACCATCGAACTGGGCCGCTCATTCGTTCAGCCAGCCTACCAACCCACCAACAACATCCGCAAAGGGATGTATTCACTGGATAACATCTGGGACGGACTGGGTGCCATCATACTGCTCAATCCGCATGCACGGTATTACTTTGGCAAGATTACCATGTATCCGCATTATAACAAGCAGGCCCGCGACCTCATCCTGTTTTTCATGAAGAAATATTTTGGTGACCATGAAAAGCTGGTTTTCCCGCACATTCCCCTGGAGCCGGAAACATCTCCGGAAATACTGGAAAAGGCTTTCCCGAACAACGTATACGACAAGGATTACAAACTGCTCATTCAGCAGGTAAGGGCACTGGGTGAAACCATCCCGCCGCTGGTGAATGCTTACATGAACCTGTCGTCGACCATGAAGTTTTTCGGAACCTCCCTCAACGACGAGTTCGGGCTTGTGGAAGAAACCGGTATCATCGTGACCATCAGCGATATCTATGATTTCAAGATAGAACGTCACCTAACCATTAATCCTTCCGCTTCATGATTATAAAATCGGCAGATTTTGTAACCAGCAATACGGATCCCGGTAAGTGCCCGAAAGACAATAAACCCGAATATGCCTTTATCGGACGTTCAAATGTCGGGAAATCCTCACTGATCAACCGCCTCCTTGAACGGAATAACATTGCCCGCACCTCCTCAACCCCCGGTAAAACCCGGCTGATCAATCATTTTCTCATCAACAGCGAATGGTACCTGGTCGACCTTCCCGGATACGGGTATGCCAGGATATCCAGAAAAGAACGTGAAAAGTGGGAGCTGATGATCCGGGACTTTCTTACCGGCCGCCGTAACCTGGTGAACACCTTTGTGCTGATAGATTCAAGGATTGAACCAAAGAAGAATGATCTGGATTTCATTAACTGGATGGGTGAGCAAGGCCTTCCATTTGCGATTGTATTTACCAAAGCGGATAAACTGACGGCCAACGAACTGGCTTCAAACACAGCCGCCTTCAGAAACCGTTTGTCAGCCGATTGGGAAGAGCTGCCGACTGTGTTCATTTCTTCCTCTGAAACCGGTTTGGGCCGGACCGAAATTCTGGATTTTATTGAAGAAGGCAACCTGACTTTCAGCGAATTCAATCAGGGGCTCATCGGCTGATCGGGAAACTCAGGGCAAAAAAAAAGCCTGCAATGGTCTGCAGGCTTTCAGGTATTTTGTTTCGGCTCAGTTCATCTCAACCAGCAGGTGGTTCTTTGGAACCATATCTCCGGTTTTAACATTGATTTTGGTAACAACCCCATCAACCCCGGCCGTGATAATGTTCACCATTTTCATGGCCTCCAGTTCAAGTAGTTTTGTTCCCTGCTTAACCTTGGCACCTTCCTTAACGAAAACCTTAAGGATGGTCCCCGGAATAAACGAATAAACCTTGTTGAAATCGGCTGGTTCGTAAACTTTGCGTGCCATAAATTTTTTGGTAAGCAAAGTTTTATACTTCACATTGTCGATGATGATCGTCTTGAAAGCCGGAGAATCGTTGTTTTCTTCCATAGATGTGAATTAAAAAGGTGGAATACCATGTTTCTTATTCGGGCGGACTTCGACTTTTTCGGCGGAAATTTCGAGTGCATGAATCAGCATGTTTCTGGTTTCGGCTGGTTCAATCACCGCGTCAACATAACCATAAGCGGCAGCAACAAACGGATTCGCAAACTTCTCTTTGTATTCCTTGATTTTCTGCTTGCGCATCTCTTCGGGGTTCTCTGCATTCTTTATTTCGTTGCGGAAGATGATATTGGCAGCACCCTCCGGGCCCATAACGGCAATTTCAGCAGTTGGCCAGGCAAAAACAAAGTCAGCCCTCAGATGGCTTGAGCACATGGCAATGTAACCTCCGCCATAAGCTTTGCGCAGAATCACGGTCATTTTAGGAACGGTTGCTTCTGAATAGGCATACAATACCTTGGCCCCGTGACGGATAACTCCGGCATGTTCCTGGTCAACACCCGGAAGGTATCCGGGAAGGTCAACCAGGGTAACCAAAGGTACATTAAAGGCATCGCAGTAACGGATAAATCGGGCAGCCTTGTCGGAGGAATCCACATCGAGCACTCCGGCCAGCACCAGTGGCTGATTGGCTACGAAACCTACGGTATTTCCGTTGAGACGGGCAAAGCCAATTACAATGTTGGCCGCAAACATCCCCTGAACTTCAAAGAATTCTGAATCATCCACGATGGATTTGATCACATCTTTAACATCGTATGGCTGACGGGGATTGGTGGGAAAAATGTTCTCAATGTTGTAATTCCGCGTGCGGGGTGGTTTCTTCGGAAATGGTTCAGCCTTTTTGATGTTGTTCCAGGGAATAAAGCTGCAGAGGGTTTTGATCTGCTCAAAACATTCATTTTCACTTTCTGCGAAGAAGTGGGCATTGCCGGTCACTTCACTCTGAACGCGTGCACCTCCCAGTTCTTCCATCGAAATCTCTTCACCCAGCACGGTTTTGATAACTTCCGGTCCGGTGATAAACATCTTTGAGATCTTGTCTACCACAAATACAAAATCGGTGAGGGCCGGCGAATAAACCGCACCTCCGGCACAGGGTCCGAGAATAACACTGATCTGAGGAATTACCCCTGAAGCCTGTGTGTTACGGTAAAAAATCTCACCATAACCAGCCAGAGAATTCACCCCTTCCTGGATACGCGCACCCCCCGAGTCATTGATCCCGATGATGGGAACCTTCAGCTTCATGGCATGATCCATAATCTTGGTGATTTTCTTGGCATGCATCCAGCCAAGCGAACCCCCTGCTACTGTAAAATCCTGTGCATAAATACAAACGGGATAACCGTTGATGGTTCCGGTACCTGTAATTACTCCATCCCCTGGAAGGTACTTGTCGCCCATATTAAAGTCTTTACCTGCATGTTCAACAAACAGGTCATACTCGTGAAACGATTTGGGATCAACCAGTGCTATGATTCGCTCACGGGCCGTCATTTTTCCCGTCGCTTTCTGCTTCTCAATAGCTACCTGGCCACCACCCATCAAAGCATCACGCATCCTCTTTTTGAGGTCACTTGTTTTTTTGGTTAATGACATATCCGAAGATTTAGATAATGTACTTGTTTTCCCTGATTCCGGTTTTGCTTTCCGGCAAAGTACACAAAGGTAATATATAATTTAAAATTCAAACTACCGTTGTGTATAAATAACTGCCGGCTTTTGGCGCCAATCAGAGCTATGAAATTCTAAATGAGAAACATAAGCAACATTGGCTCACTGAATACTCTGTTTCCGCAATCGAATGCAGAAGATTCACGGAGCATGATTTTCTGTTCATAACTTCATAAAAATTCACCGTTTCACTCCGCTCTTCCCCTGAATTTTACCCCTTTTTATTCGGAAAAGGTCACAAAAATCTCCGTATTTCACGGTATGCTTTGCCCTAAGTAATGGGTGTTTTAGTTAAAGCTTTGATTTTCAAATTTTTAAGAAGAAAGTATTTCATATTATTATATTCATTCAATTAATGTATTGATAATCATGTTTATAGCATTTCAGACTTTGATTTTATTCAATTTTGATGATCATTTTTCCGAAAAAAACTAATTGCCAGTGCTGTTGTCCGGTAAACTTTGGAATTGATTGTGAGATTACCTTCGGTCGGTTCTTTGCTTCACTTTCCCGCATTTTACGGGAGATTAAACTCATAGTTATACCGGACAAAAGTCATTTACCCGCTGAATTTGAGGGATACAGTTCGTTTTTCCGGGTTCCGGCTTTTTTTCTGTAAAATGCCGCCACGTTAAGAAAAATTTTGCAGCATCAGAGTAAATCGCAGTTTATCTTTGCGGCTGAACTGATCCTTTACCCATGAACATAGAAGAACTGAGGGAATTTTGTCTCTCATTGCCCGAAACATCAGAACATTTTCCATTTGATGAAACCACCCTGGTTTTTAAAGTAAAAGGCAAAATGTTCGCTCTCACCGATCTTGTGGGACCCCTGTCGGTTAACGTGAAATGTGATCCGGAACTTGCGGTGGAACTGCGTGAAAAGTATCCCGCGGTAAAGCCAGGGTATCACATGAACAAAAAGCACTGGAACACCGTGGAAATTGATGGCTCGGTTTCAGATGTGCTTCTCAGGGAATGGATTACAATGTCTTACACCCTGGTGAAAAAGAAATCCTGAACTTATTCTGCAGGTTTATCCGTATTTTCAGGATGCTCGTTTGAAGATTTTTTCTCTTTCAGCTTGAAGATGTCGGCAAAGAGATAGCCCAGTGCTGCCCCCCAGAGGATGCTCATATAAGGGTTTGAGGTTATGGCACAACCGCCCGAGGTGCATCCGACTTTTATGTAGTAAACATACCCGCCGATCGCTCCAAGTGCCAGTCCCGCGAGGTTTTTAAGGGTGTTTCCGGATGATAAATAGGTTCTGATCTTATCTTTCAATGGATTGTCCGCTTGTGAACCGGTCATGGTGAAAATAAAATTGGTTAGATCGCCTGATTATCAACAACCCTGCCAGTTTTTTTTCTTTGATTTCTCTCAAAAGGGGAAATCAGCCTGAACCAATTCAGAAAAAGGGCAGTACGTGGGTCCCCTGAATCAATAGCACTACGAATAAGAAGCTATTTTTGAACAGGATACGATTCCTGAGGCTGTTTTGTATTCCGTAGAAGGTATTTACCTGAAATAGACCAGAGTAACCCCATGGCCGCCGCGTTCAAGGCTTTCATCTTCGTAGCGGGCAACTTCAGGTACATCGCGGAGAATGCTGTGCAGTATGCTCCGGAGAATGCCGTCGCCTTTTCCGTGCAGTATCCTTACTTCGTGCACCCTCAGCAGGATAGCCTGGTCAATATACCGTGCAATAATTTCCTGGGCCTCTTCTGCTTTTTTGCCTCTGATGTCAATCGACATTTTAAAGTCGGCCATTTTGTCATTCAACTGATGAAAAACACTGACCGAAGGTTTACTGAACTTCTGGTTGGCTTCCCAGGTTCTGATTTCTGCGTGTGATGCTGCTATAAGTCCCTCTGTTCTGGTCTTTATCTTCAGGCTTCCGAAAAGCACGGTTGCCTGTTTCCCTTTGATTTCTTCAATTTTTCCGATGGTATCCTGACCAGGCATTTTTACGAAGCTGCCCTGTTTCAGAGGGGCTGCCGGCCTTATTTCAGGTTCGGGATCAATTACTGCCGGTGGCAAAGCTGCTTCCTGTAGCAGGTCATCTTCAGCCTCATTCAGCAGTTCTTTTCCTGTTTCAGCCAATTCTTCGCGGAGTTTACGGGTTACCTCTTTTTCTGCATTGTTCTCTTTGATACTGCGAATGGTGTTTTCTACCAGCCGGTTCGATCCGTCGATGATCTGCCGGGCTTTGTTTCTGGCCTCTTTCAGGATTTCATTTTTCCGGCTTTCAAGGCTTCCGAGAAGCGACTCATACCGGCTGACAAGGCTGGCCAGCGTTTCATCAGCCACCCTGAGGTCGGTGGTTTTCTGTTCAATGGCCTTTTTATCGACTTCCAGCTGAGCCAGCTGTTTCTCAAAATCGAGCTGAGTGCTGCTTATCTTGCTGGTTGCACTCTCCAGTACATCGGAAGGAAATCCGATTTTACGGGCAATTTCAAAGGCAAAGGAACTACCCGGTTTGCCGATACTAAGCCTGAAAAGCGGCGTCATGGCTCTGGTGTCATAGAGCATGGCCCCGTTCACGATCCCTGCGTGTTTGCCAGCCATGAGCTTAAGGTTCGTATAATGGGTAGTAACGATCCCAAAACTACCGGAAGCACTCAGTTTCTCGAGGCTGGCTTCTGCCATAGCCCCCCCCAGCTGGGGCTCGGTGCCGGCGCCAAATTCATCGATGAGAAACAAACTGTCGTTTCCGGCATTCTCAAGCAGGTAACGTATATGTATAAGGTGTGAACTATAGGTGCTGAGGTCATTGTCGAGCGATTGCTCATCGCCGATCTCCAGAAATACCCTGCCAAACACCCCTGATTCCGAATCCTCTCCAACCGGAATCAGCAGTCCGCACTGTAACATATACTGTAACAATCCGGCAGTTTTCAGGCATACCGATTTACCACCGGCATTCGGTCCGCTGATGATCAGAATCCGTTGTTCATTGTTCAGCTCCAGGTCAAGGGGTACAATCTCCTTCCCCTGCTGGGTAAGGTTTATCTTCAGAATGGGATGAACAGATTTCTGCCACCGGATTACCGGGGCATTGGTCAGCCGGGGTTTTACCGCTGCCAGTTTAATGGCCAGTGAAGCCTTAGCCCTGATGAAATCAATCTCTCCGAGAAATGAATAATAACCCAGCAATTCCTGAATGTGAGGCCTCAGATTGTTGGCAAAGGAGATCAGAATGCTGATGATTTCCTGCTTTTCTTCAATGCGCAGGTTCTGAATTTCGTTGTTGATTTCAAACACCTCTGCGGGTTCAATAAATACCGTCTGTCCGGTAGAACTGGTGTCGTGAATGTATCCGCTCAGGCGGCGTTTGTTTGAAGCCGCTACCGGTATCACCATCCGTCCGTTCCGGATGGTCAGTTCAGCGTCATCCGCAGCAACACCTTCCTTGCGGGCAGTACCCAGTATCTGATTGATCCGCCGGTCCGCCCCTTTGATACGGGTTTGTATATTGCTGCGGATTCCGCTCAGCTTATCGCTGGCCCTGTCTCTGATCTCCGATTTATCATCAATGATCGAATCAATCATCCTGATGATTTCCGGATCAGGATAACCGGCCGGAGTCAGGGCTGTTAAAAAAGGGTAATCCGGTTGCTCAAGCTTCTGAAGAAAGCGTATGATATCAGTGATCGTATTCAGCGATAACTTCAGTTCCGAAAGTGTTTCCGGTTCTGCGAAAGTTCCGGGAAGTTTCAGCCTAACCAGTTCATCCGTCAGGTCGTAATAGTCCTGCGATGGAAAATTACCGATAAACTGCAGGATATACTTCATCTCTGCAGATTGCCCAAGCAACATTGAAATCCGGCCATGGTCATCCGAAAAAGCCATTTTCCCGGTCAGCTCTTTTGCTGAAGGACTATAGCAAAGATTCATGAGCATGCTGCGTATTCTGTCGAAGCCGGTCTTTGCTTCAAAATTGTCTGGATATATCAACGCTGGAATTTTTCTGCAAAATTATGCAAAACAGCTAAGATAAGTGAGGTTGTATTCAGAAGGAAGGGCTGTTATGCCTGGCTTTTTCGCCTGAGCAGAGTAATGGCGAGTCCGGATATGGCAAGAAGGCCGATTACATAGAACAGGAGTTTCTCTCCAAGGGGTTTTACAAATTTCATCGGACTGTAATCCCCGATGGTTACATAGGCAGCCCAGTAGTAGGGGTGGGAGCGCAGGGGATCTCCCTGGTTGATAAGGTCAAGTTTGGCTTGACGAAGGGCCTCGTCTTTCGACATCCCATCTCTCAGGTATCCATAGAAATTCTCTACAATTTCAGCGCTTGACTGGTCTTCTACCGACCAAAGGGTCATTACGATACCAGGTACTCCGGCATAGATAAATCCCCTTGCCAGGTTCATCACTCCTTCTCCTTTCATCAGCCGGCCGGTTCCGGTATTGCAGGCGCTCAGCACGGCTAGCCCTGCATTGAGGTTCATGCCGAACAATTCATAGGTGTTCAGCATTCCATCTTCAATGGAATCCTTGTCCTGATAAAACACAAGCTTCGAAAGGGTGGGTTTTTCATTGTTCATCAGGGTGTGCATCGCCAGGTGAAGGATGTTGTATTTTCCTGCTATTTCCTTGAATTTCTTTTCCGTAGCGTTTTTTCCTGAAATGGTATTGCCATTGAGGGCTTTTCTGATGCCGTTGATTTCATCCTCCACTCCCGGAATCGGCAGAAGATAGACTTTTTTGCCGGTTTCATCTGTGAATCCGTCTTCTTTCAGGTTGGTAAGGTTGTCATAGGAAGGTGCCATTGCCAGAAGGTTGCGGCTGGCTTTCCCGGCTGAAGGATTGATCCCGGAAAACTGCAGCATAGCAGAAGCACTGTAGCTGATCACATATTCCCTGATCAGAAAGGCGAGATTCCGGAAATCCATTACCTTCTGGTCCGGTTTCTGGTTGAGCAGCATGTCGAATGAAATGTAACCGATCTCAGAATCGGGTATGATGATCAGTTTCTTCTCGTCAACAAGCTTCTCAACGGGCGCTATCAGATTCAGGTACAGTTGATAGGCTGCAGTAGTGTATTGTTGGTAGTCTTCAAGGCCAGTACTCATCAGATCACCTGAACCGGTGGCATTGCGCAGTGCCTCAATGTCCCTGAAAAAGGATGAGTCAATCCTTTGCGTGATCAGGTCGAAATTTTGTTTATTGATGACAAAAATATAGACAACTGAATCGGTAAGTGTGTATTCAACAACAGCCCTGCCCGGTTCAAGCTGCTTTTTAATGCTTTCGACCGGTACATCAGGCTCTTTATACTTCAGGGCATAATAATCGGGATAGTCTTTTTCGAGTACCTTTATCAGGCTGTCGTACTTCACATCGAGTTCAAAAACCTTGGATTCCCAGAACCTGATTTTGCTTTCTGAAGGCTGCGATTTCTGGCGTTCTTCGTAAATGTACCGGTTGTATGATCCAAGTTCTACCCTCAACCGTTTTTCAAGATTCTGAACTTTTACAGGGATCTTTCCGAATTGTCTGGCTTCTACATCCTGTAACGAAGCAAACAACACGGCCGACTTGCCCTTATCGGAATACCTGAAAGCCTCTTCCAGGTATTTTTTGTCGGCCGTAAGCCGGTAAATATCAGAGGATACCTTCACTGTGCTGAGGAAGGTCTTGCGTTCATCTTCTGAAAGGAGCAGTTTGCTTTCTTCATTCTGATACGTTGACCTCAGTTTTTCAACAACCTTGATTGACAGCTTGTAGGTTTCCAGACTGTTTCTGAGGTTCTGCACACCACCGGCGATACTCAGGGCTTCGGCTTTGCCATTGAGGGCATTCACAAGATACCGGTCAGGTTCGGTCATCTGAACACCGGGATTCTGATCGGTTTTTGCGCTGTTAAAATCTTTCACAATCGCAATAATTGCCTGCTGGTAGCTGGCAAGCGCGTTTTTCAGATCATTTTTAATGAGGTAATAATTGCCGATATGGGTCAGGTTATTGGAAACTTCCCTGCTTTTATCCCCGTAGTTCTTCCGGCTGATTTCCAGTGCCTTGCTGAACATGGTAAGGCTGCGGTCAGCCTGATCGCGGGAGATCAGGAAATAGCCGTACCTTGTAAGCAACAGCCCGGTTTCGGGGTGATTGTCCCCAAGAATTGCCTGGGCAAGTTTTATGGCCTTATTATAATAGGTATCTGCCAATAGCGTATTGTTCATTGAATTGTACAGACTGGCCATGTTTGACCAGGTCTTTATCGCAGCCTGGCTGTTCAGGTCATCGGGTAAGCTTTGTTCATAGTATTTGAGGGCATTGTCAAATTCAGCTTTTTTCTCGTAAACATACCCGATATTCATGTTGATGGCCAGAATGTTTGGATGTCCGGGTTCAAGGTTAATGGTTGCGATGGCCAATGCTTTGTTGAAAAAGGTAAGGGCTTTCTCATAATCTGCCATGTGGATGTAAGCCTGCCCCATATTCTGGTAAAGACTGCCCAGATCGGGATGGTTTGCCCCGACTTTCTTTATCAGGATTTTTTCTGCTTTCTGAAAGAATGAAAGGGCTTCGGTAATGTTATATTCCAGAGTCATAAACCGGCCCATGTTCAGATACCGGTTGGCCAGATCGGGGTCATCGGGTGCCGAGGTTTTTTCGATAATCCCCAGCGAAGCGGTCATAGCCTTTTCTGCTTCAATATAGGCTCCTTTCTGGGCATTGATAATTCCGATATTCTGCAGATATCTTGCGAGATCAGCATCCTCCGGATTGATTCGTTTCAGCGCCAGATCGTAAGCTTTGGTATAATTTAAAAGTGCTGCATCATAATCTCCTTTATAAAAGAAAATGGTCCCGAGACCGTTGAAACTCGGCGCCAGAAGGGTGTCATTCTTCCCAGAGTTGGAAATTCTTATGTTAATACTCTGGTTAAAAACGATGGCAGAACTATCAAAACTCCCTTTATCCATCAGTATCAAACCTGCCCGGTGTAAAAGATCTGCATGCAGGGCAGGCATTTCAGTGAGGTCAGACTTCAGGATTCCCTGCGCGAGGGTTATTTTTTCCGATGCTTCATCTGTTTTGCCTTTCAGTCTGAGAACATCGATTTCTTTGAGAAGCAAACCGAAAAATTCTTCAGGTGCCTGCCTGGGATCCAGCATTTTCTCAGCCAGCTCATAATAATGGTAAGCACTATCATATTCTGATACTTCCCTGAATTTATCGCCTTTACGGGTCATGTCACGGTAGCTGACTCCGCTCCGGGTTATGTTGCTGATTTTGCCTTTCCGGCCGCTTTTGTCTGAGCAGGAGAGTACTAAAACAGCACAGAAAAGCATCAGAAAGCCAGATGCCAGAGTTCTGTTCAGGCCAGATGCTGAAAGCCGTTTCATGGTTTAATTTAATTGATAAAGTGTCGTTATCACAAAAGTAACTATTAATGGCAAAAATTACTTTTTGTAACTAATAAAAAACAGGAGACCCGTCGGCCTCCTGTTTTCAGCTAAACCAGCATGATTATTAACGGGTTATTATCATTCTCTTTGTTTCGGTGACAGGGTCTGTACCAAAGGTATTCAGGGTATAGAAATATACACCGGCATCTAAGCCCTGACTGTTGAATGGCAAGTGGTGAAGGCCTGCATTTTCTTTCCCATCGGTCAGCACTTTGACCAGCTGTCCATACTGATTATAAAGGCTGATATTTACCCTCGATTCAGAAGGAAGGGTATAGCTGATGGTTGTGCTGCCGCAGAAAGGATTGGGGAAATTCTGGCTGAGATAGCTTCCTCCATTGGTAAACAAAGGAAGGCTGTAGCGGGTTTCGATCAATTCACCTTTATAGTCAGAGAAATGGCTTCTGGGGTCAATGACAAATTTCACATCGCTTCCATCGTAATTGCTTTTTGCAGATGCTTTAATTCTCAGAATGGGTTCACCGGGATTCACAACGGCACAACTGTTCTGCTGGTTAACCCAGCTTACCCTGATCTGTCCATTTTCGACCGCAAGGTTGGGATCTCCCAGCTGACAGGAAACCTCTCCGATATTCACCATGGCATCCGGATAAGTGATAACCATGCCCATTGCCGAAGCCTCAGTAATATCAAGGGCGTAAATTTCAATTTCAAAATTGTCGCTGGTCTGTCGGGTGGTATATGTTACATTGATTGCAGGCAGGTCACGGGTTGAAGGAACAAAGGTACCATTAACATCACCGGCACTTGAGCCACCCATTGTCGGAACATTGGTCTTTGTTCCGGTAAGGGTAAACGAAACTTCCTCGAATGTCCATGGTCCTACCGGGAAGGGATAGCCCTGTACAAACCAGCCGATAACAACGGTCCAGTAATCGGTCCAGGTAGCTGTACCATCGCCGTCAACATCTGCGGCCATCTCCTGAACCGGCGTAAAGGTGTAAAGATTGCACAGGTGCAGAAACATCAGAAAGGCATCGCCCATAGTTACTCCGCCGGCTGAGATACTGGTTTCGCCGGTAAGGGTATAGGTGCCGTAGGGTACATTGGTGAAGGTGTAGGTTCCGTTGAGCCCGGTGGTGTCTGTGGCGATTACCACTCCGGCAGTATCGGTCAGGCTCATGATAACCGAGGGAATCGGTTTGTTGGGTTTCATGTGGTAAAGCACCAATCCGTTGATTTCTGTCTGGGCCTGTAAGGAGATTGTCAATGCTGATAATAGTACAATGAGCAGGGTAAAAGTTCCTTTTTTCATAGTCATGTAGTTTTACTTAGGGTTACGAGTCGTTTGAGTTTCCTGAAAAGTTGAACAGATTAACCGTTAATTACTGATATTCAGGGTTGTAAATATTATCAGATCTAAAACTCCTGGCTCCCGGGTACAGTAAGGGTACATCTATTCAAGGATTAATCAGAAAACAGATAAAAGGTAATCGTATCCTGAGAAAAAAACATAAAAAAACAGGAGGCTCGTCAGCCTCCTGCATTTTACCATAAAACGAAGTATTGGAGTAGCCAGGGTTAAGCTGCCTCAACGGCATCGTACAAGCGGGTTGACGGAACAAAAGTTCCATTTACATCGCCAGCACTGGAGCCACCCATTGTCGGAACATTGGTTGCAAATAACTGAACCTCGGTAAAGCGGGTTGACGGAACAAAAGTGCCGTTAACGTCGCCTGCGCTTGAACCACCCATAGTCGGAACATTGGTAGCAAGCAGCTGAACCTCGGTAAAGCGGGTTGACGGAACAAAAGTACCGTTTACATCGCCGGCGCTTGAGCCACCCATAGTCGGAACATTGGTAGCAAGCAATTGAACCTCGGTAAAGCGGGTCGACGGAACAAAAGTACCGTTAACGTCGCCGGCGCTTGAGCCACCCATAGTCGGAACGTTGGTAGCGAGCAGCTGAACTTCGGTAAAGCGGGTTGACGGAACGAATGTACCATTCACATCGCCGGCGCTTGAGCCACCCATGGTGGGGACATTGGTAGCAAGCAGCTGAACATCAGCATAGCGGGTTGAAGGAACAAAGGTACCGTTAACATCACCAGCACTTGAGCCGCCCATTGTGGGGACATTGGTTGCGACATTCAAGGCAAGTTCAGAAGAAAATGCTGAAAAAGCATTCGGTGTATTGCATTCGGAATTGATGAACTTCAGGTCAACTGAAGGGGTCGTTTTATTCAGATCGATGTGGTATATGGCCCATCCGCTTAAGTCAGATTGGGCATATACCCGGCCACCAAGCAGCATTAAAGCTACCATGGAGGCCATCCATAGCATTGTTTTGGTTTTCATTTTTCACGGGGTTTTGGTAAATAATCACAACTTGTTTTATGGTTTTATGGTAATTTTCGCAAAGTCAGTTACTTTTAAGAGTTACTGACATTAATATTGTTGAAAAAGATCGCTTCGGGCTATGATAGTCTAGTATAGTTATTGTAGTAATCCGAGTGAGTGTAAAAAATTAATGCACAGTAGAAACAGAATTATTCCTTGTTTTTCAGGTGCATTGGCAATCCAGAGTTCTTTAAATTAGTCGTTTTCATTACTTTTCCTGATTAAAATGCTTTGCCCTTTAACAGAAAAAAAATAATGATTTGAATAATTTTTGTCAAAGTTATTACTTTTTTTTCAACAAATATAAAACTAAAAGGTTAACAAGCAAGCATAATCATGAAAAATTTAATAATAAGCCAAAAAACTGGTAAATTTTTTTACATCAGTTGAGGTTTAAAAATATTTAAAGCAAATCGTATTACCTTTTGCTGAAACCCGGATAAAGAAACAGATCATGATTCACTTTTCTGATGAAGCAATCATTGAAGGCTTAAGATTGAGGAGTGATTATATCATCAAGTATATCTATCAGGAAATTTTTCCTACGATTAAATACCTGATTATTAAGAACAGTGGCAACGAGGAGGATGCCGAAGATATTTTTCAGGATGGCCTGATTGTAATTTTTAAAAAGATCAGGGACAATGAGTTGGAGTTAAGCAGTTCTTTTCGTACTTATCTGTATTCGGTTTGCAGGAACCTGTGGCTTCAGAAACTGAGCAAGCGCAAACAGTTCTCCCGCGAATTCAGCGACATCGAATCATTTGTTAATCTTCCGGACAAGGTGATGGAGGAAATCTATGATGATGAGGTCGAAAAATACAGACTGTATCAGCAGCATTTTCTAACTTTACATGATGATTGCCAGAAAGTACTGCTCCTGTTCATGAAGAAAATATCACTGAAAGATATTGCCGTGGAAATGGGTTACAAAACAGAAAAATACGCCAAAACGCGAAAATACCTCTGTAAAGAGGAACTTAAAAAGAGAATTATCAATGATCCAAAGTGCCAAAAATTCCTGTCCGATGACTAAAAATCTCAAGTATTCCCAGCTGATCGAAAGATTTATAGCCGGGGAAATGAATGAGGATGAACTCAGATGGTTTGGCAGGGAACTACAAACAAATGCCGAACTATCCGGAGAACTGAAGCTTGACAAAGATCTCGACAACATTCTTCTTGACGAAGACGTTGTGGAGTTCAGACGCAAGCTGATCAGTGTATTTAACGAGTCGAAGCAGAAAGAAGCTGCAACGAAAGTTATCAGAATGCAACCACGCAGATGGCAGCTTGCTGCCGCTGCAGCCATTGCCATCCTGATGATTGCCGGTGGCGCCATTCTGCTCACTCAGCAGCGCTCCTACACGGCTGAGAAGTTGTTCAGTATGTATTACGATACCGATCGTAGTATTGAACTAACCCGTTCGGGCAACGCGAACATTGTGGAGGCTATTCTTAAATTTCAGCAGAAAGATTTCCAGGGTTCTTCCCTGCTTTTTGCCGAAATTCTTGATAAGGACAGCTCCAATATCGCAGTATGGTTCTACAATGGGATTTCTTACATCGAAACCAATCGTATTGAAGACGCTGTAAAGGCGTTTAAGTACATTGTCGATGACAAGAACAACCTGTATGTAGAGCATGCCGAATGGTATCTCGGGCTGTGCTACCTGAAGAACGAGCAAATTGATTTTGCCGTTGAACAATTCCGTAAAATCGCGGACAACCAGAAAAACTACCACAACAAGGAAGCTAACAAGATTCTCGAAAAACTGGGCCGCAAGTAAACACACCCGCATAAAGGTCATTGATAAGACAAAAAAAGCCGGATTCTGTCCGGCTTTTTTTTGTGCAAGGTTTTGAAAAACTTATGAATCCTTGTCATCAGCCTTACAGCACCTCTTTGCCGGAGTGGCCCGACTTCCCGATATTCATCGGGATAAACTACCTGCCGACCACTTTTTTAAAGGGGTGAAAGGGTGATTGAGAGCATGGGTGAAAGGGTGAGTGAGATCGGGAAGTAAACAAAAAAGGTGCCTTACAGCACCTCTTTGTCGGAGTGGCCCGACTTCCCGATATTCATCGGGATAAACTACCTGCCGACCACTTTTTTGAAGGGGTGAAAGGGTGATTGAGAGCATGGGTGAAAGGGTAAGTGAGATCGGGAAGAAAACAAAAAAGGTGCCTTACAGCACCTCTTTGTCGGAGTGGCCCGACTCGAACGGGCGACCACTTGCACCCCATGCAAGTACGCTAGCCAACTGCGCCACACCCCGGGGTTCTCCATCAAACCACAACGGGTTTCGATTGGAGGTGCAAATGTATTAAAAATTTCGGGTACAGGACAATTACAGGCGAATTATTTTTTTTTGAAAGAATGCTGACATTTTGTCCAATTGTTAATAGTTTGTTAAACAGTAATTTAAAAATTTGGCATATTTTTGGACAAGCCCGTGTTATTCAATAATTTTGAAAAAGGATTTAAGCTGAATTCATCAAATAAAATCGAAATAATGAACCAGGAAACTGAGAAAATTGAATGCCTGATCATCGGATCGGGACCGGCAGGCTATACCGCTGCCATTTATGCTGCCAGGGCAGATTTAAAACCTGTTGTTTACCAGGGCCTTCAGCCGGGTGGACAGCTTACTTCCACTACCGAGGTGGATAACTTCCCTGGATATCCCCAGGGAGTGCAGGGCCCTGATATGATGATTGATCTACAAAAACAGGCCGAACGTTTCGGAACCGATATGCGCTGGGGCATCATCAGCGAAGTGGACTTTTCGAAAAGACCGTTTCTGGTTACAGCCGATGACGGAAAGAAAATGCTGGCTGAAACAGTAATCATCGCAACCGGTGCCACCGCCAAATGGATGGGCCTCGAGTCAGAAACACGCTACAACGGTCATGGCGTTTCAGCCTGTGCTACCTGCGACGGCTTTTTCTTCCGCGGTCAGGATATGGCTGTGGTGGGTGGTGGTGATACTGCCTGTGAAGAAGCAACCTACCTGGCCAAACTCGGTCGTAAAGTCTACATGATTGTCCGCCGCGATGAACTCCGTGCCAGCAAAGCCATGCAAAACAAGGTCCAGAATACCCCAAACATTGAAATACTCTGGAACAGCGTAACCAAAGAGATTGTTGGTGATGGAAAAACAGTAACCGGAGCCCTGATTGAAAATGTAAAAACGGGCGAAGTCAGGCAGATTGAGGTTCAGGGCTTTTTTGTTGCCATTGGTCACAAACCCAATACCGATATTTTTGCAGGGCAGATTGACCTCGATGAGAACGGATACATCAAAACTGTGCCCGGCTCAACCAAAACCAATGTTGAAGGTGTCTTTGCCGCCGGAGACGTTCAGGATCATATCTTCCGTCAGGCCATTACTGCCGCCGGATCGGGTTGTATGGCTGCCATTGAGGCAGAGCGTTTCCTGTCGATGGCATAAACGTATTGAGCGAATGCTTTATAAAAAAAGGTGCCTAAGCACCTTTTTTTTATTTGTTCTTTTTAAACCTGCCTTTGATTTCACGTTTTTCAAAGTCGGGTTTGCTTCTTTTTTCTTTTTTAAAACTTTTTTCGCGGCTGAACACAGGCTGAGCATCCGGTTCAAAGCCCCCTTTGTACTTATTTCGCTTAGGTTTTGGAGCAAAATCGGGCTTTTCTGATGCCGTTTCGATTCTTACTCCATCGGGATTGGTTTGAGGGCTTTCAAAGGCTTTCAACACCTTTTTTACTGATGCGGAGTCAATTTCCACAAAGCTGTAATTGTCGAGGATGTCGATTCTGCCGATTCTGATTTCCCGCGATCGGGTAACTTCGTTGATCAGACCGATGATCTGCGGAGGCAGCACGCGGTCTTTGCGTCCGACACTCAGAAACATTCTGGTAAACATCGGCGACCCTGAATCACGGCCGGTTCTGGGTTCTTTCCTGCCACGGTCGTCACGGAATTCACGGTTTTCTCTTTCCCGACGGGGTTCTTCAACCACATTGAGATCGCGGGCATCGCGGTAATATTCAAGAAAACGGTTAAACTCAAGTGAGACAAAGCGTTTGATAAGCTGCTCCCGATCCATCCACTCGAGTTTGCGGTAAATCACCGGAAGGAAGGATTCTATTTCCTCGTCCAGTTCCACATTCTCCATCCGATCGATGTGATGGAAGAGCTGTTTTTCGCATACCTGGGCTCCTGTGGGTACTTTAGCCTGGGCAAACTCACGGCCGATCATCTTTTCAATCTGACGGATCTTGAACTTCTCCTTCAGGTTGATGATGGAAACGCAGATTCCCTGCTTGTCGGCTCTTCCGGTACGTCCGCTCCGATGGACATATACTTCAGAATCGTCGGGCAGGTTGTAGTTGATGACATGGGTAAGATCGTTCACATCGAGTCCGCGGGCAGCTACATCGGTTGCAACCAGCATCTGCAGGGTTCCGCTGCGGAAGCGGTTCATTACATGGTCACGTTGTGCCTGCGAAAGGTCGCCGTGCAGAGAATCAGCATTGTATCCGTCCCTGATGAGGGAATCGGCAATTTCCTGGGTTTCGATGCGGGTGCGGCAGAAAATGATGGCATAAATTCTGGGGTTGAAATCAGCAACCCGTTTGAGGGCTGCATAGCGGTCACGTGCATGTACCAGATAATAGATATGTTTTACGTTGGCCGTGCCTGAATTGCGTTTCCCAACCGTTTTTACCACAGGGTTGGTCATGTATTTTGTGAGGATGCGTTCGACTTCTTCGGGCATGGTGGCTGAGAAAAGCAGGGTATATTTCTCATCCGGGGTAAATTCAAGGATGGTATCTACCTCTTCCTGAAACCCCATGTCGAGCATTTCATCGGCTTCGTCGAGCACCACCCAGCTCACCTGGCTGAGGTCTGCTTTTTTGCGACGGATCATGTCGTTGAGGCGGCCGGGAGTGGCCACAACAATCTGAGGTCCTTCTGCCAGTTGTTTGGATTGGAGTTCGATGCTGGCTCCGCCATACACGGCAGCAACCCTGATTTTTGGTATAAACTGTGCAAAACTGCGCAGGTCGCGGGAAATCTGCAGGCAAAGTTCCCGGGTAGGACAGAGCACCAGCGCCTGGATCATCTTCTGTTCAGGGTCGATGTGATGAAGAACCGGCAACCCGAAGGCTGCTGTTTTACCGGTTCCGGTTTGTGCAAGGCCTACCAGATCGGAAGGTTTGGCAGTAAGGGCCGGGATTACTGCTGCCTGAACAGGCATGGGTTCTTTAAAGCCAAGGGCTTCAACCGCATTTACCAAAAGCTGATTGAGGCCAAGTTCTTGAAAATTAAGCATAAAATAATTTAAAATTGAGCGCGCAAAGGTACAGTTAATCCACCAGTAATTTCAATTTATATTATAATATATCCGGTCAGGATAATCTCTGACGTTTTGTGCCTTTTTTCTATCTTTGCCGGTATAAAAAATCAAGGGTATGATCCGGTTTTTCAAAGGAAGCTTTTACTATGCTGTCGCCAGTCATAAGGAATTGTCTGGTTCTGATATACAGAAACTTAGCTGGCTGTTCGGTGGAGCCGAATGTCTTGAAGCCCGGTTTATATCGGGCTTTTTTATTGGCCCCCGGCGCGAAATGATTACTCCGTGGAGTACCAATGCGGTTGAGATCACCCAGAACATGGGCATTGAAGGAATTACCAGAATTGAAGAGTACCGGGAGGTTGCCGGGATGAGTGTTCCTTACGATCCCATGCTTCAGGTGCTGAATTCTTACCTCGATCAGGATCTGTTTACCATTGTGCATGAACCGGAGCCCGTCAGGGAGATCAGCGACATTGCAGCCTATAACCTTCAGGAGGGGCTCGCTCTTTCGGTTGATGAAATCAATTACCTGAACGACCTGAGCGGGAGACTCGGGCGGAAACTTACCGACAGCGAGGTTTTCGGGTTTTCACAGGTAAACTCAGAGCACTGCCGTCATAAAATCTTTAACGGAATTTTTAAAATTGACGGTCAGGAGCAGCCTGAATCACTGTTTCAGATGATCCGAAAGACCTCGCGGCTTCACCCGAACCACATCGTGAGTGCTTACAGCGACAATGTCGCTTTCATTGATGGTCCGAGGGTCTGGCAGTTTGCCCCTGAGCAGCAGGACAGACCTGCATTTTTTGGCCTTCGCGAATTTGACTCTGTGATTTCGTTAAAGGCAGAAACTCATAATTTCCCGACTACTGTCGAACCGTTTAACGGCGCCGCAACCGGAAGTGGCGGAGAAATACGTGACCGGATGGCAGGAGGTAAAGGCTCAATGCCTGTTGCCGGAACAGCTGTGTATATGACCTCCTACCCGCGTTCCGACGAATCCCTGAAATGGACCTCAGCGGTGAAACCCCGCAAATGGCTGTACCACAGTCCCTGTGATATTCTGATCAAGGCCTCCAACGGAGCCAGTGATTTCGGCAATAAATTCGGACAACCCCTGATCTGTGGTAGTTTATACACATTTGAGCTGAAAGAGAACGATATCACCTATGGTTATGATAAAGTGATCATGATGGCCGGAGGGGTTGGTTATGCCAGAAGAAGCGATAGCCAGAAATCAGTTCCCGTTGCCGGCGACAAAGTCGTGGTCATGGGTGGCGATAATTACCGGATCGGGATGGGTGGTGGTGCCGTATCATCGGTTGCTACCGGACAATTCAGTAACTCGATTGAACTGAATGCAGTGCAGCGTTCAAATCCCGAGATGCAAAAGCGGGTATATAACACCGTACGGGCATTGGCCGAAATGGAAGAGAATCCGGTGGTATCGATTCATGATCATGGTGCCGGAGGACATCTGAACTCTCTTTCGGAGCTGGTAGAAGCCACTGGTGGCCGGATTGACATCGATCAGCTGCCTGTGGGCGATCCTACCTTATCGGATCGTGAGATCATCGGTAATGAATCGCAGGAAAGAATGGGAATGGTGATTCATCCGGAGCATGCCGACCTGCTGCACCGGATTGCAGACAGGGAAAGGGCACCCGTTTATTTTGCCGGCGAAACCACCAGCGACCACCGGCTTGTCTTCGCGAACCGTAAAACCGGATCCAGCCCTATTGATCTCAGTATAGGTGATCTGCTGGGAAATCCTCCGAAAACTTTGATTGAAGACCGGACTGTAAACCGGAAACATGAGCCTTTGAAATACAAGGCATCTGACCTCAAGCAGCTGATAGAGAAGGTTTTGCAATTAGAAGGCGTTGCCTGTAAGGATTGGCTTACCAATAAGGTAGACCGTTCGGTTTCAGGCAGGGTGGCTTTGCAACAAACGGCTGGCCCCCTGCAATTACCCCTGAACAATCTTGGGGTTGTTGCCCTTGATTTTCCTGGTGACAAGGGGATTGCTACTGCCATTGGTCATGCTCCGGCTGCAGGACTGATCAGTGCCTCAGCAGGCTCGGTACTGTCGATTGCCGAATCGCTGACCAACATTGTATGGGCCCCGTTGACCGATGGTTTGAAAGGGGTGTCACTGAGTGCCAACTGGATGTGGCCCTGCCGCAATGAGGGTGAAGATGCACGCCTGTATGAAGGGGTGAAAGCCGCCAGTGATTTTGCCATCGCCCTGGGAATCAATATTCCCACGGGCAAGGATTCACTCTCGATGACACAACGTTATCCGGATAATACAAAGGTGCTATCACCAGGCACGGTAATCATTACAGCCGCAGCTGAAGTCAGCAGTATCCGTTCGGTGATTAAGCCGGTTATTCAGCCTGAGTTTACTTCAACACTGATCTACCTCGATTTTTCATCTTCACCACTGAAAACAGGAGGCAGCAGTCTGGCTCAGGTGCTGGGCTCGCTGGGCGACGAAGCCCCTTCAGTTGATCCTCAATATTTTGTAAAGGCTTTTGGTGCGGTTCAACACCTGATTTCTCAGGGAGTAGTGCTCGCCGGTCATGATATTTCCTCAGGTGGGATGATAACCACCCTGCTTGAAATGTTTTTTGCCCAGCCCGGTATTGGGCTGGATGCCGAATTTGATGATTTTGGTGAGAGCGATATAATCAAATTGCTTTTCAACGAGAATCCAGGGGTAGTCCTTCAGGTAAATGACCTTGATTTCACTGCAGTATACCTCCTTGAATCAGGACTGAATTTTAAAATTCTCGGGAAGCCTTCGTTCAGACGTTACATCACCCTTCGTTACAACAACGGGACTACTGAGCTTAACATCGACAAGTTGAGGAAGTTGTGGTATAAGACTTCTTATCTGCTCGACAGAAAGCAAAGTGGAGAAGACATGGCCTCAAAGCGTTACGCGAATTTTGAGGTACAACCCCTCTCTTTCGATTTTGGTGAAGAATTCACAGGCGAATTCAGACAGTTCGCAATAGATCCTGTACGGACAGAACCAACCGGAATCAAAGCAGCCATTATCCGCGAAAAAGGTGTAAACGGTGACCGGGAAATGGCCTGGTCGCTGCATCTGGCTGGTTTTGACGTGAAGGATGTTCACATGACTGACCTTGTATCAGGACGCGAGACACTGGAAGATGTGAACATGATCGTGTTTGTGGGTGGTTTCAGCAACTCCGATGTTCTGGGTTCTGCCAAGGGATGGGCAGGAGCTTTTCTTTACAACGCCACAGCCAGGCATGCACTTGAGAATTTCTACAAACGCAGCGATACCCTGAGTCTGGGTGTCTGCAACGGCTGTCAGCTTATGGTGGAGCTTAACCTGATCTATCCTGAGCATCAGGACAGACCGTCAATGATGCATAACCAATCAGGTAAATTTGAATCGGGTTTCATCAACGTTGACATCCTTGAAAACAGGACTGTGATGCTGGGCAATTTGTCGGGCAAGCGCCTCGGAATCTGGGTAGCGCATGGCGAAGGGCGTTTCAGAATGCCTATGGAAGAGGAGAATTACAACATTCCGGTTAAATACAGTTATGGTGAGTATCCCGGTAATCCGAACGGTTCAGATTTCAATGCTGCAGCCATTGCATCGGCCGACGGCAGGCATCTGGCCATTATGCCACACCTGGAGCGCGCTATCTATCCCTGGAACTGGGCTGTTTACCCCAACGGCAGGCAATCTGACGAGGTTTCTCCCTGGATTGAGGCTTTTACGAACGCAAGGCAATGGATTGAAAATGCGGCTGGTAAAGGTTCCGGCATAGCCGAATAAAGAGTTCTGGCTTTTTTAGGGGAATTTAAAGGATTGATTGTGCGGCGTTGCTGATTCGTAAAAAGGGATGATGCATATCGGTAAAACTATGATCTGACATCCTGTGTCAGGGTATTGCTGTTGTAATGGATAATACCTAATTTTACGCAGATCGGATCTGAAACAGATCCCTGGGAAATTTTATCGGATTTATACAGGCTACTTTATGATTCACAATGTTTTAATTACCGGAGCAAGCAGTGGAATCGGGCGTTCGTGTGCTTTCAGGTTTGCTGCTTCGGGGGCAGGTCTGATTTTAACCGGGCGCCGCATTGAAAGGCTCAAGGCCATTGAGGAAGAAATTACACGGTCTTTCGGGGTGAAGGTGCTGAGTATTGAAATGGATGTAGCTGACAGGGAAGGAGTAGCCAGGGCGTTGAACAACCTTCCGGAAGATATGGAACCTGATGTGCTGATCAACAATGCGGGACTGGCACTTGGGCTTGATCTGTTTCAGGACGGCAATCCTGAATTCTGGGACCGGATGATCGATACCAATGTAAAAGGCCTGCTGAATGTTACCCATTGTATTGTGCCGGGGATGATACGAAAGGGCCGGGGGCACATCATTAACATTGGTTCAGTTGCGGGTCGGGAAGTCTACGCCAAAGGAAATGTCTATTGTGCTTCCAAGGCAGCGGTCGACAGCATCACAAGAGCCCTGAGAATGGATTTGCTGGTTCACGGAATCCGGGTGTCACAGATTGCTCCCGGTGCAGTTGAAACGGAATTCTCGGTTGTCAGGTTTGGCGGTGATCTTGAGAAAGCCGGTGCCGTTTATAACGGGTTTCAGCCGCTGCATCCGGATGATGTAGCAGAAGTGGTGCATTATGCAGCCATGCTGCCACCACATGTTAACATCAACGATCTGCTTTTGATGCCCACAGCGCAGGCATCAGCCACACAGATAAATCGTAAATAATAATAAATCAAGAACTTACATTTCCGGGGTTTCATTGTTTTTTTTACTAAATTTCAGGCAGACTTTTCGTTTGTGCATCAGGGGATTTAGCATATTCATAGAAGTTGTGTAAAATAAACAGCTTCAGATACCACATAATCTTTAGATTGAGTCTTATGCAAGAGAAAACACCCATTACCAGGTTATTCGATCTGCTGCCGCATTATGCAAACAGTTTCAAGCCGAAGGAAGATGTTCTGGCCTATAAGGAAGACGGGGTATGGAAAAAATTCAGCCTGCCTTACTTTATCCAGATGTCTGATAACATCACCAGTGGATTGATTGCGCTGGGTGTTAAGAAAGGGGATAAAATCGTTACGATTTCCAACAACCGGCCGGAATGGAATTTTCTGGATATGGCCATAATGCAGGCTGGCGCCATCCATGTTCCGGTATATCCGACCATTTCAGCCTCCGAGTATAAATATATCTTTGATCATGCTGAAGTAAGGCTGATTTTTGTTTCGGGAGAAGAGATGGCCACGAAAATCAGGGAGATATCATCGGATTGTAAGACGGTACAGGAAGTTTTTACCTTCAAGTACAGTGATTCCTTCCGCAATCTTTACGATGTGGCAGATCTCGGTCAGTCGAGCCCTGAGCCTGAGCTTGTGGATTCCATCCGGCAGGCAATCCAGCCTGATGATCTGGCAACCATCATCTATACATCAGGTACCACAGGTAATCCGAAAGGGGTAATGCTTTCACATGCCAACATCATATCCAACCTGAAGGCGGTTTCCTATATCCCCACGTTTGGTGAAGAAGGCAAGGCCCTTAGTTTTCTTCCGCTGTGTCATATCTATGAGCGGATGCTCAACTACATGTATCTTTATCTGGGGATCTCTGTTTATTATGCCGAAAGTCTTGCCACCATAACCGATAACATCAGGGAAATAAAGCCCGATATGATGTGTTGTGTGCCCAGACTGCTTGAAAAGATTTATGACAGGATACAAGCTACCGGCCGGAAGCAAAAAGGAATCAGAAAAGCCATCTTTTTCTGGGCAGTTGAATTGGCCCTTCATTATGATGTACGGGGGCGTAACAATCTGTGGTACAAGCTCAGGCACCGGATTGCCGACAAACTGATATACAGCAGATGGCGTGAAGCCCTTGGAGGTAACTTCAAGATTATCGTTTCAGGGGGCGCATCAATACAGCCCAGGTTGGTGAGGACATTCAGGGCAGCCGGCTTACCGGTATATGAGGGTTACGGATTGACTGAAACCTCACCGGTAGTAGCGGTTACAAGTACCGATCCGAATGGTATTAAGGTAGGCACCGTTGGCCCTCCGCTCAGGGGTGTTGAGGTTAAAATTGCCAGTGATGGCGAAATTCTGGCCAGAGGACCGAACGTCATGCTTGGTTATTATAAAAACCCCGAGCTTACTGCCAGTGTTATTGACAGTGACGGATGGTTCCACACCGGTGATATCGGGGTTTTTGAAAAAGAAGGCCAGCTGAGAATAACCGGCAGAAAAAAAGAGATTTTCAAAACATCGCTCGGCAAATACATTGCCCCTGAATTGCTTGAGAACAAAATCAAAGAATCTCCGTTTATTGATAACATGATGGTAGTGGGTGAAAATCAGAAGTTTGCTGCCGCCCTTGTCGTTCCGGATTTCAGTCACCTGAAGTCGTGGTGCAAAATTAAGGAGATTGAATACACTTCAGATGCTGAAATGATTGTTGATCAGCGGGTTAAGTCGAGACTCATGAAGGTAATTGAGCAGTACAACAAGGGATTTGGTGCCACAGAACAGATTAAGAAAGTTGAATTCATGCCTGCCGAATGGAGCACAGCCACCGGTGAATTAACCCCTACGCTTAAACTGAGGCGTGCAGTTATTCAGGAAAAGTACAAGAAACAGATAGAGAAACTATTTGCTTAAACATAAGTGCCCATGGCTGAAATTACACGACTGTTTGACCTGTTGCCGCATTATGAGAAATCATTCAGACCAAAACCTGATGTTCTGTCGGGCAAAGAGAACGGTGAATGGATAAAGTACTCCATTTCTCAGTATCGTGAAACCGTTGATTTTGTCAGCTATGCACTGCTTGCTGTAGGGGTGGTGAAAGGAGACAAAATTGCCACCATAATGCCCAGCCGGCCTGAATGGAATTTCATCGATATGGGCATTATGCAGACAGGAGCCATCCATGTTCCGATTTATCCGACGTTGTCAGAATCAGACTATGGCTACATTCTGAAGCATGCAGAAGTTAAGTTTCTGTTTATCTCAGGCAAAGAGATTTTCCGGAAGGTTGAGCCCATCCTCGGCGATGTGCCTGCCCTGCAAGGTGTTTTCGCGGTTAAGGAAACACCCGGAACAAAATCCTTTGCAGAATTTGTGGAGTCGGGTCGGTCTCGTGTTGACAGGCCATTGCTCGAAAGTGCAATGCAGGTGGTGAAATCTGAAGACCTGGCAACGCTGATCTATACTTCAGGGACTACCGGAAACCCCAAAGGGGTTATGCTCTCACACAGCAATATTATCAGCAACTTCAGGGATGTTGCCCACATTCCCCCGGTGGGCGAACAGGGCAGGGCGCTGAGTTACCTTCCCCTCTGCCATGTTTACGAAAGGATGCTGAATTACCTCTACCAGTACCTCGGAATTTCAGTATATTATGCCGAGAGTATGGCGACCATTGGTGACAACATGCGTGAAGTGAAGCCGGATATCCTGACCACTGTTCCCCGGTTGCTTGAAAAGATATACGACCGTATCATGGGAACCGGCAGGAAGCTGAAAGGGATGAAAAAATTCATCTTTTTCAGGGCGATCAATCTCGGTCTTAAATATGAAGTTGACGGAGGAAACAACTGGTATTACAACTTGCGTCTGAAGATATACAGCAGGCTGGTATTCTCGAAATGGCGTGAAGCAGTCGGAGGAAACATGAAGGTGATTGTTTCCGGAGGGGCAGCCCTGCAACCCAGACTGGCCCGCATTTTCTGGGCAGCGGGTATCCCGGTGCTGGAGGGCTATGGGCTTACCGAAACCTCGCCGGTTATCTCGGTGAATGATTTCACCGAAAACGGCGTCTGTATCGGTACTGTTGGACGCCCGTTAAAAAACGTGGAAGTGGCAATCGCCGATGATGGTGAAATTCTTTGTAAAGGGCCCGGTGTGATGATGGGCTATTATAAAGAACCCCAGCTGACCAGTGAAGCCATTGATACTGAAGGCTGGTTCCATACCGGTGACATCGGAAAAATAGAACCCCGGGGCCATTTAAGGATCACCGGGAGAAAGAAGGAGATTTTCAAGACATCCCTGGGGAAATACATCAGCCCTGAACTCATTGAAAATAAGTTTAAGGAGTCATCGTTTATCGACACACTGATGGTAATCGGGGAGAACCAGAAATTTGCCGCTGCCCTTGTAGTGCCTGACTTTCCACACCTTAAGTCATGGTGTGCCATCAAGGGGATCGAATATACCACCGACAGTGAAATGATTGCCCTGCCCCGCATCAAAAAGCGCTTCCAGAAAGAAATTGAAAAGTACAATACCTTTTTCGGGGCCACTGAGCATATCAAGCGTATTGAACTCATCGACCATGAATGGACTGTTGACACCGGAGAACTCACTGCCTCGCTCAAGCTTCGCCGCCGGTTTATCAACGAAAAATATGAAAATGAAATAAAGAACATTTTCGGGCTTAAAGACGACGAGGAATAACATTCCGACGGAGTTGTATCCTTTTATAAGCTTAATCCGATGGTCAGTGTAACCCGCATATTTGACCTGCTCGATCTTTTCCGCAATAATGAAAGGGCAGGTAGAGGTGTGTTTGGTGTGAAACGCGGCAACAGATGGCTTGAGATTACCGCATCGGAATATATCCGCAATGCCGATCAAATCAGTCAAACCCTTATTAAGTGTGGTCTATCAGCCGGTGACAAGGTTCTCACCATACTGGGAAACATGCCCGAATGGAATTATTTCGACATGGGGATTCTGCAGGCCGGTTGCGTTCATATACCCGTATACCATGCCTTAAGCGAAGAGAATTACCGGTTTATCATCAACGATTCAGACGCAAAACTGGTTATTGTCGGATGCCAGGATGCCTGGGAGAAAATAAAACCGGTGATTTCAGGCGCCAGAAATAAACCAGGGGTGTATGCAGTATTTCCGGTTGAAGGACTGCAGGAATGGTCAGAACTTAGCAGATCCATCGAAAGCAGAGCAGAGGCAGAGGAGTTGCTCATCAGGAAACAGATTATTGCTGCTCATGACCTTGCAACCATTATCTATACGTCCGGCACCACCGGTTTCCCGAAAGGGGTAATGCTGTCGCACCATAATCTCGTGAGTAATTTCATAACGGTCAGTCATATTCTTGAAGATAAACAGGTGGAAAAGGCGCTTAGTTTTCTGCCCCTTTGCCATGTTTATGAGCGAATGCTCAACTATGTATATCAATACCTGGGCATTACAGTTTTTTATGCCGAGAATTTCGACCGGATCAGGGATAACCTACGCGAAGTGAGGCTTGAGATGTTTTGCGCCGTACCCAGGGTGCTTGAAAAGTCATATTCCGCCATTCTCCGGAAAGGGAAAAACCTCCCTTTGCTGCGTAAGGCGGTTTTTTTTCAGGCAATCAAAATCGGATTCGGATATGAAATTGAGAAATCGGGCAGGCTAACCAACAGGATCTTACTCAGGGTGGCTGACTTTTTTGTATTCAGCAAATGGCGTCGGGCGTTTGGCAATAATGTCCGGTATATCGTCTCGGGCGGGGCCCCTTTAAACCCGAGGCTGGTAAGGATATTCTGGGCTGCAGGAATGAAAGTCATTGAAGGTTATGGATTAACAGAAACCTCACCGGTAATCGCAACCGGGACTTTCGAACCGGATGGCGTGATGTTTGGCACAGTGGGTAAGGTATTGCCGGGCGTTGATGTAAGGATTGATCCGGAAGGGGAAATCCTGTGCCGGGGGCCTAATGTTATGCTCGGCTACTACAATCAGCCGGAAATGACAGCCAGAGTTATTGATCCGGAGGGATGGTTCCACACCGGCGACATCGGCGAACTGGTGAATGGTAAGTATCTGAGAATCACCGACCGGAAAAAGGAAATTTTCAAAACATCGGGTGGCAAATATGTAGCCCCGCAAGCGGTTGAGACGAGGCTGAAAGAATCCCCGTTTATTGAAAATGTATTGGTTGTGGGTGAAAACAGGAATTACACTTCAGCCCTGATCGTTCCCTGCTTTGAGTATCTGCGGTCGTGGTGCGGCGCAAAAGGAATTGAATACACCTCCAACGAAATGATGATTGATCTTGAAGTGGTGAAAGAACGTTTTCTGAAAGAGGTGAGAATGATTAACGAGGGGCTGGATCATCCTTCTCAGGTCAGAAGGTTTACCCTGACCGGGCGGGAGTGGAGCGTACAGACCGGGGAACTCTCTTTTACGATGAAAGTCAGGCGCACTCACCTTCAGAAAATCTATGCTGCTGAAATCGCCGCGATGTACCCCGGTGCACCGGATATCATATTTCATAGAAGAAAACAAAGGAAACCCGGAGGTAAACATCGCAATCAATAAACTGATTCAGCGGAAAAAGGATTGTTAGTGTAATATTTTGAATATCAACTCTTTGGTAAGGTCCTCTTCATTGGCAGAGCCATTGCCAAGTCCCTTGGATTTAAGATCATACTCGCGGAGCAGGCTGATGATTCTGACAGTATTTTCAAACGAATAATTCCGTGCAGCATTCTGGTAATCCCTTGTAAAAAAAGGATTTATTCCGAGTGCAGAGGCAACCTCTTTATTCGATTTATCGGGTAAAGTGTGGTATATTAATACTTTGATAAAATAAGTGTATAACAGTGCAATGTTTTTCACGAGCGCATTGTCTTTCGGATTTGACGCGAAATAGGCAACAATCTGATTTGCTTTAACAATGTCGCGCGTTCCCAAAGCATTCTGAAGCTCGAAAATGTTATAGTCTTTGCTTATTCCGATATTGGTTTCGATAATTCTTTCAGTTATCAGGTTCCCTTTAGGCAGGCTGATAAATATTTTATTCAGTTCATTGATGACTTTTCCGGGGTCGTTACCCAGAAAATCAGCGATCATCTGGGTTGCTTTCGGGGCAATGGAGTAGCCGGCTTCAGAAACCTGTTCAGCAATCCATGCCGGCATTTTGTCGTCTCTGATCTTTGCCGATTCAAAAAACACCCCTTTTTTTTCGACTATTTTAGGAAGAGATTTACGCTTGTCGTATTTTTTGTATTTATAGCAGATGACCAGAATGGTTGAGTTAAGCGGTTTTTCGGCATAAGCACCCAATTCATCGAGTGTCTTGATATCCTGGGCTTCTTTTACGATTACCACTTTATGGCTGGCCATCATCGGATAGCCTTTCGCATATTCTATGATGGTTCTGGCATCCACATCACGGCCATAAAGAATGGTCTGATTGAATTCTTTTTCCGTTTCTGACAATACCCCGGCTTCTATGGCGTCACTCAGCAGGTCAATATAATAGGGTTCTTCGCCCGAAAGCAGGTACACCGGATAAAATATCCTGTTCCTGATGTCGGCGATGATTTCAGTGTAAGAAGCATTCATAGAGGTGATAAATCAGAAACGAAGATGTTTGACTGTTAATCCGTTGTTTATTAATTGCTTAAGGGCATTTATGCCAATTTTGAGATGTGTTTCTACAAATTCTTCGGTAATGTGTCTGTCACTCTCTTCTGTTTTGATCCCGGATGAGATCATGGGTTGGTCGGAAACCAGCAGCAGTGCGCCGGTAGGGATTTCATTAAAGAAACCAACAGTAAAAATCGTGGCAGTTTCCATATCAATGGCAATGGTTCTGATTGACCTGAGGTATTCCTTGAAATGGTCATCGTGTTCCCACACCCTTCGGTTTGTGGTGTAAACAGTGCCTGTCCAGTAATCCCGTCCCATATCCCTGATCGAGGTAGAGATTGCTTTTTGAAGGCTGAAAGCGGGGAGTGCCGGAACTTCATGGGGATAATAGTCATCAGATGTACCTTCACCACGTATGGCTGCAATGGGAAGGATAAGGTCGCCAAGCTCCGCCTTTTTCTTGAGTCCCCCGCATTTGCCCAGGAAAAGAACCGCTTTGGGCTTAATACTGCCCAGCAGGTCCATAATGGTAGCAGCATTGGCACTTCCCATTCCGAAATTGATCATGGTAATGTCAGCGGCAGTAGCACTGGGCATTGCTTTGTTGTGGCCTTTGATTTCTACATTATTCCATTTGGCAAACAATTCGAGGTAGTGATTGAAATTGGTGAGCAGTATGTATTCGCCAAATTCATCCAGTTTGGTGCCTGTGTAGCGTGGAAGCCAGTTTTCAGTTATCTCCTGCTTGGTTTTCATAAGCTGGTTTTTGGTCAGAGACTTTTTGGTGGTTGTCATCTTATCAATGCAAATGTAGCGCTTTTAATAAAATTATATAGTTTTATCGCTGCTAACAGCAGGGCCATGCAATCATTGAATTTTCCGGTTTATGAATTTAAAACCAGGGTTATTCCGGGGCAGGTTCAGGTTTTTGATCCCGTCAGGAAAAAGTATGTTGCCCTCACCCCTGAGGAATGGGTAAGGCAGCATCTCATCCGTTACCTGTCAGAAGACAAAGGAGTTCCTTTGCATATGATGGCTGTTGAGCGCGGATTAAAAGTTAACGGGCTTACCCAGCGTTTTGACCTTGTGATTTTCGGATCATCGGGAGATCCGCTGTTAATCGCTGAATGTAAGGCTGCAACGGTTGTTCTCTCCCAGGAGGTATTTTACCAGATTGCCAGATACAATATGGCGCTGAAGGTTCAGTATTTCCTGATCTCCAACGGAATTACCCATCACTTTGGCAGGGTAAACTATGGCTCAGGAACTATTGAATTGCGTGATAACATTCCTGATTATCATCAGATGAGGCTGTAAACTTTTTCAGCTCCGGTTCTATTCTGTAAAAGCTTCTTGTTTGCAGAAAAAAAACAGGGCAATGATTCATTGCCCTGTTTGAATGGAATTCCAACACTGCTTATTTACATTTTAAAACAGTTTTAATCTGGTAGTTAGCCTGTTCGGCAAGTGGTCCTACTGCAGATTTTTTGAAAGCTGCGCAGGCTGCATCAGTGTTTTTCTTTCCTGACTGGGCAACCCCGATTTCATAATGAAAGCGGGCTTGTTTTTCTGGAGTGTTCTCCTCGAGGGCCAAACCTTTTTCTGCATTGCTGATGGCTTCGTCCCATTTTGATAGTTTATTATAGGATAAAGCATACAGGTAAAAAGCCTCAACATTGTTATCTTCGTATTTAACGGATTCATCTACATTGGAGATAACCTGTGCGAAAGTTCCTTTCTTGAAAGCAGCATTGGCTTTTTTGATGAACTCGCTGGCCATGGTTTTTTTTGCTGAAGCTACAGTCTTATCATCACCGGATGCCACACCAGTTTCGATGGCCTTGTCCATGGCTGACTTCATTTCATCAAATTTTTCCTGTTTTTTAAATACCAGTCCTTTGCTCAGATAGGCTTTTGAGAAACCGGCATCGTAGGAGATGGCTTTGTCAAAAGAAGCAATCGCTTCCGGTAGTTTGTTTTCTTTTAATTCAGCACTGCCTTTGGCCAGGTACAGTTTGGGCAACAAATCATCTGCTTTGGCCTGTGTTGGGGCATCGTTGTATTTAACGGCATAGTCATGGGCCTGGATAAAACCAGCAATGGCTTCATCAATCTTCTTGTCCTTATACAAGGAAGTTGCATAATTGTATTGCAAAAGAGGAATCTGGCTTTCGGCTGTTTTCTTGATTTCTTCAGCTTCAGGACCGATTTTGGAAGCTATATCAGCAGCGCTCAACAATGATTCAATGGCTTTGGGTAAATCAGTAGCTGATAGTTCAACGCCTTTGTTGTAGGCATTGGTAGCCTCTTCCATCGTCTGACTGAAAGATTGGTTTACAAATGCCAGCATCACAAAGGCTGAGAGAAGAAAAAAGAACTTAATGGCTTGTTTCATTGCAAAAGATTTTTATTAATTAAACGTTTAACTGGGCAAATATATTCAATTGTTAATAAAAACCATGCCAAAAAATGTCAAAAACTGTATATGAATACTGGTCCGGAGGGCCGGATCTGTTCTGGCAACGGCTTGCCTGGGTCTGCAAGGAATGGGAAAGGAGTAATGTTTTACTGTCGTAATGACTGAACCTGTTGCAGATTTTTTTTTGCTTACAGACAATTGTTTTTCACAGTTGGATTTTCTTGGACTATTGAAAAATATTATACATTTGCAATGCTAAAAACCTTTTTTCTTATGAAAAGCAATATTCTTAAGATTGTTCTGGCAGTAGTGGTTATCGTGTTGGGCTACCTGCTTTATTCATCCATAATGAAACCAATCCGTTTTCAGGAAGAACTGACCAAGCGGAATGGACAGATTGTTGAGAAGCTAAAAGATATCAGAACTGCCCAGACTTTCTTCAAGCAGTTCAACAACAGGTATACCAGCAGTTTTGATAGTTTGTTTGCATTCCTGCAGACAGGCAAGATTCCGGTGGTCAAAATGATTCCGGACCCAAACGATACTACATTCACCCGCACCATCAACGATACAATCGGATTTATTGCCATTGCGGACTCTCTGTATTCAAAAAGACCGGGTTTCAATCTCGAAGATATGTCGGTTATTCCTTTCAGCGATGGGCGGAAGTTTGAAATGAAAACTGCCAAAATCGACAAAGGGGGAACCATGGTGAGTGTTCTTGAGATTCTTGTTCCTTATGAATACTACCTTTTCGACCTTGATCAGCAGGATGTTGTTAACCTTGCCAAAAGGCAAACTGACATAAACCGGTATCCGGGACTTAAGCTGGGCTCACTTCAGGAAGCTTCCACAGACGGAAACTGGGAGTAAACGATCTACCTATGATGGCAGGCGGATTCCTGACACAGGTCAATCATTACGACCGTTTATTTGATCAGGAACTTACCAGCCAGTACAATTTGTCCATCCGGGTCGAACCGGATGGACTTTCTTTTTCTGTATATGCGCCTTTCCTGTCGAAATTTATCGGACTCGAATCGGTGAAGTTTACCGGACACGAAGAACTGTTGTCCAAGCCTGTAGTTGCAGCAGATGCTGAGGAAATCAGAAACTTTGTTGGCCAGCATCCATGGTTACTCAACCCTTTCAGGCACACCTGTTTGATTGTTTGTAGTCAGGTATACACTTTCATACCCCATGTTCTTTACAATGAGCAGGAGAGAAATACTTACCTCTCATTTGTACACCAATCTGAAAATCCTGAAACAGTTTCTGCTCAGTTTCTGAATTCAGCAGAGGCTTGGGTGGTTTACGGACTGTCGCGCAATCTGTTTCAGACCCTGAAAACCATGTACAGCGATGCCAGTATGATTCATCATGCAGGGGCTTTTATCGAAACAATATTACCGCGTTACAGGCATTCACAACTTCAGAATCCTGTTTTCGTCAATATCAGTAAAGGATTCTTTGATATTGTTATTCTGGGTGAAGGAAAGCTCCGGTATTGTAATTCCTTTAACTGGAAGACCAATGAGGATGTTTCGTATTTTCTGATCTTTGTACTTGACCAGCTTGGTCTGAACCCGGAGAATGTTCAGGTGTTGCTTTCTGGTAGTGTAAGTCCTGATTCCGGTTTATTCAGCCTTCTGTATCGTTATATCAGGCATCTTTCTTTTATAAGAGGGTCTGATCCTGTTAAAGGTGGCTTAGTGCTGCCGGATGAAGCTGAATTCAGGTTTGTTGAACTCTTAAATCCGGCATTATGCGCATTGTAAGCGGTACTCATAAAAGCAGGCAGATTCATGCTCCGAAAAATCTGCCGGTGCGTCCAACCACCGACCTGGCCAAGGAAGCACTTTTCAATATTCTGGTTAATAATTTTGATTTACCGGAGGTTTCGGTGTTGGATCTGTTTGCTGGTACAGGGAATATTTCTTATGAGTTTGCTTCGCGGGGCGCCCTTGGGGTTACCAGTATCGATACGGATCTGAGGTGTGTTGACTTTATCAGGCAGACAGCGAAGTCTCTCGGGTTTGATGCCTTACTCGCTTTCAGAAGCGATGCTTTCAGGTATCTTAAGCATTGTGAAAATTCCTATGACATCATTTTCTGTGATCCTCCCTATGAATTGGAAGGAATTGAAGCGATACCGGAGATTGTTCTTGAAAGGAGACTGCTAAAGGAAGACGGGTGGCTGGTACTGGAACATTCACGTGAGCATGATTTTTCTGCCATGCCGGGCTTTTACCAGCACAGGAAATACGGAAAGGTAAACTTCAGCATTTTTTCTGCCCCTGGTGAAGTGGATGATCAAGAAAACACCTCAGAATCTGAAAGTTAGATTTTCGGAAGTTTCACAGCATCTGGGATAAAGATGCTGACATCGCCTCCGTTTTTATGTACATCCCTCACAATCGAGGAGTTGATGGAGGTATATTCAGGTGTTGTGAGCAGAAAAATGGTTTCGATGACCGGTGAAAGTTTCTTGTTTACCTGTCCGACTGTTCTCTCAAATTCAAAGTCTGCGGAGGTCCTGAGTCCTCTCAGGATAAAAGTAGCATCTGCCTGACGGCAGAAATCGACCGTTAAACCCGTGTAGCTTTCCACTTTGATGGAAGGCGAATCAGCAAACACCTCCCTGATCCACCGGATGCGGTCTTCGACCCTGAAATAGCTTTTCTTCTCAATGTTGAGTCCCACGGCAACAATAATTTCATCGAAAAGAGGCATAGCCCTTCTGATGATGTTTTCATGTCCTCTGGTAATCGGGTCGAATGATCCCGGGAAAACTGCCCGTTTTATCATGGCTGAAAATTGGTTGATAACACAAAGATAACAACAATCTTTTGAAGGGATTACAAAAAGGCCGATTCACTCATGATCAGCCTCTGCAGCGAAGCATATGTGTTACCAAGTATTTGACCAACCCCTGATGCTGCAACCCACCTTGCTTCATCAATCCCTTCGTCGGATTGTGGAACAGGAGAAAGTGAACCGGTGTATTGCATACGGTACCAGTAGGTCTTTTTTAAGATCAGCTTTCCTTTGTGGTCATAAATATGATAGGTAGGGTTGAGTTCAGCAACTATCCTGTCGGCCGGAATTCCGGTTTCTTCGGCAACTTCACGCAAAGCTGCCTCCCTGGGATGCTCGCCTGATTCGATTTTCCCCTTTGGAAGGTCCCACCGGCCAAATCTGTAGATAAACAACGCTTCGTGCTTCCCGTTTGTGACGAATCCTCCGGCCGCTTCCAGCATTCTGAACCCTGAAGCAAAGGTTCTGAACTGCTTTTCCGGACTGTCAATGCCTGTCAGAATCAGCGTGTCAAAATCGTCTGAACCGGAGAATTCTGAAAAGAAATTCATCATTTTTTTAACTTCTGAAGTTTCCAGAAACATCGTTTTGGCGGTGGTTTCATAAACCGGGGAGTTGCCAAAGATTTTGACCGGCTTCTCATTAACAAAAACTTCGTACATTTGCGACATGAGTAAAAATGAATCAGTAGCGCTTGATACAGCGGAATTCTTATTGCAAATAAAGGCAATAAAATTAGACAAAGACCATCCCTTTACCTGGAGTTCAGGGATTATTTCGCCCATATACTGCGACAATCGAAAAATACTTGCCTACCCGAAAGTTCGCACTTTTGTAAGGCAGGAGTTTGCCCGGCTCATTGCTGAAGAGTATGGTTCTATTGATCTGATAGCCGGAGTGGCTACAGGGGCCATCGCGATCGGAGCCCTGGTTGCTCAGGAACTGGGTCTGCCTTTTGCCTATGTTCGTTCTTCCAAGAAGGAGCATGGCCTCACCAACCAGATTGAAGGGGTGGTTGAATCAGGGCAATCGGTTGTGGTTATTGAAGATCTTGTTTCAACTGGCAAGAGCAGCCTGGCAGCTGTTACAGCTCTTCGCGAAGCCGGCTGTAACGTAAAAGGGATGGTTGCCATCTTTACCTATGGTCTGAATTCAGCAACGGAGAATTTCAGAAAAGAAAACTGCAGCCTGCACACCCTTACGGATTACAACAGTCTGATCAGCCTGGCGCAGCAAAAGAATTATATCAAGGAATCAGACAAGCAGTCACTCATCAGCTGGCGGGAAAACCCCGAAGCCTGGGGCAAATAATTCTAACGATGGCTAGTTTCAAAAGTGAATTGCTCACCATTGAGCGACCAGATGGCTTTGTTTTCAGCTTTTTATCGGATTTCAACAATTTCAGCCAACTGATGCCTCCACAGGTTACCGACTGGCAGTCTGACGGAGAAAGCTGCAGTTTCAATATCCAGAATATGGCCACCCTGGGCATGCGATACAGTGACAGAAAACCCAACAATCTGATCAGTATAGTGTCGGATGGCAAGGTGCCTTTCAATTTCAATCTTCAGTGCCTGATAGAAGCCCGGGGAGAGAAGGCCTGCAATGTGGGTCTTGAACTGAATGCCGATCTTAATCCCATGATGATGATGATGGCATCCAGACCGCTGTCAAATTTTGTAAACATTCTGGCGCAGAAACTGAAGGAAATCTGTGAGTCAGGCCGTATTTAGGTCAATCATTTCCGGCAACGATTAAACACAGCAGGAGCTGCTAAAACAGGCTGTGGCAGCTGAATGCGGCAGGTTGCAGCTTAGCTGTGCACGTATTGGATTTCATGAAGGCCGCAGGTGATGACTGATCCCTCCTTATCCAGCAACCTGAGCATTCCGTATTCAGCCAGCCCGGTAATGGTAGCTTCTTTTCTTTCGTTCCGGATGATATATACAGCTGTCTGGTTAAGTTGGTAGAATCTGTCAAGATAGGCCTTGTCAATAACATCATGCTGAGATTGCTTTAGCAAACCATACCAATAGCCGAGCTGAGTATGCCAATCTGTCAGTACCTTTTGAACCGGGGCATCGGTTCCGGTAAGCATCTTTAAAGAGATGGCCGGCGGGGTGTAACTTTTAAAAGTTGTCTGGTTCACATTCAGTCCTAAACCGGATACAGAGTGTGTAATGTAATTGCCTGATATTTGGTTGAATATAAGTATCCCTGCAATCTTTTTCCGGTCGATATAAATGTCGTTCGGCCATTTGATCTCAGGCTGAAAGGGTAAACTGAAGGTGCTGAGGAGGCTGCAAACCGAAAGGGCCACAATCTTGGTAAGCATAAACTGCTGTTCAGCTCTCAGGAAATCAGGATAAAGCAGGGCGCTTGCAGTGATGTTTTTCCCCGGTTCGCTTTCCCAGAGGTTGTTTCCCTGCCCTTTGCCCTGGGTCTGGTTGAAGGTGTAGATGAGGGATCCTTCCGGCGGTCTGCCGCTATTTAACAGGTTAATTGCTGAGAGGTTTGTTGATTCCGCTGTCTGCAACATCAGAAGTTGTGCGTCAGTAAAAGGCATATATTGAGTTGCTACCATTGATAACTGCCAACTTTTAATCGGTACAATTGTTGATAAACAAATGCAGGTTATAACTGTAATTTATTCTGCGACCTGATTTATACCGGGTAGCCGGCAATGAACAACCGTAAATTATATTTATAACTTTGCAAAAATAAAACAATCAGCCTATGGCCGTTAAAAAAGAAAAGTCAGCATCAGAAATGTTGGCAGCAATCGTTGTTCAGGGAATTTTTGAAAAACTGGGCGAAGAGGTTGTGCAGATTGATCTGCGCCGCATCCATAATTCAATTGCTGATTTTTTCATTGTCTGTCATGGAAAATCGCGCAATCAGGTAGAAGCCATTGCAGATTCAGTGCAGATGGAAGTAAAAAAGGCCATTGGAATCAATGTCTGGAAAAAAGAAGGTTTTGAAAATGCTGAATGGGTATTGCTGGATTATTTTGATGTTGTGGTTCACATCTTCCAGGAACCCAACCGGCGTTTTTACCGGCTTGAAGAACTTTGGGCTGATGCAGATATTACCAGATGTAACCCGGAATTACCGGTAAAAAAGAACACTAAGAAAAAAACTTCGGCTGACGCCTGAAAGAATTATGAACGAAAACAACGAGAAGAAAACTGACAATGGATTTGGCAAGCCAAAGAATGGCAAGCCAAAATTCAATTACATGTGGATATACGCGCTGCTTGCCCTGATGATTATCGGCCTGCAGTTTTTTGGATCATGGGGTGAATCACCGAAACAGATTGGGTGGGGTGAAGTAAAAACCATGGTCACCAATCAGGATATCGAGCGCCTGGTGCTTGTGAACAAAGAGTTTGCAGAAATATACATTAAAAAGGATAAGTTCAAGCTTGATAAGTACAAGAACCTGAAACCCACCGACAGATTTGGTGCCAGCAAGCCACAATTTGTGTATAACATCGGATCGGTTGAAACTTTTGAAAAGGATTTTGCTGAAATTCAGCAAGGGGTTGAAAAACCGGTTTACATAGAGAATCTCACCAGGCGCAACGTCTGGGGTGATGCCCTTTCGTGGATTTTACCGGTTGCCCTGTTGGTTGGGGCCTGGTTTTTCATCATGCGGATGATGAGCCGTGGTTCAGGCGGCGGAGGTCAGATTTTCAACATCGGCAAATCGAAAGCCCAGCTGTTTGATAAGGACACCCATGTGAATGTGAATTTTTCAGATGTTGCCGGACTGGATGAAGCCAAGGTTGAGATTATGGAAATCGTTGATTTCCTGAAGAATCCGAAGAAATATACAACCCTCGGCGGGAAAATACCCAAAGGAGCCTTGCTCGTGGGGCCTCCGGGAACCGGTAAAACCTTGCTGGCGAAAGCAGTAGCCGGAGAAGCAAAGGTTCCTTTCTTTTCACTTTCCGGTTCCGATTTTGTTGAGATGTTTGTCGGGGTAGGTGCCTCGAGGGTGCGCGACCTTTTTAAGCAGGCCAAGGAAAAATCGCCCTGTATCATCTTTATTGATGAAATTGATGCAATCGGAAGAGCCAGGGGACGCAACCAGATCACAGGGGCAAACGATGAGCGTGAAAATACGCTGAATCAGTTACTTACTGAGATGGATGGATTTGCCACCAATGCCGGAGTCATTATTCTTGCAGCCACCAACCGGGCCGATATTCTTGACCGGGCCCTGTTGCGGGCCGGGAGGTTTGATCGTCAGATTTTGGTAGAGTTGCCTGACCTTGAGGAGCGTAAAGCGATCTTCAAAGTGCATATGAAACCGTTGAAAACCGATGAATCTGTTGATTCGGATTTTCTGGCCAAACAGACGCCCGGATTCTCAGGAGCCGACATCGCCAATGTCTGTAATGAATCCGCACTCATTGCCGCCCGTCGCAACAAGGGTGAAATCGCCCGTCAGGATTTTATTGATGCCATTGATCGCATCGTAGGCGGACTGGAAAAGCGTAATAAAATCATTTCACCACAGGAGAAAAAGGTGATTGCCTTCCATGAAGCCGGTCATGCTGCCACCAGCTGGCTGCTTGAGTTTGCGCATCCGTTGGTGAAAGTAACCATTGTTCCCCGTGGTAAAGCCCTGGGAGCCGCCTGGTACCTTCCCGAAGAGCGGCAGATTACCACCTTCGAACAGATGTTTGATGAACTCACAGCAACACTGGCCGGGAGAGCCTCTGAGGAGATTATTTTCGGGAAAGTTTCAACCGGAGCGCTCAACGACCTCGAAAAAGTAACCAAGCAGGCTTATGCCATGGTGGTTTATTTCGGGTTGAACAAAGAGGTAGGGAATGTCAGTTATTATGATTCTACCGGTCAGCAGGAGTATTCTTTCAGCAAGCCTTACAGCGAAGCCACCGCTGAGCTTATTGATCAGGAGATTAAAAAGATTGTTGAGAAAGCTTATGAAAGGGCGAAAACAATTCTTACCGATAACCGTGACAAACTTGAGCAATTGGCTGATATCCTTCTGAAGAAAGAGGTGATTTTCAGGGAAGATCTTGAGAACATTTTCGGCAAGCGGCCTTTTGATGAGCATCTGATTGCTGAAATTAAACCAGCTGCAGAAAATGGTTCCGGTGATCCCGGTGCTGTTTCGGAAGTTTTACAACCACAGGTTATGCATGAGGTTGCCGATGCTGAACCTGACAAAGGATCACCGGATGAAAACCCGAAATAAACTGATTTCAAAACCTGAACATATCAAAGAAAGCACAACCCGGGAGAAAGTGCTGAAGAATATCCGTCATGCGCTGATTGATCCATCCGATAATCCATTTCCGGATGTCGAATATGAATCGGATATTTATCAACCCATGCCTGAGGAGGCGGATGTAAATTTTGCGGTCGAGTTTGCAAAAACCGGAGGTAAATTTGTTTATTGTGCCTCCGCCCAGGATATGCTGGTAAAAGTGAAAGCTGTATTTAACGACAGGGGTTGGACCGAAGCCTGGAGCAATGAAGACTCTCTCATCGGTCTGCTCAATCATGCCGGGGTTCCCGCGATAAGGCCCAATCAGGGTGTTGAAATGATGAAAATTGCGGTAACTTCCTGCGAGTACCTGATTGCAAGAACCGGCAGTATTATGATGTCATCGCAGCAATTGTCGGGTCGGAGGTTGTATTCTTTCCCGGAGATTCATATTGTGATTGCCTTTATTTCTCAGATTGTTCCGGACATAAAGACGGCTCTTTCGGGAATCAGGGAGAAATACACGGGCAGAATGCCTTCTATGGTAACCATGATTACCGGCCCCAGCCGTACAGCTGATATTGAGAAAACACTGGTAATGGGTGTTCACGGGCCCAAAGAAGTCTATGTATTTCTGGCTGACGACACCAAATAATCAACGCTATGGAAGGTTGGACCTGCATCTTTACCTCTGCTTATATACATGAGATTGAGTTACTTCGTGGAATTCTGGAAGATCGCCAGATCAAAGCCATTGTAGTAAACAAACAAGACTCCAGCTATCTTTTCGGGGAAATAGAACTTTATGTCAGCGTTGAAGATGCCTTCAATGCAATTCAAATCATCAAATCTCCTGAGAACCTTGAATAATTTTACTATCCGCACCATAACCGGTGTTTTGTTTGTTATTGGCATCATCGGCTCGGTGATCCTGAGCAAATGGGCTTTTGCCGCGTTGTTTATGATAGTTGCGATCGGAGGATTTCTTGAGTACTCAAAGATCATCCGCCTGTCGAAAGCCTATCCGCACAAACTGGCCGGGATTCTGCTCTCATTGTTGCTTTACAGTACAATCGTGTTGTGGGAGTTCGGTATCGTGGGGTCAGAATACCTTTTGCTCAACCTGCTCATATTGCCTGCCCTGTCAATTGTTGAACTCTACAGAAAATCTGCTTCCCCGTTCATGAATGTGGCTGCAGGATTTCTCGGGTTAGTCTGGGTTGTGCTGCCTTTGGCCCTGCTGAGTGGTTTTTTTAATTCTGAAGCAGAAGGGGTGTGGTTGCAAAGCGGAGCCTTACTCGGATTCTTTCTGATTTTGTGGATTTATGATTCCGGAGCTTATATTTTCGGCTCGCTCATGGGCAAACACCGGATGCTGGAGCGCATCAGCCCGAAAAAATCGTGGGAAGGTTTTGTTGGAGGAAGCCTGGCTGGCATACTCACTGCCTATATGATTTCTGCTTCATTTACCGAATTCAGTTTTGGTAAGTGGCTGCTGGTTGCAGTTTTAATCATTGTTTTTGGTACCTTTGGCGATCTGGTTGAATCTATGCTGAAGAGGAGCACAGGGGTAAAGGATTCCGGAAGCTTGTTGCCGGGCCATGGTGGGATTCTGGATCGCTTCGATGCTGTATTGCTGGCTGCTCCACCGGTATATGTATTGTTATACTTTCTGAGATAACTGGCCGGAAGTTTTTCAGATGCTGTATTTTCTTCACAGTTTTCCGGTGGGAGAGCAGCAGGATGGTTGATGTGTTTTAGTATGCCAATTGTCAGGCAGGATATTGCCTGGTATAATTATTAAGGATTAACTCAGGGAGAAATGGGAGTCCACAAAGAAGGGTACCTGATTATACTTGTCGCATTTATTGCACTCGGGATATTATCGCCGTTAAGTGGCCTCATTGCCATGCCGCTCTGGCTGCATTATGTGGTGTGGATAGCCCTGGGCTTGTTTTTTATCTGGATAGTTCGTTTCTTCAGGCTCCCGAAAAGGGTATTGTCTCCTGACGATAGCCTTATTATCTGCCCGGCTGATGGAGAGATCGTTGCCATTGAGGAGGTAGATGAACCTGAATTTTTTGGAGGCAGAAGGGTTCAGGTGTCTGTTTTTATGTCGCCCAACAACGTGCATGTTAACTGGTCTCCGGTAAGCGGAGTAATCAGGTACATGAAATACCACCCTGGCAAATACCTCGTTGCCTGGCACCCGAAGTCTTCTACCGAAAATGAACGCACCACTGTCGTTGTTGAGAATGAAAAAGGAATTCAGGTTATGATGCGGCAGATTGCCGGTGCCCTGGCAAGGCGCATCGTGTGCTATGCCCGCGAGGGAAATTCCATCAGGCAGGGTGATGAATTCGGTTTCATCAAGTTCGGGTCAAGGGTTGACCTTTTTCTTCCGGTCGGCTGTAAAGTAGTGGTTGCATTGGGGCAGAAAGTTACCGGAAAGCGCACCATTATCGCAGAACTCTGAAATATTAACAAAACATTAACAAATTGAGGTTTGCGTTACGGCAAGCCTCTGCTTACTTTTGCCAAACCTAATTTAAACTAAGCCTCATGAAAAAGATTTCAATGATTTTATCAGTAATGGCACTGGTATTTGCCTTTACTATCGTCAGTGTTTCCGCACAGAACGCACCCAAGGAAAAGAAAAAAACTGAAAAGTCAGCTACTGAAAAATCAGACAAAGCATCCACCGATAGCAAGGGTGCCAAATCAGGCTGCGAATCAAAATCAGATGCTCCGAAATCGGGTTGCGCAACCCCATGTTCAGGTGAAAAAGCCAAATCATGCTGCAGCAAAGGCGCTCATTCTGACGCCGCCAAACCAGTACCCGCTCCCGAGAAAAAGTAATTTCTCTTAAAAATTTTAAGCAAGCTGCCCTCCAGGCAGCTTTTGCTTTTTAAGGGGGGACTTAACGCAATCAAACTGAAATGATAACCCGGGCTATCTTCCCGGCATTGCCCAAGTCAGCATCATTTAAAGGATTTCATACAACTTTTCCAGGCCAGACACCCTGTATGTGGCCCTTGATTCAGGACATACATTGTTGTAGTCAACCAGTACCTGATCGATGCCGGCATTGAAAGCACCGGTGATATCAATTTCTTCATCATCGCCTATCATCAGGCTTTCTTCAGCCAGCGCACCGGCTTTCTGCAAAGCATACAGGAATATTGGAAGATCTGGCTTTTTTACCCCCGCATCTTCTGAAGTGATTACCTGATCGAAAAAAAGGCTCAGCCCGGAGTGGTTAAGTTTCCGGTACTGAACCTCCTCAAAGCCATTGGTAATGATGTGCAGGGAGTACTTACCGGCAAGGTATTCAAGCACCGCCAGGGTATGAGGAAACAGGTTGGTTTTGGTCGGACTCAGGCTTACATAATCATTGGCAATGTTGCTGCTCAGCAGGCTATCGTTGATGCCGAAGTCGCTTAAGGTGAGCGAAAACCTGCGGATATTCAGCATCTCTTTCACAATTTCCCCCCTGCGGTAAAAATCCCACAACAAATGGTTGTGCTTGTTGTAAACCTCAATAAACGCCTCAAAAGAAGTTACTCCACGCTCTGAGAGGTGATATTTTTCAAACAAATCCCTGAATGCTTCTTCAGAGTTGGTGTTGAAATCCCACAAGGTGTTGTCGAGATCGAAAAAAACGTGCTTATACTTTCCTGGACTGATTTCCATTCGGATTGTTTTGTATCGCAAAATTAGCTTTTTAATATTTTCTGACGCTTTCAAAAAAAAAGTTTGATTTGCTTGACAAAGGTATTTAAAATGTTGTATTATTGTAATATCAAAATGATATCAAAATGGAAACAATGGAAAACGAAAAATTTATTAAGCCGCGGTCAGGATATCTGATGCTGGCCGTGATTTTTATCATGGTTGCTTTGCCGGTTTACCTCATTGTCAATTTCAATTCCAACATTGCACTGATGATTGCATCGGTGGTTGTTCTGGTAGCCGCAGTTTTTCTGCTGCCTGGCATGCTCGTGGTTAATCCGAATGAGTCGAGTGTGCTGGTTTTGTTCGGCGATTACATCGGGACCGTGAAGCACAATGGTTTTTTCTGGGTTAATCCGTTTCTTACCAGAAGGAAGATCTCTCTCAGGGCCCGCAATCTGAACAGTGAACCGATCAAAGTAAATGATAAAATCGGCAATCCGATTATGATCGGCATCGTGCTTGTGTGGAAGGTCAAGGATACTTTCAAGGCTGCTTTTGAAGTTGACGATTACATCCATTATGTTGAAATTCAGAGTGAAGCGGCAATCCGGAAATTGGCCGGTCATTACCCTTACGATAACTTCGATGATGCTCAGTCAGAAATTTCACTGAGAGCCGGTGGGGAAGAGGTAAACCATGTGCTGGAGGCCGAACTGACTGAGAGGCTTGAAAGAGCTGGCATTGATGTGATTGAGGCCCGTATCAGTTATCTGGCCTATTCATCAGAAATCGCCGGTGCGATGCTTCGCCGTCAGCAGGCTACTGCCATCATTGCTGCACGCACAAAAATTGTTGAAGGGGCTGTAAGCATGGTTGAAATGGCGCTGGAGATGCTGTCGGAGAAAAAGCTGGTTGACCTTGATGAAGAAAGGAAAGCTACCATGGTCAGCAACCTCATGGTTGTCCTGTGCTCTGATAAAGATGCCAGTCCGGTAATCAATACAGGGACCTTACATCAGTAGCCGGGACATCAGGAAAAAAACAGAATTATGCAGGTAGTTTCTGAAAATCATACCACGCTGGTGTTTTTCACGGGCGATCAGGAAGCAGCAAGACTCGTATACAAAAACAGGTTTTCAGCCAAGGCTTCCATACATCTGCCGGATGGACGGACCAGTGAGGTTGTTTTGACGGATTTCTGGAGGAGTATATCAGAAATCCGCGAAAACGGTAAGACGGTTCTTGTTTTCAGGAGGAGATGGACCGGAAGAACAATTATCGAAACGCCTGACTCTGGCAGCAGGTACACCTATTTCTTCCGGCAGAAAGGTTTTTTTACCCACCGGTATGTATTGTCTGATAAGGATGACAGAGAACTTGCAGTAGCCCGCCCGCAATTTCAGTGGAAGGGATTCCGGTACAGTTTTAACCTTGAATTGAGCGACAGCATCAGGCGAAGGGAGAATTATGTGCTTCTGGCTGTTTTACTGGTTTACCTCACGCGACGTGCAATGTCACAGCATCATTCAGCAGCAGTTGCCTGATTCCTGCTGGTACTAACCAAACAGAATATAACATATTTACAATGGCTCAGAAGAAATCCTTTGCACTGCGTATTGATGCTGAACTGCTCGAATCTGTTGAAAAATGGGCAGCAGACGAATTCCGCAGTACAAACGGGCAACTGGAATGGATCATTCACAAAGCATTGAAGGATGCCGGCAGGCTCAGGGCAGCCAGGAAAAACAATGCAGTTGAAGAGAATGAAAAGGATGGCTAAAGCCCGCTGATTTTTTTCTGAAAGGGAGAACAAGGATTTATCAGGGAAAGTTAATCGCCGCTGAAGAGTCTGCCCTGCCACGTATTTCTTCTTTCAAGTTCATTTTCAATCAAGGTCATAACCTGGTCGGCACGCAATGCTGACCAGGGTTTACTCAGCAGGTATCGTGGTGGAACTTCACCGGTAAAACGCTCGATCACAAATGCGGGATTCATCAGTTCTGTGATTCTTACAATCAGGTCGATATATTCATCCAGCGTAAATAGCCTAAAAGCCCCGGGGTCTGCGAGGTATTGGTCAGCCATGGCTGTATTTCTGACAATCTGTAACTGATGAAATTTTATGGTTGTCAGTGGTAAGCGGGCTACCATTCTTGCTCCGGCGATCATCTGTTCTTCAGATTCGCCGGGAAGGCCCAGGATGAGGTGCGCTCCGGTTTTTATTCCGGCTGCTGCTGTTTTCTTTATGGCCTCCACCGATTGCTGGTAGGTGTGTCCACGGTTGATGAGTTGCAGGGTTTTATCTGAAGTGGATTCAATGCCATATTCAATGATGACATAAAACTTTGCGGAGAGCTTGCTGAAATAGCTGATTTTCTCATCGTCAATACAGTCGGGCCGGGTACCGATCACCAGTCCCCTGATTCCGGGATGACTGAGTGCCTGATCATACAGTTGTTTCAGTTCACTGAGTGGTGCCCAGGTGTTGGAGTACGACTGGAAATAGGCCAGGTATTCAGAAGCCCTGCGATACCTGATTTTGTGAAATTCTATGCCTTCTTCAATCTGTTGCAGTACAGGTTTTGAAGGGTGGCAATAGGATGGGTTGAACGCATCGTTGTTGCAATAGGTACAACCACCGGTCCCAGTTGTCCCGTCACGGTTGGGGCAGGTAAACCCGGCATCGATCGATACTTTCTGAACCCTGCTGCCGAAGGTCCGCTTGAAGTATTCGTTGTAGCTGTTGTAGCGTTTTCCGAGGAATGGGTTCATGTCTTGTAAATTTTCTCAGGGTCTGGGGCATCGGGCATGGGGTTCATCCTTCTCCTTCGCTGCACTGCGGCAGGCAGGCTTGCCCCGGAGGCCCATTGTGCCTCCCTTTTCGTCGGGTTAAGCGCTGATGGCAGAATGTTATCCGGAATCAGAGTTTTTTTGAAGGTAATTTCAAATTCCGGAGATTATTACGATGCTGCAGGGTATTTAACCTGATTATTTTAAGTATTCCGGTTTTCCATCCTTCTTTTGTTTCAAAAAAGGCTGTCTTAATCAGACAGCCTTTTTTGGTCATGGTATTTAAAATGCACTTTACTTGGTAGCTGCTTCAAGACGTTTCATAATGGAGAAGATGAAAACAGCAGACAAAACACAACAAACAATAAAGATTGACCACAACTGCCAGAGGTCAAGTTTACCCCAGAAATCACTGCCAATAAAGAGGAATTTATTTCCAACCGCGGTAGCGAGCAACCATCCGCCCTGCATAAGACCCTGGAACCGTGCCGGAGCAACTTTGGAAACAAACGACAGGCCCATCGGGCTGAGGAAAAGTTCTGCAATGGTAAGGATAAGGTAACTGCTGATAAGCCAGTAAGGGATAACCCTTGAAGAGTCAGGTACAGGATTGTATTTAGTAGAACCATTTTCAATTACCTGTAATTCGTGAGGTGAGACCAGGCCGATAGAAGCAATGAGGATGACAAGAAATCCGAGAGCGGCAATAAACATACCAATACCGATTTTCTTGGGGGTTGAGGGCTCCAGGTTTTTGTTGCGAAGCCAGGTAAACACTGCCATGACAGGGAATGTCAGGGATACAATAAACAATGGGTTAAACGACTGGAATACTTCAGGGGCAATCGGGTTGCTTTCAGCGAAACCTGATACGAAATAGTAGGTTAATCCGCCGAAAACAATAGCCATGGCACCACCGATCAGCTTGTTGAAGCTCTTTTTATTGAAAAGAACAAGAACCACACCGGCGATCGCACCGATAAAGCTCAGGATGGACTCAAGGTTAAAGAAAATGTTGGTGAATGCGCCGACTTCTTTTACTGTATAGTCTCTGGCAAAGAATGTGAGGGTAAGTCCGTTCTGATGGAAGGACATCCAGAAGAAAATCACCACGATAAATACGAGCAGCAGTGAAGTTACCCTGGGGCGTTCTTCTTTGGTTGAGATCTGGAACATCATAGCAACAAATCCAACAAAGAGACCAACAGCCATTCCCAGAGCGAGGTCGTTCATAACGAAATAGAAAATAACCGAGGTGGTAGCCATCAGACCGGCTGCCAGCAGGAAACTAACAAGATTTCCTTTAGCCTTGTTTTCGGCTTTGTTGTCTTTGGTAACAACTTTTTCAACGCTGGGTAAGAGTTTGTTGAAGATGATGTATACAAGCATTGAAATTACCATTGCACCGGCAGCAATGCCAAATGCATAGTTGTATCCTTTAGAGAATGCGTTGATGTAATCTGATGCAAAAGCACCCAGATCAGTAACTACCTTTCCGCTCACTTTTTCGGCCAGGCTCTGGAAGGCTTCAGTATTTTCAAGGGTCCCGTTGGTGTATGCATGGCACATTGCCGGGAGGCTGCCGTCGTGTTCAAAGCCCTGGGTTTTTAAGAACCAGTTTCTGATTCCCGTAGCAACAAAAGGTGCAAAAAAGGCGCCAATGTTGATGCCCATATAGAAAATCATAAAGGCAGAATCTCTCACTTTTGAATACCTCGGGTCATCGTACATTTGTCCGACAACTGCCTGCAGGTTTCCTTTGAAGAGTCCGTTTCCGAGGGCTATGGTGAAGAGTCCCGTAAGGGTAATTGCAAGCGGGTTGCCAGGAATAGCCATTACAACATAACCGGCAAACATGATGATAATCCCCATCAGGATTACAAACTTGTATTTACGGGTTGCATCAGCAAGTATACCTCCGATGAGGGCAAGGGCATAAATTCCGAAATAAAACCAGCTGTAATATCCTCCGGCCTGTGATTCTGTGAGGCCGTATTTTGCCTGCAGAAACAGAACCAGGATGGCCATCATGGTGTAAAATCCGAAGCGCTCTCCCATATTGGAGAAGAACGCTACCAGTAGTCCTTTTGGGTGCTCTTTTAACATACTAATAGGGTGTTAGGTGATTATTTAAGAAGCTTGATCTGATTTTCCCGTAGCAAAAATAACCAAATTTTGGTGCTATCCTAATAATCGGCAGAAATGAAGCAGTCTAGAACCGGTAGCGTAACTGAAGTTTGATTTCCGATTTATTGTTTCCATCAATTTCATCCAGTCCGGATCCGATCACTTGCTTGTTGGAATAATGGGTAATCGAATACCGCACCCATAAATCGAGGCTGCGGCCAAAGGAGTACCTGCCCAGCAGATAGAACCGGCTGCCTTTATAATAGTACGATGGGATTGAAAAGGCATACAACACGTCGCTTTCATAGGCATACAACCGTTCGTTGTATGAGTCAGTGTCAAAAATCGCATACCGCCCTGTAAGCTGCCACGGCTTATCCTGATTTCTGTAAGCGACTTCCTGATAGGCAAGAAACCCTTGTTTTCTGCCGGAACCTTCCATCCTGTAAACGATCGATTCAACCCGGGATTTGAGGATGAGTGCAGCAGTTGGCTTTACATTGAAACTGATCCGGAAGTTCTGTCTGGATTCAGTTTCCGGAAATGTTGTGTAAGTGTCTGCATCTGATGGATTCAATTGCTTTTGCTGAACCCGGTACTGCAGCTGGATTTCGGTTCTTCGAGAAGGGGTGTAGGTGAGACGTGCGGTGTATTCACTCCCGCGGGAAGGTGCATCAACCCTGTATTTCAGCCAGGGAAAACTAAAGTGATCGGCAAAAGCAGTAAGGCTCAGTCGTCGGTGGAGCTGGGCCAGCATCCCGATATAGAGGCCCTTTTCATTTGAATTTTTACTGTTTTCCCCGAAGGCATTGCTCATCAGGTTCTGGTAATTTTTGGAATAGTTCCGGTAAATGGCTGATAAGGCCAGCCTCGGATCCGGCGTGAAATTAGCCCCGGCGATCACGGCTTTGCCGCCATTGTCGCTTCCTGAAAATTCTCCATACAGGGTGAGCGACCGAAGGATGACCGCATAATCAAAACCAACATTGGTAAGTGCTTTCCCGTTGAATTCAAACTGCCTGTATAATGCATTGTCTTTCTGCAGGTTGTTGTCCAGGCCGGAATGCAGAACACTGGCTCCGAACCTGAACATCCGGATACGCGTCTGCAGATTCCCGCCGTAATGCGTTTGCCTGATGGCATCTTTCCCGGCCAGTTCGCCGGGTGTCCGGTGGTATCCGGTTTCAAGCAGGGAGCTTATGTAGTACTCTTCAGCAGAAAGTGAATCTGCAGCTTCGGTATTTGCATCTGCCAGTTTACTGGAATAGAAAAGCGTTACATCGAGATTCCTCAGGGGTGAAATCGTGGTTGCCACGCCGCGCATGAAAAGATTTTCATTGGCTCCGGTATTCGGTTTCAGGGCAGGGGCCATTCTCCTGCCAGGGATGCCTGATGGTGATTTCCCGAAGGCCATGCTGCTCCAGAGGGTGAGCCCCTGCCCGAATTGAACATGGTAATCACCGATGGCAAGACTTTTTACAAACTTCTTTCCGGCATAAAAGAAGTGAAAGCTGTAAAAGTCGAATCCTTTTTTGAGGGTATCCGAATCAGGGAAGAGTGTTTCCCCTGGGTCTTTTTCCATGGTAGCCCCGAACCGCACCGAATTGTAGAAGTTATAGCCGAGCCGCAGGTAAAGTTTTTCAGGTCCGCCCAGGTACCTGCTATTGGGGTTGGCTGCCAGGGAAGAATCGTCGATGGGAGTATAGCCCTTTTGTTCTTCGGGCACCTGCTGATAGCGTAGGATAATGCTCTCTTTGCCATAGGTTGCAAGGTTTTTCAGGCTGGGGTTCCTGGCAAAGGGACTGAGCTTAAAGGTGATAAAAGGTGACAGGTCAGCAACCAGGGTTGAGTCGAAACCTTCGATCAGGTTGAGTTCGTAAAGACTGGTGAGTTCTCCGAATGTCAGAATATAGTTGCTCAGATTGTTGATCTGCAGATCGTTCAGCTGAAGCTGATGCAGTTCCTGCTCGGAGGCTGTGTTGATGTTAACCGGATTTTTGATGTATTGAAGCAATTCTTCAACCAGGTCGCTGTAATCAGCTTCGGTGTCGGTGTTGCCCGATAGTTGTTCAATCTGATCTTCAAGCAGTGAAGAAACACCTTGTTCGGTTTTCACAGGTTCCTGCGCCCGGAGACTGCCGGATAAAAGCAATGTGAAGATCGCAGGCAACAACAAATGACAGATGATCCGTTTCAGCATGGCTTTCAGAATTTACAGGAAACAGAAGCCTGGGGCGAATAACCCAGCACATTGTGATAACTGCTGCTGAGGTCGAAGCTGAATTTGCCGGTAACATATCCCAGTCCGAAAGTAAAGGCTGTCTGTCCGGTCGATACCCCGCCTCTCAGAAAAAACTGTTTCCAGGCGTTGTATTCAACCGCTGCATTTACCGAGGCATCGGCATAGCCGGATTTCCGGGTTTCAACGAGCAGCTTTATCCTGTTGGTGAGGTCGTAAGCCAGTCCGATCCGAAAAACAACCGGAGCCCTTTCGTCGTTGTATTCTGCCATCTTTGCATTGGCCGGATTGTAAACATGGGCTCCCAGGGTAAGTTCGCTGGTGAGCCTGGCCAGCATTCCGGCTTCAAAGGTTACAAAGTTCCGGTTGCCATAGCTTTCGGCCAGGTGACACATATTGTAGTTCAATTGAAGCCCGAAGGAGACCAGTTGCCCAAAGGAACGGGCAAATGCCAGGCCGATTTTACTCTCATTGTAAGTGGAATAGCCGAAATGATTGAAACTTAGGCCGATGGTTCCTGGTTTAACGGGCAATGCAATGGCTGCAGCTTTGTAACCCAGCTCTTTCAGCATAAAGCGGTTCTCATAGTAGAGCCCGGCACCGGCGGTATTGAGCATGGCCAGCCCGGCCTGGTTGTTGAATGCCGACCAGAGGTCATTAAGGGCTACTGAGGAGTGGGCAAGGGCTGCCGAACGTGCACCGGCCGGCCTGTTGTCACCACCGGCATGCAGGAGGACTGATATGAATAGAAACAGCACTGTTTGTAATACGGATAGTTGTTTATTCATCGCAGATAGATATAAACTATGGATATAAATTAACTCGCAGCAATCATAATCAACGTAAATTTAAACTATTTGGCAATATCCCGGTTAACACTTTATAAAATTTAAATCACTTGTGTCCGGGGAAAATAATTGGTTTCCTTTGAACTGATTTATATTACTGGATTGCAGCCATTATTCAAAACAGGGACCATACTTTCTTTTTTTGACACCAACACACGAAATCACCAATATTCACCAAGTTATTTATCTGATTTATAGAGATTTTGGTGGCTTGGGGATTTGGTGTCAAGGTTTCTTTTACTTTAACCGGACAAAAATGAATTTAAATCAATTCCCGGATTGATTATTTTTGACAACGAAATAACCCTAAGCAATGAAAGATATTCTACAGTTTCTTGCTGATCTGAAAGAAAACAACCACCGCGAGTGGTTTGATGCAAACAGGCAGAGATACCAGCAGGTAAAAGTACAGTTTGAGAAGTTTGTTACCGGACTTACAGGCGAACTTGCCCTGATTGATACAAGCATCGGGTTGCCGGATGCGAAGAACTGTGTTTTCAGAATCTTCAGGGATGTGCGGTTTTCAAAAGACAAACAGCCTTACAAGACCAATTTTGGTGCTTTTATTGCCAATGGTGGCCGCAAAAGCCCCATGGCGGGCTATTATATCCACATTGAGCCGGGCGAATCCATGGCTGGTGGAGGTATTTATATGCCTGAAGCGGAGGTACTGAAGAAAGTAAGAAACGAAATATACTTCGGATCAAAGGATTTCAGAAGCCTGATTGAAGAAGATAATTTCAGGAAAACTTTCGGAACTCTTTCCGATTTTGACAAACTGAAACGGCCACCGAAGGATTTTAATGCCGGATTTGCTGACATTGATCTGTTGATGTATAAGAGCTACGCAGTGATGCATAGGTTTAATGACCAGGAGGTTACCTCAGATGGCTTCCATAAGGCAGCCCTTTCGGTTTTCTCATCCATGATTGAATTTAACCGTTTTCTCAACCGGGCATTTGACAACTGATTCCAGCCCGGTTTGCAAAAAAACAAACCGGAATTGAGTTTCTCAGGTTCAATTCCGGGTTGAATATTTGCATGACTTAATGTGAGTTAAAATTAGGGAGTGTATTCCAGTTGTCAAATACTTAATAAAATTTTTAAGCTAATTTTAATAAGTTTCAACAGGAACAGGTGATCGGGAAGGCGATGGTTTTTGAATTCAGTCACCGGTCATCAGTTTTCAGGGAGTATTGCCGGGTTGGCAAGTACATTTCCCGGAGTTGAATTCCAGAATAACTTTAATGCAGAAACAGGAAACAGATTCAGGACTCAGGAAGCCTGCCGGCAAGGTTGTAAGATTGCTGTTGCTGATCGGAGGTTTACTCTCTGCCATTGCCGGTTTTGCCGGAATCTTTATACCCTTGCTTCCCACCACCCCCTTTTTGCTGCTTGCCTCCTGGTGTTTTGTGAGATCATCTGACCGGATGAACAGGCTTTTGCTTGGCAATAAGTACCTTGGCCCTTATATCGCCAATTACCGAATGCGGCGGGGCATCACCCGACGCAATAAAATATACAGCCTCAGTTTCCTGTATCTTACCATTTCTGTATCGGTTATATTCGGACCTGATTACTGGTGGCTGAAGGCAGGTCTGCTATTGCTGGCTGTTGTAATCACCATTCACATTCTGAGGTTTAAAACCCTGGAAGGCTGATTTTTTCCGGAACACGGGTATCAGCATCCGGAAAAAGAAAAAGCCCTGATGTACCGGGGGTACTCAGGGCCATTCAGGTTTATCCGCAGGTTTATCCGCATCAGTTTTCCAGCAAACCCCTGCGTTTGAGCAACGGGGTGATGTCCGGTTCTGCCCCCCTGAACTTACTATACAGTTGCATGGGGTCTTCTGTTCCACCACGCGATAGTATATTTTCCCTGAACGAGAGGGCTGTTTTTCTGTCGAACAGCCCGTTTTCACGGAATGCTTCAAAGGCATCGGCATCGAGAATGGCAGCCCATATATAGCTGTAGTAGCCCGAGGAATAGCCCCCACTGAAGATGTGGTTGAAATAGGTTGAGCGGTACCGGCTGGTGATCTCCGGGATCAGTCCCAGCTTACTGAGGGTTGATTGTTCGAACTCTCCGACATTGCTTACAGAGCCTTCAGTCAGGTTATGGTAGCCCATGTCGAGAAACGCGGCTGCAAGGTATTCCACCGTCTCAAATCCCTGGTTGAAATAACTGCTTTTCTGCAATTTTTCTATCAATTGCTGCGGAATGACTTCACCTGTAAGGTAATGTCTGGCATACATTTTCAACACTTCGGGTTCAGCAGCCCAGTTTTCCATGATCTGGGATGGCAGTTCTACGAAATCTCGTGGTACCGAAGTTCCGGTTAAACTATAGTAGGTGGATGATGAAAGCAGACCGTGCAGTGCGTGGCCGAACTCATGAAACAGGGTGTTGGTTTCATCAAAGGTGAGCAGGGAAGGCTGGGTTGAGGTTGGTTTGGAGAAGTTGCATACATTGACAATTACAGGGCTGATGTTTCGTCCGTTTTCGCGGTATTGTTTGCGGTAACTGTTCATCCACGCACCACCGCGCTTGCTTTCACGGGGGTGAAAATCCATATACAGAATTCCGATATGCTGACCGCTGGCTTCTTTCACTTCATAGGCAATCACATCGTTGTGGTACACCGGAATGTCCTTTCGTTCGGTAAAGGTTATGCCATAGAGTTTACCGGCGACCTCAAAAACACCCTGCCTCACATTTTCAAGGGAAAAGTAGGGCTTGAGCAATTCATCGTTCAGGTCATATTTTTCTTTACGCAGTTTTTCTGCATAGTAGCGCCAGTCCCAGGGCTGAAGCCTGAAACTGCCGCCATCGCGATCTATGATGGCCTGCAGATCAGCAGCTTCGGCAACTGCACGGTTGAGGGCAGGTTTCCATAGCTGGAGGAGTAGTTTTTCTACATTTTCGGCATTTTTCGCCATATTTTCTTCCAGGACGAAGGCGGCATGGCTTTCATATCCGAGCAGTTTTGCTTTTTCGAGCCTCAGGGCGACAATCTGCTGAATAAGGGCATTGTTGTCGTTGGCATTACCCTGATTCCCCCTGTTGATATAGGCTTTGTATATTTTCTCGCGCAAATCCCTGTTGTCAGCATACTGAAGGAAAGGCATAATGCTGGGGTTGTGAAGCGTATACACCCACTTACCTTCCATTCCTGCTTCTGCGGCAGCCTCTGCCCCTTGCTGAACAAGTTCAGGTGTCAGACCTGAAAGGTCTTCAGGTTTGTCGATAATCAGTCTGAAGTCATTGGTTTCTTTCAATACGTTCTCCCCAAACTGAAGGGTAAGCACAGACAGTTTCTTGTTGATTTCCCTGAAACGTTCACGGGAATCTTCAGAGAGGGCCGCTCCACCGCGTACAAAATCCTTATATTTTTCTGTAAGCAGGCGCATTTGCTCTCCATTGAGTCCGAGGCTGCCACGTTTTTCATAGACAGCCTTAACTTTCTCAAACAAAGCCGGATTCAGGTTTATGTTATCGTAGTGTGCCGATAGCATTGGAGCCATTTCTTTGGCAATGGCCTGAAGCTCTTTGCTGGTATTGGCTGAATTGAGGTTAGCAAAAACGCTGTTGACCTTACGGATCAGGCTTCCGCTGTAGTCCAGCGCTGCAATGGTGTTGTCGAAATCCGGCAGCGCAGGGTTGCTGACAATTGCCTCAACCTCTTTGTTTTGAAGATCCATGCCTGTTCTGATGGCGGGCAGGAAATGGCCGGGTTCTATCTGGCTGAACGGCGGAACACCGAAGGGTGTATTGAATTCTTTCAGAAAGGGGTTCTCAGCAGCAGGTGCATGCTGCCCGGTAACTGTGTGTGCAATCATGATGGTAAGCAGAGTTAAAAATAAGCTGGATTTTTTCATGTTCAGGTATTTTATGGTGTCAAAAATAGCTGATTTACACGAATTAAGCGGAGCGTATAACGCAGCGAATTCTGATCGGGCATACTGAAAATTAAAAATGCCCCTGAAACCGGGGCATTTTCAGTAAGGAGGAACCACTCAGAAGTTCAGGACTTCGAGTGCAGCATTTTTAATTCTGGTCTGGTCGGGAAGAATGGCTTTCTCCAGAATGCGGTTGAATCCGACCGGAGTGAAGGTTGAGCCGACGCGTTTTACAGGTGCATCAAGGAATGTGAATGCTTCTTCGGTAATCTGGGCGGCAATTTCTCCGCCAAATCCGCCGAATACCTTGTCTTCATGCACTACCAGCACCCTGTTCGTTCTTTTAACAGATTCCAGAATGGTTTCTTTGTCAAGCGGAACGAGGGAACGGATGTCGACAACCTCAATACTTTTTCCGGTTTCTTCAAAAATCTGTTGTGCAACTGCCAGGCTCATGTGGGTGGTATTCCCGTAGGTAACGATGGTGAGGTCTTTTCCCGGTCTGCGGATTCTTGCTTTGCCGAAGGGGACTTCAAAATCATCGGGAACCCAGGTTTCTGCCAGGGGGTCGTTGTAGAGGGCTTTCGGTTCAAGAAACATGGTGGGTCCTTCGGAACGCAGGCTGGTACGCAGCAAACCGGCGGCATCATCAGCAAAAGAGGGATACACGATTCTGATTCCCGGGAAGGTAGCCAGGGCTCCTTCAATGGTCTGGGAATGGTACAACCCACCTCCGATGTAACCACCGGAAGCAAGCCTTACGGTAACATTCGGGCTGAATGCGCCGTTGCTTCTCCAGTAGTCATGGGTGAGTTCAACGAACTGCTCCATGGCAGGCCAGAAATAATCTGCAAATTCAGCACCTTCTATCACCACCCTGAGCTTTTTACTGAAGCGGCTCATTCCATTGGCGGTACCTACAATAAAATCTTCGGCAATGGGGGCATTGAAGACGCGTTCGATGCCAAACTCCTGCTGAAGGCCTTTGCTTACATTGAAGATTCCGCCTTTTTCCTTGTTGGCGATATCCTGACCCCAGATGAAAGTATCGGGGTTATGCCTGAATTCAGCCTTCAGGGTCTGGTTGAGGGCCTGGATAAGTTTCAGCTTTTCGCCCGATTGAAGGTTGTGGGTTCCGTCGGGGTATTTCGATGCAGGATATGCATCAGCAATCACGAAATCAAAAATGCTTGCCGGATCGGGATCGGGGGCTGCCAGGGCTTTTTTGTGTGCCTTTGACACCTCATCCTTGGCTTTTTTATCCAGTTCGTCCAACTCAGCTTCGGTGACCCTGCCCGAAATGATCAGTGTTTTCCTGTATCTGTCGAAAGGATCGTTGGCCTGGGCGCAGAAGCGCTCATTGTCGTCGCGGTAGAGCTCGTGTTTGTCGGAGTTTGAATGTGAATGAATTCTTACCACACTGGCATGAACGATCACCGGTTCCTGTTTTTCGAGGGCATATTTACGCGCCTGAGTCATGGCATTCATTGAATCAAATACATTCTTGCCATCACAATAGATAATCCGAAGATTTTTAAATCCCCTGAAGTTATCTGCAGCCCGCCAGTTGGCAGTCTGATCGCGTTTGTGGACCGAAATTCCGTAGTTGTTATCCTGAAAAACAAAAACCACCGGAAGTTTTTCGTTTGAAGCGCCGTTGATGGCCTCATAAACATACCCTTCCGAGGTTGAAGATTCTCCCTGGGAGCTGAAGGCTACAGCTTTTACCCCATATTTTTTGATGGCCCGGGCAACACCCACTGCATGAAGAGTATGGTTACCGGTGGCTGATGAAACGTTGTGGATATTCCATGCCGGTTTGGCAAAGTGATTCGACATGTGGCGCCCTCCGCTGGCAAGGTCGGTGGCTTTAGAAATGCCGTTGAGTATGATTTCTTCTGCACTGACCCCTGCTGAAATTGCTGTGAGCATGTCACGATAATAGGGGAAAAGATGGTCGTTGTTTTTCTGAAACACCTGTCCGAGTGCCAGTTGTATGCCGTCATGACCAGCATAAGGTGCGTGATACGACCAGCCCAGGGCCTGTTTGAGGTAATTGGGGGCGCGGTCGTCAAGTTTGCGCCCGAGCGACATCAGGTAGTACCATTCTTTGAGTAATTCCTTATCGGTATTCTTAATTCCAAAATCTTTCATTAGTGTGAATCGGGTCAGAAATTGATTAATTGTTACTGCGCTAACAATCGCAGACATCCAAAGCGTAATAACAACCCATTTACCTGTTTGTTCAGAAGGTTATAACAGTTTTTGCTACATGGATTCCTGTTGAAATGGCTTGAAGAACGAATGAATACGGGAAGTAGCTGGTTATTATAATTTTACACCGAGGGTAAAATGGGCCTGTTTCCTGAAAGGGTTGTAAACCAAAGCAGATTTAAGGGTGACAGCGTATTTATGGGTGACAGGAATTTTGCGGGCGACGGAGATTCCGGTATTGATGAAAGAAGCCTTGTTAGCGTAATAACTACTGAAAGGGGTAAATCCTGTGAAGGCCCTGAGGTTGAATTTGCACGGGGTAAAAGAAACAGATGGTTCTATATACGTGGAATAGTTGTTTCTGCCGTTTTCCGGATTCAGGTCGTCGCCATACACCATTACAGCTGCAAGCAGGGCAAAGGGGTGTTTTTCAGGGTTGGCATACTCGGCGTTGAGGTCGAAGGTGTGCCGGGTTCTGCCCTTTGCTATTTCAAAGAATTCAAACTTCTGAACAGGATTTACCGGGCAGAAGTAGTCGTATAAGGTAAAAGTAAGATTTTCTGCTGACCAGGAAAGGTAAAGGTCAAGCTCAGTGTAGCTGCCATTGGGGCACCAGGCGCCCCAGGCTCCCGTGGTAAAGCGGCCTTTCTGATACTCAAGGCTGGGCTGAAGGCTGACTGTAGTGCCATTGGCCGATCCTCTCCACAAATGTTTGCTGTAAATTTCAACGGAAATCCTGAGTTTGCCATCTGAAATTGAATCCTGACCAGACACCGCTGTAGAAATCAGAAGTAAAGTGCTCAGAAAAATAGTCGTAAAGCGTTTCATTTCAAATGTTTAACCTTGCCATGAAAAAGTTTGCAAAGTTAATGAAACAGATCGTAAAGACAATGCGCGGGATCAGAGAATTTTACTCGCGGATGATTTTATATTCTCCGCTTTCTGTAAGCCGGATAATGGTTGAAGCCTTGGCCTGGTTAAACTGGTCGCGGTAGAGACCAACGGTGTAATCCACCGCTTTGATGACAGATTCTGATATCCTGCTGAAAACCAGCGGGGCGTCTTCTCCGGAGATATTTGCCGAGGAAGAAATCACCGGTTTCTGAAACAATTCAATTAACCTGCTGCAAAAGTCATCTTTCACGATTCTGATGGCGATGGTGCCATCTGCTGCGCCGACATTTTTCGGAAGATTACATACATTATCATAGATCACGGTTACCGGTTTGTCGATACTTCCGATCAGGTCGCCTGCGATCTCCGGAACTTTCTTAACATAGCGCGACAGCATGTCAAAACCGTTTACCAGAATGATCAGGTTTTTGTTTTCCTTACGTTTTTTGATTTTATAGACTTTCTCTACGGCTTTGAAATTGGTGGCATCGCATCCTATTCCCCAGATGGTGTCGGTAGGGTAGAGGATCACACCGCCGTTTTTCAGAACTTTCAATGTTCTCGCTATTTCCGCTTCAAGAATGTCGTTCATGGATCAAGTCGTTCAAGTAATTGTTTCGGTTCTATTGACAAAGCACAGCTGAAATGTTTTTCAGGGCACTTTCTGTGACCATGCAGCCCGCAAGGTCTGCAGGAGAGCTGATGTTGTGTTTCAACTACCGAGGCGTTGCCTGAAAGGGGGCCAAACCCGAATTCCGGCACGGTTGAACAGAAAACTGCCGTAACCGGGGCATCCACCGAGGAAGCCAGGTGCATGGGTGCTGAATCGTTCACGTAATTCATCACTGCTCCTTTCATAACATACGCCGACATCAGAAAGTTTAATTCACCGGCCAATACTTTCATATTCCGTGTTCCGGAAAGGGCACTGATGGTTTCACAGAGTTCCCGGTCGTCTTTTCCGCCAAGTAAAACAACCCTGATTCCCGGTGGCAGGGCCTGTATGAATTCAATCCATTTTTCTGCCGGATACTGTTTTGTAAACCAGAGAGAGGACGGGGAAATTGTAATGTATTGATCCTTAAATAGTTCGTTTATATTACTTCCCGCTTTCTCCGGGTCTGGGTAAAGCACAGGTTTTGCTGGCTTTATGTCCTGAATCCAGGAAATCAACCCGTGGTTTCTCGTGATTTCGTGCCCGGTTGGCGAAGTGTGGCTGATGATGTGCCTGCTTTTGTGGTTAAAGGCAAAGGAAAACGGATTTTTGTCGAATCCGCACCTGTGCCGGGCACCCGACAAGGTTGTGATCAGGCCGCTGGATGCGAACCTTTGTACATTGATCACAGCATCGTACCTCGTTTTGCGGAATTCTGAAACCAGTTGAAAGAGGTTGCGGTATTTGTCTTTGCTTTTGTCGAAAGTGTAGACTTTCCGGATAAACGGGTGTCCTTCGAAGAGTCCCTGATAGCCCTTTTTGATCAGGTAATCAGTCTGCAGGTCCGGATACAGGTTGTGGAGGCTTTCAGCCAGCGCGGTTGAAAGGATAACATCGCCCAGGGATGCAGTCTGGATGATCAGGACCTGTTTCAGCAAAATATCGTTAATGTTGGATTATTCATTCATTGTTAAACCTGAAGGTCAAACTCGCGCAAGGCATTGTTGAGCGTGGTTTTCAGGTCGGTTGATTCTTTTCGTCGTCCGATGATGAGTGCACAGGACACCTGAAACTCACCTGCCGGGAATTTCTTCGGGTAAGAACCGGGGATAACCACGGAACGGGGTGGTACATAGCCTTTGTATTCGACCGGTTCATTCCCGGATACATCGATGATTCTGGTGGATTTCGTAATAACAACGTTGGCCCCCAGCACGGCTTCGCGGCCTATGTGCACGCCCTCCACCACGATGCATCGTGATCCGATAAAGCAGCCGTCTTCTACAATCACCGGGGCTGCCTGAACCGGTTCGAGAACACCGCCGATACCCACGCCTCCCGAAAGATGCACGTTTTTACCGATCTGGGCACAGGACCCCACGGTTGCCCAGGTGTCGACCATGGTATTGCTGTCAACATAAGCACCGATGTTAACATACGAAGGCATGAGAATTACACCCGGTGCAAGATAGGAGCCATAGCGTGCAACGGCATGGGGCACCACCCTTACCTCCTGTTCCCTGAAATTGTGCTTGAGCGGGATTTTGTCGTGAAACTCCAATGGCCCGGCTTCGGAAACTTTCATGCTGTTGATCGGGAAATAGAGAATAACTGCCTTCTTTATCCACTCATTGACCTTCCATTCACCATCAGCAGGTTCAGCCACCCTTAATCTGCCTGTATCCAGCATCGCGATAATTTCAGTGATGGCCGCTGTTGTTTCAGGATCTTTGAGTAATTCCCTGTTATCCCAGGCATTTTCCGTGATCTTTTTTAATTCTGACACCATAATCATTGGATTTCCGTAGGTCAAAATTATAGTTTTTTTCGACCGTTTAAGCTTAATTCTTAATTTTGCCACCAATACAAAGCAACGAATGGGCAGAATTTTAGCCATTGATTACGGTCAGAAGAGGGTAGGACTTGCGGTTACCGATGAGCAGCGAATCATAGCATCACCACTTACCACAGTACATTCCAAAGATGTCATCGCTTTTCTCAGGGATTATATTTCGAGAGAGAATGTTGACCTGTTCGTTGTCGGTGAGCCAAAACAGATGAACAATCAGGCCTCAGAATCGGTTAAATTCATTGATCCGTTTATCCGTTTGCTTATGAAGCATTTTCCCGGGATTCCGGTTGAAAGAATTGATGAGCGGTTTACGTCGCTGATGGCCAAAAGGGCGATCCTTGATTCGGGGGCCAGGAAAAAAGACCGGCAGAACAAGGCCCTGGTGGATACTGTGAGTGCAGCCATCATTCTGCAATCATACCTTGATACTCTGGCTTTCAACCGTAACAGCCTGTAGTAGCGTTTTTACGCTGAACTGAAATTAACATTAAGATTGAAACCGGCCTATGATTTTACCAGTTTTAGCTTTCGGACATCCGGCACTGCGGAAGGTTGCTGTGGATATTGACAAAGATTATCCCGGACTTGAACAGTTTATTGCCGATATGTTTGAGACCATGTACTCTTCCAACGGGGTGGGGCTGGCAGCTCCCCAGGTTAACAGAAGCATCCGTTTGTTTGTAATTGATGCCACACCGTATGCGGAGGATTTTCCGGGTGAAACCGATCTGAAACGGGTATTTATCAATGCCCGCATCGTTGAAGAAAAGGGCGAAGAATGGGCTTTCAACGAGGGATGCCTCAGCATTCCCCAGATCAGGGAGGATGTTATCCGTAAATCAGAACTCAGGATTCAGTATTACGACGAGCATTTCGTTTACCATGATGAAGAAATAAAGGGAGTGTTTGCCAGGGTTATTCAGCATGAGTATGATCACCTTGACGGAATTCTCTTTGTTGATCACATCAATCCCCTCAGAAAGATGATGCTGAAGCGCAAACTCACAGAAATATCCAAAGGCCTGGTAAAAACAGATTACAAAATGATTTTTCCGCTTGCCAGAAAAAAAGCAGCCCTCTGAAATTTATTGACATTAAATCTCCCTGAAATGAAGAATCCGATTACTGTTGTGGCTGCAGTCATCCTGTTGCTGGTTGTTGCTTCCTGCACTTCGCAGCGGGATAAGGATATCAGGGCCATTGCCGGCCTTGAAAAGCAGCTCGAGAAGGAAGGGGCAAGGCCCGATCCTGCTGAATTGAAGAAACTGCTTGACATGTACATTGGTTTTGTTGATGCCAATCCTGCTGACACACTTGCTCAGGATTATCTCTACAAGGCCATTAACCTGAGCATCGGTGTGAACAATGGTGCCAGGGCTATGCAGCTGATCGACCGGACGCTGAATGATTTCAGACAAAGCAAATACCTGCCTGAAACAGTTTTTATGAAGGCTTATGTTTACGAAAATCTCCTGGGGAACCTGGGTCAGGCGGCAACGGTTTACAACGACTTTATTGTCAGATATCCGCAGCATGACCTGGCTGACGATGCCGCTGCGGCTCTCAAATACCTCGGCAAATCACCTGAAGAACTGGTAAAGGAGTTTGAAGCGATGAATTCGCGAGCCGGCGAACAGGCAGGCAATTGAACTGAGGGGCAGGGTTACTTTTCAATACTGAATTCTTCTTCCAGCAAAGCATTGAGTCTAGAAGGTTCGATGTTCATAAACAACTCCCCGTTTTTACACCATGAGATTTTTCCGGTCTGTTCTGATACCACGATCGCCACAGAATCGGATTTTTCACTGATGCCCACTGCAGAACGGTGTCTGAGGCCAATATGGGCCGGCAGTTCTTCATTTTTGGATACGGGCAGAATGCAGCTGGCTGCTTTGATTTTGTTGTTCATGATGATCATGGCACCATCATGCAGTGGGGAATTTTTGTAGAAGATGTTCTGAATCAGCTGTTCCGAGATACGTGCATCGAGAAGTTCACCTGAATTGATGTATTCTTCCAGCTCATTTATTTTGCCGATTACAATCAGTGCACCGGTTTTGGAGGTGGCCATTTTCCGGCATGCCTGAACGATGGGGTCAATGCTGAGGTTTTCGTCGTTTGCATAGTTGATCTTCCAGAAGAGGAACCGGCGGTGTTTCTTTCTCATGAATCCCGGGGTACCCAAAAGCAGGAGAAATTTCCTGATTTCAGGCTGGAACACCACAATCAGTGCAATGAACCCCACGCTGATAAAGGCTCCCAGAATCTCTGACAGCAGCTCCATTTCGAGAATTCTTACCAACCTCCAGGCCAGGAATACAGCCACAATCCCCAGCAGAATGTTGATGGCAGCGGTTCCTTTTACCAGTCGGTACAATTCGTAGAGCAGCAATGCTACCAGCAGAATATCAATGATATCGAGCAGTCGTAAGCCAATAAAAAATGGAATCAGAAGAACGGGCATCAACAGGAGTTTTGTGCAAATTTAGCGAATTACAGACTGCTGATTGAGGGCACTTACCAATTTAATTGTTTCGACGGCTTCAGCCACATCGTGAACCCGCAGAATGGAAGCCCCCCTTAGCAGTGCAATGGTATTCAGCACAGAGGTTCCATTGAGGGCCTTTTCGGGAGAGCTGTTCAATGTTTTGTAAATCATCGATTTGCGTGAAATGCCCACCATCAGGGGCAACCCGAAAGTCAAAAAAGCATCCAGGTAGTTGAGGAGCCTGAAATTGTCGTTCAGGCTTTTCCCGAATCCAAACCCAGGATCCAGGATGATGTTCTGTTTCCCGTTCAGTTCTTTTACCGAAAGCCGTGAAGCAAAGAAATCAGCAATGTCAACGCCCACTTCGTGGTATTGCGGATTGTCCTGCATGGTCTGCGGTGTCCCCTGCATGTGCATCAGCACCCAGGCGGCGTTTTCCTGCGACATCAGCGGCATCATACCGCTATCGGCCGAACCACCTGAAATGTCGTTGATAATACCGGCTCCCATGGCGCAGCAATCGCGGGCAACACTGGCTCTGTAGGTATCGGCAGAAAGAATGATTTCAGGGAATCGGTCGGCGATGGCCGAAAATGCCGGGTAGAGCCTCGATTTCTCCTCACTTTCGCTGACCTCCGCAGCACCGGGACGGGTGGATACAGCCCCCAGATCGAGTATCGCTGCTCCTTCTTCGATCATTTGCCCGGCCTGGCGAAGAACCTGGTCGATGGAGCCTGATTTTCCACCATCGTAAAACGAATCCGGTGTCAGGTTAATGATGCCCATCACTACCGGAGTGGAAAGGCTGAGTAATCTTGTTCCGCATTGCAAACTGCGGGTTTCGTAAAAAGCTGTACCTTTATCGGGTGAACCTTCGATCGTTTCCATTGGTTGGGGTTTGTATTAAAAAATTAACAATCAATACTTTATGACCGCTGATACTGCTGCTCAGTTTGATAAGGCCATTCAGGCATGCAAAGATATATTTTTAGCAAAGATGAAAGACTACGGTTCAGCCTGGCGTGTTCTGAGACCTGAATCGCTGACCGACCAGATTTACATCAAAGCCAACCGTATCAGAAGTATTCAGGGTAAAGGCACACACCTGGTGGTGGAAGACGAATGGCCGGAATTTATCGGAATCATCAATTATTCGATTATTGCCCTGATACAGCTTGAACTGGGGCAGAGCAACGAGCTCACCATGGATTCAGCTGTGGTTGAAAAGTACTATGACAAGTATGCTACAGAAGCCAAAAACCTGATGCTGAACAAAAACCACGATTACGATGAGGCCTGGCGTAACATGAGGGTAAGTTCACTCACCGATATCATTCTTATGAAGTTGTTGAGGGTGAAGCAGATAGAGGATAATAAGGGAAATACTTTTGTCTCGGAGGGGGTCGATGCCAATTATTTCGACATGATTAATTACGCCGTTTTTGCGCTGATCAAACTCACTGAATTGAAAGAATCCGGAAATTGATTGCCTGTAAAACAATTCAACATGAAAATACTGCACTTTTTCTCACGCCTGATTGTCGGACTGGTCTTTATTTTTTCGGGCTTCGTAAAAGGGGTTGATCCGCTTGGAACAGCCTATCGCATTGAAGATTATTTTATTGCCTGGAATGCTCAGGACATGATGCCTTATGCCCTTTCTTTGTCCATACTGCTCAGTACCATGGAATTTGTGCTGGGCGTGGTGGTTCTGCTTAACCTGAAGCCCAGGGTGAACGCCTGGATTCTGCTGGCCGTGATGGGCTTCTTTACCCTGCTTACCCTGAACGATGCCATCTACAATCCGGTACCCGATTGCGGTTGTTTTGGTGATGCAATCACATTGACCAACTGGCAGACTTTCTACAAGAATGTTATCCTGATGGTATTTACCCTGGTTCTTTTGCTTCTGAGAAAGAAGACCACAGGGGTGGAATCGGTTCCAGGGTCTTACGGAACTGCGGCTGCAGCCGCAATTGTTTTCATTGCTTTCAGTCTGTACAACTATCGTCATCTGCCTGTAATCGACTTTATGGCCTGGAAAAAAGGCAACAAAATGTATATTGAAAACCCGCTGCCGGTGAAATATTTCCTGAAATACAGGAACAAAGAAACAGGCGAAGTGAAGGAGTACCTTTCACCCGATTATCCCTACAACGACTCGGTTTGGATGTCGCAGTGGGAATTTGTTGACCAACGGGTAGAAGACCCGAACCAATACCAGGGTCATGATCTTCAGATCATGGATTCTGTTGGCACCGACTACACCGAGAGCGTGATCAGGAATCCCGACCATCAGTTTATTCTGGTTGCGTGGGACATACTGGCAGCCAACGAAAAGGCCCTTTCCCGCATGGAAGCTTTCGCCACTGCAGCGGCCAGTGATGGCCTCAGTTTTGTTGCCCTAACCAGCTCGTTGCCCGAAGATATTGAAAAAGCCAGACGCAAGCTCAATCTCTCCTTTGATATTTTTCTGTCGGATGACATTGCACTGAAAACCATGGTCAGGGCCAATCCGGGGCTCTTGCTGCTGAAGGATGGCATTGTCATTGACAAGTGGCATTACAACGATTTTCCGGAGTACAAAGAGTTCAGCAGCCGCTACAGAAATGCAGCAACCGGGAAATAAAGATTTACCATGATCCGCTACATTCTCCGACGGGTTTATTACGGATTCTTCGTATTGTTCGGAGTGATCACCCTCGTTTTTGTGTTGTTCACCATACTTCCGGGCGATCCCGCCCGCATGATGCTCGGGCAGAGGGCTGATATCTCCTCGGTGGAGTCCATCAACCGTGAACTGGGGCGTGATAAACCTGTTTTTATTCAGTACCTCGGTTTTCTCAACGACCTGTCACCGGTATCCTGGCACAATACCCGTGACAAAAGCAGTTTCTGGTACCCTGACCCTTCCAGGTATGCACCCTTCAGTCGTCTGATTGCTTCAGGCGATCACCTGGTTATCCTAAAGAAGCCCTATCTGCGACGCTCTTACCAAAGCAAGCGCAATGTTTCTGAAATACTCGCAGAAGCCTTTCCTGCCACCATGCTGCTGGCCCTGGTTGCCATGGGTTTTGCGGTGGTGGTTGGTGGTTTTATCGGTGTGGTTGCAGCTATCAGAAAAGATACCCTTTTCGACCGCTTAGCCCTGATCGTTTCTGTTTTTGGCATGTCGCTTCCCTCTTTTTTTGCAGCCATTCTCATTGCGTGGCTTTTTGCCTTTGTGCTGGCGGATTACACCGGACTGAGTATGTTCGGATCGCTCTACACAGTGGATGATTTCGGGCGGGGAGAGTACCCGGACTATAAAAATCTGATTCTGCCGGCCATAACCCTCGGCATCAGGCCACTCGCAGTAATTGCTGAGTTGACCCGAAGCTCGTTGCTTGAGGTGCTCTCCCAGGATTTCATCCGGACTGCCCGGGCAAAAGGATTGCCGCAATTCCGGGTAATCGTGAAACATGCCCTGCGCAATGCACTGAACCCTGTTGTAACAACAGTCTCCGGTTGGTTTGCATCCCTGATGGCCGGTGCGGTCTTTGTGGAATATGTGTTCGACTGGAAGGGCGTTGGGGTGGTGATTGTCGGGGGACTTGAAAACTATGATTTCCCTGTAGTCATGGGTGCGGTACTTTTCATCGCTGTTTTGTTGGTGATAATTAATATTTTTGTAGATATTGTTTATGGTGTGCTCGATCCCAGGGTGAGACTCGCCTGACTTTTCATAATTTCTTAAAAATCAATTAAAATGAGAAAAAAAATCGTTGCCGGAAACTGGAAAATGAACAAAACTTTCAACGAAGCTGAAGACCTTTTGTTCGACATCGCTGATCTTTTGAAAAACAACCGGCCGGCTGATGTTGAAATACTGGTCTGCCCACCGGCAATTTATCTGGAGCTTTCTGCGGATATCGCTCATGAAAACGGATTCAGCTGCGGAGCTCAGAACCTTAGTCAGCACGAGGCCGGCGCGTTTACCGGCGAAATTTCAGCTGCCATGATTGCTTCCACAGGTGCAAAGTATGTGATTGTTGGCCATTCAGAAAGAAGGACCTATTTCGGTGAAGACGATGTATTGCTGGCAGCAAAGGTTTCACAGGCCCTCAAACATGAACTTGTTCCGGTGTACTGCTGCGGTGAAGTGCTGGCAGAGCGTGAAGCAGAAAAACATTTTACTGTAGTTGGCGAGCAGATTCAAAAAGCCCTGTTCCATCTTACTGCTGAAGAATTTTCCAGGGTGGTGATTGCCTACGAACCCGTGTGGGCCATTGGAACCGGACGCACCGCTTCTCCGGCACAGGCCCAGGAGATGCATGCCTTTATCAGGAAAGTGCTTGCTGACAAGTTTGGGCAAGCCGCCGCTGAAGAAACAACCATACTCTACGGTGGAAGCTGCAACGCAGCGAATGCTGCCGAGCTTTTTGCCAATCCCGATGTGGACGGTGGCCTGATCGGCGGAGCATCGCTCAAAGCAGAAGACTTCGTTAAGATTGCCTCCTCTTTTTAATGATTTGATAATCAGACTTATGGAATACACGGAATTGAAGTGCAGCCTTCCGGCTGGAAGCGAAGCATTTACCGAACTGATCATGGCGCAGCTGGGTGAGTCGGGGTACGAGAGTTTTGTTGAAACCGATGATGGCCTGCTTGCCTATATTCCGACTTCCCGGTTTGATCCTGCCGTACTCAATGAACCCATGCTGTGGCCTGAAGGCGTTGAGGTTGAGTATTCCTGGTCGCAGATACCCGAGCAGAACTGGAATGCTGTCTGGGAGTCAAACTTCAACCCGGTAACCCTGGCAGGACGCTGCTGTATCAGGGCCCCCTTCCACGAAGCAGCGGAGGGCGTTGAGTTTGATATCATCATTGAACCCAAAATGTCGTTCGGGACAGCCCATCACGAAACAACTGCCCTCATGATTGAGTACCTGCTTGATACAGAGGTGGCCGGAAAAAAGGTGCTGGACATGGGTTGCGGAACCGGTGTGCTGGCCATACTGGCTGAAATGAAAGGTGCCGGTGAAGTTACAGCCATCGACAACGATGAATGGGCATACAACAATACCCTCGAGAACATTGCAAAAAATAATTGCCAGCACATCAGCGTTTATCTGGGAGATGCTGCCCTGCTGACGGAAGGAAAATACGACCTGATCATTGCCAACATCAACAGAAACATTCTGCTGAACGATATGGCCGCTTATACTTCGTGTCTGCAGCCCGGCGGAACCCTGCTGATGAGTGGTTTTTACCTCAGCGACCTTGATACCATTAGCGCAGAAGCCAAAACACTCGGCTTGCGTTATGCAGAACACAGGGAACGTAACAACTGGGTAGCAGCTCGTTTTACTTCAGATTTTGTTTGACCTTAAACCCCATTGATGCAGCTGACCGGAAAACTGAAATACAGCATTTCAATCAGATCCACCACAGTTTTAATGCTGCTGGTGCTGTCGGTAGTGTGCAGTTCCATCAGGAGCCAGGCCCAGGAACTGAAAGTATTTTCCCCCGATCCGACGGCTTTTATAACTGAACTGGGAACCTTTATGCAGGCCTCTCCTGACAGGGAAGCGAAGAAGGCCTTTCAGGTTTTCAATGTGTCGTGGGCAACAGGCAGGTTTGACGCACGGGTTCAGGAACAGGTGATCAAAACCTGCAACCTGATGCTTGCCCAGCGTTTAAGGCCTTCCCCTTCATTCCGCGAATACCTGGCTGCCATCAATTCTTTTCCTGAATCAGCTCCATCTGTAAGCATACTCGCCTGGCATACAGGACTTTCGCCATTCATTAACAGCAAAGGTCTCAGGCAGCTCAGCGGATTTTTTGAAACTACCCTGGATATCAACCTCCGGAAGACACTCTTCAGATCCTATTCCAATTCATGGCAGTTCCGGAAGGGAAATCATGTTTTTGATTATGATACTGCGCTGGTGGTGAAACTTACCGGAGTGGATCTGGTGTGTATTTCAGGTAAGGACAGCATCAACATAGAAGAAACTTCCGGAACCGTCTGGCCATTGACGAACCGGTTTTCCGGTAGTGGTGGTAAAGTATCCTGGAAGAATTTCGGGTTTGATCCGGAAAAAGTTTTTGCCCGGTTGGGGTCGTACAAGGTCAATCTGAAAGTAACAAGTTATGCTGCCGATACAGTGAATTTTTATAACCGGTCGTTCTTTGATTATCCGCTGACCGGGAAGCTTGAAGACAGGGTTGTTGCCGGTATTTCTGCGGAAAAGGCGACTTTCCCGAAATTTGTTTCTTACAATACCGATGTCGAAATCAGACAGATATTCAAGGGGCTGGATTACAAGGGTGGTTTTACCCTCGAAGGTCAGCGCATTATCGGATCTGGTTATGGCGATCAGGATGCTGTACTTTGGGTAAGCCGCAACGGCGTCCCTTTCATGAAAATGTTGTCGAGAAGTTTTGTCTTCCGGCCTGACCGGTTGATCTCGCCCCGAACTTCTGTTTCTGTTTATCTTGAGGGTGATTCCATTTTTCATCCAGGAGTTCAGCTCAGGTATATTGATGAAACCCGCGAAATTTCATGCCTTCGGTCATCAGAAGGTGCTTCAGCCAGCCCGTATTACAACACCTACCACAAGGTGGATATGTATGTTGAAGCTATCTATTACAGAATTGATACCGACAGCATCAGTTTTGAGATGCTCAGGGGAGTCAATCAGCAGGGAACCGCCGTTTTCGAATCCTCGAATTTCTATTCTGAAGAACGCTACACCCGGCTAGAGGGGATTGATGCCCTCAACCCGATCAATGTGATCTATAACTATACACAACGGACCGGCCTGAGAAACTTCTATGTAACCGAACTCACGGAGTATATGCGTAAACCCCTGGAACAGGTGAAAGCCATGGTTCTTAACCTGGCCAATGGTGGATACATAACCTATAATATTGACAATGAACGCATCGTAGTGCTTCCCAGATTGTTTGAATACCTGAATGCCCGCAGTAAAAAAACCGATTATGATGTTATTCAGATAAAATCGAGGGTCAGCAGGGCTGCCAACGCAGTATTGAACCTGAAATCACTCGATCTGAAGATCAGGGGTGTGCCGGAAGTTTCCATCAGCGACTCGCAGGCAGTGTATATTTACCCGAGAGACAAGGAGATTCTGATGCAGAAGAACCGCGACTTTGTTTTTACGGGACTGGTCAGGGCCGGCTACTTTGACTTTTATGCGAATAAGAGTTCTTTCGAATACGACAAATTCAAGCTTAATATGCCGGTTATCGACTCCATCACTTTCAAGGTGGATACTGTGCAGGCCAAAACCAACAAGCGTTCGCAGGTAATGGTGCGCAGTGTGCTGGCCAACCTCAGTGGTGAACTGCTGATCGATGAGCCCGGCAATAAGTCCGGGTTGAAATTGCTGCCGGTATTCCCGGTTTTCATCAGTAAAAATGATGCCTTTGTATATTATGACAATAAAACCATCGCCAATGGTTCTTATAAACGCGATGATTTTTACTACAATGTATATCCCTTCACGCTCGACAGCCTGAACAGTTTTACCACCGAAGGCCTCAAATTTGACGGCTACCTGCATTCGGGCGACATCATGCCCGACATAAAAGAGCCCCTTCGTGTAATGGATGATTATTCGCTAGGTTTCGACCAGAAACTGAAACAGGATGGAATTCCGGTTTATGGTGACAGGGCCGTATTTTACTCGGATATTGAGATGAGCAACCTTGGCTTGAGGGGCAGCGGTACATTAAAATATTTATCCTCTGTATCTGAGTCAGCTGACTTTAAATTCTACCCTGATTCGCTCGTTGCGGATCTTAAAAAGTTCTCCATGAGCGAACAGCAGACATTCCCACCCATGCCACAACTGGTGGCAGAAGGAGTTCATCAGCTATGGTTGCCCGAACTGGATGTAATGAAGCTGAGTACCCTTCCCGGAAAGGAATTCTCGATGTACAACGGCAAGCTCTTTCATAGCGGAAGCCTTTCACTGACATCAGCCGGTTTGCTGGGCAGGGGAAGCAGCCGTTTCGACAATGCCGATATGGCCTCCAACACCTTTATCTTTAAAAATCAGTCATTCAATACAGATACCACCGATTTCAGGCTTTACTATCCCGACAGGCCAACAGTATCCCTGGCAACGCGAATTTATCCGGGAAAGGTGGATTTCAAGGCCCAGACCGGTGTTTTCGGCACCCCGGGGAAGAGTGTACGCATTGAGCTGCCGCTCAGCAAATACATTTCCTATATGGATAAACTGGAATGGAAGATGAAATCCGACGAGCTGTATCTTACCAACAGCCTGGCCCAGCGGGCAGCATTGGCTGATACCGCCGACCTGAGGGAGCTGGTTGATTTCGACTTTTCGGGTTCAGAGTTTACTTCCACGGATCCGCTGCGCGATTCCTTACAGTTCTTCGCCATGGAGGCAACTTATGCCATGAAGGAAAACCAGATCAACGCCCGGGACGTGAAGATGATCCGTGTTGCCGATGTTGCTGTTTTTCCGGGCGATGGTAAGGTAACCATACTTTCTGACGGCAATATGCAGCCTTTGCAGGGTGCATCCATCATCGCCAACCGGAAAAACAAGGTTCACCGGATTTACAATGCATCGGTAAAAGTGAATTCCCGTAAGGATTATTCAGCTGAAGGTTATCTTGACTATACCGATGAAGACGGAAATGTCGAACCTGTTTTCTTCAGCCCTATTGTTGTAGATGAAACAGGGGTTACCAGGGGAACCGCCAGGCTGGGGAAAGGGGTGGAGTTTGCACTCAGTAGTCACTTCAGCTTTGCCGGAAATATTGAATTGAAAGCAAATGAGCCTTTCCTGACTTTTGACGGAGGCTACCGTTTGACCAATGAATGTGTTAGCACAAACAGTCCCTGGGTTTCTTTCAGATCAGCCCTCGATCCGGCTAATCTCCGCTTACCGGTTCAATCGCAGATGAAAGACAGTATCGGTGATCCGGTGCTCACGGCGATCGTATATTCCGATTTCTTTGGCAGCATATATCCGGCAATTTTTGAGAAACCAAAAGCATTTGGCGATACCCTTGTGGCTACGGCAAGCGGGAGCATTGCCTTCGACAGGCGCAGTGCTTCCTATGTGATCGCTGACCAAAACAGGCTTGACGGGAAGCAGCTTTCAGGCAATAAGCTGACCCTGAATACGAAACAATGCATCCTTTCGGGTGAAGGCTCCATTGAACTCGGAGCCGCGCTGGGACAGGTAAAACTCCAGACCTTTGGTAAAGCCGATTACTTCACTGTAGTTGACTCGGGTTCCTTCAATCTCTCCATGGTTGTTGACTTTTTCTTCTCTGACCAGGCATTCTCACGGTTGAGAGAAAATCTTGTTGAGGCCAACCTGAACGGAACTGAGGTAAATTCACCGGCATACGCATCCATGCTTTACAATCTGCTTGGGGAGGGCCCGGCCCGCGAATTGCTTGAAGAGCTGAATACAACCGGTCAGGTCCGCCGTTTGCCCCCTCAGCTGACCCGCAGCCTTCTGCTTACCAACCTGAAAATGTCATGGAACCCTGAGCTGAAATCCTTTATCAGTAAGGGCCCTTTCGGTATTGCAGGTATTCAGAAAGAGTTGTTGAACAGGCAGGTTGAAGGCTATGTTGAGATCGGGAAACGTCGCACAGGTGATATCCTGAACATCTACCTTGAAGCTGATCAGAATACCTGGTACTTTTTCACTTACGGAAATGGAGTTATGCAGGCCATTTCCTCGAACAACGACTTTAACAACATCATCGCAGCCATCAAGGAAGACAAGCGCTCAGTTAAGGGGAAGAGTGAAGAGGATGGATATCAGTACATTATTTCTACTCCGGAGCGGAGAATTGCATTTCTCAGGAAAATGCAGTCAATCGGTGAATAATTTAAATCAGGTCTGAACATGATTACACCTTCGGTTGTCATAGCAATGGTTATTGCTTATTTGTTGGGGTCTGTACCGACATCGGTATGGGTAGGAAAGTGGTTTTTCAACCTGGATATACGAACCCACGGGAGTGGCAACGCAGGAGCTACCAATACCATACGGGTGCTTGGGCTGAAAGCCGGGATTCCGGTTCTGCTTTTTGATGTATTTAAGGCCTGGCTGGCTGTACATATTTCTACCTATCTATCGAATCCGGAATTTTCACAAAATCAGGAGGTTATCTATTGGATTGTTGTGGGCGGACTCGCAGTATTGGGCCATGTTTATCCGGTATTTGCCGGTTTCAGGGGGGGTAAGGGTGTGGCTACCCTGGTAGGTGTGGTTATCGCATTGTATCCGGCTTCATTTCTCGTAATATTGTTTTTCTTTATTCTGATGATGATTCTTACCCGCATTGTATCGGTTTCTTCCATCAGCAGCTCGGTGGTATTCCCCTTTATTGCCATTTTTATTTTTGGCGAGAACCGCCTGCCCCTGGTTGTACTGGCTGTCATTATTCCGGCTTTTGTGATTTATACCCACCGGGAAAACATAAAAAGGCTATTGAATGGTACTGAAAAGAAGTTTGATTTCGGGAAAAACAGGATCAATAAGTAAAGCAGGCAGTTAAGAAAAGTGTTGATAATTTTCTGTTATAACCTCCGGAGTTTGGTGCCTGATTGTCATTTTATTTTTTAATTTTACCGTGAACTATCAGAAAAAGTAACCTTATGAAATTTATTGTCTCAAGTCAGAATCTGCTGAAAAGCCTTCAATCAATCAGCGGGGTGCTCAATTCAAGCAATACATTGCCCATACTCGACGACTTTCTTGTTGAATTAAACGGCAACACGCTTAAGCTCACAGCTTCTGACCTGGAAACCACCATGACGGTGGTAATCGAAGCCAACATGGCAGAAGACGATGGCTCGGTTGCCATTCCGGCAAAAATTCTGCTTGAACTGCTTAAAACCTACGGTGATACACCACTTACTTTTACCATCGATCAGAATCAGGGAATTGAAATTGCTGCCGATGAGGCCAAGTTCCGCATCGCCGGCCATAATGCAGATGAATTTCCGCGATCACCTGAAATGGAAGCGACCTCTGTTTTTGTTCTTACTTCCGAATTGTTACTCACAGCCATCAACAAGACCATTTTCGCAACCGGTAACGATGACCTCAGACCGGCGATGTCAGGCGTTTTCTGTGACCTTTCACCTGACTCTGTGATTTTTGTAGCTACCGATGCCCACAAGCTGGTCCGCTATAAACGTACCGATGCCAGTGCTGAGAATTCTACCTCCTTCATCATGCCCAAAAAGCCACTGAATCAGCTGAAAAGCATTCTCCCGGCCGATGCAAGTGAAGTGAATGTGGTTTACAATGAAACCAATGCAAGATTTACCTTTAAAAACATCGATCTGATCTGCCGTTTGATCGAAGGCCGTTACCCCAACTACGAAGCTGTAATTCCCCAGGATAACCCCAATACCCTGATTGTTGACCGGCAGTCACTCATTACCACCCTGCGTCGCGCTTCTTTTTTCGCCAATAAATCAACCAATCAGATTCGTCTGGCCATTACTGGTCAGGAGTTGTATGTGGATGCAGAAGATGTTGATTTTGCCCATGAATCGAGGCAGAGACTCAGTTGCAATTATACAGGTGAAGATATGGAAATCGGATTCAATTCGAGATTTCTGGTCGAAATGCTGGTGAATATACCCACAGAAAACATACGCCTCGAATTGTCAGCACCCAACAGAGCAGGTATTCTTCGTCCCGTTGACGGAGAGAATGCCGCTGAAGACCTGTTGATGCTGGTGATGCCGGTGATGCTGAATTCCTGATTTTGCTTTTTTTTCAACTTTATTAACTTTCCTGACTCCGGTTTGTTTATTACTGCTGGAGGTTATGCTTCACCCTTATCGTATGTGTTGTAAAAATTTTAAACCCGGGTTATTATGAAAAAAATCAACTTTTTAAAAGCAGCGGTCATTTCCCTGTCGTTTATGGCAATTTTATACGCCGGCACTTCCTGTGAGAAAGTAAAAGATCTGGCCGAATTTGACATCAGTTACACCCTGCCTGATGCACATTTTACCATCGACTCAGTTGACTATCTGCCGAAAACAGAACAGTTGCTTGTAGAAGAAACCATGACACTGAATGTTGACAGTATCATCGACAAGCACGATCTGGATGGCATTGGCGAAACCCAGTTTGAGTACGTCACCCTTGAAGTGGAATCACCGGCATGGGTCACTTTCTCATGGCTGAATTCTGCCAGGGTTACTGTAAGCGCCCAGGGGCTCAGTGAAACCCAGGTTGCCGCAGTTACCTCGGTTTCGGCCGATGGCAGATCGGTAAACCTGCAGTTGAGTAACACAAATGTCTCTTCCACGATTTCGACAGGAAGTTTTGTGTTAAGGGTCTACGGAGACATTACACCACCCCTGCCCGCAGCAAACATCGGTCTGGTGTTGAAGTCGAAGATTAAGATGACGGTGCAACCGGTTTAACCTGGCCCGTTACAGTAAGCACATTAAAGCCCGGAAAACCGGGCTTTTTGTTATTCAAATAAGGTGCTCAGCTCAAGCCAACGGTCGGTTTTTGTACTGATCTCCTGTTCAAGTTCAGCGTACCTTCCTGCCATTTCACCCAGTTCAGCCGGGGAACAATCACCGCTGTTCATGCGGTTCATCAGCGTATCTTTTTCCTGCTCCAGACGCTGAATGTCAGTATCCAGCTGATCAAACTCAGTTTTCTCCCTGTAGGATGGTTTTCGGGGCTTGTTGTCGTTTTCCTGCTTCTTAACCGGTTTGTCGGCAACCGCTGCTTTATTCCGTGCAGCTCTGGCTTCTTCAGCCATCCGTTCGCGGTAATAGGCGGTATAATTTCCGTAGTAATCCTTGATTTTGCCATTCCCTTCAAACACAAAAACATGATCAACCAGTTTATCCATGAAAAACCGGTCGTGCGAAACCACCAGCAGGCAGCCACCGAAGTTGATCAGGAACTCTTCAAGCAGGTTCAGGGTGTGGATGTCCAGATCGTTGGTCGGTTCATCAAGAATCAGGAAATTGGGATTTTTGAGCAACTGCATCAGCAAAAAGAGCCGGCGTTTTTCGCCACCACTCAGGCTGGAAAAATAGTTGTACTGAAGTGTGTGCGGAAAGTTAAAATGCGCCAGAAACGCCGAAGCGGTGATGCGTCCTTTGCCCAAAGGCATTTCCTCTGCAATATCTTTGGCAATATCAATCACCCTTTTATCTTCCATCGGCTGAAAACCTTCCTGCGAATAATAGCCGAACACAATAGTCTGACCGGCGGTGATGTGTCCCATGTCGGGCCGCAGGTTGCCCATGATCATATTCAGGAGGGTGGATTTGCCGCTACCATTGCGACCAATGATGCCAATGCGCTCGCCTTTTTTAAAAATGTAGGAGAAGTTTTCAATCAGCCTGTTCCCGCCGAACGATTTGAAGACATTGTTTACCTCAAGCACCTTACCGCCGATGCGTGTCATCTTTACCTCGAGTGAGCCTGTATCCTTTTCCGTACGCCGGTTGGCTTTTTCCTGAATATCGTAAAAATTATCTATACGGGCTTTCGATTTAGTTGTCCGGGCCTGTGGCATACGGCGCATCCATTCGAGTTCCTGGCGGTACAAGCCGCGTGCTTTGTCTGTTTCAGTCTGCTCAATAACTTCCCTTTCAGCTTTCTTTTCAATGAAATAGGCATAATTCCCTTTGTAGCGGTAAAGCCTGTTGTTGTCGAGCTCAAGAATCTCGTTGCAGACATTGTCGAGGAAATACCGGTCGTGGGTAACCACCAGCAGGCTCAGGTTCTGGCGTGAGAGGTAATCTTCAAGCCATTCAATCATTTCAATGTCGAGGTGGTTGGTTGGTTCATCCAGAATCAGCAGGTCAGTTTCTTCAATCAGGGCCTTGGCCAGAGCGACTTTCTTGCGTTGTCCGCCCGAAAGTTCTCCGGTTGTTTGCTCAAGGTCGGAGATTTTGAACCTGGACAATATTTCTTTTATCCGCACATCGTAATCCCAGGCACCCAGGCTTTCCATTACATTGGTGCAGATTTCGAGTTCTCTGTGTATCTCAGGAGTGTCGTTGTGTTTCAGCTGCTGCAGAACCCGCTCATAATTTCTGATGGCCCGGATATAGTCATTCTCCGATTCAAACAAAACATCGAAAACCGGTTTGGTGTCATCCATTTCGGGATTTTGCGGAAGGTAGGCCCAGCGGATGTCTTTGCGGTAGGTTACCGATCCTGAATCAGGAAGGTCTCTGCCGGTGATAATGTTGAGCAGGCTGCTTTTGCCGGCGCCGTTTCTGGCAATCAGGGCTACTTTGCTCCCCTGGTCAATCCCGAAAGTGATGTTGCTGAACAGTTCTTTCTCTCCGTACGATTTGCTTAACTGCTCAATGAGTAGGTAATTCAAGGCTTTTTTTTCTGCAAAGATAGAATTATAAGGTATTGGGCATGGATGAGCTGCCTGTTTGACCCATAATAAAAGAGCTTCCCTCAGACAGGAAGCTCTTTTAAGACCTTAAAAAGGAAGCACTATATCTTTTTTACATCAATAGCTTTTTTTCCCCTTTTGTCTTCAGCAATTTCAAAAGAAACGCGGTCATTTTCACTCACTTTTTCGGTAAGGCCGGTTGCATGAACAAAAACGTCATGTTCGGTTTCATCATCAACAATAAACCCGAAACCCTTACGCTCATTGAAGAATTTAACTTTACCGGTAGGCATAATATTGGTTGTTAGTGATTAGTCTCACAAATGTAATAAAAAAACAGCCAGAATCAAACTAATAACGGCCTTTAAATCAAAACGATTGAATCATTTCTGCCTGAATTATGACGACTTGCATAAATATAGCGCCAGTTTAAGCTTCTCCGGCACGATGAATCTTCAACCTTATATACCGAGTAACCAGTAGAAATTTTTCCTTGCTTCTTCTGCACTTTTTCCGCAAACAGCCTCTTCCGGCAAAAAACCACTGCATACCGCAGGCCGGTCGGGATGGCCGAATATGAGGCATTTAAGATCGGGGCTGAGGTTAACGCACGGCACCAGAGCAGGTTTCCCATCGGGCATTCCCGGAATGGGTGAACTGATGGAAGGATAAATACAACAGGCCCCGCAGCCTTCACGACATTCCATAAAGCAATTGGGTTAACCGGAAATTACCGGCGGATACAACGAAGGCTATCTGAAAAGTATTGTTCTCTTCAGACAGCCTTCTTTACGGGATTTTTACAATTGAGGACCAGCGGCAACCAGGTGCTTGCCTTCTTCGTTATCGGTATATTTCTCGAAGTTGCTGATAAACCTTTGTGCGAGATCTAGGGCTTTTTCGTTCCACACTTCCGGTGTTGGATAGGTGTCGCGCGGATCAAGTACAGCCGGGTTCACGCCGTGCAATTGAGTCGGTACCTCAAGATTGAAATACGGAATCATCTTGGTCGGTGCATGGTCGATGGATCCGTCCAGGATTGCATCGATGATGGCCCGGGTATCTTTGATGGAGATCCGTTTTCCGGTTCCGTTCCAGCCGGTGTTTACCAGATAGGCCTTTGCACCTGATTTTTCCATCCGTTTTACAAGCTCAATGCCATATTTTGTGGGATGAAGCGTAAGGAAGGCATTGCCGAAACAGGCTGAGAATGTGGGTTGCGGTGAGGTTACCCCCCTTTCGGTACCGGCCAGTTTGGCGGTGAACCCCGAAAGGAAATGGTATTTGGTCTGATCGGGTGTTAATTTTGAAACCGGAGGTAAAACTCCGAAGGCATCGGCAGTGAGGAAGATCACTTTGGTAGCGTGACCACCTTTGGAAACCGGTTTTACAATGTTTTCGATGTGAAAGATCGGATAAGAAACACGGGTGTTTTCGGTTTTTGAGGCATCGGCAAAGTCAATGGAGCCATCGGGCCTTACAACCAGGTTTTCGAGCAGAGCATCCCTGCGGATGGCATGGAAGATATCCGGTTCATTTTCTTCACTCAGGTTGATGCATTTGGCATAACATCCCCCTTCGAAGTTGAATACCCCGTCATCGTCCCACCCATGCTCGTCGTCACCGATCAGCGCGCGCTTCGGGTCGGCAGAAAGGGTGGTTTTGCCTGTTCCCGACAAACCGAAGAAGATGGCAACATCCCCTTCTTTTCCCATGTTGGCTGAACAATGCATGGATGCGATGCCTTTGAGGGGTAGGTAGTAGTTCATCATCGAGAAGATGCCTTTTTTCATCTCCCCGCCATACCATGAACCGCCGATCACCTGCATGCGTTCGGTGAGATTAAAGGCTACGAAGTTTTCCGAGTTCAGGCCCTGCTCTTTCCAGTCGGGATTGATGGCTTTTGATCCGTTGATCAGCACAAAATCAGGTTCGAAAACCTTCAGTTCTTCTTCCGAAGGACGGATAAACATATTTTTTACAAAGTGAGCCTGCCAGGCCACCTCCATGATGAACCTTACATTGAGCCTTGAATCGGCGTTGGCACCGGCATAGGCATCAACCACATAGAGTTTTTTATCCGAAAGCTGTTTAACAACCAGTGATTTGAGGTGGTTCCAGATATCGGGACTGATGGGTTTGTTGTCGTTCTTTCCAATGGTTGACCACCAAACGGTATGCTCACTCACGGCATCATGAACTATGTATTTATCTTTCGGGGAACGGCCGGTAAAAACACCGGTATCGACTGAAACAGCCCCGGTATTGGTCAGGATTCCGCGCTCGAACCCTTCCAGGGAGGGATTCATTTCGTGCTCAAACAAAACTTCGAATGAAGGGTTGTAATAAATTTCTTCAACTCCGTGAATTCCGTACCTGCTCAGGTCAATGGTCTTTCCGTTCACGTTAAAAACACCGTTTGTTTGTTTTGTCATTTTGAAAAGGATTTTGTGTTTGGTGGTTTTGACTTGCAATTATCTAGATATGATTGTAAATGCCTATGGTTGATTTCAAACGATTGCAAAGGTAAATAATTAATCAAATAAGGCAGCCTTTTTGGGGCTGCCTCATTTGAAGATTAATCAGAAAGAAGGATTATTTTTTCTTTTTGGCTGTTTTTTTGCCTTTGTCTTCTTCCTTTTTTGCCTTTTTGGCTTTGGGTTCATCTTTTTTCAATTTTGCAGCAGCAGCTTCTTCTTTGATGGCTGCCTGTGCAGCTGCGAGGCGGGCGATGGGCACACGGTAAGGAGAACAGCTTACGTAGTTCATTCCTGCTGTGTGACAGAATTCGACCGATGAAGGCTCTCCGCCATGTTCGCCGCAGATACCGACTTTCAGGTTAGGGCGTGTGGTACGGCCGCGCTCGATACCCATTCTTACCAGCTGACCAACACCTTCCTGATCGAGTACCTGGAAAGGATCGTGTTTCAGGATGCCTTTTTCAAGGTAGACCGGGAGGAATTTGCCGGCGTCATCCCTTGAATACCCGAAGGTCATCTGGGTAAGGTCGTTGGTTCCGAAGGAGAAGAATTCAGCGGATTCGGCAATACGATCGGCGATGAGGGCAGCGCGGGGAATTTCTATCATGGTACCAACCAGGAATTCGATTTTATCCTTACGTTCCTCAAATACTTTGGCAATGGTATCACGAACTATCTTTTCCTGCATCTTCATCTCTTCCAGCGTACCGGTAAGAGGAATCATGATTTCGGGAATGGCCTTGATGCCTTTTTTCTTCAGGTTGAGGGCTGCTTCGATAATGGCGCGGGCCTGCATTTCTGAAATTTCAGGATAGGTGTTGCCAAGGCGGCAGCCACGGTGACCCAGCATAGGATTGAATTCGGCGAGGTCGTGAACTTTCTGTTTTACCTCTTCAACCGAAATACCAAGTTCTTTGGCCATTTCTTTCTGGTTGGCTTCTTCGTGAGGTACAAACTCATGTAAAGGAGGATCGAGCAGACGAACGGTTACGGGCAGATCCTGCATGGCTTCGAATATACCTTCAAAGTCAGAGCGCTGAATCGGGAGAAGTTTCTCGAGACCTTTGCGGCGTCCGGCTTCATCGTTGGCAAGAATCATTTCACGCATGGCTTTGATACGGTCGCCTTCGAAGAACATATGCTCGGTACGGCAGAGGCCGATACCTTTGGCGCCAAAGTTGCGGGCAACGCGTGAATCGTTCGGGGTGTCGGCATTGGTGCGGACAAGCATCCGTGAATGTTTGTCGGCCAGTTTCATCAGTTTGCCGAAATCGCCGCTCAGTTCGGGATCCTTGGTAGTGATTTTGCCGTCATAAACTTCTCCGGTGGTTCCGTTGAGTGAAATCCAGTCACCTTCTTTGTGCTTGACACCATCAATAACCAGGGTGCGGGCTTTGTAATCGATTTTGAGTGTGCCGGCGCCTGAGATGCAGCATTTGCCCATTCCGCGGGCAACTACGGCGGCGTGTGAGGTCATTCCGCCACGGGCGGTGAGAATCCCCTGGGCAACATTCATTCCCTTGAGGTCTTCGGGTGAGGTTTCAATACGCACAAGCACAACCTTTTTACCTTCGGCAGCCCAATGCTCGGCTTCGTCGGCAAAGAAGACAATCTGCCCTGTGGCAGCGCCGGGTGATGCCGGTAAGCCTTTGGCCAGCACTTTGGCTTTCTTTACAGCAGTTGGGTCAAAAACCGGGTGTAACAACTCGTCAAGTTTGTTGGGCTCGCAGCGCAGAATAGCTTCTTTCTCGCTGATAATACCCTGTTTGAGCATATCCATGGCGATTTTTACCATAGCAGCACCAGTGCGCTTGCCGTTACGTGTCTGGAGCATCCAGAGTTTGCCATCCTGCATGGTGAACTCGAGGTCCTGCATGTCGCGGTAGTGATCTTCAAGTTTCTGCTGGGTTTCGAGCAGTTCCTTGTAGATGGCCGGCATGGCTTCTTCGAGTGACGGGTATTTGGCAGCCCTGTCTTTTTCCGAAACATTGGCAAGCTTTGCCCAGCGCTTTGATCCCTCTTTGGTGATCTGCTGCGGGGTACGGATACCGGCCACCACATCTTCACCCTGGGCATTGATCAGGTATTCTCCGTTAAACAGGTCTTCGCCGGTTCCGGCATCACGGGTAAAGGCAACACCGGTTCCTGAATTGAGGCCCATGTTTCCGAAAACCATAGCCTGAACATTTACAGCGGTTCCCCATTCTGCCGGGATGTTGTTGAGTTTGCGGTAGTAGATGGCGCGTTCGTTCATCCAGCTGTCGAAAACGGCCATCACCGAGCCCCAGAGCTGTTCCCATGGATCAACCGGGAAATCGTGACCGGTAACTTTTTTAACGGCTTTCTTGAAGCGTTTTACCAGTTCCTTAAGGTCGTCAACGGTGAATTCGGTATCGAGTTCAATGCCTTTCTCTTCTTTCATGTGTTCCATGATTTCTTCGAAAGGATCAATGTCTTCTTTGGATGCAGGCTTCATTCCCAGAACCACATCGCCGAACATCTGAACAAAACGGCGGTATGAATCCCATGCAAAACGCTCGTTGCCTGATTTTTTGGCAATGCCTTCCACTGCCTCGTCGTTCAGACCAAGGTTCAGAACGGTATCCATCATACCCGGCATGGAAGCGCGGGCACCTGAACGTACAGAAAGTAAAAGCGGGTTCTTTTTGTCGCCGAATTTAGCGCCCATGATTTTTTCCACATACTTCACGGCAGCTTCAACCTCCGGACGGATCATGGCAACTACTTTTTCGCGGCCCAGGTTGTTGTAGTCGGTACACACTTCGGTGGTGATGGTGAATCCCGGAGGAACCGGAACTCCGATAAGGTTCATCTCAGCAAGGTTGGCACCTTTGCCACCCAGGAGGTTTTTCATACTGGCATCACCTTCGGCCTTTTTATCGCCGAATGTGTAAACCGATTTTCTGGTTTTTTCTTTTCCCATTTTACTTAGGTTTTATCTGATTTAAATTAGTGATAATCTGGTCTGAATCATGCAGGTAAACCCCTGCCGTATGCGGGCGCAAAGGTACAAAAAAATAATCTTCCTTTTAAAGTAAAAACCCAGGTACATTTTCAGTCTCCTGAAGTCTGCTTTTCAGCCAGAAAGGAATGAAAACAGAGCTGGTATAGCATATCATGCATTGATTGAAGCGGTATTGTGATCATTTTTCTCAGTATCTGATAATCCGGGATTTCTTCCGGTCAACACACGATCTATCCTTCCTGTCATTCATTGAGATAACAAATCTTCAATTTCATGAATAAGTTTTTTAGCTGAAATTAACATTGACATAACATCATCCCTTTCAAATACAATAAAATCATCATAATCTCCTGTTTGTCTCATGTCAAAAATTTCAGAAAAGAATTTTCCACTCTCCCTTGGTATGATCCCGGTTTTCACAAAATATAAACCAAACTTTTGTCTGATTCCTGAATGAGTTGATGTACTAATACCATTTTTCATCAACAATGCACTTACTGCATAGAAACATGCATAATATATCCTGTTGATAGCAGTATTCCATAATTCATTGCCAATGTGGTGATTAACTTCATGAATTGTTTCTTTCGCGCGATTCATGCGATATTCAATCAATTCCGAATTGTTTTTCATCATCGTAATATAATACCCTCATTTTTTATATTCTCGTAGAAAGGAGTCGAAGAATGTCTTTGTTCCCAATCTGATTTAGAAAAGACAACAGGGCTGATAATGGTTCCTGTATCAATTTCTATATCATAGAGAGGGTATTTAATCTTTTTTACATCTTCTCTGCTGAGAATGCTTTTATCGACCAGTATCAGGATGTCGATATCCGATTCCTCATTCTGATCAGAACGTGCATAGGACCCGTATAGGATAAGAGTGGCCCCGGGGGATGTCGAACTTACTGATTTAATGATAAGTCCGATTATATGATCACTTTTGGTCATAAAGCAAAGTTAAGAAATTTTTCAGTTCAATGATCCTTATTGTTTCCTCTTTGATATTGTCAGCTATAGTATTTTCATATAGATTTTCATGAATATAAAAAAGCCGGAGTTCATCAATCCGGCTTTTCTTGTTGACGTTTTCTGATTCACTATCTGCGATAGCCGTTCATATAATCATTTAATTCCTCGATGCTCGACTCAAAAGTGAATGCATCATTCAGCCGGTAATAATTTCCGATGTCGTAAGTATAGCCGTAAGCATATTTGGCCAGCTCAAGCCGGGTATCTTCAAAGCTGAACAGCAGCATGATCTCCTTCACCTGATCGCTCAGCAGGCAGTTGGAGGCAATCACCTGTTTGGCAATGGTAAGCCTGGTATCGTCGAACGATTTGCTGGCAATGGATTGTTTAACGCCCTGAAAATCACCGGGACTCATGGGGTAGGGGCATCCGATGGGTCCGTTGTATCCGGGCATTACATACGCCTGTTGTGCGGGTTGTGGCTCCTGATATCCACTGGTTGTGGTCGTGGTTGTGGTATAAGAGGTGGTCGTCTGAGTGCTGGAAACCTGGGTTCCGCTGGAAACAGCCCCTCCGTTTACATTTACATTGAAGTTAACCCCCAGCTCTGGATCATTGATGTTGATTCCCATGGAAACATTTCCCTGCTGAGGTTCATTGTAGGTTTCGGTTACCGTGGTGGTGGTCTGGGTTACCGTGGCCGGAGCCGGTGCTGGCTGCGTGGTGTAAACCACCACCTGCTGTCCCTGTGCCGGTGGCATGGCCTGGGCAATGGGAACTTCCGACATCCAGCGTAGTACATATTCATTCTTGTTGTTCCGCTTGATCACAAAGGTGGTCTCGGTTCCCTGGTTAAATGTGAGATTCTTATCCATTTGCCCCAGGGCCTGATCTTCAAAAATGATCTTTACCTTGTAGTTTGGTGCAATCAGGTCGGTAACTTTCACATTGGTTTCGGGTGCTGCATTTTGTCTGATGCCATTCAGGATAACGGTAAAACGTTCACCTTGTTCAGAGAAGAAGACAAGGTTGGTTTTCAGCTGTGCAAAACTGCTCAGCTGCATCATCGTCATCAGAAGCAATAAAAGGGATAAATTTTTCTTCATATTTCTGCAGTGTTAAAAGGTGTGTTAATTGGTTGTTCTGTCTAAATAAAATCAGGTTTCATCACTTCAGCATGACAGGCTGCGATCGAAACAAACTATAATCGCGGGAAAGCACATTTGTAACCTGGTTTTTGTGAATTCAAATATAATGCCAGCAGAATACGCGGTTTTAACCGTAAGACTATTTATATTCATTCTTAACAGACGAATCCCGGATCAGGACTCAGAATTCCACCTTTTCGATACGGTTCATGGCCCGGATGATGCGCTGTTGTTTGCGCTGGATATAGGCGGTGGGTGCAGCAGGACTCCAGCGGCGGGGATTGGGCAGCACAGCGGCAATGAGGGCAGCTTCCGCTTTGCTGAGATCGCTGGCGGGCTTACTGAAATAGAGTTGCGAAGCCATTTCCACTCCATAAATACCATCACCCATTTCAATCACATTCAGGTAAACCTCCATGATTCTGCGTTTGCCCCAGAAGATCTCGATCAATCCGGTAAAATAGACCTCGAGTCCTTTGCGAAGCCATGAGCGGTCGGGCCAGAGAAACACATTCTTTGCGGTTTGCTGCGAAATGGTGCTGGCACCCCGTAGCACCTTGCTTCGTTTGTTCATCTCCCGGGCTTTCTTTACGGCATCGAAATCAATGCCGAAATGCTTCAGGTAGTTGTTGTCCTCGGATGCAACCACCGCCTGCACCATGTTGGGTGAAATCTTTTTCAGGCTGACCCAGTCTTTGGCAAGCTTCATTTCTTTACCTTCAAACAGGTGATTGCCGGCACGGATCACCATCAGAGGGGTAAGTGGTGGGGGGATGAAACGATATAAGATGGTAACGAAAATGGTGGAAATAAAGAAGAAAAAGACAATAAACCGTATGATTCTGAATAGTTTACGTACGATTGGCCTTTTCAATGACATGCGGATTGATCTGTGATATTCCTGAAATGCAAACGTATAAAAATTTCCTTGAATTTCCGTCCTGACTGTGGAAGACTGCCATAGGTTTCCCCTTTATTTCATAAAAAAATAATACCGATTATTGTGAAATTGAATGGACTAATTTTTATAAGTTTGCCGCCGACTCAGCAATTCAACCAATTCAAAAACGGACTATAAATGAGCAGGTTTATCGGGATACGGCACGAAGACAAATATGTAATGGAACGCAGGGCTCCCCTGACTCCGAAACATGTGGAACGGTTGATTAAAAACAAGATGCTTGATATTATCGTTCAGACTTCAGCCAAACGGGTATTTACCGACCAGGAGTACCTGAAAGCCGGGGCACGCATTGCCGATAACCTGAAAGACTGTTCCCTGATTCTCGGTGTAAAGGAAATGCCGGAGAGTTTTTTTGAGCAGGATAAAACCTATGTTTTCTTTTCTCATGTGATTAAAGGGCAGTCATACAACATGCCGATGCTCCGCAAAATGATGGAGCTGGGCTGTAACCTGATTGATTATGAAAAAATTGTTGATGAGCAGGGCCGGCGGCTCATCTTTTTCGGTCGTTATGCCGGTCTGGCCGGAATGATCAATTCATTGTGGTCGCTGGGCCGGCGATTTAAGGAGTATGGCTATGAAACCCCATTTCTGAAGATTGCCCAGGCACATCATTATGCCTCGCTGGCTGAAGCACGCAAGGTGATTTCGGAAGTTGGGCAAGAGATTGCAGAAAACGGGCTTCCGGCTGAACTCGGTCCGGTTACCATCGGTTTTACCGGTTATGGCAATGTTTCGCAGGGGGCGCAGGAGATCTGCGGCTTGTTGCCGGTGAAAGAAATATCTCCCGACAAACTGCTTGCCCTCAGTCAGCGCAGCATGCTTCCGGGAAATCTGCTCTACAAGATTGTATTCAAGGAAGAGGACCTTTCCGCACACAACGATGGCAGGGCTTTCGATCTGCACGATTATTACGCTAACCCTGCTGACTATCACTCAATTTTTGAACAGTACATTCCCCACCTCACGGTATTGATGAACTGTATGTACTGGGATGCGCGCTATCCGAGGATTGTAACCAAAAGCTACCTGAAAAGGGCATTCGAAACTGGGAGGCCAAAGCTTACCGTGATCGGTGATGTTACCTGCGATCCTGACGGAAGTATTGAGATTACTCACCATGGTACAGAAATCGAAGACCCTGTATTCGTTTATGATCCGGTAACCGATAAACCCGTGATGGGATTCAGGGGGCATGGTATGCTGGTGATGGCGGTTGACATTCTTCCCAGCGAGCTGCCACGAGACTCAAGCAATGGCTTTGCTGATGCACTGGTTAATTTTATCAAACCCATTGCGGATTGTGACTTCAACGAAGCCTTTGAGGACCTTGACCTTCCGAGGGCCATCAAGAAAGCACTGATACTGCATCGCGGCAAGCTCACTGCCGACTATGAGTACCTTACCGAATATGTGAAATAATCTTTTATCCGGCGTTTGTCCGGAAAATGAATCAACAATACAAATACTCCAAACAACCTTTAACTGATTTCGAAAATGAAAAAAGTTCTGATTCTGGGTGCCGGCCTTGTGGTAAAGCCAATTGTTACCCACCTGCTAAACAAAGGAATTCATGTAACGTTAGCCACCCGTACCAAATCCAAAGCCGAAGCCATGATTTCGGGTCACCCGAACGGTACTGCAGTTGCCTGGACTGTAGAAGATGAGGCCGGCCTGGATCAGATGGTTGCTTCACACGATCTGTCGGTCAGCCTGCTTCCCTATGCACACCACCTGCTGGTGGCAAAATACTGCCTGAAGCATAAGAAGAACATGGTTACCACCTCTTATGTAAAACCTGAGATGCAGGCCCTGGATGCCCAGGCAAAAGAAGCCGGAATCATCATTCTGAACGAGCTGGGTCTTGATCCGGGCATTGACCACATGTCGGCCATGCGCATCATCGACAATGTTCACAACCGCAACGGTAAAATCGAAGAGTTTTATTCCATCTGTGGTGCTTTGCCAGCTCCCGAAGTGGCCAACAATCCGTTCAAATACAAATTTTCATGGAGCCCGAAAGGCGTGGTAATGGCCGGCAATAACGATGGTAAGTACCTTCGCTATGGCAAAGTTGTGGAAGTGCCGACTGAGAATCTGTTCAAGAATCCGTTAAAAGTTGATTTCGATAAGGTTGGCATGCTTGAGGTTTATCCCAACCGTGATTCCATTTCTTACATCGACATCTACGGTATTCCCGAAACCAAAACCATGATGCGCGGAACCTTCCGTTTTAAAGGCTGGTGCGAAAGCATTGATGCCATGAAACAGCTCAGACTGATTTCTTATGATAAGTTCGACATGACAGGCATGACCTATGCTCAGTTTATGGCTCACCAGATCGGTGCTGCCGATGCTACAGCCATTAAGTCAAAAGTTGCTGCTTACCTGAAGCTTGATGTGGATGCGCTGGCCATTTCAGCCATCGAATGGCTGGGACTTTTCGAAGACAAGGCTATGGACCGTGGGATTGATTCACCGTTTGAAGTAACCAGCGACCTGATGATCAGTAAAATGGAGCTCGGCATGAATGAGCGTGACATGGTTGTGATGCAGCATACTTTCCTGGCTTCTTATCCTGATGGAAGTAAAGAGGTGATCCGTTCGCGCATGCTCGATTTCGGCACCCCGGCTACGGATACTTCGGTCGCCCGTACCGTTGCACTTCCTGCTGCCATTGGTGTTGAGATGATCCTCAAGGGTGAAATCGGTGTAAAGGGTGTATTCAGACCGGTTATTCCTGAAATCTACAACCCGGTACTCGATGAACTCGAGAAACTGGACATCCGTATGGAAGAAGAATATGGTTTGCCGCTGAGCGAAAATATTGCTTAAGCACCCCTGACTTTTTGTTAATTTTGCACCGGCAGTTTTCCGTATTTTACGGAAGCTGCCGGTTAATTTTACAGGCACTACAACAAGAGATACTATGGATTTTCCAAAATTCGGCAAATGGATAGGAGGGGGCCTTGGCTGGGCACTGGGTGGCCCGATCGGGGGAATACTCGGCTTTGTCTTCGGCTCGATGTTCGACAGTATGCAGAGCGGAGAGTATGAACACAAGGGGTTTACGCCTACCCAGGAGGGCGATTTCAAGGTGAGCCTGCTGGTAATGATTGCCGCGGTTATGAAAGCCGATGGCAAGATCCTGAAATCGGAGTTATCGTATGTCAAAGCCTTTCTGCTTCGCCAGTTCGGTGAAACCGAAGCTGAGCGCCTGCTGCTGCTGTTACGGGAAATCCTCAGGCAGAACCTGAATGTTGACGAAATTTGTGAACAGATTCAGGAGAACATGGAGTACCCCTCCCGTTTGCAACTGGTGCATTTCCTGTTTGGCGTTGCCTCTTCCGATGGGGAACCCCATGCCGCCGAAGCGGAGGTTTTGCACCGCATGTGCCTGCACATGGGAATCCGGCAAAGTGACCTGGAATCGATAAAAGCCATGTTTATCAGGGATACCGGCAGTGCCTACCGTATTCTTGAGATTACCCCCGAAGCCACCGATGAGGAGGTGAAGAAAGCTTACCGGAAAATGGCGCTCAAATACCATCCCGATAAGGTTGCCCACCTCGGTGAAGAGGTACAGCACGCTGCCAAGGAGAAGTTTCAGCAGCTGAATGCTGCCTACAATGAAATCAAACAGCAGCGTGGTTTTAATTAAAACAACCCTCGGAGCCGGGGACATTCCCGGTCCCGGCCGGCTGAAAGAGCTGTTTGCAGCGAATAAATCAATATTGCAGAAGACGGTCACTGCCCTGGCCAAAGTGAATCCGCGTGAACTGGATGACCTGGTTCATGCCTTGCACCAGCAGGCTTTCGAAGTTTACGACTGCCTCAACTGTGCCAACTGTTGCCGCAGTATCAGCCCGGCCATTCGCTACAGCGATGTGGATCAGATGGCTAAGAAACTCAGAATCAAGCCTTCGGAAGTAGTTGACAGGTTTCTGACCATGGATGCTGAGGGTGATTTCGTGTTCCCTGCTGCCCCCTGTCCGTTTATTGACAATGAAAATTATTGCAGTATCTACAGCCACCGCCCCAAAGCCTGCCGTGAATATCCCCACACCGACCGGGCCAGGTTTTACCAACTGTTGAAACTAACGCTGAAGAATGCGGAGATTTGCCCGGTGGTTTACGCCATTTTAAAGAAATTAAGCAGCGTTGCAGTAAAATCCTGAAGCGGGTTGAGTTCAGCAAGTCAGCAAGTCGTGTTTAGGCGGTAAGTCGCTTCGCATCTGATACTTTATTCATGGTTAAATCAGCCTGCATTTCGGGAAACCCTTAACTCAAGCTTTGAAAGTTCAGATGGCAGTTTGCTGAAGTCGCCTCAGTAGTTCTTTTCAGCCAAAGTAAAGGCTTTGTAGTGTTTCAGGTTCAGGGAAGGGGGAATATTGGCAACCTGCAATATTAATTTATTGCTGATTAGTATTTGTGAAATAGTATTTATTTACATTTGTTAAATAGTATTCATTAATCAGAAAATTCAGCTATTGTATTATGACCAGGATCGTACTTATACCGGTTTTATTGGCGTTTGCTTTCACAGGAATAGCGCAGGACTCATTCTTGCAAACCACCACTGATTTCAATATATCCAGATATAACGGGGTATTTCTTTCAAACGACGGTCTGATAACTTTCGGAATTTTTTTAGATACAACCGGTTCTACCATGGTCAGGAAAACTTCCATAACCGGAGAAACGCAATGGACATGGAAGGCAGGGCGTTACACACTTGGCATAAGCTGTGGGGTTGCTGACAGAGATGGTAACCTATACCTCTGTCGCTATCGAAATGATTCTGAGTCTGTTATGCTGAAGCTTTCTCCCGCAGGAGATTCCCTGTGGCAACGGCCGCTGCCAGGTAAATCACCCGATCACATCACATGTACGAACGATAACCATTTTTTGCTTCTTTCGCAGGTGGCGAACGGGATTATACTCAGCAAGACCGATCTTGAAGGATATGTCCTCTGGACCAGGCAGATCAGCCACATCGACCTGGATGATGAAATGACCGGCCTTACCCACTTTGAAATGTCTGACGACACGATACTGGTTGTGTCACAAACCAGCCAACCGCTTTACTACGATTATCTTACACGTTTTCAGTTATTCAATGCTGATGGTGACTCCCTGCATGAATTTACACTCCCTTCATTTGGGTCACGTCAAAAGGTGCTTTCTGTATATCGCCTGAACAATGCAGAAGTACTGGTATCGGGAATTTATTCCGGCGAATTGCATGAGAACCAGAGTTTCCTAGCAAATGTCAATGTCGCCAACGGTGCCGTCGTTTGGCAAAAACCGGTATTGGAAGACCTGATTTTTTCCAGGCTGATGATTGCCGGTGTAAGCAATGATAAAGTACTGATTTCGGGCGGAGTACAATTCTCGGTGAATGCTCCCAAGCAGGCACTTTCCATGGGAATCACCTTTGACGGGGATATTCTTTTTTACAGAGGTTATGGGGAAAATGTAATTCATGAGGTTGCCGGGGTTTGTCTGGCGTCTGATGGTGGTATTGTTGCAGCCGGTAGTACTTATTACAACAACAATACGAAGGGGTTTCTGATGAAAACAGACCGCGACGGGTTTGTAAATGTGCTTGGTGCAGGCTCTGGACCAGGCCTGACGCCCGTGAGTTGTTACCCCAATCCGGCAGATGACCGGCTTTGTATTGAAGCAGCTGCGGGAATCAGGATGGTTGAACTGTTCGACGCCACCGGCAGGCTTGCAGGTCGGTTTAGTTTTAAGGGTGAAATGAAAGTGACCCTCTCACTTCAGGACATCAGGCCCGGATTGCTGACTGTTAAGGTGTTGCATGATCAGAGAATCAGTCTGAAGAAAATAATAAATAGATAAACCCGGCTACACTCATTGTATAGTTTATTTTGTAAATCACTGAAAATTATATAATATGAAAATTATTTTTACTTCTGTACTGATATTTTTCGCGTTCCTGAGTAATACACAGGCTCAGACTTCCTTTGAGAGGCTTTACCGCTATTGGTATTACGGAGAAGGCAACGAGGTTTTTGAAGAAGAGGATGGCTATATCCTGGCCGGGGTTGGTGGGGTTGGCCCCATGAATTACCTGTTTATTCTGAAAGCCGGATTTAACGGAGATACCCTCTGGATGAAACAACTGGAGTTGTTAGAACTGGGGAGTAACTATCCATGGATAACCTCATCGGTAAGAGATCAATCAGGGAATACCTATTTCGCTTTAGAAGATATGCATGATTTGCCATGTTTATTCAAATTCGACCCGCAATGGAACCTTTTATGGCAAAAGAAACCGGAGCAAAACTTTATCATCCGTAAGATGACTATTTCCCGGGATAATTCAATACTGTGCGTGGGAAAAGACTCAACAGCTTACTGTATCAGAAAACTGAATACTGAAGGTACAACGCTCTGGAGATCAGCAGATATTTATTGTAATCCGTGGGGATATCTTGCTTTCTCTTCCATACATGAAATGCCTGACAATGCTGTTGTACTGATTTCGTCATGGATCAACAACACATGGTATTCGCCGGATAAAAGCACTATAACAGTTTATAGTCCTGATGGGGACTCAGTTTCATCTGCAGTTTTCAACCCCCCGGGTGGTAATTACACCATTGCAGATACCAAACTGATCGGCGATGAAATGATCAGTATCGGAGGTCGTTATCCTGTGAATGACATCACTGCCTCCCTGATCCGGCACAAAGCCGATGGCACCATCCTGATGGATAAAATACTCAGCCGCGAGTCAACGATGTACAGAATTTCCCTTACCGGGGATGGCAAAGTAGTAACTTCAGGCTACATTTCGCGTGGGCCTATGGTTCAGCAGGCTGTACTGCAATGTATGACCCTTGAGGGCGACAGTTTATGGAGTTCGGCGATAGGCTATGCCGGGAGTATTTGGTTATATACCCCCCTTGTTTGTCGTGATAAGGGAATACTTCTTGGAGGTTTTGCCGCACTGAATTCGTGGCCTGAAGGGTATCCCTATTTTGTAAAAACAGACAGTATGGGCAGGATATCGCCGGTTGGGATACCGGATCTGCCTGCAAAAACTGCCACCGTTTACCCAAATCCAACCTCAGGCAGGATATTCGTCAGTGTGCCGAAAGGTTATAAGGGGAATCTCGAAATTTATGATGCTTTGGGACATCTTTGCTATTCAGCTCCGGTAAATGATGGTGCCACTACCTTCGACCTTGGCTTTCTGAATCCGGGGATTTACATTTACCACCTTTTGAACCCAGAAGAGGTATCAACAGGAAAGTTGATTATCAGAATCTTACAATAGTTCCCAGGGGGAGTTTCTTTCCGAATGCATCGTTCAGGTAGAGTTCGCCAGATTCGAGTGTTTCCCTGGCCCCGAATGCTGCCCTGATAAGGTTTTCACCGATCAGCGAGGAGAAACCCATGGAGTAGAGGCTCATGATCAGGAAATTTTCCCCGGGGTCCAGCAGGCTGCTGCAGGTGCGGATCATTTCGCTGATGTTTTCCTCTAGCACCCATTTTTCTCCATCAGCCCCCCTTCCGTAAGCCGGAGGATCGAGGATGATGCCGTTATACCTGCTGCCCCGTCTTGCTTCCCGCTTCACGAACTTCAGGGCATCCTCCACGATCCAGCGGATACCGTCGAGCCGGCTCAGTTCCATGTTTTCGCGGGCCCAGGTGATCACGGGTTTTACCGAATCCACATGCACCACTTCTGCTCCGGCCGCACAGGCAGCCAGCGAAGCCCCTCCGGTGTAGGCAAACAGGTTGAGGACCTTCGGTTTCGGGCTTTTCATCTGCTTTACCCGGTCGTAAATAAAGTCCCAGTTATCGCCCTGTTCGGGAAATACACCGATGTGCCTGAAACTAGTCAGTCCCAGCCGCATGCGGATGTTCATGGTTTTATATTGATATCCGATCTGCCACTGCTCTTTGCACTGTTTGCCCAAAATCCAGCGGCCTTTTTCGGGATCGTTTTTTTCTTTGCGGAAAACAGCCTGCGATTGTTTCTGCCATTCGCTTTCCGGAAGTGATTTATCCCAGACAGCCTGTGGCTCAGGCCGTGTAAGTACCTGATTGCCGAATCGTTCGAGTTTCTCGAAGTTGCCTGAATCAATCAGTTCATAATCTTTCCAGTGAAGGGGGGTGTACAGCTTGATCATGCCGGGTAATTAAGGTCTGTGTTCCGGTTTGATTATCCGGAGAGCAGTACAAAGATGCAAAAATTCTCTAATTTTACAGCCGGCAGCACCAGAATGCCCACGATATGTCAGAACTGATTACAAGTGTGAACAATCCCCGCGTCAGAAACCTGATGGTGCTGATGCAGAAATCGCGTGAACGCCGCAAACAGAATCTTGTGGTTGTGGAAGGCCTGCGCGAAACATCGGTAGCCCTCACCAACGGATTTCAGCTCAGGCACCTGTATGTTTGCCCTGATGTTGCCCGTGAGGGGGATTACCTGCCGCTGGCTGCTGAAGGCACTGTTACGTTCATCGGGAAGGGCGTTTTTGAGAAACTGGCTTACCGCGAAGGCTCGGATGGCTGTATAGCCCTGCTCGAAGCACGCTGGCTGGGGCTTTCCGGAGTAAAGCTCCGGAACAATCCTCTTGTAATTGTTCTTGAAGCAGTTGAAAAACCCGGCAACCTCGGGGCCATCCTCAGAACGGCTGATGCTGCCGATGTTGACGCCGTGATTGTCTGCGATCCGCTGACCGACATTTACAACCCGAATGTGATCAGGTCAGGAATTGGCTGTGTTTTTTCACGGCAGGTGGTGGCCTGCTCTTCGGAAGATGCGCAGCAGTGGCTGCGTGAAAACGGCATCAGGAGTTATGCCGCGGAACTGAAGGCTTCTTCCCGTTATCATCTGAATAACTATACCGGTCCGACTGCTTTTGTGATGGGCACCGAAGCCGATGGACTTACGCAGTCATGGATAGATTTCTGCGACGAAAGGGTCATCATTCCCATGCTGGGCAGCATCGATTCGCTGAATGTGTCGGTATCTACTGCTGTACTCGTATTTGAAGCAAAACGGCAGCGCGGATTTGATTGAAAAGGGAAGACAGACGGCCTCTGTGGAAGAATTTCATCAAATAACAACAGATAAGGGGACCAGGAGAAGGGGGGACAAGGAGAGACCCACTATTCAAATCTGAGAAAGCCGATGAAACCGAATCCGGATATGAAAAAAAATCCTCATCAGAAGGCGCTCACAACTCACAACTCACTGCTCACATCCTGGAATCCCGTTTTTGAAAACAAATCCTGCAGCAAGCATCAAGCCCAAACAGAAGCAACTACATCCTAATTACTTCATACTAATTACTATAACTTCCTTCAGTCTTCCGACTTCCGACCGCAGTAACCCCGATCTTCTCAGAAACTATATACCGCACCCAACCCGATACGGATGTTTCCGGTTTCTTCTGATTCTGTAACCCGCATCATGCTGTCGTTATTGCCATAAGCTGCGACGGTGTACTCAACTTCAGCTACAAAGCTAAATTTTCCGGTTACAAAGGTAACCATCGGAGCTATCCTGTAAACATAATCAATGTCGGCATCGCGGGCATATACGGGGCCGGTGATGGCTTTCAGTGCTCCGAGATTTTTTGTATAACCCAGAAAGAGAGAGGGTTGCCATTTTCCGGAATTGTATGCAGCATTCAACCAACCTGCATCGTAGGTTAGCGGTGTATACCCACGGCGGGCTGTTTGCGGATCAATTTCTGAAACACCGAAACCGCCCATCATCAGGTGATCGTTGAGCGCCTGCCCGCGGGTGTATTGCGCTTTCAGTGAGATTTTTCCGGCAGTGTAGGCGATAAAACCGGTATAGGAAAGGCAGTTCAGACTTTCATCTGCGGCATAAAGGCTGTCGGTGACCAGCCGGGGCGTGAGTATTTTGTAATCAAACCCGGCACCTGCAAAAAGTCCATCCTTTTTAAAGTGAAGCTGAGCATGGAGGTTGGGCAGTACACTGTTACGCATGTAAACGGAAGAACTGCCGGTGGGCCCGTTGTTTACATAATCGCGCTGCGATGCGGCCACTGCAACGAGATTCAGGTTGCCGGTTTTGTAATCTATACGAACCTGAGGCTGACGGCTGAATGAGTGAAAAGGCGCTCCGGTATTGAGGGAAAGCACATTCGGGATCATTTCCGGCAGATCGAGCGGGTGCCAGTACTGACCGGCAATCATGCGGGTTTTTTTCCATTGCATGGAGATGTAGGCGTGGCGCAACCTGAAACTGTTGTTCTCCGCATTGGATGCCCCGGTGAAATCACCTTCAATCACTGCCTGAATGCCCGCACCAAGTACATCCGGTCCCGTTGCCTTTGCGGTAAGGCGCGTTGTCATCGCATATTGATTGAACGTCGGTTGAGCATTCACATCTTCACCATTGGGGTCGAACAACGGTTTTTTAGGATAGAAAAGTAAAAAACCTTCGCGGGCTTCAACAACCTGCCGGCTGTCGAAGATGGCATCAGCCCTGACAAATCCCGTTACGGAAAGTTTGTACAATGATTTGTTTTCCTGTGCTTTTGCCGGCAGGATAGAGATCAGTAACAGGAAAAGGCTGGTGATATTTCTGTAAAATGCCCTCATCTTTTTTCGGGCAAAGTAAGGGAATGTTTGCCAACCAGACAAAACCAGGTCCGTTTTATCGGCAACGAAGGTGTGAGTTCTGAGTCAACCCCGTTATTTACTCATCACGGTGAACGGTTGAAGGTGAGAAGGCAGGCAGGCAAACCGCAATGTATTCGGCTCCGCCCTCAAAAGGGGTGCTGTACCTGATCCATTCACCGGGAGAAGTGAATACCGCTTGTCCGGCGCTGACCTCCATTACACCCTCTTCGGAAGTTATCAGAATACGGCCTTTCAGCACCACCGTGTATTCGGCAAACTCAGGCCGCTGGCCGGGTTCTTCCCAGCCTGCTTCGCTCACCATACGGGCAATACTTACCTGCGTGTCGCCGCTGTTTACCTGGCCGAAGTACTCTTCGATCCGTTTTTCCTTGTTCCCTGCTGCTTTAATGACAGATGGTGCGCTGATCAGTCTGGGCATGATACCTTGTTTTGATTGTTTGTTTTTTGCTTTGATGGTATTACTTGTAGTCCACTTTGAAAATATTGACTGATTGACAGAAACAATCAACCGGAGCGGTATTATTCAATAGGCTCAAATTCGCCGGTTTTTTGGTGGTATTCGTAAATCTGCCCGGTATGGATCATATAATGCCAGCCAATGAGTTTCATTTCACCGGATTTTACGGCATTGCAGATATAGGGGTAGGTCATCAGGTGGCTTAGCTGTTCCACCACATTCATTTGTTCGGTAAGCCATTCGCGGGCGGCATAATCGGTGGGGTTCACAAGCTTCAGAACTTTCTCCTTAACCGGTTCTGCCAGTTGCAACCATCGCCGGGTGTGCGGAATACCTGTCAGTTTTTCTTCAGGGTGGTAAAGAGCGGCACAGCCTCCGCAGTTGGAGTGTCCGCAGACAATGATGTTTTTCACCTTCAGCACCTGCACGGCGTATTCAATGGCTGAGGTTGTGGCCAGGTATTCACCGGACTCGCGGTATTTGGGTACCAGATTGGCAATGTTGCGGATTATGAACAGCTCCCCGGGCATCGTCTGGGTGATCAGCGAAGGAACTACCCTTGAATCGGAACAGCCGATAAACAGGGTATGCGGGTTCTGCTGCCGGCCAAGGTTCTCGAAATGTTCCCGGTTGGCCTCAAAATCGTTTTCACGGAAACGGATGATTCCGTCTTTAAAATCAGCCATAATAATTGATTTGAGCGTATCAACAATTTTAAACGGGCATTGTTCCATAAAAATATTGTCAATTCAATCATTGTTATCCCGCTTCCTTCCGTAACTTTACTTCATGACCTCTGATAACTTTTCACCGTTAAATTCAACTTTATGGCAGCAATTATTTTTGGAATTCTGATTCTGGTCGCCGGTGTGGTGATCGGAAAAATCGTTTCTCCGGTTCAGCGCTACAGCGGCTTTATCAGGATAGCCGGTATTGTACTGATCGTTGTGGGCGCAATACTCTCCTCCGTTTACCAGATCGAACCCGGGCAGGTTGGCGTCCAGAAGCTCTTCGGGAAAGTCAACAACAACATCCTGGAGAGCGGCCTCAACATCATCAACCCGCTGGTGGAGGTAGTTCCCTTCGACATCCGTACCCAGAATTACACCATGTCGGGCGTTAACGATGAGGGCGACCGGGCCAGCGACGATGCCATTCGTGTGCTTTCTGCCGACGGACTGGAAGTGATCATCGACCTTACGGTTCTGTATAAGGTGATACCGATAGAAACCCCGCGCATACTCCGGGAGTTGGGAACAGATTACAAAAACACCATCGTAAGGCCACTGTGCCGGACCAAAATCCGCGACAACGCCGTATATTATGAAGCGGTGGCTTTATATTCCACAAAGCGTGACGAGTTTCAGGACCGGATCTTTAAGTCGATTGAGAGCGATTTTATGAAACGCGGACTGATTCTTGAGCAACTGCTGGTGCGCAACATCACCCTGCCCGAATCGGTAAAGGCAACCATTGAATCGAAGATCAATGCCGAACAGGAAGCCCAGAAAATGACCTTTGTGTTGCAGAAAGAAAAACAGGAAGCCGAACGCAAACGGGTTGAAGCTCAGGGGATTGCCGATTATCAGCGCATTCTGAGCACCGGATTGAGCGATAAGCAGTTGCAATACGAAATGATCAAGGCCATTGCCACTTCTCCCAATGCCAAGCTGATTTTTATGGATGCCAAAAAGCCAGCTTCAATTATTGTGGACGGGAAGTAAGGCGCTTTTACTGTCTTATTGAAGCACTTTATTCCAGGATTTAATCAGGCTTGTTAAGGTCTGAAAAAAACACCAGACAAATCCGTTTGTCTGGTGTTTTTCGTTCAAAGATATCTTTCTGGTGTTCTGTTGACAGCGCAAATCAGGGCGTTATGGCAGTGACATAGGCTGCGCTGTTGTTGTCAACAAGGGTCATATCTGCGGTATCGGCAACGCCATCACCGTTTACATCGGGTGCAATATAGCCCGAATCATAGTCCGCTGAACTGTTGTCAACAAGGGTCATATCTGCCGTATCAACGGTTCCGTCCTGATTGATGTCGCCACTGCGGATTGCATAATGTCCGTCGATCAGTGCCAGGTTTCCGCCAAAGGCCTTTTCGGGCTGGTTGAAGGCATAGCTTACATATTCAGCAGCAAATGAAACAGGAGTGACCGAGGTGGTTTCCACCGAATTGCGGTGTCGGATGGTTACGTAATAGCTGCCGGTGAAGGTCTGGGGTATGTTAACGGTAGCCACTCCATTGGTGCCCAGTTCAATGTTGTCTGCCACGTATTCAATATGGCCAAAGTCGCTGCTGTTGTGAAGTTCGATGCTGATCAGGTCAGAAACCCCGCCATCGAAACGGGGCCCTTCGGCATCGTTCACCTGTCTGAGCGTTCCGTTTCCGTTGTACAATCCTTCAATCAGCAGGCTCAGGCTGAGCGTCCGCACAGGCATGGCTTCCTGGCTCAGGGTAACCTGGGTGTCTTCCAGCCCGGGTGAAGAAATGGTGATGACGGCTGAGCGTGGTTCTGTAATGTTGGGGTCGTAAGTAGCCAGAATGGTCCCGTTGCCGAAGCCTGATGGCGTGATGGTAACCCATGACTGATCGGTGCTGGCTTCCCAGGCGGTATTGGCATTGATGGCAAAACCCACGTTACCGGCTTCCGGCTCCACGGTCTGACTGCCAGGAACCACTTCGAGTTCGGGCGGGCCGTTCAGCACCGGGTTTTCAGGTATAATGGCATTAACACCCGGAATAACCGGGAGTTGGGTGTTTGTTCCGTTAACATAAGCACTTACCCTGGTGGCATATAGCGGGACTGTCACCGTATTGGATAAAAATGTAAAGTTGGCAGTAGAATTTTCAGTAAAGGGAACAGAACTGGTAATGATAAAATGGGTGACCAAGGTACCGTAATCGGCAGTAGAAATAATGGATCCATTCCCGTACCCGACAGGCATCCTGCTCGCAAGACGGATCAGTGTATGATCAGCATAAACACCCGTTGCAAATTCCACAATACTTGTATTTGCAGAAAACTGCTGTAATGGTATCAAACCAGAACCGGTGTTGTTATATGACGCAGTTAATACACCCCCGGTATAAATACTTGAGTTAAGAAATAATCCAAACTGAAGTCCGGCCAGCTCAAAGGGTTGGGAAGGGTTGGTATTCAGCAGGTAAACATCGAATTCAAGGGTATTGGGGGAGGTTTGTTCCAGATTACGGGCTGAAAGCAGAAAGTCATCACTGCCTGACTGAAAGGCCTGGTTTATGGTAACCACCACCGGATCAACACCTGATCCGGAAACAGTTAACAGGGCTGTGCGGCTCGCATTGGTATTGTTCTCTTCAAAGACCGCTGTAATGGTTCCGTTTCCGCTTCCCGATGGCGTAGCGGTACACCAGGGCTGATCACTGGTAACGTTCCAGTTTACCGTAGAGGTTACATCGAATATGCTGAATCCTGAGGAAGTACCAACATTTTTGATTAAGGGAGAAACCTCCAGAAAAGGTATTGATCCTTCCTGAATCACGCTCAGCAGGCCAGGTTCCAGGCCGGGAACGGCAACAGTAATGGTTGCTGTCCGGGATGTAATGTCCGGGTTCAGGGTATAGCTGACTGCAATATCCCCGTTACCGGTACCCGTTGGCGTAACCGTACACCACGACTGATCGGATGAAGCAGTCCAACTGGCATTTGAGGTGATGGTGAAAGAAGTATTTCCTGCTGTATAGCTTACATTCCTCACCAGCGGGGTGATGCTGATCACCGGGGCTTCCTGCGTTACAGTTACCACCACCGGATCAGCTCCGACCGGGGTAACGGTGATGTTGGCTATTCGTGGCTGACCGGTAGTATTCACTGAATAATTAACAACAATATCCTCGTCATATGAGCCTGATGGAGCTACAACGCACCATGGCTGATCGCTGGAAGATGAATAGGTTGTATTGGATGTAACATCAAAGAAAGTTTCTCCTGCATAAGCCGGAACATCTCTGTTTTCCGGGCCAATACCAAAATATACAGGTGCCGGAATTGCAGTAATCTGAACATCATCAATCGCCCAGTAACTCCCATAGCTGCCTGTATAGGTCCATTTAAAATAAATATCTGAAAATTCCTCAGTCAGTTCGAATACAATGATCTCCGGATTTGAAGACGACGTTGCTGAAAAAGTCTGTAAAACAGTCCACTCATCGCTTCCGATCATTGTGGCGTAGGATAAGGTTGCTGTTGATGATGTTGAGTTGAAAAAGAAATGCTTGAATTGAACCCTCACGCCATAAGTTTGGAAAAGATTAAATCCAGGACTGATAAGTTCTGCATTCTGGGTGTCTCCCGTACCGAAATTGTTGCTGTTCAGGAAAGCGTAATTGCCCTCCATGATGGGTGCGGGTGTTTGGTTGTCGATGGTGCCGAATTGCCAGAGTTGTCCATTGCCCTGGTAGTCAGTCTGAGACCAGCATTCAGGGATAACAACTTCTGAGAATGATTCATCATAGGGAAGTGTTCTGGTGCAATATATATTGGTCGTAAATTGATATTCATTCCCATAAAAAGTACCGATGGAATTGGTGGCATAGGCTCTAACATAATAGGTCTCACCCTGGTTAAGATTCATCAGGCTGGTAAATGCACCGTTTCCACTGCCATCGGAGGTGTACGTATCAGCGATGGTCGGCGAGGGTGAGGTACTCCAGCATACACCCCGGGCAGTAACGGCAAACCCGCCGTTGGCCGTGATGTTGCCCCCTGAGATAGCATTGAAGCTTGTGATGGAGGTTACCGGATTGGTGGTAAGGGTAACGCTGCCGGCAACAAAGCTGGTATCGTTGCCATAGCTGGTGCCCAGGGAGTTGGTGGCTACCAGGCGGAAATGGTAGGTGGTTCCGGCCACCAGGCCTGAGATGTACGAAAACACATTGACGTACGATGCCCCGGTGGCAATTTTCGGAGTGGTGGTGTTGCCATAGGCCGTGCTGCTTCCCCAGTCGAACCAGTAAGTGGTGCTGCCCGATTGAGGGTGCACCGAACCCTTGAGGGTAGCGCAATGGGAGGTAATATCGGTGGCCGGTTTGGTGACTACGATCGGCAGTCCGGTACATTTGGGTTCCCCGGTGAGTTCAGGGGAAACGGCATTTCCGACCACGACAGCTATCCCCTCTGAAAAGACCTCAGAACTGAGATGGCCCTTAGCGGTAATGGCAGCCGCGCAGACGCTGGTGGTGATGTTCAGCACCGTCAGTGAAAGCAGCAGCGTGAAAAGAAGGTTTTTTACCGGGTAATGGCGGTGCATTTTTCGTAAAATTTTCATAATTATCAATCTTTTATAAAATAAGTTAACAACTTGTTCTTTCCCTGAAAACAAAGAATAGAGCGACAAGCGGGTCTGAGTAAGTTAGTAGCCGGGTATGGCAAACAGCAACAACAGATAGAAAAGCGGCCTGGATACTCTCTGCTAAATCACTGACAGGGAAGCTATTGCGGGGTTTAACGAATAAATCAATGATAATTCTCTGTCTGTATTAATCTCTGAAACAAATCGGCCTATCTTTAATACAATGCAAAGTTAGTTTATGTAGAAGCCTAAAGCAAGGATTTGGGGGTGAAATCTGTATTAAGTTTTCAGGACCGGGGCAGTGATGAAATATTTTTATTTTTTTTTATCAGGAACTTGTTCAATTGATTTTTCTCGTTATCTTTGCACTCTCATTTGAGAAAACGTTCTTAAAATATTGGTCCGGTAGTTCAGTTGGTTAGAATACGTGCCTGTCATCTCGTCACCAGTGACGAGACGGGTTCAAGCCAAAACAATCGGGAAATTTGCAGTTCTTTAAAATATTGGTCCGGTAGTTCAGTTGGTTAGAATACGTGCCTGTCACGCACGGGGTCGCGGGTTCGAGTCCCGTCCGGACCGCAAAAAGCTCCTCAAAAGGGAGCTTTTTTCATTATGTATTATACATACATTATACATTCCGATAAGTCAGATGTTTATTACAAAGGAGTTACTGAAGACCCGCTTCGCCGCTTATGGGAGCATAATAACAATAAGAGCAGGTTTACTGCTGGAAAAGGTCCCTGGGTGTTGGTTTACACAAAGACCTTTGAAACAAAAAAA